>NVWA01000024.1 GCA_002746535.1 Planctomycetota bacterium
ACTTTCATTTTTATTAAGTTGTTTATATTCCTTAGGAACTGTTTTTACCTAGTAAAAATCAATCCTAACTATGTATTTAGGGTCATTTTTTGTTGTAACTTATTGCTAGTGAATTGCTTAGGTGTGTCCGACCCCGTGCGGCACCCATAGCCACCATAGCCCCATCTTGAGCGGTAGCGAGGTATTCCTAAGTCCCATTAAGGTAGCACTGTTCTAAAGGGGTGCCGTTATTTTTAAAAATTATTTGATTATTTCTAGCTAGATGAAAACAAAGATTTAAAGAATAGTTGTCGACTCATTATCCTCTTATGCTTTTTTTGCTGGTGATTTAATTTTTGAAGAGCTGAAATACTTTAAAATGTAATAGATAATTGACAAACCAATATTATTTTAAGTTTGCCCTTTAACTTTTATTTTTTCGTTTTCTTTAAGTTTCCGATTCTTGCACCTACAGTTGGATTGGCAAGCCACTGTGTAACATCCTTGGCAAGAGTCCTAACACATCTGTTTAATATCACACATGTACCTTTGTAAGCACCCCATGCTCCCCCACTTGAATACCTAAAACCTTTGAAGCTTCCTAATTGTGTACCATCTTGTGTTAATGTTCCTTTGATCATTACTGATTTTGAGCCAGACCACAGTCCCCCACCACCAGCTACGACTTGGCTGATTTCAATGGTTAAAATATGCGAATTTTGAGTATCAGATGTGGCATTTGTTAATACTTTTGTGTATTGGGGCGCTGCAGTCTTTTTGATAAATTTGACTAAGCTCTTTTTTAAATTGCATTCTTCCTGTACAGCTTTACTTATTACAACCTCTTTAGAAAATTTTACTTCTTTAATAATAAGAGTGACATCCTTTTTAACAACAGAAGTTTTGTTTGTTGAGCATCCATTTAATAAAGCAATTGCAACAATTAAAAATATGTAAATTAGTTTCATAATTTTCTCTGAAAAATATTTGATAGTTTAGTTATAAAAGCCTATGCTATTAATTTTCAGAATTATAGTTAAATATTTAATTCAAGAAAGCTTTATTTAATGCTCACGGAAATGCTCAACTCGCGGAATTTTTTTTGGTCTAACTTGATTATCTTTGGGTTTATCTTTGTTATCTTTGATCTTTGGGGTCGGACTACGGTTAAGTGCTTTAGTTCCAATAGTTTAGTTTTAAAAAAGGGTCTGAAAAGGGGGTTAGGGTGGGTTTTTACTATATAAAAATCGATACTAAGGGTTTTGGAATGGTAGACTGTTTGTGGTGATGCCGTATGCTGCTTTAGGTTCGTTTAATGTATTGATGTCTCCTTCATTATTTATTTTTCTTGAGTGACCTCTGCTCTTCAATTCCATTTTGTACTTTTTGATAAATTGATCATCCCCAAGCGCAATGCTATTGGAGATTTTTTTTTCATCAATGTTTCCTTGGCTTTGAAGTTGTGTTTTAATTTCTTCATCAATTCTATTAATTATAGGCATGGTTGTATGTTGTCCGCCTGAATGAATTAATTGATTATGATCAATGATTTTATACCTTGATTTAGGTTGTCTGATTTCATGGTAACCTCCAAATTCCCAATCCGACGGATGGTTTACGACACCTGCTCTAACCATATTCAAATCAATGTAGGCCATGCAGCGAATAAAATGACTGCTATCCTGAACCGCGGTAGCGTGATATCTATCTTCCCAGTAAGCACCCTTCCTATTTTTTCTTTTGTTGTATGCCTGAGCTGTTGATCCTGCTATTAAGTGTAAGCTTTTTGGGATGACATTATTGCCAGTTTCCTTGACTAATAAATGTATATGGTTTGATGTAATCGTGTAATTTAAAATGGATAGTTGATATCGTTGCTTTGCTTCGAAAAGCCATTCTGTCCAGTTTTTTCGATCAACTTTTAATCGCAGCAAAAAGTCCTTATTGTGGCAACGATGGGTGATGTGATAAATGTAACCTGGAAGAAAAAATCGATGAGCACGCGGCATATTTTTATTACCTTCATTTTTTTAAGTGGCTATTATTCCTTAGAAACTGTTTTTACCTAGTAAAAATCAATCCTAACTATGTATTTAGGGTCATTTTTTGTTGTAACATGTTGCTATAGAATTGCTTAGGTGTGTCCGACCCCATAGCCACCTAACATGTTGCTATAGAATTGCTTAGGTGTGTCCGACCCCATAGCCTACCCATAGCCTTAATAGCCTTATTAATAAAATCAGAATCCATACCAGAAGAAGTAAGGAGCTGACCTTCAAAAAAGTGAAGGGCTCACGGTGCTCGGACACGATTAAGCCATTTAATATTTACGAAAGATAAAAAAAATTACTTTAAATCTTTTAATCTTCTATTGATAATGGGGTCATTTGGACAAATCTTCAAGGCTTTCTTTTTATGAAATAAAGCTTTCTCCTTATTTTTCATTTTATAATAAGAGAAAGATAAAATTGAATCGATGAATGGGTATTTATTAGCCGCATCTTTTATTTTGAAAATGTGCGGAATTACCTGATCATATTTTTTGGAATGAAAAGCATGTAAAGCTTTAAATAAAAAGGCTTGATCCAATTTTTTATATTTGGCATTGATAATAATTAATTTGTCATCATTTTCTAATTCATCTGAATATCTATTGTGTGGAAACTTTATATTATTTAATAAATTACCATTAAAGTCTCTCGATAATGGCACCTCGTTTTTAAAAAAAACTTCAAAATCTTTTAATAAAGGTAGCGTGCTTCCCTTTTTAAAAAAATCACCACCATCTTCTGCGGCAAAGGAGTTTAAGTCTGAAAAATAACCGTTATAAAATAAGAATACAGCGAACATAGAAATAAGATCCCGAGAATGAGATGGAAGACCCTTTGAGGATAACTTTTTTGAAAAAGCGGTGAAATCTTTTGTCATTTCTTTTGCTTCTCTTAATTGTTTGTAACTCATGCAATAATCAAAAATACTTTCTCTTTGAAGACTTTCAAGGGATGCAAATAATCGTAAACTCTTAAATGCGTCTAATATTGAAGAAGAATAGTTTCGTAAAAAAGGTTTGCCGTAAGAATAGCTAAGCATTTTAAAAATATCCCTTTGGTAATATTTGAAAGATATACTTCTTCCGGATCGATAGTAAAAATGAAATTTTGAGTTATATTCATAACTTGATTCTAGAAACTTAATATCTTTTTCTTTCACTATTGCTTCGAGTTTTATGGAATCTTTCATCAAATAAAGCGTGGGTTTTTTAATCAGTTTTTTATTATCAGTATTAAAGACTTTATTGTATATACTTGCAATCCATTCCAATTGAACTGTTAAATAAATTAGCTCATATGCAGTATAGTCTGTATGAATTATATAATTATCAGATGTTAATTTTAATAATTTATCTTTGTCTGATTTTACATGTTTTTGTATTATTTTTACTTTTTCTGCAGGTGAAAAATCATTAAACTTCTGTAGACTTAAAAAATAGGAGGCTTTCATTCTTTTTGATTTTGGGTTTTTTGAAGAATTAGACTTAATACTTTTAGGTTTATTAGTTACTTCTATTTTTTCTTCCTGATCTGATATGTTATTTTTTGTAAAGTCGATTTTTTTAAATGCTTCTAATGAAAGTTTAATTTTTTTTGCTTCTTTAAAAGCATGCCTTAAAACATAATGTCGTCGTAATGCACTTAAAGATTTTTCACCAACCATTACGGCCTGAATAATTTTGATTCTTTTTTTATTTGCGGATAATGTGTTATTTTTAAGTAAGCTTTGAACTTCCGTATGCGTTTTTTTAATAATTTTCTTAACTTTTGTTTCATCAGCACATAATGGTAAAAAAATAAAAATTAGTAAGATTAGGTAAATCGATTTCAATAAATTCTCCAATTCATAAAAAACATGTGTATTGTATTTAATATTAAAAAAATGAAACTTTGATTTATTTAAATTTATAGGTTTTAAATAAAGCATGAATGAATTCAACTGTGGGGTCGGACACGGTTAAGCCATTTGTTAACAATAGTTTATCGATAAAAAGAGTCTTAAATAAGGGGTTAAGATGAGTTTTTACTATGGAAAAACTGATTCTAAGGGTTTTGGAGTGGAAGACTGTTTGTGGTGATGCCATATGCTGCTTTAGTAAGGATAAGTTATTCCTAGCATCGAGTTCACCTTTTTTTGAAATTTATTTCAAAATTTAAATTGTGAGGGTTCCGTAGAATCTTGGGGAATGATTTGATTCACCAACATAGGTCCAAAGGCTGCTTGTGAACAATCCAATTTTACGATTTCGTACGATGTGGAATCCGAATTCTTTTCCCAGTGGGAAATGCAATCCTAAATTAGCAAGAGAGATTGAAATCTCTAATGTCCAAGCATTCTCTTCTCTTGCTACTTTTGTTTTAATGATTAATGGTTCTTTCCGTTTGGAGTCAAAACTGGAGCATGCGTAGTAACCCGCCGCATTTAACATAATTTGGAAGTAGTCTTTGCCCGTATGATCAAGATCTAGGAAAATCTCGACTGAATCATCGGTCCAAGTTTTTGGATTGCCGTTATCTTTGACGTTCATTCTTAGTTTATCTAATTCAGGTTCCTCGCAGTAAATCGATAAGAATAACTTTTCTTGTGCAAATACCGCCTTAAAGTTTGTTTGCATCGTTTGTGCTTTAGGATTAGAGGCTGACATGAAATCTCTTGATGGTTGGATACTATCCCATAGGGGGTCTACTGTCTTACCTGTCATATTAGGCTCGATTTCAACACGTGAGACAGAATAAGTTGGATTTTCATTGAGGTTATCTTGTAGGATATTGCTTAAGCCATTTGCTATTTGGATAGGTTGTGTCCAGGCCATTTTTTCACCTGAACCATAACATTCAATTCTAAGATAGGGGCTCAAACATTCTGAGGTATCAAAAATTAGCTCATGACCATTTGATTCAAATAATCGCTTTCCATACTTCCCAACAACAATGATCTTATCGGCATTTGCTGTTACAACATGTACTTTTGAATTTTTCACTTCAAGTTGAATGATTTCAACACCTGTTGAGGCATAAAAGCTGCCATTCTTCAGGGCTTCAAGAATCGCGTCGCCAGACTTGTCTTTGGCCCATACAACATTCCAAGCACTGCCTACAATACTAAGGTCATGACTATCGTCATTGGCAAATCCCCAAACCATCCCTTTTTCAGCTAGCAATCGATCCCATCGATTAAGTCCGAGGTGTGAGCCGGCAGAAGATAAGGCTTTAGCGTTAAAAATTTCTATGCCTGTATAATCTTTTAGCTCTAGCATTAATTCATAAGGATAATGATTTTGACTAAAGGTATTATTGGGATGATTTAAAACCGCAAATCCACTTTCAGTATTAATCTGATTGATTACGGTTTGCCGATCAGGGGTTGCCGGCACCAATACTTTGGCGCCAACATCTAGAATGTGTGGGCCAGAAGCTGTCACCTCATTGCCCTTAATTAAAATTAATCCGCAAGGATCCAGGTTACTATAGTCTGCTAGAGAATCATGATCACTGATAAATAAAAAGTCATGACCAAGATCAGCATAAGACTGAATCATTGTCTGTGGATTTTCTGCGCCATCTGAGATAGTCGTGTGTGTATGTAAATTACCACGTAACCAAGTACCAGAATCAGTTGTGTTTAATGGTGATTTGAGGATTGTGTTGGACATATATTTCTCTCATAATTATTTAACTTTAAAAGGAACGCCACTATTTTAGGGCTTTTAAAAGTATTTTATTTTATTATGCTCACTTCTGATAGGGGCTCAATTAGCTTCATAGTTGTTATAAAGTCAAATAAAATGAAGGTAGGTTAGTTTCGTCTGAAATTTGAGATCTTTGAAGAAGTAGCAATTAGATAAGAAGGACTGGCTAAGTATATTTGCTTTTGATGTGAATATTGAATACCAATTTGAAGGTTGATTGGCCAAACTTGTTCATGTATTATATAATCGGGCATATGGCTACTCATTACATAAAAATTATTAATTTATGCTCAGCCATTTTTTACAATATATAGACGTCTAAATTAGGAAATAAAAAATGATCGTATCAGGTAAAAAAAATCCCGTATCAAATGATATTGAGTTAAATAAGAAAAATGTTATTTCTGCTATTCAACAAGCGATAGCTGAAAAGTCAGAAATTTTACTCACACCTGAAGGTTGTCTTTCAGGTTATACACATCAATTCAATCAAAAAGAATTGATTCAAGCCCTTGAAGAAGTATTACAAGAAGCGAAAAAAAATAGTATTGGCTTAGCTCTGGGGACTTGTTTTATGAAGATGATGGAAAATGTTAAAATTAGATTCGTTTCAATTAAAATTTCTTGAATTAATTTTGACAAATTTGCCGAAATCCAGGGGTATTTTTGCCAATATTATTGATGCTCTCACAATAGGACACTAGTATTATTCCGATTGAAGTTGTTGGTTAATTTGTTAATATGTTCTTTTTCATTTTATGTAAGTACTGCTTGTTAAAAAAGATTTTATTTTGCAGGTTTTTAGTAAAAGTATTTCTATATATTAATTAGGAGAGATTTATTTATGTCATTTAAAAAATTGGCATTATTTTATTTATTGTCATTAATTTTAGTATTTCAATCGGCTCATAGTGATGAAGTCGAAGACATGTTGAAAGAATTGGAAGAAGAGAATACCGTTAGAGAATCAGTATCGTTAAGAGGATTTGCAGATGTTGGCTATCGAGCTACTGAAATAGATTATGATACATCAAGCATTGACAATGATGGGGAAAATAGTTTTGTTTTAGGGCAGTTAGATTTATTTCTCGCTGGACGTGTATCGGAGCAAGTCTCTTTTTTAAATGAAACGGTTTTCAAAAATAATGGACATGAGTGGGTGCTAGGAGTTGAGCGGGTAATCATTTCTTATGAATTTAATGACATGGTTAAAATAAGTGGTGGCCGCTTTCATACTGCTATAGGATTATGGAATCAAGTCTACCATCATGGTGCTTATTTGCAGACAAGTATTAAAAGACCAGAAATGTATGCTTTTGAAGGTGCTGGTGGGACAATGCCTATGCATATGATGGGTCTTGAGGTGAGCGGAGTTTTTTCATCTCCTAAACTTGATGTGGCGTATGTATTTAATTTAGGAAACGGCAGAGGTGATCATTCACGCAATGTTCAAAGTGTAGGTGATATCAATGATAATAAAGCAGTTAATTTATATTTAGATTTTGGATTTGAATTTGGAGGTCAATTTAATTTAGGTCTTAATTTGTATTATGATATGCTTCCGAGTGCGACGGATACCAATGGCGGGTCCAGGTCCAAAATTGAGGAGGCCATATTGGCTTTTCATAGTAAATATGTAAGAAATAATTTTAGCCTTAATTTTGAAGTTGCACTTATTTCACAAGATCCTGATAGTGGTGAAGTGAGCAGCACATTAAGTAGTTATCTCTTCGCAACCTATAAAATAAATAAATTTACACCATTCATTAAACTTGATTACATCGATTATGATGATGATAAGAATAGTGGGTACTTTGGTGCTACTGAAGATAATGTTTTTGGCACTGGACAAGATCATATGGGTGTCTCAGTAGGATTAAGGTATGAAATTACGGAATCATTTGCTGGTAAAGTTGAAGTAGGATTTGTTGATAAAGAAACGGCTAATGGTACGCCAAAGTCTACCGATGGTACCGAAACAACCTTTGCCACTCAATTTTCAGTTTCTTTTTGAAGGATATATCAATGTTAGTTAAAACCCATATGCTTAAGGACATAAATATGTTGCATAACCAAGTAGTTAATTATAAGTTTTTATTTTTGCTACTGGTTGGTTGTATTTTATGTAATGCGGTTAATGCTGAGGACTATAAAGATCCTAAAGTTGCCATTATCGTCAATAAAAAAAGTAGCCTTGACACCTTGACTATGAAGCAATTGAAAAAAATATTTAGAGCGGATTTGAAATATTGGAAAGCGGATAACAAGCGAATCATTCTTCTATTGAGATCTTCTGGGACCCCTGAAAAAGCTATCGCTTTGAAAAGAATTTTTGAGATGTCTGAAAGAGATTTAAAAAAACACTGGACGGCAAAAATCTTTGAACAAAAATTGGTTAAAGCTCCTAAGGCCATAAAACACAGTAGGTCTGCTAAAGTACTCGTCAGCAAAATTCCTTCTTCGATTTCATTAGTTGTCGTTAAAAATAATGAAGAGTTAGCGGAATTGAATAAAACCGTTAAGGTTCTAACTATTGAAGGATCATCTGTTTCTTCAAAAAATTATATATTAACCAAGTCACTTTTCTAGAAATGAATTAATGAAATTAAAATGGAAATTATTGTTGCCAATGGTTTTGGTAGGTGTATTTCCATTATTGATACTTGGTTTTGTATTTTCTCAAAAGATTGAATCTAATATCGTTAGTAACGTCGGCTTATCTTTTCACGCAAATTCTAAATCAATCAATGATCAAATTGATAAAACTCTTTTTGAAAGGGTACAAAACCTATTTGCTTGGTCAAAATTAGGAATTATGGATGATATCCTTACGGATGATTCTGATCTAAATATTTCAAACTTTCTAAAAAGTGCTAAGGAAAGTTATCTTACATACAAAGCTATACACGTAACGAATAAAAAGCTAGAGATCATTGCCAGTAGTGATCCTAAAAAAATTGGAAAAAAACTTATCGGGTATAAGGGGCTTAATGATGCTATAGGTGAAAAGCGACCCGTATTATCAAAGGTTCAATATTTTCCACTCGAAGAGATATATTCAATCAGTATTAGTATTGAAATAATTAATTCCGATTTAGGAGAAGTTACCGGTACTTTAATAGCTATTCTAGATTTACAAAAAATTGATCTGATTATTGATTCAACATTGGTCAATACCCTAGAGCAAGATAATCGTTCGTTTATTTTACTGACTGATGCTGAAAATAATCTTTTATCTTCTTCCAAAACATTTAGAGTCGAAGAGATGCTTTATAAACCACTTAAAAATAATTCATTGGGTGTATTCTTGGATTTAATACCATATAAAAATTCATTAGAAAAAGATTCTCATGGAATTGCTACGAAACTAAATGGCAAAGATTATATATTTGGAACTAGCTCAAGTAAAGGTTATGACACATTAGGAAGTACTGGGATGAATGTGCTTATTCTTCAAGAGAAAGAATTAGCCTTGATGGTTTTAACAGATATTCTAAGTATTTTAAATTATATCGAAATAGCTTTGATTATCTTTACATGTATTTTTGGCTATTTTTTTGCAAATGCCATCATCAAGCCTATCAATGAACTTGTTGAGTCATCTAAAATCATTGCTGAAGGGAAATTTGATTTAGAAGTTGTTAAAAATAGAAAAGATGAGCTTGGCGAATTGCAAGAATCTTCTGAGAAGATGAGATTATCTTTAAAGGATTTAGTCGATAACCTTGAACAAAAAATCTCTGCTCGTACGGAAGATCTTCAGCGTGTTATCAAAGAAAGCGAGCAAACTAATTTACAACTTCAAAATTTATCTCAGAAGCTATCTAAGTACCTTGCTCCTCAAGTGTATGATTCGATTTTTTCAGGAAAAAATGACGTTAAGCTAGAATCTAATCGTAAAAATATAACCGTCTTTTTTTCCGACATAAAAGGATTTACTGCCATAACTGACAGGATGGAATCAGAAGCCTTAACATCGCTGTTAAATAATTATCTTCAGGAGATGTCTGAAATTGCCTTACGACATGGCGGAACCATCGATAAATTTATTGGTGATGCTATCATGGTTTTCTTTGGTGCCCCTGAGTCAAGAGGGGTCAATGACGATGCGGTTGCTTGTGTCTCGATGGCATTAGAGATGAGAGAACGCATGGAATCATTGCGAGGTAAATGGGTTAATCTTGGGATTTCTGAACCTTTAAGAATACGCATGGGGATTAATTCAGGATACTGCACCGTTGGAAATTTCGGATCGGATTCACGTTTAGATTACACTATCATTGGTGGCCAAGTCAATTTAGCGAGTAGATTAGAATCTCATTCAGAAGCGGATCAAATACTAATCTCGAATGAAACGTATGCGTTGATTCAAGATAAAATAAAATGTGAGAAAAAAGAACTCATTTCTGTTAAAGGCATTGCTCATCCAATTCAAACTTATCATGTAATAGAATTATTAGAAAGTCCTTCTATAAAACGAAATGAATTTAAGGAAGAGTCTGAAGGTTTTAAATTGAAGATAGATATGAATCAAGTTGATAAAGAAAGAGCAATTAGTGCCTTAAAAAAGGCTATTGCTGAATTCGACAGTTAAAGTTTAATTTGAATTCTATTTTTAGATCTGTATCTAAAAGATCATTCCATTTGAATTGAAATCCTATACATTAAAATATGTAAATATATGGGAATTACAAATACTTAATTAGAAAGAAACAAAATGCAATTTGGAAGTGATAATCATACGGGTGCTTCTTCGCAAGTGTTAGAAATGATGGTGTCAGCTAATACAGGTTATACAGCTGGTTATGGTAATGATGATTGGACTATGCAAGCTGTTGTGGCATTACGTAAAGTTTTTGAGTGTGATTTGGAGGCATTTTTTGTGCCAACGGGAACGGCATCTAATTCTTTGGCATTGTCATGTATGGTACAACCATGGGAGACGATAATTTGTCATGAGCACGCGCATATTTATTTGGATGAGTCTACTGCTCCGGAATTTTTTACGGGTGGTGCTCGTCTAAAAGCTATCGCTAAAGGTGTTGGTAAAATTTCTGCTGATCTTCTTAATGATTATTATATTAATAGCGCTGGTGTTGATTTCCCTCACAATTCTAGAGTAGGGGCATTAAGTATTACCCAAGCTAGTGAGTTGGGTCAGGTGTATACTCCTGAGGAAATCAAAAGCCTTAGTGAAATTGCTAAAGAACATAATATTAATTTTCACATGGATGGGGCACGCTTTGCAAATGCTGTTGCTCATTTAAATTGCACACCGGCAGAATTAACATGGAAGTCTGGGGTGGATGTACTTTGCTTAGGGGCAACAAAATGTGGGGCTTTATGTGCCGAAGCAGTTATTTTTTTTAATAAAGAATTATCGGAGAATTTTATTCATAGACGAAAGAGAACGGGACATCTTATTTCGAAGGGTCGTATCTTTGGATCTCAATTTGTTGGTTGGTTGAAAAATGATCATTGGCTTGATTTAGCAACACATGCCAATGCTCATGCTCAGAAATTAGCAGCAGATCTATCTTCTGTTGAAGAGATACAATTAGCATGGCCGGTGGAAGCCAATGAAATATTTGTGATCATTTCTAAAAAACTATTTAAAGTACTGAAAGAAGCAGGTGGTGAATTTTACGAATGGTATGATGAAGCATTGCCTTTAGGTCGCACCTTAAAAGAAGATCAAATGTTAATTCGCCTGGTAACTTCATTTGCAACAGAAGATCAGCATCGAATTGACTTTATTAATGTTATTAATCAGTTTTATTCTGTTCAATAATTGAAATATAATTAAATGATATACCTTAAATAGGTAAGCTCATTAAATTGAAATATTACCCTACTCATATTTTGACTTAAAATAATGCTTCAGAATATTATTATATTTTTTCGATAGAAATATTTGTTAATATATTAAAGATAAATTATGTCTTAAACTTTATAAATTGGATGTGTAAATGCTATTGCTGAAAAACTCTTTTGTTTCTATATTTTTATTCATTTCGATTGTAATAAATACAAATGTCGTTGGCAAAGATAGCAAAATCAATATTGTTATGTTGGGTGATTCTACAACATTATCGTCGAGAAGCCCAGCGGGTTCTAAGTTAACTGATTGTGTGCAAAAATATTTTAATATTGCATTTAAGAAATCAGTGAAAGGATTTGTTTTAAATTCTGGTAAGGGCGGTGACACTGTAAAAAGAGCTTTGTCAAGGTTGGAAAAAGATGTATTCGATAAAAAGCCAACTGTCATCACAATTTCATTTGGGTTAAATGATACTGGCAAACCTCCTGAGGAGTTTTTAAAATCTTTAGAAGAACTTATTGTTGTCATCAAAAAAAAATCAAAAGCTAAGATTCTATTAATCACAAGTTCTCCTTTCGATAACAAAAGACATGTTTGGAAGAGCAAGTTCAAAGAAGGACTTGATGAGTATATGAATAAAAATATTTGCCAACATATGAGAAATTTAGCTAAAAAGTATCATTTACCTATTTGTGATTTGCATAATATTTTTTTGAAAGAATTTAAATTGAATAAAAAATTGATTAGTAAAGTTATCCGTTCCGATGGGGTGCATTTAACTGAAGCAGGCAATGATTTAGCTGCAAAGCAAATTGTAAGGTCTCTTTATAAAGTATTGACACGTAAAAAAATAAAAATGAAATTCAAATGATCAAAATAAATGACAGGCCTTCAATTATTTAAATATGGGGGGGTAAGTAATTTCTTACTCTAAAGGCGCGCGGTTTCTGACATGGTTAAGTATTTAGTTTGGAATGATTTCTGATGATTTAAGACAGTTATACGACCTGTGGACATAGTGAAAAGGACAAAAGACCGACCTAAAAGCATAATAGCATCTGCCATTTCAAAGATAACACTTTTTTGGGTATTAAAGATTCTCTTTCTGGTTAATTAATCTACTCATATATTTTTAATAGGTTAGAATATTTTTTATAAAATATTGAGGCCTACTCAAATTAGCTGCAGGTTGGCATCTTTATTGTGCTGTGTTTTTTAAGGGAAATAATTGGACTTATCTTATGTAATTGAAAAAATTAGAAATTCCGAAATTTCTAAGGTCCCATTTCGCCATATTGAAATAAACGATCTTTTCAATAGTGAAGACTTTGAAAGAATCATAAACTGCAAAGAACTGACGATAAGTGCTGAAACTGATATTGAATTATTTGATAAGCTTTTTCGGAATAACTACAAAATTATGTCATTTCCTGGGTGCGTTGAAAATTATAAAAAATATTTAGCCTGGCATAAGAAAAAAAAAATAACCACAAAAATGGGAAGTTCGTGTGAAGGCTATGGTGTTGTATTGCGTCTTCAGACCCCAGAATCAAGCCCAATAGAGAACTTGATGAATTTGATAAGATCAAAAGAATTTGTTGAGGTTATTTCAGAAAAGTTTAATATTGATTCGAGTAATTGCACCTATGATTCTGGCTTGCAGAAATACTTGGATGGTTATGAGATAAGCCCACATCCCGATGTTCGATCTAAAGCATTAACTTATATGGTCAACATCAATCCTAGCCCTAATTCATCGGAAGATGAACATCATACATCATATTTGAAATTTAAACCTGAAAGAGCTTATGTAAATGAGTTTTGGAAAGGGAACAATATGATCAATCGTTGTTGGGTACCTTGGAGTTGGTGTGATATTATTAAACAGCAACGTCAGAACAATAGTATTGTTATTTTTTCACCCGACAATGATACGCTGCATGCCGTAAAAACTAATTACAATCATTTATCTAATCAACGTACTCAACTATATGGTAATCTATGGTACAACAATGCTGAAGAGTGTGAAGCACCGCGTTGGGAGGATTTTGTGGTTAAGCCAACAGATCCTCTAGGCTTTAGTATTAAAAAAAAACTTGTGGGATATATGCCAGTTAATTTGAAATTAGCCTTAAAAAATATTATTGGGAAAAGAAAGAAACATAATTATGATCCTAGGCAAAAGAAAAATAATTAGCGCTGATAGTCTTAAGCGATAACTTAGGCATCTCCTAAGATCAAGTTTGAAGTGCAACAATTAGTGATTGTTTTCATAAAGTGCCGCCGGTGTAATATAGCCGTATACTCTCTGGTGTACTTAGGGGGATGTCAGTCGTCTAAATTCAATCTAGAATTTTAAGATAGTGTAGTTAGATGTATAAATTATTGTTAATTAATAAATGCCTCTATAGCATATTTCATTTTTTAAGATCTTTCAGATTATGTAGGTATAATTATCAATATAATAAATGGTTAGGTAATAGTTGTATTTCTATTATATCAAGAGGATTGAGATAAATGTTTTTGAATTTTCTATGTAAAATAGTTGCTCGTTTGGCAAGGATCTTAAGTCGTTATCGTGGAAAACCATTTACTGAAGCTATCGAAAAACTTTGTAGTGTTTTTCATAGAAGCCTAAACAATTTAGATTTTAATATGGAGCGAAATGGCGAAGGTCGAGTGCTAAGAATAATTACTAATTCTCAGCCTCAATTGATTTTTGATGTTGGGGCAAATGTAGGAGAGTGGAGCAAATTAGTATCAAAGATGGTTCCTTCTTGCAAGATTCATGCGTTTGAAATAGTACCTTCGACTTATGAGCAACTATTACATGCAACAGATAGTTTAAGTAATGTCATGCAAATTAACTATGGACTATCAAGTAAAGAGGATATGATCACAATAAGCCTAGGAAAAAACTCTGCAACCGCAACAGGGTGCAGGATTGAAGGTATGAGTTATCATGATAATTATTATGATCAAGAGATTCAATGCAAGACTGTTAAAGCATGTACCCACATGATGGATCATAAAATAAACAATATTGATTTTGTAAAAATTGATGTAGAAGGTATGGATTTGCAGGTTATTAAGGGTTTTGAAGATCAACTTCAAAATGTGTGCGCTGTGCAGTTTGAATATGGAATATTCAACATTTCTTCTCATGACTTGTTAGCTGACTTTTATAATTATTTAATTAATAGTGGGTTTGTCGTTGGCAAAATTTACCCGCGATATGTAGCTTTTCAAGAGTATCATTATAATTTAGAAAACTTTCATGGCTCTAATTTCTTAGCAGTAAAATCAAATGAGAAAGAGCTTATCAGCAAGTTGCAAAGTTATAGCTCATAATATTTTGAAGAATAGTCTCTTTATAAGATAGTGAAAATAAATTTATGAACGTAATCTTCTATCGTTTATTATAAGGGTAATGCTGTATCTTTACAGAAAAACAGATTCTGATATAATTTTGATAATTAATATTTTCTGTAATATGTTATTATCGAGTGTGGTTAAATGTTAAGAAAAATTAAAGCAACTATTAGATCGCTTCTTCCTGCAATTGTTCATGTGAATTGGGTTAAAAGGAAGGATGGTTCTAAACTAAAGGCTTTTCTTCCAAATAAATTGATTCGTTCCATTAAAACAAGTCACAGTTTAACGATAAAAATTGCCACAAGGGATACTAATGGTCTAGGTCCACAACCACTTTGGGATGGATATGAAGGAAATAAAGATGGTGTTATTGAAAGAGAACCTAGTGCTGTCAAAACATCAGCTGATTTAGGCGATCTTTATAGTAATATCGTGCAGTATTTTAAACCAGAAAATATTGTTGAGTTCGGCACTGCTTTTGGCGTTTCAGGTATGTACTTCCTAGCTGGTCTTGAATCAAATCAAAAAGGAAAATTATTCACTTTTGAACCAAATGAAGCCTGGAGAGATGTGGCCATTCGAAATATGGAGCGAATTAGTGATCGATTTGAAAGTGTCTTGGGCACATTTGAAGAAAATATTGATCTCATTTTGGGCGACAACCAAAAAATTGATCTAGCCTTTATAGATGCGATTCATACCAAGGAATTTGTTCTACCCCAATTGGACCTAGTAATAAAAAATAGTAGTGACGGGGCTATCATCATACTAGATGATATAAATTTCTCTGAAAGCATGAAAGATTGCTGGAAGCAAGTTTCACAAGATGAGCGATTTATTTCTAGTGTAACCGTTGGTCGAAGAATAGGTATTCTAGAACTTGCTTGTAAGAGATGATGAGAATTCTGGGACGCCCCTGTAATTTTAAAATAAAAATTGCCAAAAAAGTCTCAATTATTCATTACCTTAAATAGAATTTTTGTCTTATGTGGTCGGACACGGTTAAGTCACTTAATTGTAAACTTTATAAAAAATAATAGTCCACAACGGGTGTTAGAGGGTCTGTTTTGGATTAAATCTAAAAATATAAAATAAAGTAACATAAAATTATAAATAGTTGTGTGAAATATCCAGGAAAATAAAATTCATGGATATTATAAAAGCCAAGAGCCAATAAAAAGTTTCTTCCAGATTATAATTACCATATTACACATGTATGTCATAATAACGATTTTTTATTTAAGTCAAAAAAAGTTCGTGTAGTATGGGTGCGTTGGTTGCCTGAAGCAATGATCTGTTGTGGTCTTGTAGTGTTAAATTATATGGTTACTTCTAATCATAATATATGTTATTTCAAGATCCTGGTGATGATGTGATTGCTGAAAGTATTCATTTGATTGCTGGGGCGACGGTATAAAATTATAATCTTATTAAAGAACGAAAAGGGGCCTTTTAGGAAGATCGTTATCACGCAACGACTATTTAATCAAATAATCATTTTCAAAACTATATGTCTTATATAGAGTTAAATATGTGTCGTGCTGATAAAGTTAAACATCAAATTGAATGGTTGACTTGTGCCGCAAGAGAAGTCCTTAAACGTAAAGTACGATATCAAATTATAGTTCATGAGATATTGTAAAATTATTAGGGGAAAAACCACTTGAGGGTGTCTGTGAATTAATTGATGAATTAGAAAATAAATGTTTACCATCAGAATGCCAGGCAGGTAAATCAAATTGTATATCTTCCGTTGCTGATTGTGATGATAGTTTTGTAAAAATAATCCAATTGAAATTGAAGTCACGCGGTGAAAAAGAACCTAAGGTCATCTATGGTCTTTTGGATGAAGGTAACAGTATAATTTATGATCTAGAAGAAGACTGTCTTAGACGGCCACAAATCGTTAAAGTCGAATCTCTAAGGTGCTTTTAAAGGCGTTTTAAGTTGTAAAAGTATTGTGATAAGGTAGTTTGGCCTTGCCTGCCCCGTCCCTTTACTGGACATTTGCAACGGAAGATAAAAGCGGTAAGAATTTCTTTGGTAATCTGGATTTTATTCTTCTTCATCTAGTACCATTTTTATTTCTTTTCCAACATTATCCGAAAGCATTATAGCGGATATTTTGGATATGTGGGAGCCATCATAGCAGTGATATTTGCCATAAGGGGGGATTTGAATCCAATTTCCACCGGCATTTTTGAATTTTTCTATAAAAGATATTTCGTCAAAACCGGATAGCTCATTTTCAAGGTCATACATTTTTTTGGTTACAGGGGGGCGAAAACCAAAGATCTTAATCCCTTTATCATGCCAGCTAGAAATTATGTTTATTAATAAATCAATTCTTTTAGATTCTATTTTTCCCAAATTAAATTTATTTTGGTATTCAAGTAAATTAGCTCGATCATCTGCAGCCCCTTTCCATATTGCCGGTGTCCATCCAGAATTTTGAATCGTAATTTCTAGATTAGGTCTCCACTTGCATCCGCTTAGGATGTGTTGAATTTCAGTTTTTTTAAGAGTTGTGAAGGCAAATCTTTTTTTTGAAAGTATAAATTCATAAAGTCGAGTAGCATTGGAACACTTGCTGAAATTTTTAAAGGCATTTGAATTAAAAGAATTTGGTGATAATGAGAGTGGGGATATCCCTAATAATATTATTCTTTTTCCTTTATAAACTAATTTATTCTCTGCTGCTAATAGATATTTTTTTGAAAATGCGACACTATTAAATCCAAAATTAGCTCCTTGCAATTTGATATCATATTTATTGATAACATTAATTGGATCAATCCCAAGTAACGTTCGTGAATCACCAATTGTAATGAAGTTGATTGAGTGATCCCAGTTGTCACGAAAACCAGAAAGAGGCCTATCGTGTCTCCAAGAAACATAAGGTCGGAAAATTACAAGTATCAATAATGCTAAAATTGTGGAGAAGATACTTAGTATGAATATTTTTTTTGATTCGATCATTTTGATAATACTTTAAAATTGAAAATAGATAAAAGCATTGCCTTGTCCTCTAAATAAGATAATAGTGATGACGATTGTTGCAAATGTAATTGGTTGCCATATGACTTTATATTTATTAATAATTGCTAAATTATTCCATTTTTTATACCATATAATATGCCAAATTAATATCAATAAAGCGAATACAATTGGTTTGTACTGAGTTTTGATATAAGATATTATTTCAGTAATGTCTAGCGATGGGGTCAACATTATACACACAATATTACATGCTTGTTCAAAAGAATTTGCTCTAAAAAATACCCATGCAATTAAGACTTGAGTCATTATGATTGTCCAAGCAAAAAACATTAAAATTTTTGATTTGCTGAACTTCTCTGGCCACTTCGTAAATCGTTCAATTATTAAAAATGAAGCGTGAAGAAATGACCAAATAATAAAGTTCCATGCAGCGCCATGCCATAAACCTGATAAAAGCATGGTAATATATATATTCAATATTATGAAAGTGGTCCCCTTTTTATTTCCACCAAGGGGTATATAAATGTAATCTCTAAACCATGTGGATAATGATATATGCCATCTTGACCAAAATTCTTTTAAACTAATAGATACATATGGATGGTCAAAGTTTTTTGGGAAACGATAACCCATCCATCTAGCTAGCCCTTCAGCTATATCACTATAGCCACTAAAATCACAATAAATTTGTATAGCAAAGAGAATCATTATTAACCACCAAAAGTAGGGGTCATGATTAAGAACTGAATTTGAGAAGGCAGCATTTACTAATGGTCCTAAGTTATCCGCTATAACCATTTTTTTAAATAGACCTTTTAAAATTTTTAAGGAGCCTTCCCATTTGTCATCCCAAGATTCTTCTGGAAACTTTTCGAGTTGCACTAAAAGGTCTTTTGCTCTAACAATTGGGCCAGCAACCAGTTGTGGAAACATTGATAAGTAAGCAAAAAAGTGGAATATATTTTTTGTAGGTTTAAGTTGGTTCCTGTATATGTCAATTGTATAGCTCATTGATTGAAAAGTGTAAAACGAAATTCCGATTGGTAGGATGATATCAAAGGTTGGAATCGTATTTGAATAATTTAAAAAACTTAAAATATCATTGCTAGTATCAATAGCAAAATTTATATATTTAAAAAATGCAAGAGTACCAATGTTGCCTATTATAGATAAATAAAGAAAATATTTTTTCTTGTTTTGATATTTATCTATACAAAGGCCACATATAAAATCAATTAGGCCACTTAAAATTATAAGTGCTAAAAAACGATAATCCCACCATCCATAAAAAATAAAAGATGCTGAGACAAGATAAGACCAACGTAAATTATTTTTGAATTTTAGAAATGGCCATAATGTGAAAAACAATATAGCAAAGAAGAGAAAGTCAATTGAGTTAAAAATCATTTTTTAAAAACTAATTAAATAGACATTAATAAAAGTTGTTTCATTTTGAAGTTTTAATAATTATATTTTAGATGCATGGTAAATGTGAAATCAGTAATAGAATTCATAATTAAAAAAGGGTAGTATTTTATCATTTATATTAAAAATATTGTATGAATAATCCATAATTTTTTAAAGCTGATTTTTATCTGGAAAAAGTTAACTAACTTGAATACAAACGTTTATCTGTAAATAGGGACTAAAATATTTTTTCATTACTTTACAAATGATTTAAAGGGTTCTGGTATGAATTTTAAGAAGAGAATCTTATAATTTTTTATTCGATTTAATATTTAAATTTTGACCGTCAGATTAAATAAGCTGTCCAAAGCTTAGGAAGCTTTCATTCATATTTGATGTGTCTTGAATTATATTATAATATTTAAATATTTTATTTTTTTAATTGTAGAAACTACAAAATAAGAAAAACTGAATAATATAATTACAAATACAGGTACCATAACAAAAGTGAAATTTGTAAAAATATTTGGATAATAATTAATTAGTAAATCTAAAAAAATAGGATGAATAATATATATGCCAAGGGTACATTGACCTAGATTTTCTAGAATCATGTTGTGTTTTGTAGCTTTAAATATTTTTTCAAATAATTGAAAAATTAAAAGTGAATAGGCAATTACAAATATGCTTGTGTAAGAAAAGAAGTAGGATGCTAGGTTATCTTTACCGTATATTGATAGAAGCTGATAGGCTGAAAAATTTAATAGTATCAATAAAAAAATGAGTAGTTTATCTCTAAGAATATTTATTTTCTTAATACCATATATTTTTAAATATGACCCATACATATAAAATGGAATGTAATAAATGAACCAAACAAAAAATGGACTGGAAGATTTAAAATGAAGAGTATTTGCAATTGTGTTTAACGATAATAGTAGAAATATAATTATTAGAAGAAATTTAAATCTTGTTTGCGACAGTGCAGAGGCCATAGAATTTAGAAATGGTGAGAAAATATATAAGCCTATTATCATATATAAATACCACATATGATAATAGCATTTGCCTATGAGTATTTTTTTTAATGCGAGATTCACATTCATTTTTTGATAATAAATATTCCAAAAAGTAAATAATATACTCCAGAATATTAGAGGTATTAGAATTTTTGAAGCTCTTTTTAAATAAAAGCTATTCAAAGAATTAGGATCATTGTTTTTGTATAATAGATATCCTGAAATTATAACATAAATAGGAACACACCATTTGGATGCAGAATTGTAGAGGGCGCTTACACCCCAATTTAAAGAGCCAATTTCATTGGTAAATTGCCCTTGAGCAGCAACATGGATAGTTATTACAGCAATGGCAGCATAAACTCTTGTATGATGCAACCAGCAATAACTCATTTATAAACCTGACTATAAAAAATTGAAATGCTCAAGATATTTTACTTTATAATATTTAGAAGTAACTTAATTTCGCAAAAATTAGTGGGCTTTTCAAAAACCCAGTATTGCAATATGCCAAATTATTGAGCAAAAAATAAATATCATTTTTAGTATATAGGTGAGGTGATAAAGAAGGTCATCAGTCTACAGTGATTGGATCACTGACTTTTTTGACCGTAAACGTATTATCCCAGAAATATCTTAGCTCGTAATTTCCTGCTGCAGGTGCAGTGAATTGAGCATTGCCATTTGCATCACCATTTGTCCAAGACCACCATAGATAATTGTTATTATCTGATTCTCCCACGGCAAATAAGGCTACCCAGTCATAATTTGATGGGTTTGCAGGTGAGGTCCAGCTAGCAGTTACCGAATCACCATTTGTAGGGTTATAATCACTAGAAGTTATTGTATAAGGAGTTATTTGAGTAATTTCTATCAAATTGCTAACGGCGATTTTTTGATATGAATTGTCTAAAAAGTATCTCATCTCAAAATTTCCAGTTTGAGGGGCAACAAAAGTTAAAGTGCTAGAAGTTGCGCCACTTGTATAGCTCCACCATGCATAATTACTGTCAGCACTTCCGATTTCATATAGACCTAGCCAGTCATATGTACCTGCCCCTGGCAAAGCAGTCCAATTGATAGTAATTTGTTCATTATTTTTTAGTAATTGAAGAGTAACTGGTGTGCTTGTTACTGGAGGGATATTTTTTGTTAAACCTTTAAATTTTAATTCTGAAAGCTCTACGTAAAATTTACCTGATGAGCTATCCTTTGGGGATAATTCTAATCTAATATATTGTGCGGTAACTTTTGGAAATGAAAAATTCATTTGTGCATTCAAAGGAGTAACTAGATTAGTTTCAGTAACAATTGGAACTAAACTTTGTAAATTTTCACCAGCAAATATGGTAAATTTGCTTGGCATGAACTTAATAGTATTTTCTGCAGGGGTTAATGATATTTCTGAAATATCATAAACTTCATTCAGATTTAAATAAATATTTTGTTCGTTATCTAATGATAATTGATCATTGGATGTCCAATAAGTGGAAATGTTCTCGTCAAATAATTTTTGAAGGAGAGCTACATATGAACCGAATTGATCTGTATAGGTAACAACTGAAATATTTGTGATTTGAGGATCTGTAATTTGAATTGTCCAAGATTGGGTGTCTAAGTCGCTACCATTTACAACATATACCGTTACATTTTGAGTTGCAGATGAAGTAGGTGAGGGAGTCCATAGGAGGTTTCCAGTAAGGTTATTTATTGTCAAACCGTTTGATTCAGCATCTGAATTTAAATAATAGGTTACCCCTGAGCCTCCATTTACAATATTAACTTGATATTGATAATTTTCACCTCTTACGGCAGAGGTTCCTGGGGAACTTATAATGACAGAATTTGAAAACTCATTTCCTAATATATCAAGTTCGGCCAATTGAACCCTAAAAAAAGAGTCTAAACCTATGATAGTGTCAAATTCTAATTTAATTTTTCTTCCTGCGGTTGCATTAAAACTTACTGTAGACCATTCATTATTTGGGGGGATATAGGCTGTAACGCTTTTGACTAATTTCATATATCCAATATCATTACCAACGTAAATTTTAAAGCTGGTTGGATGATGCATATTGTTAGAAAAACGTGGTCTTAATTTTATACCAGAAATTAAAAAATAATTATCAGCATCCAAAACAACTGTATGAGTATTAAGATTGCCCACTGTTGACCAGTGCGTCAATATATCATTATCAATTAGTTTTGAAATGCCTAGACCGAAAGATTCTGTTAAATTAGATTCTGTTGCATTTACTGTTAAATTTTGAATAGTGGGTGGGCTAATTTGAATTGTCCAAATTTGATAAGAACTGTTGGTGCCGTCAGATACGTAAACAGAAGGTGTGATACTTAAATCAGAGGTATTAGGTGTCCAGGTAACAAGTCCGGATAGGCTGTTGATTGTCATGCCTGCAGTGAGAGCATTTATATCCAAGTTAAATGTTAAAGAATTGCCTGAAGGATTATCTACCAATGGTTGATAGGAATATAGCTCAGTATTTGAAACTATTGATGGTGGGATTGACGTGAAAGTTGGTTCAATAACGTCCTCTCCATTAATTACGATTTCTGATAGTTGAGCTCTAGTATACCCGGAATAATCTTTTACATTAAATTCAAACTTAACATATTTTGCTCGAATTGTAGAAATTGAGAAAGTTATTCCATCATCATTTGTTGGTGTATAGCCACTAATTGAATCGGCCACTGTCATGCCGTCTGTATTTAGACCCGTATAGATTGTAATTTCTGAAGGAAAATGATGATAAAAGTTTGATCGAGGTTGTATTTTAATTTTATTTATATCGCTAATATCATTTAAAATATAGGTGATAATTTGTTTATTATTTATATCGGTTTGATCTGTAGATGACCAATAGGTTGTCGTATTTCTATCTTCAAGGTTTTCAGTAATATGGCTCCCGTATTCTAAGTAATTAGATTGAATTTCAAGAATAGGTAAGGGGGTGATTTCAGGAGTGACAATGTTAATAGTCCATTGTTGTATAGAGCTGTACCCATTTGCTGTTGCCGTAAGTTTAATATTGAGATTATTATAATTAAGTTGAGGATTCCATGAAATATCACCGGTTGACGGATTAAGTATAAAGCCAGCATTAATAGCTTGAGTATTTAATGAATAGGATACAGGATCACTATCTGCATTTTGTGCTTGGGCATTATATAGATACGTTGTCCCCGTAATGGAAGTTGTTCCTGGTTGAGTTAAAAAATATGGATATGTGTCGTTAGTGCCAAAAAACTTTATTTCACTCAAATAAATAAAATATTCACTAGTTTGATTTAAGACTGGGAAAAATTCAATTTTGACATATCGAGCTGAAGTGTTGTTTAATTCGAAGGTGCTCCATACATCATCAACGGCTACATGATTATTGATGCTGCTAACAAGCTTGAAGTTATTTAAATTATCGGCAACAAAGATGTTAATTTTCGCAGGATGCATGTTTGCTAAGCTGGATCTTTCAATTGTTTTCATGTTACTAATTAATTTCAAAGAGCCTAAATCGAAAACTAAATATTCAGATGTTGTATTGTCTGGTAATTCTGTTGAGATCCAATCTGTGTTTGTATCGTTATCAATTACCAGGTCGACGGAGTTAATTTCAGTATAGTTGGATTGGGATTTTAAAAGAGTAATGCCTGTAAATTCCGAAGAGTCGAGAGTTATTGTCCAGTTTTGGACGGTTAAAAAAGTACCATCCGTCACAGTTAATGTTACTTCTTGTGGGGTGGCTGAAGATGGTGTCCATGATATAAGCCCAGTTGTTGCTCCGATTGTAAGTCCGGCTGTTATGCTATTGCCATCTATTGAGTAGGTTAAAGGATCACCTTGTAAATCATTTGCATCAGCATCGTAAGTGTATAGTACATCAACAGTACCTTCATAAATTGGTTCCGTTGTAAAGACGGGGCGTTTTTCCGTATTAAATGTTTGATCAATAGTATCATTATTTGCCGATGCTATTATTTGAGAAGTTTGTTGGTTTGTTATTGTTGTCGTTATGGTATTAGCAGCACTTTCACTTACTGATGAAATTCCTGATAGAATTAATTTAGCGGAATCTGCGACAATAGTACTTGTAGCTGTCAAGCGAAGAATATTACCTCCTTGATTCGATATATTAAAAGAGCCGCCACCTAAAAAGTCACTTGAATTCAAAGAGGCGCTTGTGATATTGAAATTGTTAGGGAATGTGAAATCAATTGTATCGCCTTGATTCAAATTATTAACTGGATTGAAGAAGATCGTTGTGTTACCAATAGCGCCCACAAGCATAATTTCTGAGATGTCGATAATAGTATTAGGGTCTGTGAATATTATTAAATCCTTATTGTCGCTCAGAGAGTTAGTTCCAATTGCAGGTAAGTTAAAATCGCTTACGGTATTGCCTGATAGGTTGGTTATTACAGAGCCGTTTAGTTCAAAGCTATTAATGGAGTTGTATTCTAAGTCATTATTGCTATCTCCATTTATAACCGTGTATTCTAATATAAGGGTTTTGCCGAAGCTCGAATAATATAATGCATATCGATCCGTTGATCCTGTCTCTAATAATAATCGCGGTGAGCCACCACTAAAGTTTAGTAGGATTTCATCTGAAAATTCTATGTTTATTAAAATTTTTGAATTCCCTGCGTAGGTTCCATCTGGGGTTGTAGAGTGGACATTGACAATGGTTGTTGTTTGTAAAGAGAGGCTTAAATCTTTTTGACCACTGAGTGATAATGCATCACCAACATTTGGTAATAATAATTGTATGTTATTTCCAGTTTGATCAGTTATGAGACTTCCATTTAATTCTAATGCATTATTCGATTTATAGGCTAGATCTAATGAAGAGTCGCCTGTGGTTACAAGATAATCGAAAGACATTACATTGGCAACTAATGTAGTATATGTAGCATACCTATCAATGGTGCCCGTTTCTAGCAACAATCTCGGTGATCCGCCCGTAGTATTTATAATCAATTGCTCATCAAATAGGATGTTGATAGTGATAATGTTGCCAACCTGGTATTGAGCGTTTGCATTTGGAGAAGTAACCAAAGTAATGTTGGGTTGGCTGTTATCAATTATCAAACTTTTATTAAAGCTTAATGAGGTGGCGGTTGAAGGTGAAGGTAGAATGTTGTCAATAGTGTTACCTGCTAAATCTTCAATGATACTGCCATTTAATTCTAGGGCATTTATAGATTGAATGGATAAGTCATTTGTTTCATCAGAGGCTTGAACGGTATAGTTAAATGATAAGGTGTTTCCAGAGAAAGAATCATACGTTGCATATTGGTCTATTGTGCCAGTTTCCAATAATAATTGAGGGCTACCTCCGCTTGTATTGATTTGGAGTGGTTCACTAAAGCTAATTTGAATTGAAATAGTATCTCCAGCTTTATAAAAGCCATTGGTGGTTGATGACGTTATATTACTTACAGCAGATGCTGTTGTATTGATGGTAATGAGGCTAGTGCTTTCTATGTTTGTTAATGGGTTGGTTATATCTATTGCATTACCAGCCAAATCATTTAATGTGCTTCCTTGCACCAAAAAAGCATTTGATACACTCAAGATGTTGATGTTGTCTCCATTTTGTACCGTATAAGTACCAGAAGCTGTTGAACCATTAATTGTTGTAAATGATAGTGAGGTGCCAACGTTTAAATTTACTTGTATTGTTCCGTTTAACGTGACATCTTCTGAAAAAGTTAAGGTAATGTTAATAGATGAGCCTGTAGAATAAGATCCAGTGGGTGTAGTTGATGAAAATAAATCGAATGTGCCTGATTGTGTATCTACGCGAATATTGTGGTTATCAGCGAATGTTGTCCCTGGTAAAGAAACCGTAGCAGGATATCCAAAAGTAGTTCCAGAAATTGTTCCGCTTGTTAATGTAATATTTGTAACATCCAAATCAGAAGCATTATTACCTGCTATAACTGTGTAGTTCACACTTGCAGATGTGCCAGTGAAATTTGTAATGTTTACTGTTTCACCTGTGTTTAATTGGAGTGTAAGAATCCCACTCAATGTGACTGATCTTGAAAAGTTAACTCTGATATTTATTAGACTTCCTATGCCATAAATGCCGTTAGCTGTTGTGGAATCAATTAGTGAAACCGTGGCTGGTGCAGTAAACCAATTTGTGTTGTTGCCATTATCGACTGAACTTAATGGGTCAATAGGGGAAGCATCAAGATTGTTACTGTCTTTGATTTGTATATAATCGATATCGTTGATTCCTTGTGGGTCAATGGAAAATTGTGTACCAGAATTGCTAGAGATGATTTGCAATAGTTGTCCGCTCGCACCTTTTAGTGTTAGAAGATTTGTGACAATGTGTGTGGTGCCATCTTGAAATGTTAAAGTATCGCTTGATGTAACTATCTTTTTCAAGTTGAAATAAGTATTGTTACCATTTAAAATTTGTGTCGTACCCAATAACTCTAAGGTGCCTCCATTATTATTAAATGTTCCACCAGTTTTATTTAAATCTCCGGATAGTTTTAATGAAGCCGCATTTGGTGCATTAAAAGTGCCGCCAGATAAATGCACATCTCCGGTGATGGTAAAGTCAAGGTTATTAGATGTGAACGTCCCAGCAGTTTGAGTAAAGTGACCCGTACCAATGGCCAAGAATTTATTCGCATCAATTGTTATGGTTCCGGTGTAGCTTGATGTGATATCGATGCCCAATAAAGATGCACTGATATTGATTTGGCAATTACCAATTCCGTTACTATCAAAAATAGGAATTTGTGTGCTGTCAGGTATTGAAGCCCCACCAGTTCCACCGGATGTTGTTGACCAATAATTACTATCACTGAAATTTTGTTGAGTCGTTGCAATCCAGTACCTAGTAGGGGAGGAGTCAATCACAATAGCTTTGATATCTTTTAATTCAGTGCCAGGTAATGTTATGTCCACATTGTTATTTCCATCATCAACTAGAGTTCCAGAAGCTAATGAAATTGATGTAATGTTTAGATCTAAACTTGAATCACTAACACCAACGATATAAGTTCCTGAAAGTGATGTTCCTGATGCACTTGTAATTGAAACAATTGCTCCGGTATCTAATGTGACTTGAAGCTCACCACTCAGTATAACATTGTTTGAAAAGTTTAGTGTGATATTAACGCTTTCACCAAAACGATATATTTGATCTGGTGAAGTAGAGCCAACAGAAGTGATTGTATCCACTGTGGTGTCAACGATGATATCTTTTGCTGTATCAATATTTGTTCCTGGCAATGTCAAGATGACTGTGTTGTTCGAACCGTCAACAAATGTTCCTGAAGTTAAAACAACTGAAGTAACAGATAAATCAGTTGTATCTTCACTTGCGATGATGGTGTAAACACCACTTGCTGTATTTGAATTGAAAGAGCTAATATTAATAGAGGCACCTGTGTTTAGATTTACTTGTAAAGTGCCAATCAGATCAACAATCTCATCAAAGTTTAAAGTTACGTTTATGTTTTCTCCAATGCCATAAGTTCCATTGGCTGTAGTTGAAGTTATAGATGTAATGTTCGGAGAAGTTGTATCGAAGTTAATATTTGCATTGTCGGCAAGATTTGAAGCCGGCAGTGCTAAAAGCACATCGTTATTGGCAACATCTATAAATGTTCCACTTGTGTGAGTAACATCCGTCACGTCGATATCAGTAAAGTTATCTCCTGCCTGTACCGTATAGACACCTGAGCTAGTAAGGCCACTAAAAGTAGTAATGATAAAGGTGCCGCCATTACTTAGTGTGACTGTTAAAACGCCGGTTAATGAAACCACTTCATCGTAAGTAATTTCAATTGTAATGTCTTCACCAACACCATATGTGTCATCCGGTGATAGTGATGTAATGCTAGACATCATTGCTTTTGTGGTATCAATTTGAATGGCGTTAGATGATAAATTATTGTCTGGGACATTTAAATCCACAGCATTTAATGTTTGTGTGTCTATAATCGTACTGCCTCCACCTAAGGAGATGCCATTTGGAATAATAACGATTGTTAGTTCATCCGTATCTTCTGTTGCTAAAATTGTATAAGTACCCGTAGCGCTTGAACCCGTAAATGATGTAATACTTAGTACGCCACCAGAATTAAGTTGTATGTCAAGGTTGCCGGATAACTGAACTTCATTGGAGAAGTGTAAAGTAATTAAAACTGTTTCAGTTAAGCCATAAATTCCATCTGGTGTAGTACTAGTAATGGAATCAATTGTCGTTGATGTCGCAATAACAATATCACTGTTAGTTTTAATGGTTGTGGCAGGCATGGTTAGATTTGTATTATTGCCAACACTGTTTTTAATCGTACCACTTATAAGAGTCACACCGATAGAATCTAGGTCAGTTGAGTTGTGTGTGTTAGAAATTGTATAGACTCCTGAAGCAATTGTTGCATTGAAGGAGGTTATGGTCACTGATGCGCCGGTATCTAAATCAATATTCAATGTTCCCGTTAAGTTAACTGCTTCAGAGAATTGGATTTGAACATTTACTGTTTCGCCATCGCCATAAGTTCCATTTGGTGTTGTGGAAGTGATAGAAGTGATGGTAGCAAAAGACCCATCGATAATAATATCGCTGTTATCAATCAATGAGGTTGTTGGTGGAAATAAAACAGCATTGTTACCGGCAGCATCCGTAATGGATCCGCTGGTTAATGTAATATTGATAGTGTCAAGATCAGCACTGCTATGACCAGCTTTAACTTGATAAGTAGCTATAGCTGTATTGCCGGAGAAATTTCCAATAGTTAGATCTTCACCCGTATCAAGATTGATTTCGATTTGACCGTTTAATGAAACAGAACCAGAGAATGTCAATGTCACATTTACAAAATCATCAATAACATAAGTATTGTCAGGATTGCTTGATGTAACCGATACTAATGTGGGGAAGACTCCATCAACTTGAATGTCACTATTGTTTGCTAAATTTGATGCGGGTAAATTTAAAACTAATGCATTGCCACCAGCATCGACTAATGAACCACTTTGTAATGTGATTGCTGATACGGTTAAATCAGAGGAAAGATTTCCCGTCATAATTGTATAAGTAGCTGAAACGCTATTGCCGTTAATTGAAATTATATTTAATGTTTCACCCGTATCTAAATCAACATCTAATTGTCCTGTTAAGGCGATTGATTCAGAAAAGTTGAGCGTAACATTTATTTGAGCACCAACACCATAAATGCCATTGACTGTGGCTGATGTGATACTGTCGATTACAGGTTGGATAGTATCAACAATGATTGCTTTATTATTCGCTAGGTTTGAAGCTGGTAGGCCCAGTTGAAGAGCATTGCTACCTTGATCAGTTATTGTGCCACTTATCAGTGAAATTGAAGTTACATTCAAATCGTTACTATTTTCACCGTTATTGATCGTGAAGTTTGTAGATAGGCTAGTAGTAGGTGTGAAATCAGTTATTGAAATTGTTCTGCCGGTATCAAAAGTAATGTCAAGCTGTCCGCCAACTAACTTAACAAGACTATCGGATGAGAAATTTATTGTAACATTTACAGTGCTACTAGACCCATAAGATCCATTGGGGGAAATAGAGTTGATGCTAGAAATAAAAGTGGTAAACCAATCTAGGTTGTTTTGTGAATCAATTGAGTTTACAGGATCAATAACAACATTATTTAAATTGTTGATATCTTGCACATCAAGATAGCTAGCTGTAACCGCCGCTTGTGGGTTAATGTTTGCTTGAACACCTGCTTGGGTGGATCGCAATGAAAGTATTTGTCCTGATATGCCATTTGCCGTAAAGCTCCCAGCAACAATTTGGGTTTTTGCTTGCTCTAAATTCAAAGTGCTAGCAACAGTAATAGTTTTGTTAAAATTGAAAAATGTGTTGTCACCTAGAATGGTTTGATTGGTGCCTGTTAAATTCACGGTTCCAGAATTATGTGTGAATGTGCCACCAACATTATTAAAGTCACCTGTTAAAGATATGGTGCGTCCTGATGGAGCCTGTAACGTGCCGCCAGTTATGTTGAGGTCGCCGTTGATGTTGAATTCAAGAGCATTTGAAGCATTCATTAATGCGCCAGACTCTATGGTTAAGTTACCTTCGTTAACAATTAATATCCCGAAAAGATTGAATGTCATGTTTTTTGTATAGCCAGTTTTGAATTCAATTCCTTTGACTTCTGCTGTTGTATTCTTTATTTGAACATTACCGTTACCATTGCTATCAAAAATTACAAGATCATCTGTGCCAGGTATAGAAGCTCCACCAGTACCCCCTGAAGTCGTCGACCAATACAGTGTGTCTGTCCATTGTTGTCTTCCGCCACCACTATGGACCCAGTACCTGGTGTTAACACCTGCCACCATGATGTTTGAGTTTGTAGCAATGTTGATGGGCGGCAAAGATATGCTTGCGTTGTTGCCCACAACATCCACTAAAGTACCTGAAGCCAAATTAACTGCTGTTGAATTGAGGTCATTCGAGTTTTGACCTACTTGTACGGTATAAATACCTGATCCACTTGTTCCTGTAAATGAAGTGATGTTAACTACCGCACCTGTATCTAAAGTTACATCAATCTGACCTGTTAATGTTACTGCTTCTGAAAAGTTAACTGTTACATCGATGGTAGCGCCGATCCCATTTGAACCATCTGGTGAGGAAGAAGTGATTGAGGTTATTGTTGGTCCTGTGTTATCAATAATGATATCACTGTTTGCCGATAAATTTGATGCGGGAAGGCTAAGATCTACTGTATTATTTATATCATCAATGAATGTTCCTGATGATAAAGAAATATTGGTTATATTTAAGTCGAGGCTATTTTCGCCTGGGCCTACGAGGTAGGCACCAGCTCCTGATATTCCACTGAAGCTATTGATTATGAAAGTACCACCGGTATCCAATGTGATTAATAACGAGCCGTTTAGGTTTACACTTTTTGATAAGGTTAGACTTATGTTTACTGTACTGCCATTTCCATAAGGGCCGTTTGGGCTAGTTGCGGTAGCAACTGTAAAGACCGGATTAATTGTGTCGATGACAATATCTTTGGAATTTGCAATATTTGGTATGGTGATGGTTAGGTCTACGCTGTTACCAGCGACATCTGTAAATGTACCACTAGATAAAGTTATGTTCGATATATCCAAGTCAGCTGTATTTTCACCACTTAGTGTCAGGTAATTGGCGGAAACATTATTTTGATTGAACGAATTTATGGTAACAGATCCGCCGGAATTAAACTGAACAAGTAGGGTGCCTGATAGGTTTACTTGTTCTGAAAAATTTATTGTAATTGGGACAGTTTGACCTGGACCGAAAGTACCGCTTGGTGTGGTTGTAGCTAAACTGGTTAAAGTTGGTGAAGTTGTGTCAACGATTATGTCATGGTTAGATCCAATATTAGGACCAGGAACTGAAACAGCTAAATCAACGCTGATACCATTTTTTAAAGTACCGCCATTTAGGGCGATTCCTGTTGCCGTTAAGTCGAGTGAGTTCTCGCCAGCACCAACAACATAGTCTGCGGTAGCTGTTAATGAATTTGTAAAGGGGGTTATGACGATAACACTTCCTGTATCTAAAGTTACCTCTAAGTTTCCTCCGGCCAATGTGGCGAGCTCACTAAATGTTACGGTTATGTTAATGGTAGATCCTGTATTATAACTGTCATCTGAATTTGTTGTTGAAATGGAACTAATATAAGGTGTTGTGTTGATCGATATGTTTGACGAGTCTTTTAACTCGGCGGCACTCTGAATTGTTAAGTCGACCGTATTGCTGTTGCCGTTTACAAATGTTCCGCTTTCTAAAGTTATGCTAGTGACATCTAAGTCTGAAGTATTTTCGCCACTTGCGATAGTGTAGTTACCAGACACTGTTGTGCCAGAGAAAGAATTAATTGTTATGAAGGCACTTGTGTCTAAGCTTACTTTGATTGAACCTGTTAACGTTACCGATTCACTAAACGTTAGCGTGATATCAATGACGTTTCCTAATCCGTAATTACCATCTGCAGTTGATGAAGTGATATTTGTAATAGTAGATGTTTGGCCTTCTGTGACTAATGCTTTGTTATTTGCTAGATTGCTGGTAGGATTTGTTAAATCAATGTTGTTGCCAGCAGTATCCAAAAAGGAGCCGCTTTTTAAAGTGATGGATGTGATATCCAAATCTAATGAGGATTCTCCAGCGAGTATTGTGTAGTTCCCAGAGGCTTGCGTATTTGTAAAAGATGCGATTTCAAGTATACCGCCTGAATCTAATAATATTTCCAAGACGCCATCAAGAATAACGGTTTCAGAAAAGTTTAAAGTTATATCTATAACATCATCAACGTTATAAGTACCATTAGCTGTTGAAGATGTGCCTAAAGTAATATTGCCTAGAGTTGTATCAATTACTAACTCTTTATTTTGAGCAAGGTTGCTGGCGGGTAAGCTTAAGTCGACTGTATTGCCAGCTGAATCGGTGAAAGTCCCTGAGCTGATGGCAACAAGAGTTACATCTAAGTCGGTTGCATCTTGGCTAGATAGAACTGTGTAAGTACCTGTTGCTGAAGAACCGGATACAGTGTTAATAACAAAAGATCCACCAGAATTTAGAGTATTATTTAAGGAGCCACTTAGCTCAACAATTTCGTTGAAATAAATCGTAACTGGAATAGTAGCCCCTATAGAATAATTTCCATTAGTTTTATTTGAGCTAATGGAGGTTATTAATGGTGCAATTGAATCAATGAGTAAATCACTTGTTGTAGCTAAGTTGTTTGATGGTAATGATACCGTCACAGTATTTCCGCCATCATCGATTAATGTACCACCATTAAGGACAATGCCCGTGACATCTAAATCACTTGTGTTATGTCCAGCCTCTACAGTGTAAACGATTGATGCCGAATTTAAATTAGTAAAGCTGCTGATTTGAAGAACTTTACCAGTGTTTAAAGTTAGGTCTAATGTCCCGCCACTTAAAGTTACTAAAGTGTCTGTGCTAAATTTAACGGAAATATTGATTGTGTCGCCAGGACTATAAGAACCATTACTGGTAGAAGAAGAAATAGCATCTGCAGTGGTGGTAAACCAATCAATGTTATTGCCCGAGTTAGTTGAGTTGGTCGGGTCGATGACAGTGTTGTTTAGATTGTTTTGATCTTGGACATCTAAGAAATCCGTTGTTAGAAAATTTTGGATATTTAAATCTGATCTAATACCTGCCACAGTGGATCTTATTGAAAGCAATTGTGAATTTGCTCCGATCAATGTTAATTGGTTGGCAATAATTTGTGTAAGACCACTTTCGAAAGATAACGTGTCAGCTGAAGTTACCGTCTTTGATAAATTATAAAAAGTATTGGCGCCATAGATCTTTTGGCTAGTGCCAGTTAATATAATGGTTCCTGAACCGTGCGCGAATGTGCCGCCCGTAAACCAAATGTCTCCGCCGATGTTAGTTGTCGCAACCGTTGCCGTAAATAATCCACCAGTTATTTTGAGGTCACCATTGATTGTGATACTCCATGCTCCAGTAAATCTAGTTTCGCCACCATCCTGAATAAATCCTAGAGAGCCAATGATGTAACCTTTGTCTTTTTTGAATTGAATTCTATCAGGATAATCTGATTTAATATGGATTCCTGCTACGTTCACAGCTGCATTGATAGTACATCTTCCAGTACCATTGCCATCTAAAATCGCTTTGTCAGAAGACCCCGGAACTGAAGCACCGCCAGGTCCGCCAGAAGTTGTTGACCAGTTCGCAGTAAATTTAAAGTTAGAATTGGCAGTAGAAATCCAATAACGATCTTCGGCATTAATGTATAGGGAAAGTAAGCAAAGGACTGTCAGAATTATGAAGTTTTTGAATAGTTTCATGATTTTGGGAATAACTAGTTTATGTGTATGAAATACGTATACAAAAAGTGTACTTCACACTATAGTTGCTAGGCAAATTTAAGTACATGATTATACAAAATATCACTAATATTTAGCGTGTAAAAGTTTCGAAAATCAACTTTAATTCTCATTTTCGAAACATAATGTTCATGCCAAAATTCTATCCGTAAATAGTTTCATAAAGCAAATAATATACAATGGGATATGGACTATTTTATTAACTAATTTAACAAAATTAGTTCACACTTTTGAGACTGAATTCAGCAATTTTGGTTGATCTGCATAATCCTTTTTTTAATCTTAGAGGGCTTTTCTTTATAAGTCTTCGAGCTAAACTTATTAGTTGGTTGTTCTGATCACAATGCCCCAATGCTCTCGAGGTGGTTAACAAATACTCCTTCGAGTTCACCAAGATCCAAATGATGGCCATGCACTTCCGAGGATATAAGAGCAGCCTGTAGATCATTATTTAAATTGTCCTGCTCGGAAAAAAAATAGGGTTTCAGATCCATTTCTTTGCAATTTTTGATAGAAGAATAATAATCATTAAATTTGAAGCCGTCACCAGGAAAGTCATCTCTAAAACGTACCCAAGTATTTGGGATTTCTAAAATATCTGCTAGCATCAAGCCATGTAATGATGACGATAAGATTATTTCGCATTTTGAAACTTGCTCAATGACAGAATAGAAATCATCTTCAATATTAATGATTTTAACTTCATCAAATTCGCTAAGCTTTTTTACTACAGCCATCTCTTGCTCTGACATGTGAGGGATAATTCCAATCTTGATTTCTTTGTTGTGAAGGTGTTTATTGTCAATGTATTTGCCGAATAATAATGCTGGATCCCCATATAATGCTGGGCAATCAATACCAGAATTATTTAAGACTGTTGCGGTCATTGGCCCACGTACGCTTAATACTTTTTTGGGATTAATTGCAAGTTTGGCAGAATAGTATACGCAACCAGTACCCCATACAAAGGCATCCTCAGGAACATAATGCATTATGCTGCCAATAGCAGTGAAGCATTTTTTGTTTTTGTATAAATTATTAAGCCAATTTTTTTTAAGATAATTAATATGCACAATATGAACATTTGCACCCGTTATTTTTTCAATTAAAACTTTGTTTAGGTAATCGCCCCAATTGGGTGTGCGGAAAGAAACGCAGTATAATGTTTTTTTAAACTGACTTGATAAATAGTCGCAACCAGTTTCTGCGAACAATTTAATCCCATTGAGTTTTGATGTCATACTGTTTTATCCAAAATCATTAGGCCTATGCTCATCTTACTTAAGTAGCACTATTGTACGTATGTGTACATCTAGGTCAAGGTAGTACTACAGTGACGCTAACATTTAAAAATGCTTATGATTCGCTCTTTTTTAGTGATGTGAAAAAAGGCTTAGCTTATGATGAAAATCGAAATGATCGCATTGGTTCTTATGTGCAATTTAACTTTACCTTTAGCGATTATGTGGGGCGATATCTGCCTTTCCAGTTTGCGAAAATAAACCTTTCGATTAGTCCAATTTTTTTTGATTTATTCATATTTACATATTGAATTGCTTCATGGCATGCAATATTGAATCTTTCCAGGTCCCAATTCTCAATAGTTTTTAAAGAGTTTGATTTCATCATTTTTATTTGTTCTGGATTAAGATTTGTACTTTTCAAAATAGCATCTTTGATAGTGTTTATATTCGTTCCATCAAAAACAAAGCCATTGGAATTATTTTCAATTAATGCTGATGTCGAGCCGCATTGATGGCTGGCTAAAATATATAGGCCGCTTGCCATAGCTTCGTTTATTACTAGTCCCCATGTTTCGCCATAGGTAGACGGTAGGATTAAGCATTCTGCAAGGCTATAATATTGGCATAGTTTTTCTTGATCAACAAAATTAATAATTTCGATTTGTTCTTCCATGCTATATTGCTCGATAAGCATAAGCATTTCATTTTTTTCAGGCCCTTCACCTATTAATACTAAGTTAGGTAGGTTTTTGTGTGAGTTAGATAGCTGAGCATATGCCTTTATGAGTGAAGCCCAGTTCTTTTTCTTTACCAAGCGACCAACCCCAAGTATGAATTTTTTATTAATATTTAGCTCTTTTGCTGTGTCATCTTTTTGGGTTTTATAATGATCTGTTTTTGATTTAAACCATTTGTTGTCAATTACATTAAGTCCTACAAATAATTTTTCAGGTCTAACTCCCCAGAAAATAAAGGATTCTTTGTGAGCTTCAGAAGGGCATATGGCGGCATCAACTGTAGAGTATACTTTCCTCTTTATGTAATTGACGATTTTGCTTCTCGGTACATCTTCTATTCTTGCATCATCAAATGAGATTACCTTTTTATTGTTAATCTTAGACCAATAAATAGCTGTTATGCCTGTTGTGAATGCAATAGCGCCAGCAATAACAATATCTGGATTTATCTCATCGAGTTTTTTGAAAATATTTTTTGCAGCAATTTTACTGTTAATGTTCTCAATCTTAATATTTGGGAATAAGCATTGCCAGTTTACTTTCTTATTTATTTTATTTTCAGTGTTAAATTCGTACGGTGATCCTTGACCAGCTAATTCGATAATATGCAAATCTATATTTTGATTTTTTAAATACCTCGTTAGTGACTCAAGACGAGCTGGCCAATAAATTCTAAAATCGGTATGTGTGATTGCGACTTTGATATTCATAAGTGTTGTTGGCTAATTTGTTAAATGTTATTTTTTTATTTTTCTTCTTTTGTTTTTAATATATGAAAGAGTATTAAGTAGTATTCTTGACAAAGAGAAAGGCGCGTAGGCAATAGTGGCATAGAGCAGAAGTTTTTTATCGAAGGTACTGATGCTTAAGCCTTTTTTTATTTCATTTTTTGCATCATTTTTCATATTAAGCTCTAAAAATGACACAGCCCTCATTCTGAACCATAAAGCTGTATAACTAGCTAATTCTTTATTCTCTCTGTTGTTATGAATTAACTCTAATAGCTTTTCGCCCACATAATCGTTTTTATCTGGAGCATTTAGAGTATTTCCTGCGTGTTCAGGTCGTAAATTATAGAAGGCGCAATATTTAGAATTGTAGGCGATTTTATTATTTAAGGCAATGCGTGCCCAAGTTAATAAATCTTCGCCTAAGGTGACACCTTTTGGAAATCCACCAATTTGATTTATGGCTTTTTTAGTTACTGTTATAGCTGATGTCCATAGTGGTGGATCCGATATAGCCGCAATTTTGAAATATTGATTTAGTTTTCCGTGCCATGGAGCTTTATTTATTCCATGAAAAAGGGGTTGCTTAATAGTGCCGTTCTCATCTATAGTTTGGTATGCGGTAGCGTAAAGGTCGCAGTCAGGATAAGTGTTTATGAGCTCATGGATAGTTTCTAGATAATTGGTTTCCCACTGATCATCAGCATCTAAAAAAGATATATAGTTTCCTGAGGCCAATGATATTCCGTAATTCCTTGTTTCAGATACGCCAGAATTAACTTTTGATTTTATAATTGTATTCCTTTGTTGCAGATTAGTTACAACCTCAAGACTATTGTCTGTTGATCCATCATTAATAATAATAATTTCAAAGTTTTGGTATGTTTGGTTTACAATTGATTCTATTGACTGAGCAATTGTCGAGGCTTTATTGTAAAGTGGTATGATGACAGAAAATAAGATTTTTTGATTGAGCATTCTTTGATCATCTTTTAGTGTACTAGTGGGTGATATTTCATTATATCATTTATATTTTTTGAATCATTCAATATTAATTAGGAAATATTTTATGATTGATGTGCCGCAATTCTATCTACGAATTTTTTGTCTGAGAGCCTGTTTGCAAACCAGCCCGCATTTTTGACGTTCTAAAGCAAGCGTACGCGATACCTATTGTGCAGTATTGTAAATTACCAAAAAAACTTGAATATACCAATATGTTATCCGTAATCATCATTAATAAAAAAGGTATGAAGCTGTAAGACATCGCTAACAAAAGTACTCTTGTTGTCTCAGTTGCCTTTAAGCCAGTCATAAGCGTGTGTGACATCAGTAGTAGTATTGTCGAAATTAGTCCGACTATACCTACAATACCCAAGTCAAAATAAGTAAGTAAATAATCGTTATGAGGATATTTAGCATTATGATATGTCATATCATAAATAAATTTCTCACATGCTCCAATTCCTTTTCCAAATATTGGATCTGATGTTGTAGACCTTGAAACCATTTTCCACATATTCCCTCGTCCACTTGTCGCTAAATTAGGGTTTTTTTTAATGATATCAACCATATTGACACCTTCTTTGAAGAAGAGCTTGATCATGTCTTGTTTTTTGAAATTTCTAGCATTACTATAAAACATTTTTTTCTGAACTCTTTCAGTATTTAACGCGATAATACCGGCAAATAATACCAGAAGGCAAAGGGCCGCTCTTTTGCCAAATGTAATTTTTGAAAAATTAAGTGGTAACGTTAATGCTGTTGTCATCATTGCCATTCTTGTCATGGCAATAAAGGGAACAAGTAATAAGCCTGCGATTAAATATATATCTTTTTTCTCTCCATTAAAATAGGTTATGGTAAAGATAGAGATTAAAATCATACCGATCATAACATCTGCAGCTAATGCTGTTGTATCTGGTAATGAAAGAGTAAAAAGGATTTTCGACTTCATGGCAAAAATAATGAAAAAAGCAATGCAGAAATACCTCAAGTATTGAAGATATTTCTTTAACATATCTTCAGTGATATATAGTGTTGATATTGCGCATCCCACTATAATAGGGCACAGTAGCATAATTAATCGTTGTAATGAATTATCATAGTTTAATCTTGTGATGTTGAATAGGAGAACCAAAGCCCATGGGAGGCAGGTCCATAAGGGGAATGAACATCTGAATTTATTTTGAATAAGTAAATAGATTGAAAAGAATATTGCGATTAACCAAGAGATACCAGAAAAATGTATTGGTCCTATACCACCAGGTATTGTTGCAATTAAAGTTGATGTTAGAATAACATAGATGATGTTTGGTAGCTTTGTCCTGTTCATTTTATATTGAATCATTATATGTTTTATATAGTTTTAATAGAGATCGTTTATGAATATTTATATCAAATTTTTTGATTGAATCTTTTATGCTATTTATATCCATTGTTTCTTTTGCATTGACATGTTGATTGATGTGATCGGCAAGGGTATTTGGATTATTCTGATTATAAAGATATCCATTAATTTTAGGTTTAATGATTTCAGGTAAGCCATTAATGTTGTGGGCAACGACAGGTGTTCCATTTGCTATAAATTCTAATGCTGATAGGCCAAAGCCTTCAAAATGCGATGGCACAATACCCAGATTTGCTTTAGCCATTAATTTGTATAATTCTTGCTTGCCGATGTGGCCTTTCCAAAAAATGTTGTTTCCTATGTTGGCTTCTGTGGCGATGGATTTGCACTTATTTATTTCAGGGCCGTCACCAGCGATGACTAAATCAAGATTGTGTTCCTTTGAAATCATAGAAAAAGCTTTTATCAAAATGTCGGTGCCTTTTTCGATACTTATTCTCCCAGCATACATGATGTAGGGTTTCGTCGGATTCGATTGCAGTTGCTTACCCAGTTTTTCTATATTTAGTAAATCGATTGCATTTGGTATTACAATTGGTTTAAGGTGATTCTTTCTAAGTGATGGAAACCAAGATGATTTGACAGATTCTGATACGCATATAAATTGAGTACAACGAAATAAGGCATATTTAATTAATAATTTAGGCTTCCAACCATAGGGAGTTCCTGGTTGATGAACTGTTGCGAAAATATTTTTTATTTTAGCTTTATTTGCCGCAAGAATTGGTAGTAAACCTGGAGCTATATATTGAACATGAAAGAATAGAGGATTGATTTCGAGCAATTTTAATTTAATTGAATTAATAATTACTTTTTTAGAAGATTGTGGGTCTAAATTTAGAATATGTGTTGTTATGTTTTTGTCGTTTAGTTGTTGAACCATTTCTTTTTTAGTGTCAAAATAACATAAAACCTCTGTGTCATATTCTTCTGCAAGGCAAGTGATCATTGTGAGCATTTGTTCTTCAGTGCCGCCATTATATAAGACAGGAATGCCCATTAGAACTTTTGGTTTATAATCGGTCATATGTTACTTTTTAGTTATTATTTAGCTTACTATGTGATTGAGCTAATAATATATTGAAGAATTAGGTTGATTGTGACCCTATATTTTACCAATATAGATCCTGTTTATCAACAGCAAAGGCGACTTCAACATTATCTTAAGGTAATACTTTGATGTCGATAAGTATTTGAATGAGGTCCTTTGTGAACTTGTTTTTATCTTTTGCGTCTATGTGAGACCCATCTGGGCAATTGAATCTTTTTAGCTTGGGGTAGTCGAGGTAGTGAAGTGTTGGAATGTCAATTTTATTTTCAAAATCTTTCCAAATGCTGTATCGAATATTATTGTTAATAACTTTTTGACCAGTGAAAGAGATAGGGAAATGGATAAAAACTAATTTTCCGCCACGATTCTTTATGGCTTTTATATAAAGATTTATTTTTTCAATATTTTTGTTTGAAATTTTAATGAGATTGGTTTTTGATTTAAATGATTCATTGTTTTTTTTGAATAAATTTTGGTCTGCTAAACTATAATCACAATTTATTTCTCTATCAATTTGAGAATTTAAGTAATTTTTTTTTGGTATTTTTTTTGATCTTTTAAGAGAGCGAAGTATTGATGAAAATGTTAAATTTGGATTTAAACTTACAAGATTTGCTTGAAATTTATCATCAATGTATAATTCAAGGTTACGAATGATATTCCATTCTCTTTGATAATAAATTAGATTTGAATTAATTGGGTTATCTGTAGTTAACGTATTTATAGTTGCCGATATAAGTATTATTCCTTTAAAGTTTTCGTCATTTGCCAAATTTTCTAAAATAGGGATGAAGTTTGAACCATCAGTGGCCAGATTAGCCAAATGATAATTTGAAAAAGTTTTATTAAAAGTATCATGAGAAAACCCAACATGCATTCTAGAAGCACCTAGCAAAACAACTGTGTTGTCTTTATAGATAGAGTCTCGTACTTTAGACCATCGTGCACTTGAATCGGTGTAAAATGATACGTGATTTTTTTGACGCCAAAATATTTCGGATGTACCTACAAAAATTATGGCAATAAATATTGCTATAATAATCGTAGCCATTGATCTGCTTTTAGGAGCACGAGCTAATGGGCTAGAATTGGAAGTAGATGAATGCACGACTTTTTGACCTAATTAAAAATATTGAAATTAACATCATAGCTAAAATGCAACCACGAATGCTCCAGTGAATTTTTGAGCCTAATTCTTCTAGCGATTTGTTTCTAAAACCAATATGGAAGAGAACTAAGATCAACATTGTGGCCATTGGTAAACCTAAATTTGCCAATGAAAAAGATAATTTAGCGTTTGCTACGGGAAGCCCAATCATAGCTAGGCATATCCCATAAGCTTCTGTAAAATCATCTGCTCTGAAGAAGACCCATGTGAAACAAATACCTGAGAATGTCATAATCCAAATGATACTTTTACCAATGATACTTTTCCAAAAGGTAAAGCCTTTGAATAAGAAAATAGATAGGCGTTCAATCATTAATAATAAACCATGAAGTAATCCCCAAATTAAAAAGTTCCAAGCAGCACCATGCCAGAGACCACCTAAGACCATCGTTATCAATAAATTTCTGTAAGTGAGAAATTTGCCTTTTCGGCTACCTCCAAGGGGAATATACAGATAATCTCTTAACCAAGTAGAAAGAGAAATATGCCACCTTCTCCAAAAGTCTGAAAAGCCTAGGGCACCATACGGTCTTGCAAAATTATCGGGTAATTCAAAGCCAAGTATCATTGCAAGGCCTATGGCACACGTTGAATAACCTGCAAAGTCACAAAAAATTTGACCAGCAAAAGATATGGTGCCTGTCCAAGCGGCTATGGGAAGTGGTGAAACATGCGATGAATATAATTGTTCCGCTAAAGGTGCAAAAATACCATCTGCAATAGCTGATTTTAAAAATAATCCATAGATAAAAAGTGTTACTCCCCATCCAATTTTCTGAAAAGTAATTATTCTTGCTGATATACATTGAATCAAGAAATTGTTCGCCCGCACAATTGGTCCTGCAACTAGTTGTGGGAAGAAGCTTACAAAAAGAGCAAAGTCTAATATGCTTTTTGTAGGTTCCATTCTTTTTAAATAAATATCAAATGTATAAGATAACGTTTGAAATGTATAGAATGATATGCCAATAGGTAAAATAATACCTAACTGCATTGGACTTATTTCGATACCAAACATACGATTTAATTCAATATAAGAGTCTACAGCAAATTGACTGTATTTGAAATAAAATAATAGACCAAGGTTGGAGGTCAAGCTTACACATAAATAAATGCGGCGTTTAAGAGTGGATTTACAAGAAAAAATACGTTTAGCTACAAGCCAATCTACTAATGTGGAGAATATGAGTATCAGTGTAAAGCTAGGAATCCATGCAGCATAAAAAATATAGCTGCCAATTAATAATATTATTTTTTTAATTTTCCAAGGAAATTTAATGTTGTAGATTAGAAAAATAATTATGAAGAATAATATAAAAATATAGCTATTAAAAAGCATGCTTAAATTTTGTATCCTAAATTTGTAAATAGTCCTTTATATTGATTTATTATGGTAGATGGGGAAAAGCAATCATATAATTTTGACGAGTCATATGGATTCATATTGTTATCAGCTATCCAACAATCATATAATTTTTTAATTCCACTACTAATTGAATCTGCCGATGTGCAATTTGCTACTATTCCTCCTCCAAATGTATCTAAGGTTTTGTGAACACAGCTGTATTCAGGGGTAATGGCAAAAATTGGAACACTCAACTGGGCATAGTCAGTTATTTTGCTAGGGAGATAAATTCCAAATTCCGAATCTGCTTCAATAATCATCAATACGGAGTATTCTGACATAGTGTTAATAGCCTTATTATATGGAAGCGAACCTAGAAATCGGACTGTTTTTTGCAAAGAATATTTTTGTACCATGAGTTCTAAGGAGGTATCTTTGACTCCTAAAAAATCCACATTAATTTCTACATGGGGGTTTTCCGATAGAAACATTGAAATAGCTTGAAGTAATTTTTCAGGGTTTCTTTCTGAGGATAGGTTACCTGCATGGCACATGCTGAACTTTTGTTTTTTAAATATTTTTATCTTATTGTCTTTCTCATAGGCAATATGCGGAATAATAATTGACTGATCAATATGACAATGTTTCTTGTAGTAATCTCTTAAATCTGAAGATGGGAAAGTGTTCATATCGGTAGAATTTATTATCTTAGATAAAAACTTTGAATATTGTTTTTTTTTCGTTTCAGATAGTTTTTTTGTGTATGGTTTTGGCCAAATGTGGGCAGCTGGATCATTCCAGTTGGCAATCCATTTCAGCTTCGAAACTTTTGCAAAATGATATGCAGGTAGATGGGAAATATCTGAAGGTGATCTAGACATTATCAAGTCGTATTTGTTTTTTTGATGAAGTTCAATTGCTTTGTCAAAGGCTCTTTTAGCCCAGCGTACACCTTCAAGAGGTGCCCCCATCACTATGCTACAATATATTGAATCAAATAATCGTTTTGTTTTTGATCCTTTATTGTACGTAATTTCATGTGTAATTGGTTCTAATGCTGACCATTCTTTTGCCCAGTCACTAGAGTAAGCAGCAATATCGTGTGGTCTTGAAATAACATCTACTTTCCATCCTGCATTTATGAATGATAAGACTAATTTGCTGTTAACAATATTTTCAGAAAATTGGTGAGGGGCAAAGCCTGATGCAAAAAAAAGAATTCTCATAGGTAATGCATTCGTGATGGCATTAAAGGTTTTATTACATTGCTAGATTTAACTTTCATGTTTTTGCCTATTATCTTTTTATTTAAATCGGACTAAATGATATTCAATTTGTTTTAGTTGTTTTCTAGTTAACCTGGCATATATAAAATTTGTAGAACCTTTAGTATGAATTTACATGTTTAATATTGTATACTTTAAATGATTTTAACCTAGATGTTAAGCTTAAAAGCCTGATGTTAAAATTATTATTTGATTACTTGAAGCTGCTAATAGGCTGAAGTAAAATCCTTACGATCGTTTTATTAATTAGTAAAATATTAAATTAATGAAAGTGAAAAAGATGAATATATTCAAATACACTTAAGGTTGGCTATGAAGATAGATATGGCTAAAGGTATTTTGATCTCTCATCTTAATTCAGCCTGTCTCGATTTAATTCATTCCCTTTTCCAAATAGAGTATTTAATCACTAATTAATCGGCGTTTTTATTATATGAAGACGAGAAATATACTTAGCCTGTCCTTTTTAATATTCTAAAAAAGGATATTCGTTATAATGGGAAAAAAGTGGTATTTCAATGTAAATTGAAATATTAAATTTCATTTTTATCAAATTATTGGTTTAGTTTTTTTTAGGGTAAGTGTGCTCATAGAATATTAATATGGCCGATAATCAAATAAAGAAAATGACATTAAATAAAAATCTCGCATTTAATTTTTCATCAACAATGGTTAGCTTGTTGATAATGTTCATTGTTACACCCATTTTAATTAACAATCTTGGCGCTGAAGAATATGGTGTTTATGTGATTTTGGGTACGGTAATAGGCTTGCTTGGTGTAATGGAGTTTGGCTTAGGTGAGGCAACTATTTATTATGTAGCCATGTATCATAAGAAAAATGATAGTGAAAGTATCAATAGAGTTTTTAGTGCCGCTTTTTGGGTTTATTTTCTGATTGGTTTGATCTTATTAGCGTTGATGTTAGTAGGTTCCGAATTCATATTAAAAGTGTTAAAAATAGATACGGTGAAACCACAAGAGGGATTATGGCTTCTGAGATATTCATTGATTTCATTTATGTTAATATTTTTTACATCTAGTTTTATCTCAATACCACAAGCTCTTATGAGATTTGATGTTTTCTCATATTTGCAGATAGGTCAAAATCTCTTGAGATTGCTTGTGAATATTGTTGCTATTATGCTTGGTACGGGTTTGGCAGGTTTGCTTTTGTCCAATATAATTGTGGCCTTATTATATACTCTATTTACTATTATTATGGCCTACAAGTTGTTGCCAGTGCTAAAATTACAATGGCCAACTAAAGAAGGTGTTCGAGAGGTTTTTAGTTATGGTATATTTACTTTTTTAAGAGGATTGGTAGGTATGGCCTGGCGATATGGTGATATTGTTTTAATAGGATTTTTATTAGGCCCATTGTATGTTGCTTTTTTTTCAATTCCTCATCAAATAATGATGAAGCTGCTAGGTCTGTTGTCATCTGCAGGTAAGGTGCTTTTCTCAAAGTTTAGTAGTGTTGAATCTGACGAAGTTCGAAAAAAACTTTTTTTAGATTCTACCTATCTATTATTAAATTTATCAATTATTATTTTTGTAACCCTTTCAGTAATTTTTAATGATTTTTTAAGACTTTGGGTGTCGGTTGATTTTGCTAGAGAAACTTATTTAGTAGCTATTATAATTGCATCCAGCTCGATACTTCGGGGAGGTTTTATTTCGTATCAGGCAGTCTTGCAGGGACTTGGTAAGCCGAAATATATTTTTTATATTGCACTGGTTAGTTCTGCGACTGTACTGATTGGTGATATTGTATTAATACCTATGTTTGGTTTGCGTGGTGCTGCATATGCTTTGTTATTTGCGCCGATATGGGGGATCATAGCGCTTTACCTTACAATGAGTAAAATCTTGAAAATTGACAAACCGGAACGATTAATGTGTCTTTTTCTTGTTCCCTGTTTGGTAGGTCTATTGGATATGATCTTGTTATTTTTTTTACGTAATTCCTATTTTGCTGATACAGGTTGGATTGGCTTTTTATTCTTTTCTTTTTTATGCGTGACAATACTATCTGCCAGTATGTTGATAACTTCAAAATTTACAGGGAAATTTGATTTAATAATGAACTTTAGGAGGGTGAAATATTGAAAAGACTGATAGGCGCTATAGTTCGTAAGGTTATTTCAAAAAAGGCCTATAGGATTCTCCGGTTTTTCCCATTGATGGTGCCCTCTTATTATAAAAATTATATCAATTATATTGAAGAAATGATTGATATACAACAGCGAGACAAAGATACTGAAGATGTTGCTGTATTGTTTCTTCGTAAAAATGCTCATATTCTTGATAAAGGTTTACAACGAAAGGATTTTGAACAAGGGCATGGTCAAGAAAATTATAAGAAAGCTGTTCACTTCTTATCTAAAATTAGTTCACCACAATTACTTGAAGATCATTCGGTTAAATGGAGTATTGGGAAAATCAAAGAGTACGAAGCTCGGCAAATGGATGAAAGTATAGATGTTAATTTGGAGCAAGAGGATTTTCGTGGAAACTATGATGATATTTTAAGATTGATGAAAAGTCGAAGAAGTTCTCGAAATTATTTAAGCAAAAAGGTTGAAGAAAGTGAACTAATAAAAGTAATGGAGGCTATCAATTGGGCATCATCAAGTTGCAATAAGCAGCCGATAAAAATTTTTGCTACAATAAAACCAGAATTAATTAAAAAGTGCTTATCTCAATGTAAGGGTGCAACTGGTTTTGGTGATCATGTGCCAGCATTTATGACTTGTTGTGCCGATATGCGAGGATATGTCTTGCCAAGTGAAATGCTTTTACCTATGATTGATTCTTCACTGGGCATGCAAAACGCTGTATTAGCCGCACATACTCTAGGTTTGAGCACAACTCTTCTAAGCTGGGCTCAAAAAGATGAGGAAGAGGAGCGTTTATTGAGAGAGCTTTTGGGAATACCAGCTCATTATGCCATTATTTTTAATCTTGCTATGGGTTACCCATCAATCATTGCACCTACACCTAAAAGGAAATCAATTAATTCAACCTTGGTGATAAGATAAACGACGAAAATTATAATATGAAGAATATTTTAATAATAAATCAATATGCAGCTAACAAAGGCGATCGTGCCGTTTTGTTTGCAATTGTATCTGAAATGTTAAAACATGATGTAAAATTAACGGTGTCAACACATGAGCCGTCGCTATGGAATGATTATGACTTTTATGAAAGTAATGGTATCGACTTTGTACCTTGGGGTTGGGATTTTGATAAAATAATTAACAACGGAATTATTTCGCGTTTATATTGGAAGACCTTGTCTAAGCTAAAAAAATATACCTATACACTTAATAGAGAATTGTTTTTATTGCCTTTTAAAATACCATTTTTTATTCAACGTCTTGTAATGAATCCGCAGTTTTATCAAGCTCTCAAAAATGCTGATTTAGTATTAAGTACAGGTGGTCATCATATAACAACTCTTCTGGCCTATGATGCCATTAGTCCTCAAATTTATGATATCTCATTGGCTTTGGCATTGGCTAAACCCACTTATATTTGGTCTCAATCATTAGGTCCGTTAGATTTTCATAATAATCGTAACAAACGTTTTGTGAATAATATTTTAAATGGCTGTACCGAAATTTATCTTAGAGATACGCAATCAGAAAAATTTATTGATAGAAGTGATCCGCGCATCAAAAAAACTTTTGAGAGTGTGTTTTTACTTAATTCTATGTTTAATGAGTATGTGATGCCTTCTAAGAGAGATAATGTTTTGGGTATCTCAATCTATAGCACCAAAAATCGTTCAGATGAAGAAACGAATGATTACATAGATATTTTGGCTTCTGTTGTTAATTACGCAAATAAGAAAAATATTGTAGTTAAATTTCTGCCGATGGAAATAAAGTCATCAGGCCCAGATGATAGGCCAATGATACAAAAGGTATTAGAAAAAGTTGACTCCATTCATATGTGTTCTGTGTTAGACGAAGATCTGCAAACGTTTGAACATTTGAAAGAAGTCTCTAAATGCAGGTATTTTATTGGTCATAAAACACATTCGATAATTTTCGCTCTAACAACGGGTACACCTTTGATAGCATTGGCTTACCATCCGAAAAGCATTGACTTTATGGGTCAATTTGACTTAGATGAGTTCGCGATTCCAGACGAAAAATTAACAAGTAAGCTTTTGCTGAAAAGTTTTGATTCTTTGACAGAACATATAAATGAGTTTGGCACGATGTCATTTGCCAAAAGTGATGAGATGGCTTCAGTGATACAAAAAGATATTGAAAATATTGTTAATTTAAAAGTTTGAGTGATTAGATTGTACTTTTTGCCTTTCTATTTTATGTTTGGAAAATAATATTCGAAACCGCCTATCATCTTAGATAAAGATTACATGGCACAACTGGCTCTTTAAGATAGGTCATTTCTTTAATAATGGATCATTCTTTTTATTTGATTTACGGAGTGCAAATGCATCAAAGAAAGCTGTAGATTAAGTTTAGAATCTTAATTTAAAAATCTTAATTAAAAATAATTTTTATAAATGATTTTTCATTCTCTTGTTGCGTCTCTATGATGGCATTAAACTGTTGGCATGATTTTCTAATGAAAGTAGCTGCTAGTAGAGTTGTGCCTTGCTGAGCATCAGGTGCATGAGATTGATGGAATAAAGGGCTTATATCAACATTAATATCATGAACACTACATGTTAAATTTACCCCTCTTTCATCTTTATCGATTGAGTAAAGAATGGGTGATAATTCACCTATTGTTTTTGCAAAATATAAACCCATATAAAAGGCTACACGAATAAATAGTTTTTTATTTATATTTAATGTGATTTCTTCATTTATAGTCGTTGATGAAATGTCTAATTTTAAAAAGGATAAATCATTAATGGCAATAATTAAATTCTCATTTAAATTAAATTCTTCAGCTCTTTTACTTTCTTGATTTGTTAACAGAATGCTGAGATCGTCATTCATTTTATTTAATTGTCGGCTACTATCGATCATTTGTTGGATTTTGTCAAAGAAGGGGCCTTCTCCCCATTCAGGGAACATTGGTAACATTGATCCAACCGTGACAATTCCTGTTAGCCAACCATTGACATTGTGTTGCATGGAATTTGATATTAAAGTTGTCATGTCATTTAATTTTTTTTGAGATTCATATAGGTTTACAAGAGATTCAATATGATAAATAGTAAAGTGCCAATCGCCACCTTTGTGAAGAAAAATTGTTGCTCCAGCATTTACGGCAATCTTAAGTCTTTTGTCTGTCCAATCGACTCCTGTGTGAATAGCTACGGGAACGTTTCGGCAAATTTTTCTTTTTTTAATTTCCTTAAGTGTTTCAATACCATCTCTGCCGGGCATGTTCCAATCCATAATAATCGTAGAAATATCTTCATTGTTATATTTTTCTAAAAACTCATCGCCAGAATTGTAGGTGAGCACATTGAACTTTTGTTCAAAAAATTTTTCGATCAAAACTAATATATGGATTTCATCATCTATTGCAGCAATAGTAGGTTTTGTCATGATCTTTTTCCAAGTTTATTTTTAATAATATTCCATTCTATTAACTTTTCTTTGAGCTCTATTGGATTCCATGGTTTTTGGAGAAATAAATCGGCTAATTCGGCTTTTTCACCTAACATATGTGTATGGCCTGATAAGATAATTACTTTAAAAGACCTTGTAGCTTTTGGATTACTTTTTTCGAGGTCTGATAAAAAGTCCATTCCATTACGAACATCTCCATCTTGGTCAACGCGAACAAAAATATCCAGAATAATTAGCTGAAGAGTATCAGGTTGAATTTCAACATATTTTTCTGCAGCACTGATAGTGTCTACTTGGTGACAGGATAGATTACAAAGTGAACAAAAATCCAATACATTTGTAGCGCAAACAATGTCATCTTCGACCAATAGAATATTAGCACTACCTTTTTTGGTAGGATGTTTTTTTATCGCTTGTACAAATTTGTCCACATGATGGTGGCCTGATGTAAAATCAGATTTTAACATTTTTATAAGACCTAAAACTTGTTCTGCTGGAATTAACATAGGTGTAATAGCCATTAAAATCGCTACACCATAAGACATAGATGCAGCACCTTCTATAGTTGCCGTGATGTCCTCCCATTCTACATTTCCAAGCCCTGTCGAGTCCATGGCTTCTTTTGCAACGGCAAATATGAAAACGACCACCATCGTTAAAGCTATTGCTAAAAAAATAAAGGTCGGTAACCAAAAAATGGCTCCACCTATATTTTTTGTTTTACCTAAATAGATCCTAGAGACGATACCTGAATAAGCTAACAAGAACGTGAAAGTTGCTATTATGCGTCCTGCTTCAAAATGTTTTAATTTATCAATGGCTTTTTCTTCAATATGATTTATGAAACCAAAGTAGTATTCATTTACGATTAATAAGACGGCAAACATTATTAAGGAAATACATTTAATAACATGGTTTAATTGATTTTTTTTCATATTCAAATTTAAACGACAATTTTATGAATTGATCTTTTCTACAGTATATTCCAAAAAGCTTTAAAAATTAAATATTTTTTGTATTTTAATACACTAAGAAGGCATTAATTGTAATTTGAAGACAGGTAGAAATGTTGAATTAATTTTGCATCTTTTAAACGGCTTATTTATTCAGAATTAATTTGTTTTAATCGATTGGATTCGGAGGTCTTTTCTGTAGATATAACTTTTGAGGAATAGGGCGATGGTTTGTTCCTCGTCAAAAGCTGAACACATTTTGTGTAACATAGAATGACTAAGAAAATTGGAGATGATATTACATTTCTTCTCCAAAGTTTAATGGGGTGTTTCAAAAATCTTGGTAGCCATTCCATCCCTAATTTACACCACATGGGACCAGGTCTTTTTACAGTACCCGCATAAAAATCAAAGACTGCCCCAATAGGTAAAATCATATTTACATTTAATCGGTGTAGGTTTTCGTATATCCACTTTTCTTGTTTTGGAGCTGTCATTCCCACCCATAGTACTTCTGTACCAGATTCATTAATCTCTTTACAAAATTGGATATTTTCCTCTTCAGTGAATTTTCTAAATGGGGGCGAGATAGATTTGACAACTTCAATATTTGGAAAATCGGTTCGTAGTTTATTTGTAATGATATCTAAGGTGCTTTTATGAGTTCCGAAAAATGCATATTTAATACCGCGTTTATTTAGATTTTCACTTATTTCCATAAATAAGTCATTGCCGGTAATACGTTTGGAGATTTGCCCTCCTAGTAATATGGATGCCAGCACGAAACCAGTACCATCAGGAACAAGAAATTCAGAATCTTTTAAGGCACTATTAAATTTTTTATCATGTAGAGATGTCACATATGAATGTGGATTTATTGTGTAAACACAGACATTGTTGAAGTTCTCATATTCTTTGCAAATACTATCTGTAAATTGCTTTCTAGGTATAGTTGTGACATCATATCCTAATATATTTTCAGTTGGTAAAGCATTTGATGCCATATTTATTACCTATGAATTGTGCATGTCATATAGTTAGTATAACGCATAAGTAATCATTAAATAAAAATTAAAGAATATGGGCGTATTTATAAATTGAAAAGGTGGAAAATATGACTATATGGTAATTTAAATCACCGTATGCGATGAAGGAATTCTTGGTATCAAAGTTATAACTTTGAGTTTCTTTCAGTGATAGCTCTTTCGTAAATCAACATGAGATATTTGATATAAACAGCTGGTGTATATTTTTTCATCGCTCTCTGATAACCTTCTTCACCAAACTTTTTGCAGAGGTCGGGTTTTTCCCATAAATATTTTATTTGTGTGGCTAAGTCTTTACTACTTTGTGGTTTTACAAGTAAACCAGTCGATCCATCAATGACAATATCCGATAGTCCTCCATACCAACTAGAAATAACTGGGATTTTTCGATACATGGCTTCTGTTAAAACTAGAGGGAATGATTCATAACATTCGCTGGCTAATACAAGAATACGAATGTTGGCATAAAAGACATCTAATTCATCTTGACCTAATGGTCCTACAAACTCTGCATTAGGAGGTGCCTTTTCAATTAGTTTCTTCATTCTTTCATAATTTCCCGCAAATTTAAATGGAATATCTGGGATTTTTTGAGCCGCTCTTAGAATATTCGGAATACCTTTTTCAGGACTTATTCTGCCCACAAAACCAATATATTCACCACCATTATATTCCACATCAACTTCTGGTTGTCTTGAAAAATTTGAAAGAATGACCATCTTTTCTTTTGGATAGCCGGCGCTAATTAATTTGTTTCGTTGAAATCTTGTTAAGCAGGTATATAGCGTTACATATTTTTGGTACATTTTTGTTATTCGAGCGAAAGCAGCTCTTAATGCATATCCTGTGCTTTTCATTAAATTTTGCTCGCAGTTCTTTAATACACACCAGTATTCTTTTCCTTCACTACATTTTTCACATATTTCTCCATGGGTAAAAAATAATCCATTGGGGCAAATTAATCTAACATTGTGTACGGTCATAACAATAGGTATACCTGCTTCATAACCTACAGAAAGAATAGAGGGGGAAATTAGTGGATATAAATTGTGAATATTAATGACATCAGGTTTTTCAACTTTTAAGAATTGCTCGAATTCTCTTTTTGATTTTCTTGAGTATATACCAGAGAAAAAGGCATCTATTTTTTTCATAGCACTTTGATTTAGGCCTTCACTAGTTTTGGTAAAACTGACAACTTTGTGTCCCGCTTCCAAAAGCATTTGTTCTTGACCTGCAACAACTGCTTCTTCGCCACTATAAGCACCATAAGAGTTGTGAACTAAACAGATTTTCATGAAAAATTGATATTGACCAATATAAAAAGAATTCTTAATTGTTTACTTTTGTAATATGTCGAGAATTATACCTTATGCTTATGATATATTCGGTCATTAGCTAAAAAAAATGAAAATAATCGGACTATTTAAATTTTCCATTACCGTGTTGGTTTGATAGAATATTGAAAAAGTACATTTAGAGCTATTATTAAACTATTCTTTGAATGAATCAAATATCTATTGCCATTAAATCCATATGCATCTTCCTATTAATTTTCAATAATTTTTTGATCAAACTTCATAGCGATGAGAATAACATCTCTCATTTGAAATGGGGTAAAACGACAGTTATTCCAAAGTTTTTATTGAATATAATTTCAGATGACAACGTGAATTTAAGCGAATCAAATAAAAAGTCTGATGTTAACATATTAAGTAATGCTTCAATAGCGATTGATTCCAAGTTAAGCTTTGGTTTAGACGTTAAACTAAATGCTCTCTTTATTGATTCTAGAAATTTAGATATTGATACAGAAGATTTTACTGGCTTTCAAGGTAGTCTGGATCTTAATCATGAATTGGGTAAATATAATACCATACTTTTAAATCTTAAATGGATGGAGAATCGTGAGATCATTAGTCTAGATGTTAATAAAAAAGATGTGAAAACTGAAAAATCTTATGAGGTTGGCCATAGGTTTGCAGCAACTCGTCTTAAGTTTTATTCCAAAATGTTCATATCCAAAATCGGTTATGATGCGTTAGAAAATCAAAAGCTTGAAAATGAATTAATTGGTGCAAGTTCAAAAGCTTCCTATCAGTTGAATTTCATCTCCTATAGTTTAAATTTTTCATATGTACAAGAAGAATATGAATTTGATCTTTTACAAGACAACTCAAACTATCAACTTGATTTTGGTGTATCTTATGAATGGTCGTCTTTATTAAAGAGCGAATTAAATCTTGGTTGGCAGGTATTTGAATTTAAGAATTCACCTGAAGATGAAGCCGAGGTTCCGGACACGGAATCACCCTTTGGAACATTATCAATTGATTATAGTGGTCTGGAATTTTTCAAAATTTCTTTATCAGAAGAATATAAAAGTCAAACAGGTAATACTACTCCAACAAACACCTCCTTTTCATCAAATCTGAGCATTGAATATAACCCTACTTCTAAATGGAAGTGTTTATTAAACTTCGGTTATATTATTTTAAAAGCTGATGGTTCTGCAGATATTGAACAAAAATCCATTAAAACAGAAGTGCAATATTTTGGAGTTCGTAATATTAAGTTTTCTGGTCATATTGAATATTTAGATGTCACGAGCGGTGATTCGAATGGCGAATATAATCGTGTACTTTTAGGCCTTTCTGTCGAAGCTTCTTGGTGAAAAGAATCATCATTTCAGGGCCATTTTGGTTTAAATAATTAAGTAATTATTGCTATAATTAGAAAATTGGAGCTTTAAAGCTTACTATTGAGTTTTTTAATTGTTTTCTTTTACTTAAAGTACGATAATTTTATTACAATTTGATGACTCTCAAGATTACGTATTGCAAATTACTGATTTGCCGTATACAATACCTTGTGGGTGAACTAAAAATTGATTGGATATGTAGTTTTATAATGATTTATAAATTAGCTTTTTGTAGTCTTTTATTTCTTACATTTTTATCAAATGTCTTAATTGCAGACGATAAATTAAAATTATTAAGTGGTGATATCATCAGTATTAAAGTCTTTGGTAACAAAGAATTTAATCAAGAATGCCGTGTCAATTCAAAAGGTTACATAAAAGTTTTAGGTGCGGGTAAATTTTCTGTCATTGGAAAATCCGATGATCAAATGGAAAAAGAAATTGTTAATGGTTTGATAATTAACAGTTCACTAAATAAACCACAAGTGCTTTTTGAAATAAGTAAACCAATTAAAAGAAAAATATTTGTGCATGGGCATTTTAATAAAGTGCAAAGTGTGATTGTTCCTTATGGACAAACATTAAATTTAAGACAATTAGTTGCTGAAGTTGGTGGGTTCAAAGCAGGTGCTGATATTGAAAACATGCAAGTGATTCGACATTTAAAAGCCTTTGATAAAAAAAGTGTCCGTAAAATTGAAATAAATTTTTTGACTTTGACCGAAGAAAAAAGACCGACTGCTTTTTTAATGGAAGCAGGCGACGTCGTCTTTGTTGTTGAGTTGCCACCTGTAACGGTAGTAGGCGCGGTTCTTAAACCTGGATCTGTTAAAATTAATGCTGGCAATAAAATTGATTGTCTGCCATTAGTATTGCAAATGGGTGGTTTTAAATCAGATGCTCAAAGAGCTTATTATTCTTTGAGTCGAAAAGGTAAGACTTATATTCTCCCTTATATGGCTAAAAGTACTTCAGGTGCTTCTTATCAGAATGAATTGTTTGATGGCATTAAACCTGGAGATATTATTGAAGTTTTATCAGTGGATAAAGTTTTTGTTGATGGTTATGTAAAAAGCCCAGGTGCCTTTATGGCTGGCAATAAAAATGATTTAACCGTTAGGAAAATGATTGTTTTTGCTGGTGGAGCAAAAGAGGAAGCGAAACTAAAAAAAGTAAAAGTTGTTCGTACAACTTCTGAAGGCACAACGGTTAGATATGTTGATGTTTCAAAAATAAAAAATAAAAGTTCAAATGAATTTATCATAAAACCTGGCGATTATATTTATGTGCCTAGGAGCTTTTATTAATGCCTTCTTCTTATGACGAGAAGAATGATTACGCTAATAAAGATTTAGGTTATTCTTACGCAGGTTCATCAAGTGAAATTGATAATGGCTTTGGTAGTGATATCGATTTTAATTATGCTTATTGGGCGATTAAATCTCATCTAAGATTATTTTTAATTATTATGTTAATCGTTATTAGCATTGGATCCCTTTTAACAGCTCGTAAAATTCTTTATTATAAAACTGTTTGTCGAATCATTCTTAGCCCAGAAAAAAAGATATTCTCTGGTTTTGAAAGTTTGTATGAAAGTAATGAATTAGATTATTTAGAAAGACGTACAGAAATTATGAGAATAATTTCAAGTTATAACATTCAGAAAGTTGCTGAACAGAGCTCATTAAATAAAAATGCCGATTTTAAAAAAAGGAAAATTGAACATAAAATTGCTAGCATAAAAGGAAGTTTTACTGCAGTTGAAGTCTTTGATACTCATTTAATTGATATTGCTTGTGAATGGAATGATCCCAAAATTGCTCAAGAGCATGCGAACTTATTGGCCTTGATTTATTTGAATGATTATAAAGAAAGAACTTCTGGAGTAAGTACATTAGGGTTGAAACGGTTAAAAGCTGAGGAGCAAGAGCTCTTGGCTGATTATGAAAAAAAGAGTATCGCACTTCATTCATTTGAAGCTCAAAACAATTTGATATCAATTGATAAAGATAAAAATAGTTTAGCTATCTTACGTTTGTCTGCCTTAATGGATTATCAAATTGAAACCGAGCATGAAAAAATCGGATTAGAAGTAGATTTAAATCATTTGAAAATAGCACAGCGTGAAGGGAATTTAACTTTTGATACCAATATAATCAAAGATCCAAAAATTCTTAAAATTAAAGAAGATATTCAAAGTGAAGAAAAAAGATTATTACAGTATAAGAAAACAAAAGGTGAGAAAAATATCGATGTGATGAATCAAAGATCTTTGATTGCCTCACTTAGGAAAAGTCTAAGAAAGATGATGGACGAACACATTTTTATAGTTCAATCTGATTTTAATAAGCATGCCCAGCGGGAAGAATTATTGGCAAAATCACTAGCCGAAAGTAAAGAAGAATATAATTCAAATGTAGTTGAGTATCAGCGCTTAAAAAATCAATTGAGTATAGTTGAAGATGCTTTGCATAAGGTTTCATTACGTGTGCAAGAAATTGAAATCGCTAATACCTTAAAAAAAGATACAGCAGCTATGGGTATTTATTCTCGGGCAACATTGCCAACGCGTCCTTCAAAACCTAATAAAATGAAAGAATTTAGTTTCAGTTTATTGCTAGCCGTTGTGATGGCATCAGCTATTTGTTTGTTAATGGAATTATTAGATAAGACATTAAGAAGTAAAACTGAAATTGAAAAAAGTTTAGGGCTGCAGGTAATTTCTTATATACCAAAATTTCCTGATAATAAAGATGAATTACCCGTTATCAATAATCCAAACAGTATTGTATCAGAAGCCTTTAGGGCATTAAGAACAACTTTGCTACTATCAAAAAGTAAATTTAAAGGCAAGGTAATTATGTTTACCTCCGCTTCACCTTCAGAAGGTAAGACCTGTTTCTCAGCCAATATGGCTTTATGTATGCAGCAACAAGGTAAAAAAGTTTTATTGCTTGAAGCTGACTTTAGAAAATCAAGATTAGAAGATATTTTTGAGGCAGATGTTCAAAAAGGATTATCAAATTTTTTATTAGCAAAAGATGATGCTGATTTTTCAGAATCAATTAAGACGGTTAGTAATGGATTGGATATTTTATTTGCTGGGCCAACGCCTTTTAATCCTACAGAATTATTACAGTCGGATAAATTTACTCAATTCATTGATGATGTAGTGAAACGGTATGATTATGTATTTATTTCAGCCACACCAGCTGCCACTTTATCAGACTCTCGTATTATTGCTTCAAACCCAAATGTGATGACTATATTTTTAGTCAGGGCTTACTCGACAAATGGTAAAATTGCCTCTGCTTCAGTAAAAGATTTACAAACCATTGGTGCTCATTTTGGGGGAGTAGTTGTTAATGGAGTTGATGTTCCTATGAAAAGTATGGATAGTTACAGTGAATATACTTTCTATTATGGGCAATATTCAGATTCAGATAGTAAAGACATGTAATTTAAGAATAAATTAATATAATGAGTTTCGACTATATTAACGGATTATTTTTTGATGAAACTTTTTTTATCACTTATACTATTTCAGCTAATTAATCTACAGTATTTATTTGCAACCCACAAGCCTGGCCATTCGCAAGGAAAAAATAAAGCACCTGAAATTGATGATTATAGTTTATTGGCCATAATCGTAGTTTTTATATGTTTTTATATCATTTATTTATATCAGCAAAAAATCAAACGCAAAGATTCAGAAAAAATTGACGATTGAGCTTGTACCAGGTTGATCAAAAGCATAACTCAAAACTTATTACATTTTCGATTTGTCTGTTAATTTTTTACCTAGAGTATTTATGGTTTAATCAATATTCTGGTATTTGGCCTGAATTAGTTCAGGCTCGTCTAAATTTAAAATTAATATCCATCAGACATATTTTTATATTCTTGCCCATTTATATTTTCGTTCTGATTTTATTTAAACATAAGTCACATACGATAAATTTAATTCCGAAATTAAATAACACATTTGAAATATCATTATGTTTTTTAGCTTCACACTTAATTTTCTTATTTCTTTTAGATTGGTTGCTTCAATTTAGCCAAACATATTACATGAATATTTGGTTATTTATTTTTGCTATCATAATTTTGATGATAGCCATTGTTTGGTCATGCTTATCTATATTTTATGTGAGAGTTGCTGCCTCTTTTTATCACTTATTCTCTACAAATAAATTTATCATTTTATATTCTTCATCTATGATATTTTTAACATTAGTGATTGATTTGTCATATGCGGAAATATCTAAAAGCTCTTATATCGAATCGCAATTGTTACATTTACCGAAAAACATTACTTTTGAATTAGTGTCTACTTTTTTAAATATGTTTTTTGATAACGCCACAATGAATATTAATGATCTATCAATCGGGACAGATAATTTTTTAATTTACATTGGACATCCATGTTCAGGTTCTGTGGGAATTAATTTATTTTTATTAATGGCTGGGGTGATCTATTTTTCCGAACATAGTAGATATTCAACTAGCAAATTTGGTTTTTTAATTTTAATTTCATTTGGCTTTATGTTATCTTTTATAGGTAATGCCCTAAGAATCTTTTTATTAATAGTCATTGGAGATCTAGGTTATGGGGAAATCGCCTTGCAGGGATTTCATAGTAGCGCTGGCATTTTCTTCTTCTTAGCGTTGATTAGTTGCTTCTTATATTGTTATGCTCTCATAAATACAAAAAAGCCACCGTCATTGGCATTTAAGCACAAGCATTTTTTAGAAGTTAATGATGTTTATCCATATGTATTTCCATTTATGGTGTGGTTGCTATTAGGAATATTATCAAGAGTCTTTTATTTTTATTGGGATTGGGGATATGCGATCAGAGTGGTGTTGTTTTTTTATATCATTTGGCTTTTTAAAGATTGGGCAAAAAAGAATCTGAAGCTATCAAATTATTTTATTGCCGTTATTGCTGGATTAGAAATAGGATTAATTTGGCTCTATTTTATGCAAGAGAACCAAGTTGATAATAACTTTCATTATTTCCTTAGCTCACATTCTCTTGTAATTAGTAGTTGGTTAATACTAAAAGTGATTGGGTTTATTGTGATAGTTCCTGTTGTTGAGGAATTGTTTTTTAGAGGATTTCTTTCAAGAGCATTAATTCGTTTTGAATTTAAATCAATCCCTTTAGGTCAATTTTCATTTTATTCTTTTATTGGTAGTGCTATTGCTTTTAGTCTGCTACATCAAAATTATTATTTAGCTTTTTTTGTTGCTTGTATTTTAAATTATATATTAATGAAAACTAAGTCATTAGGAGCAGTAATACTTTGTCATGCAATAGCAAATGCCACTATTTGTGTTTATATAATTTATTTTAATCGTTGGGATATATGGATGTGAGATTTAATGATCACTTTAATTGGTCATATAGATTTTTAGATTTGATCGACCATAACCCATCATTATTGGCTATTGATGCTCGCAATTCTTTTTTGGCATAAGATTTATGTTTATCTAGTTTTATCATTTTAAGAAATGTTTTTCCTGCTTTATAGGATGCTTCGGATGCAACTGCTTTGAAAGAAACTTTTGCTCTTAAATATTCATAAAGAGCTTTTTCAATTTTATTTTGATTTATATATATATCACCAAGAGAGACGCGCATAGCTCCTGTTTCATTTTCATCATCGATATAATCTTCTATAATTTCTGCTGCTTTTTTGAATGCTTTATTGGCAACATTGATTTTTATTTCTAGTTCGTCTAAAACAAATCGTTTAATATTATATTTTTTGTCTTTTATTTTATCTAAAATTGTTTTGGCATTCTCAATTTCATTTTGTGATAATAGTCTATTAAATAAAAGGATGGACAATATCTTTTTTATTGAAATAGGATAATAATTATCAGTGATAAATTTTTGAATAGCATCATTCTTTTTATTATCAGGCAAGGCTTTAATGATTTTTAATTTGCTGGGATAAAACCATCTCGAATTCTTTTTGATTTTGATAAATTGATTGAGGGCTAATTCTTTTTTGCCTAGATTTGCATTTGATAGTCCTATGAAAAAGGAAGCTTTGGTTTTTTCCCAAGTCTTTGAATTTTGATGCATCAAGACCTTTTTGTAATTCTTAATAGCTCGCTCCYATGATTTATTTTCAAAATAACTTTCTGCTAATTTCATATAATTAGAAATGTTTCCATATTCAATTTTAAATATCTTTTCCCATTTAATAGGCATGGATTTGACACCTTTTGCCACACTGGCAAATACTTGTTCAGCATCTTCATTTGTGATAATTACTCTTTGGGTAGAACCACTTTTGTAATTAATCTTGTCAGGTAAACTTTGAGCACTGATTTGAGAAATCATTAAAAATATTGAAATGCTATATAGAAGGACTTTCATCTGAGAATCACCTTTCAAATATGGAATACCATTTATTAAAGAGGTTGAAGATTCTTATTAATACGCAATGTAATTTTAAAGGTTCATAGGCTTCATAATTTATTGATATAAATTTTAGGCGATGTACCAGTTGCTTGTTTGAATATGGTTGAGAAATGTTGGCTGGAAGAGAAATGTAAAGCATTCGCTATCATTGTAATTGACCTAGTTGTGTGAATCATTAGCCTTTGAGCTTCTTGAATTTTCTGCTTCATGAAATAAGTTTTAAAGTTTTCATTATTAACTTTAGTGAAAATATTTGCTAATTGCCGATATGATAAATTTAATTCTGATAGTATCTCTTGAATACTTTGATTTGTGTATATTGAGTTGTTCAATCTTTGTTTAATTGTTTCTGACCACCATAAATCAGAACCTTTTTCAAAATCAATTTTAATGTTAGAACTTTGGATTCGGGTACATCGAATTAAAATTTGAAGCGCTATAGACTTTAAATATTCCTTACTTGCAAAATTATGATTTTGCATTTCTTCAGATAAATTACTTGATAATTGACTCAATATAGGAGGTGTTTTAAAAATGCTACAAGGGATATTTTTATCTGGATAAAAAAAATCTTTTGAAGTGGTAGCTGTAAATAACCCCTTATACCCTTTTCCTTTTGTGTATAAATTAAACATCTGGCCATGTCTTAAAATTATTAATTGGCCTTTTCTAATTACTTTTTCCTTTAAGGGGGGAGATTCATAAAATAATTCTCCTGACGAAACAAATATAACATAAAAATGATCATATGATGTTATCTCATTTCTATAAAAAGGCGGCTGCTCCTTATTTCCAAAGATTATACGATCCATTTGATTTCCAAAATCTATACAAATAATTTCTATTCTATGAACGTAATTAATAAAACATAGCCTATTATTTATCACAGTAAGATTGAATATTAAATTTATTTTAGGTTTGATTATGAATGCATTAATGGGATTAAGTACAAACGTATCAAGACTTCAATGGAATGAATATCAAGAAAATGGATTTGTTAAATTAGGTAGAACTCTAGATGAAAATGAGTTGAGTCAATTACAGAATAGAATTGATGATTATATGATGGGAAGTATTACCAATAACGAATTAATGATGCAACTTGATGTAGGTGGAAATGATTATGGAGCTATGGGTTCGACTAAATTTGGACAATCGAAGGGTTTTAAAGAAAGCACTTTGTCTTATAGAAAGATTGAAAAATTAGAGCAGGATCCATTGTTTTTTGCCTTTATGCGAAAAGAGATTTTTAGAGACATATGTTTTAAAACTTATGGGAATATAGATATTTCAAGTTATAGAGCAATGTTTATGAATAAGCCAAAAGATTTAGGAACAGTATTGCCTTGGCACCAAGATGGTGGCGGAAGTTGGGGGCTTAGTCATGATCCAAGAGTTACCATATGGACTGCATTGGATCACGCAACTACTGATAATGGTTGTGTACAAGTAATTCCAGGTTCTCATCATTTAGGATTACTAAATGAGATGGGTCATTTAATTACAGATGAGCAAAGAAAAAATTATTGTGATGAATCAAAGGTCAAATATTTAGAATTAGAAGCCGGGGAATCAATGATTTTAAACAATATGCTCTTGCACAGAAGTGGCGTCAATAATGGTAATTCTTCGAGAAGGGCTTTTTCAACTTGCTATATGGATGGCAGTACAACACAAATAAATTCTGGGAAAAGATTTCCTCTATTATTTGAAGCAAAATAATTATAGTCTATGGCACACGTCTTGTCTTAGTAGGGATGCCCCTGTGTGCAATGGTTGTACGAATTAGAATATTTAATTCGAAAAACAATTGGGCGTCAGCCGTAGGTTGGCGGTGAGGGACGAACCCCAACATTTCACAATAGTTAGTCAATTGATCCTTAGCAAGTCCTTTGTACCAAACTTTAAACCTTAGTGATGTTAATATTTGTTGAATAATTCAGAATTGTTTCAGCATTTGCATAAAATGTTGGCCATCGCCTAGGCTCACCCCAACCTACGGCTGACGCCCATTTCAAGAGAATTGTTTCAAATTCGTACAACCATTGATGCATGCGTTGTCTCTACAAAATTAATTACCCGAATATATAATTTGATTTGTAGAGCAAATAGATGCTTTGCCTAATCTCACCTACCATTTTTAAAAATAGAAACCTACCTATTAAATTCTTAAAACATAAATCAAGGTTCATCAGATTTGGTTGATAAAGGTCCAGGTATTAATAAATATATTTCACAAATCTTTTAAATTACCTTTAAGTTTATCAAACTTTAAAACAAATAATTCTGAGTTCTTTCCTACAATCCAAACAAGCTTTCTTGATGAATCATACATCAAGCCAATACTATTACTAAATGCCGATTTCTTTTTCCTGTGCATTAATGGATCTTCTCCTGGAATATTCAACGTTTTCCATTTGTTAGTGGAACAATCATAAAAAAGCCATACCAGATTACCTGAAGAATCTTTCACGCGACCACCCACCATTATCATATCTTGATCTGGCATATATATTGATTCACGCATTCTTGCAAGCGCTTTTTCTTTACCTCCAGCATTCAACCATTTCATATCTCCTGTTTTCATATCATAGGACATAAGATCGCCTTCATGATTCTTTTCACGAGGAGCCATAATAAGCAATCTATTTCTTTTTGAATCATATGATAAACCATTAATATCAATTCCAGCTTTTGGCAAAACTCCCTTTAGAGGTAACAAATGCCATTCGCCTGAATTATTATCAATTTTATATAAGACCATCGTCCTATTCCCCTTCACCTTGTAAGCATAAGCGATTGTGCCAATTGGTGTACTACACAAAGTAGTAACTCTAACATCATGCCTTGGATGTAACTTTTTACTAGAGCTCCATACTTTTTTATCTGGATCAAAAAACCAAGTGTACTTTCCACCGATATACACAAACCTATTTTTCACCATATCTAATCCGGTTGATTTCCAAGTATGCCCTGGCATCCAAGGATTTTTATTGAAACTCCAATCACCAGGGACACCGCCATCATTATTACATTGCTCTAATGGAAATTCAGGAGAAAAAGGAATACTCCACCGATCAGTTTTTATATCATAAATTTGTGGAGCCGTCCCACTATAAGCACAATGGCCACCACTAAAACGAACAATGATATCCTTACTTGGAATGTAAACCCCTGACCCCCAATCCATATTAGGTTTTGGGATTCGAGGTGGGTTCTTTTTGACCCAAGTATTGACTACCATACTCTTATAATTGGTTGCTATTTTTTTGGGCTCAACAGGAGGTAAATCCTCTTCATACCATTTAGGATCATAATATTTTTTTCTAAATGTTTTTGTGCCCGACTTTACTTGTAACTTTTTTGTGCCTTCTATATCCATCGTAATTTTTAGCTGACATAAGGCCGTAATATTTTTAACTCCTATTAAAGCAATAATATCATCATCACTTACGGTTGCTTTCAAATATCCATTGATGGCATTCAACTTAGCAGTTGATTTTTCATCAAATTTTTTGATTAATACCCATTTATTTTCTTTCTCATTAAAAGTCCATGCTTCTAAACCTACTCTTTTAGTATATTGGCCATGATAACCGCCCCCAGATGCATAATCATAGCCACCAAGAAGGATTGTTTTTTTAGCTTTTGGTAAATACATAAATGCAGAGCCAGCACGTGGCGAAGGACTAAAGTCAGGTTGTTTGTTTTCCCACTGAATACCATCAAAAGCCCATGTCTCAGACAAAAGAGAATTTAACTTATCCCCCCCAAAGAGAATTATTTTTTTGGATTCTGGATCATAAACCATACTAGCACAAGCTCGTGGAGAAGGCTCAATATCAATGTTTAATTTTTTCCATGACTTACTTTTTGTATCAAAAAGCCATGTGCCGACATCACCTCTTTCATTTGTTTGATTTCCCCCTCCAAACAAGAGTACTTTTTTAATTGTAGGCATATAACACATTGACGACCAGAGTAATGGCCTGTCACTTTTTTGAGTTGGATGAGGATCTTTACTTATGCTGAGAGGATCCCAGGATCTATTTTCAGGGTCATACGACCATGTAGGTATCTTACTATATTTTTTTTCAGAGCTGTAAAAAATTATCTTTTTAGCATCAGTATCATATGCATGCATACCATATAGATAACGCCAAACATGAGAATTTTGATTATGCCGTTTATTGCCATCAACATCTTCAAATAAGGATTGATAATATCTTTTAAACTTAGGCGCTTTACAAGGGCCAAATGGTGGACCGAAACTTTTTCCTTTTGGATACCAATTTTCCCACTTAGCCTTCTCTAGATCGAGTGCAAGATCTTGATAAGGCAAATCACCTTTTGCATTCCAATGCAATTGCCCACCCAAAATTAAAAATTTCTTAATCTCTGGTGACCAAATGATACAAGAAATATTACGCTTTCCTATTTTTGCCTGTTTAAACTCTACCCATTGGTTATCAACAAGGTCTTCCCCTATTAATTGATTTATTCCACCAAAACAAAAGAGTATTGTAATACAAATTATAAATTTTTTATTAAACATAATCTACTTCCTTAATCTAGCAATTGATTTGCAATTAATTAAATTTGCAGGAATCAAAACCTGCATTTTTTCATTTACATTTCTCCTAGCTCTATCCTCTAACATCTTTGCTGCGACAAAACCCATTTCTTGTCTATCCCATTCAATAAAACTAATTCCATCATCTTGCTCTTGATTACCCCAGACAATAACACTTAGGTCTTTTGGAATATTTAATTTTAACTTTTTACAGGCGCCTATTAGACCAACTAGTAGTTCACGATTTGCTACAAAAACAGCACTGGGCTTATCTTTTTGAGACAATAATTTAATGGCATCTTTATATCCCGTATTGCTTTCATCAAACTGCGATAAACGTATATGCTTTTCATTTAAGGTAACATTGTTTCGTAAATAAAATTCTCTGAAAGCCCCAAGTCGTCTATTTTTATGTACCCAATTATCATCATATCCAAAATAGGCTATTTTTTTGTGACCAAAAGATTCGAATTTTTCCATCGCTGCCAGGGTACCACCAACATCATCCTGAACTACAGCGCCAACAGGTAATTCATCAAAATCTCCTTCTATCACTACAAAAGGAATATTTTCCTTTAGAAAAAACTTAGCTAAATCTGGATCATTCCAATCAAAAATAACACCTAACAAACCCTCTTTATTTTTTTTTAATATAACCTTTTTAAGTCTTTCAGATGTTAATTGAGATAAGTAAGAATCTAATCCGAGTTTTAATGATGACGCTAATATTCCACAGTATATATCAGCCCTTAATGAATCTAAACGCTCTGTTTTTTCCCCAATATTATGGACATATAGAATTTCTGATTTTTTTCTCGTTATTAATAAAGTAGCATTTGACCCTAAAATAAAATGCCCTTTTCCAGGCACAGACATGAGTAAGTTTTCATCTTTAAGTATTTGAAGTGACCGCCGGATGGTAACCCTTGAAAGTTTATATTGATGGCATAATTCACTCTCAGAAGGGAAAGAAACATCCTTAGCGGACCTATTGTTTTTAATCCATAAACGAAGCTTATCAGTAGTTTGCTCAGTAAGTGACTTTTTAGTTAACATTTCAATAACGCCTATTTTAACACATGTATTAATATTAATATAATACATGTATTATTAATTTCAACTATTAAACAGAAAACATATCACTTAAAGTGATATTATTCATTATATTCACAATACTATTGGCTAAGACGCATAAAAAGAGATCTGCCCCTTAATATTATTTATTCCGTAGGGATGCCCCTGTGTGGGCATTCGAGATATGCATTTGATTTCTTCGATTCAATTAATATTTTATTTTCAAAATATCGGCTGGAAAATTAATATATAATCATTTGTCCCGAATCATTTTCGGATACCCACACAGGGGCATCCCTACGACTTATCTTTGATTGTTGTCAAAATAAGAGATTAGCTCTGGGTTCAAATCAGGTATAATTTTTAAACCACCATCACCCCTTAATGATTCTGTGGCTAAACATCCTACTGCTACAGAATTTCTTGCTGCAACTGGCGAAGTATTCGTTTGAATTCCCTCTTTGATAAAATCTATGAACTCCTTGACTATTTTTGGATCAGATCCACCATGACCACCTGATACTCCTTTAACTTTATAAGTAATGTCGGGACCTAGTTCAGCGCCTGCCCGTTGCGTATACACCTGTATTTCAGAATTACAAAATGAATTAATATTGTCAGCCTTAACCTGAGTACTAACTTTAAGACCAATATTTTCGATACGCCCTTTTGTTCCAATAAAAGTAAAATTCCTCATGCTATCAGGTGAATAGTGGCATTGCACATAGGAGCATTGAACTCCATTATTCAATTGAAACATTATCATACTGTGATCTTCAACATCAATCTTAGGTGACATCTTTTTTTGTTCTAATGGTGGCCACTGGGAGGAACTCCATCCAGAATTACCTTTTTCATCTTCACCACGTCTTTCGCATTTATCATACACAGATAGTTTACCCATGCCGACAACTGTTTTCCCGTAGCTTCCTGCCAACCAATGGATTACATCTATGTCATGTGCCGCTTTCTGCAATAATAACCCCGTCGAAAATTCTCTTTCAGAATGCCAGTCTTTGAAGTATGCATCACCTCCATAAGGGATATGATGTCTAGCCCAAACAGCTTGAATTTCACCAATGACTCCTGAATCAAGAATCTCTTTCATTTTAATGATGTCAGTCATATGGCGCATGTTATGTCCAAGAAATAATTTAGAACCCGTTTCTTTGGCCATATTTAAAATTTTATCACAACCTTCAATAGATATTGCCATTGGTTTTTCTAAGTAAACATGTTTGCCAGCTTTTAGAGCAGCTAATGCATGTTCTTCATGCAACCAATCAGGGGAGGTAATAAAAACAGCATCGATAGCTGGATTAGCTAAAAGCTCATGATAATCTTTAGTCACAAATAAATTATTAATGCCTTTCCCGTTGGCCCAATTTTGAAATTTTTCAAGAGATTCATCAAATACATCTGCGCCACCTACAATAACACTACCTTCATTAGGTTTATGGGCATTGCGCGCTAGCTTGCCTCTACCATCAACTCCTATTACTCCAATTCTTAAATCAGCCATAATTACTCCTTATATTGTTATTTATATACATGTAATTTAATTAAATTTATAGCCATTTACATATGTATTATTGATAAATACATGAGGATTATTATCATATTAATAAAACCCCTATGAATTGATATACCATGAAACCTTTTATAAATTTAGAATATGCAGAACATATAAAGGTCAAACCAAAGGAATCTATTAACAGAAAAACTCACCACCACTACACCATAGAACTTGTCACAAAAGGCAAAGGTTATTTAAAGGTAGGCAATAAAGAATATACCTTTTCAAAAGGGGATGTATACCTACTTTGGAAAGGTGAGGGTCATGCATATGGTCCTGATCCAAAGGATCCATGGGATAAAGATTATTTTAATTTTAATGGGGAGTTTGCAGATTACCTGAGTCATTTTTTTCAATTAAAGAGATATCATAAATTTCCTAATTTTGCTAAACCACATTTGTTTAAAAAAATAATTAAACTATACCAACAGGCTTCACAACATAAGAATGATGAATTTGCTATCATCATCATGGAATTTTTTTTAGAACTTAAAAAATATCATAGTACAAATCAAGAGCAAGTACTTAGTCCCATAGTAACTGATATGATCCAATTCATCGAACAGCATATTGACAAACCAATTTCCATGTTGGAAATAGCCAAGCACGTCCAAAAATCAATTCCTCAAATAATACGATTATTTAAGAAAGATATGCACACAACTCCCTATCAGCATCTTTTGAATAAAAGAATGGATTTAGCAAAGTATCATTTAATAGAAAACATGTTGTCCATAAAAGAGATTGCCTATCGCTTGCAATTTGCTGATGAATTTTATTTTTCAAACTTTTTTAAATCAAAAGAGGGAATATCCCCACGAGAATACAAACGTCAGAAAATAGTTTAGAAATAAATGACCTTATCCTATTGTAAGAACATATTTTTTTGACTTTTTAAATATATCCAAACACCTTAATCAGATAATAATTAGAATGAAAATCATTAAATATTGGATAGAATCTCGATCAGACAAAAGAGTGCGCATTACCTTGTTAATATTATTTAAGTAGTGATTCATATGAGTGTTCGTTTAATACAATTTAGTGATATACATGTTGGTTCACCTTATAGCTTTAGATATCAACCGGCATGGTCCGAGAACTTTTTCAATGCAATGGAGCAAGTCAAGGAATTTGATGTTCAACCCGAGGTTATCGTCATCACGGGTGATTTAACTAGAGATGGTGAAACTCATCCTTTTGAGTTGCGCCAAATAAAAGAAATTCTTGAAAAATATCCCTATCAATTCTATTGTATACCTGGAAATCATGATAGCGGTGGACGTTATGATATTAGTTCGCATGCTAGGGTTTCTAGCACAAAAATAGAACGTTTCAGAAAAGTTTTTGGAGATGATAAATTTCAAGCTTCAGTGGGCAATTGCCGAATCATTGGTTTTAATTCATTTATTCTTGGCAGTGGACTGCCTGAAGAGCCTGAATTATGGGCATGGCTAGAAGAGAAAGCGAAAGAAAAAAATGATCAGTGGTCTCGTCAAATTTGGTTTATGCATAATTTAGCATACAACAAACATCCCTTTGAAAATGAAATTATTACAAAAGAAGAAAATCGAAAACTTTGGTACCATTTATTAGAGTTAAAAGCACAACATCGTTTGATGCAATTAATTTCTAATAATGATATTGACATTATAGCCAATGGGCATACTCATAACTATATTGATCGTACGGTAGATGGAATTCACCATGTAACCTGCCCTTCAACGGCATTTCATCCTGCGCTCCCTGCGACCTCGCCTTTAGGTTATATGATTTATGACATAGACGATGATGGCATTAAGGTGGAACTGAAGCAATTATCTAATATCTCTGAAAAACCAGGATATGGTATCGGGGGTAATATCCTTTATGATGAAAGAGATTATTCTTTGGCCCAAAAAGTATCCCCTGAAACAACAATTGAAATTAAGGCACAATTGAGTTAAAAAGACTTAGGTCTATAACAGTAATATGGTTGAGGTGATTTTGATGACATCGCGTTGCTCATCAGAAAGAAATAAAAGTCAGTTCCTTACAAATTCTTAAATTTTAATTAAAACCGTTACTATAAATATTTCATGGTTTTGCAGGTGACGTTTTTAGATAGCCGATCAAGGTTTTCATCACAGCTCGCAAAACTTCTGGCAGATCTTCAGTAATGCTATCGAACGTATTATTTTCGATAAAAAGCAGATGGCTGTCTGCAGAGGCAATTGCATCAGCGCCCCGGGGAGAATCATCAAACAAACTGATTTCACCAAAAAAGTCGCCTTCCTTGAGTTCAGTAAGTATTTCGCCTTTGCGTACAATCTTGACACTGCCAGCAGCAATGATGTATAATCCATCAGGATAATCATCCTGTGAAAATAATTTTTCCTCATTGACTAACTCGCGTTCTTCAGTCTTTTCGGCGATCGTCAATAAAATCTCGCCAGGTAAACTTTCAAAAAGTTTTGTTTTTCTTAGAATTAATGCTTTGTGTGTAATGTTCATTTTCTCGTCCTTGTGGCTATTTAATTCAAAATTTAAAACTTGATCGAGCCAAGGATCATTACTTTGACGGAGTTCATCCAGAGCTTCATTAGATGAAAAGGGACTTTTATTTTCAAACACCGCAATCGCTTTTTTCAGTTCAGAATCTGGAGAAATAGTTTCTAGTAATTCTAAGGCTGCCGCTTTTTGAGAAGAATCTACAACTGAAAATTCATCTGGAAGTAAAATCGGTTTAACCTCAATAATTTCAGAAGGAATCGTACATGTTCCAACAAAATACAGAAATCTTAAACATGCCAGTTTCTGCCTGGCTGCTAGTTCTATTTTCACGTAAACAGGAACATTCTCACCTGTTTCCGCAGCCTTTAAAAGTTGAATTGTATGGTGCTCCAACAAAGCAAACTCTCTGGATTTTGTTTTAAATCGATCACCAGCTACCTGACGGTGAGCTCTGAAGACAACTTCTCGAGCAGCCATAGTACGAATCACAATATCGCCATTTTCTATGATTGATGTAAAGATGTCTTCTATTTTTTCATCAGGTATGGAAGCCAGAGTTTTCATGATCACTCGCGAGCGTGTATAGTTTTTTCGGTCAATCTGTTCTAATAGCACATCACCTACTGATATCCCTAAGCTTACCAGAGCGCGGCTTGCATAACGGGAAATTCTCCCAGCCCCCAGCTTGGATACTAACAAAGGTGTTAGGCCATATACTTTGCGGCTGCCAGCTGATCTAATTGCTGTAATGCATACTTCTATATTAGAATCATTAATCAATTTTTCCAATTCTTTTTCCATCTTACCTGCCTGCAGAGAACCCAGAACTCTTGCAGCACCTTTTCTTATGATCGAATCAGAACTGTTTATCATTTCTTTCAGCGCTATGCCCGCATCAATGATATGATCCAAATTTCCCGCACGCAATAGAACGAGAATTGCTCCGGCCTTGACTCTTGGCACTGTGCTGTTTAAATGAACTGCAGCATGATCTACAATTTTTTCAGGATCAAGCTCCGATAAAACTTCCATTAGGGCCGCCTGGATTTCTTGATCTTCTTCCAGGCTGACACGTTCGATAAGTCGAGGTACAGAATTGTAATCTTTCAATGCTTTAACGGTTTTGATAGTTTCCATTCTAACTATGCTGGATTCTGATCCCAGGTGCTGATAAAGAGAATCCAAAATTGCATCGTCGTGATATTCCCTAATTAATCCCAAACCAAAAATAATTGCATCCGGATCCTCTTCATCTAAAGCATGCATGGCTAACTCTTTGGCTGCTTGACGATCCGCATCAGAAATTTCATCACTATCCTTTCCGAATCGTTTACTTTTAATCGCATCTTTCAAAGCTTTTTTATAAACTTTTTTTGTTTTACATACAATCCAAATCCAAGCAATGGTGGCCAGGACGGCAACCACAGCCACCACTCTTATGGCCAATTGACTATCCTGTGGTGTAATTAAAGAAATGATCCAAAGTAAAAGAGCACCTACTCCCGTACCCAGTGGGGTTACCACACCTTTAAGAAACAGTTTACTTTTTCTTCTAACTTGAGCAGGTAAAGGGTTAGAAACAATTTCGCGACCGATCGTATCTACACTATAGCCAAAAACAATTTCACCTAATCGAAAAACAGTGGCGGCCCACAAAAGAGGAATCAGAAAAAGACCCAAACCACCAACAAAGCAAAATACGGGCAAAATTAAAAGAAGTACTGTCAATCCAAATTTTCTCAATATCGGATTGGTAGCACCTAACTGAACTGCTAGGGTAATTGCAATGGAAATGCCATAGAATGGGCCCAGAAATTGGCCAATTTCTTCATTCTTATAATTTTCAGCAATTCCAACTTTCAAAGCGTAGTCAGCCATCGTATCTACAATCATCATTAGAAAAACTACTACAGCAATATTTCTGAATAATGGATATTTAGTTGGTGAGGTACCTGTAGTAGGTTTCATTTTGGAAACTTTAACTGGTTTCAAATTCAGGACACACAATGCCGAACTAAGAATTAATGCTGCGAGAACATATAATAAATATTCTGAAGGATAGTGAATTAAAAAAAAAGGAATCATCAGGCCAATACATAATCCACCAATACTGCCAGCACTAGCAATCCACTTTATCAGCGTTTTAAATTTACGAACATCAAAAGCATCTCCAACTACATTCCAGGACATGACACCTAAAATCACAGAAAGTGCAGAAATCCAAAGCGAAATAGCAAAGGGTGCTCCAGGAATATTCATGGCAATGATGGCCGAAGACCCTACGGCAGAAAGAGCCAATAGTATCAATATAAAAAAATTAATTAAAAAAGAACCTTTAGAGATAAAGGGGGTGATGCTGAAGGTTAATGCTAGTAGCACAACCGTTTGACCAACAAAAAAATATGGCAACCAGTCGATGGAATAAGTTGAAAGAAAAAGCAGGTCCATATAAGTACGACTAAGGACAATCCCGGCCACAGTAAAAAAGTGCAGAGATGCAGCTACAATAAACCTTAGAGTAGATGAAGTCAATATATATGCCGCCCTAATTCAATGGTTGTGGCTAAAGTCATCAGAAATTTAACACAACGCATGCGTTGTCTCTACAATTAAAAAATGCTAACATATTTAAACTACTTATTTAAATATTTCATTGTTTTGCAGGTGACGTTTTTAAATAACCGATCATAGTTTTCATCACGGCGCGCAAAACTTCTGGCAGGTCTTCGGTAATGCTGTCGAACGTATTATTTTCGATAAAAAGTAAATGGCTATCCGAAGAGGCAATTGCATCAGCACCGCGTGGGGAATCATCAAACAAACTGATTTCGCCAAAAAAGTCGCCTTCCTTGAGTTCAGTTAGTATTTCACCTTTGCGTACAATTTTGACACTACCAGAAGCAATGATGTATAATCCATCCGGATAGTCGTCCTGTGAAAATAATCTTTCTTCATTAATGACCTCACGTTCCTCCGTCTCTTCTGCGATCGTCAATAAAATCTCGCCAGGTAAACTTTCAAACAGTTTTGTTTTTCTTAGGATTAAAGTTTTGTGTGTAATGTCCATTTTCTCTTCCTTTTGGCTATTTAATTCAAAATTTAAAACTTGATGAAGCCAAGGGTCTTTACGTTGACGAAGTTCATCCAGGGCTTCATTAGATGAAAACGGGCTTTTATCTTCAAAGACTGTAATGGCTTTTTTCAATTCAGAATCAGGTGAAATAGTTTCTAGTAATTCCAGGGCCGCCGCCTTTTGCGAAGAATCAACAACTGAGAACTCATCTGGAAGTAAAATCGGTTTAATCTCAATGATTTCAGAAGGAATCGTGCAAATCGCGAAAAAATACAGAAATCTTAAGCGTGCTAATTTCTGTCTGGCTGCCAGTTCTGCTTTCACGTAATCAGGAACGGTCTCACCTGTTTCCGCAGCCTTTAAGAGTTGAATCGTATGATGCTCCAATAGAGCAAACTCTCTACACTTTGTTTTAAATCGATCACCAGCCACCTGACGACGTGCTCTGAATACAACTTCACGAGCGGCCATGGTACGAATCACAATATCGCCGTTTTCTATGATTGATGTAAAGATGTCTTCTATTTTTTCATCTGGGATGGAAGCTAGAGTTTTCATGATCACTCGCGAGCGTGTATAGTTTTTTTGGTCAATCTGTTCCAATAACACATCACCAACTGAAACACCTAAATCTATCAGGGTGCGGCTTGCATATCGAGAAACTCTCCCCGACCCCAACTTGGATACTAACAATGGAGTAAGGCCATATACTTTTCGACTTCCAGCTGACCTAATTGCTGTAATGCATACTTCTTCATCAGTATCATTTATCAGTTTCCCCAATTCTTTTTCCATCTTGCCAGCCTGCAGAGAACCCAGAGCTCTTGCGGCACCCTTTCTTATAACAGAGTCAGAACTGTTAATCATTTCTTTCAGCGCCTTGCCCGCATCAATAATGTGATCCAAATTGCCGGCACGCAGTAAAACTAGAATTGCTCCAGCTTTGACACTTGGCACAGTACTATTTAAATGAACCGCGGCATGATCTACAATTTTTTCAGCGTCAAGTTCAGACAACACTTCCATCAGGGCCGCCTGAATTTCTTGATCTTCTTCTTGACTGACACGTTCTATAAGATCAGGTACAGAATTATGATCTTTTAATACTTTAACGGTTTTGATCGTTTCCATTCTAACTATACTGGATTTTGATCCCAGGTGTTGATAAAGGGAATCCGGAATAGTATCGCCGTGATAATCCCTGATTAATCCCAAACCAAAAAGAATTGCATCCGGATCCTTTTCATCTAAAGCATGCATGGCCAGTTCTTTGGCTGCTTGCCGATCAGCATCAGATATTTCATCACCGTCCTTTCCGAATCGTTTACTTTTAACCGCATCTTTCAATGCATTTTTATAAACTTTATTTGTTTTACGTACGATCCAGATCCAAACGATGGTGGCTAGGACGGCAATCACAGCTACCATTCTTATGGCCAAATTACTATCTTGTGGAATGGCTAATGAAACAATCCAAAGCAAAATTGCACCCACTCCCGTACCCAATGGCGTTGCCACACCTTTTAGAAATAGCTTACTTTTTCTTCTAACTTGAGCAGGTAAAGGGTTAGAAGCAATTTCTCGACCTATATTGTCCACACTATAGCGAAATATAATTTCACCTAAGCGAAAAACAGTAGCAGCCCATAATACCGGAATAAGAAAAAGACCAAAACCACTGACTAGACAAAATACGGGCAAAATTAAAAGAAGCACTGTCAAACCAAATCTTCTCAAAATAGTGTTGGTTACACCTAACTGAACTACCAGAGTGATGGCATTGCCAATGCCATAGAAAGGGCCCAAAAATTGGCCGATTTCTTCATTCTTATAATTTTCAGCAACTCCCACTTTCAAGGCGTAGTCAGCCATTGTATCTACAATCATCAGGAGAAAAACCACAACGGCAATATTTTTGAATAAGGGATATTTAGTTGGCGATGTACCTGCATTAGACTTTTTCTTAGAAACTTTTACTGGTTTCAAGTTCAAGACACACAGCGCCGAAAGAAGAATTAATACACCGAGAACATATAATAAATAATCTGACGGATATTGAATTAAAAAAAAAGGAATCATCAGACCTACGCATAAGCCACCAATACTGCCTGCACTGGCAATCCACTTTATAAGCGTTTTAAATTTACGAACATCGAAAGCATCTCCAACGGCATTCCAGGACATGACACCTAAAAGCACAGAAAGTGCAGAAATCCATAGTGAAACAGCAAACGGTGCATACGGAATATTCAGCGCAATGATAGTAGGAGACCCAACAGCGGAAAGAGCCAATAAAATCAAAATAAAAAAATTAATTAAAAAGGAGCCTTTAGCGATAAATGGAGTAATGCCAAGAGTTAAGACAAGCAGCACTACCGTTTGCCCGACAAAAAAATATGGCAACCAGTCCAAGGAATAAGTTGAAAGAAAAAGCACGTCCATATAAGTACGACTGAGGACAATCCCGGCTACAGAAAAAAAGTGCAGAGATATAGCTGCAATAAACCTTAGTGTAGAAGAAGTCAATAAATGTGCCGGCCTAAATCAATGGTTGTGGAAACAGTCATTAGAAACTTATACAAGCATTATGGTCAAATTATTGTCTTTAGCCATAACTATTAGCCCTATGCCAGAAGGAGGCATCAAAAGTCAATAAAGGAAGGTTAGGGACTAAATCTTATGAAGACTTATATCATTCAAAAGTGATGGATGAATGCAAAGGAATAAAATTTGTAAAATATAAATGAAAAATGATCAAAAGTTAAAGACGCTTGATTAACAGATGATTAATGGTTAGCAGATACTGTTCCGTTAAAAGAAAGGGTATACTCTATTCTATAGATCTTCAAACAATTGCGCTAGTTCGTCTATGAGTCAATAGCTTTAAACGCTGTAGGATAGGATGATTTCTCGGTCTGTTGTAAATCTCAATTGACTTTAAGCTTCTCATCTTTCTGATGACGTCAGCTTCTTTCTCTGCATTAAAATAAGAATTATAAATAAGTCTCTTCATTTTTTTTGTTTTCTTTTCAATACTTCGCTTGAGACATATTTCTATGAGCTTCTTCATCTCTTGCATACTTTTTACCATCAAGACTGCTGGCGCACCTCTTACGACAGGGCATTCTTTTTCTTGACCTAATTGATCAAATTGTAAGATATGTTTATAGAAAAATTGATGACTGGGGTTTACCTGTGCTACGATCACATCTCCATTCAATTGATGATAAGCATAAAGATATGTGTAGTTTGTAAGCAAGGATAAAATTTCTTTTGAATTACGTTCATCCTTTGCAATTACAAATCTCGAGAATTCTACAATTTTATTACCTTTTGCTTTGATTTGGTTTAGTTCACTTTTATACAAATTACTCGCAGGTACTTCCTGGGAGGAATCGGTGATCAAGGTCATGGAGCCAACCATGTGGCCCTTTTTATCTTCTAAAAATAGTATCGTCGCATCAGGGCTTAAGTCTGCTTTTATGGTATATTCCTTTTTATTGTTTTCTTGAATGAATCCTTTGTCTAAGTAAATTTCGTACGCTAATCGATAAACTCTTTTTTTATCATAGATTGAATTTGCAATTTTAAGTGTGTATTCATCATTTGCTAAAATTGGACTCTCTGGATTTTCTGTTACCTTTTTAATGGCTACTGAAACAGAGGAATGCTTTTTTTGTCTGACCTGTGGAAATTCATTGAAAGAGGTCTTTTTATTCCCTCGAAGTTTCATTTTTTTTGTATTCCAAATCATGTGAGATCCTTTAATAGTTCAACTTGATATATTGCCTCTATAGAAAAATTCGTGCCAAGGATCATTTTTTCGTAAGTATCTTTAAATTAATAGTTTATGATGGGCACGAACCTGTAAGAATAAATTGACTTAGCTTATTATAAGCATAATATAAGCACAATTTGATTATATAGAATTGGACATATCTGATGAGTGATAAAAAAACCTTTATCGAAAACTGGTTGCTAGAACCATATGATCTTATTTCAGTTTTCGAGAATTGTTCTGATAGTAATGAACCATTTGTGATATCTATCCATGATTTGCATCGATCAAAATCTTCTGATATCGATTATTTATCTTCAGAAAGTAGAGCAGCAGCAAATAATCTACTAACCAAAAATATTCCTGTAGATGAGAATCTATTTAGTTTTTTCTTATTATTTTGGGCCCAAATTGCGACAGGTTGTGGCTATTATATGGAGAGCGAAAAACTGGTAGATCGTTTTGATCAATTAAATTCGAAAAACTTATTACCTGAAATTAAGGCATTAAAGTATATGACTCATGGATTTCTAGAGAGCTCTAAAGGTAATAGAAAAACAAGAGAAGAGAATTTAATAAAGGCGTTGTCTATAAAAAATTTAAATCATATTCATAGAACTTTTCACTGGTACTTATATATTGTTTTTCTTGGCTGTCATGGACGTTTCCAGGAATCTTTAGCACATGAAGAAAAATTATGTGTAGCTTCAACGTCGCCTAAAGTAAAGCTCTTTAAAGCATTAAGTAAATTGATTAATAGCTTTGTTTGTTGCAACGATGATTCGATTAATAAATATTTGTCAGAAATGAAAAACAATAAACTTTTTCACTCTAACGTTTATCAAAGAATCTATAAAAAATCTTTATTGAAAAATTTCATATCGATTTACGAAAATAAATACGAAATTGCTTCTTTTAAAAATTCTTTGAACACGCCCAAAATAGATATTAAATTCTATGAAATATATATTAAATCAACTCATTATCTATTGAATCAAAATTCACTTGAGGCTTTAAAATGGGCTAGAAAGGGTGCTCATGAGTTTCCGTTAAGTGCTTTGTCGACTGGATTATTTCTTTATATTCTAATACGAGCAGAATTAGCGAATCGAAATGCTGATGCTGGGTTAAAATTGTTAAGCGCAAAAATAGATAATGGCGACTCCCACTACCTAGATGATTTCTTTTTTGCTAGAATATATTTATTAATGAATGAATTTGATAAGGCCGCTAAAGCATTTGGTCGTTTGCAGAATAGCGTTAAATGGTACGGTGCTGAAGGTCGCTTAGATTTTGAACTTGATTTAGCATGTGAAATTTCTAAAAGTGATTTAAGGCGCTTGCTTAATGATTCACAAAAACACATTCATTTAAAATTTAGTCGATCTAAAAAATCTCCCTTTGTTAATACTATGAAACAATCATCTTCGAAAGGTAGAAGTCGTCTCAAAGGAAATAGTTTAGAAATCGAAAAAGTGAAAGATGATGTCTTGAAATTTGCTAGTATTGATCATATTGTTTTAATTACTGGCGAAACAGGTGTAGGAAAAGAAGAGGTTGCTCGTGCCATTCATGAAGAGTCTGAGCGTTCTAAGGAACCATTTATTGCCGTTAATTGTGGGGCTTTAGTTGATTCTTTGTTGCAATCAGAATTATTTGGACATAAAGCTGGTGCATATACTGGAGCTCAAAAAGCTCACGCAGGTATTTTTGAAACGGCTGGTAGTGGCACTGTCTTTTTGGACGAAATCGGTGAAATCTCACCTTTACTTCAAGTGTCTTTGCTGAGAGTTCTTGAGTATGGACATTTTAAACCAATTGGGTCTGCTACAGAAAAGAAATACCATTGTCGCATTCTATTAGCAACTAATAAAGATTTAAAAAAATTAGCCGATGAGAAGTCATTTAGAAAAGATTTATATTTTCGCATGAACAGTCTCGAGATTAATGTTCCTCCTTTAAGAGAAAGAACCAGCGACATATTAACCTTAACAAACTTTTTTCATGAGAATGCAAATAATAATGGCGGACCGGTATCATTATCACCAGATCTGATGACTGCTTTAGAAGAGTATGATTGGCCTGGTAACGTACGACAACTTAAAAATGAAGTCGAGCGTATGCGTATGTTTAATTCCGAAAACGCATCTTATGATCTCAAAGATTTCTCTTTAAAAAAAGAAGATAACTTAGTTGATATAGATGAACCACAGGATATCGTAATTAAAACAGAGATACCGAAGGTAGATGGCGCTGATGAATTAAAGAATAATCTATTAATTGATACTTCTGATTATATTATTCGAGAGGAGAAAACACCTTTACGCCGTCTTGAAAAAATCAAAGAGCTCTTTATTCGACATCAAAAGCTTACCCGTGGAGAAATCATTAAAATCTTTAAGATTTCTCCTGGTACCGCTACGAGTGACTTACAAAAATTAGAAAAAGAGCAGTATATCAAGAGAGTTTGTCCGACACCATCACCACGTTCCCATTATTTCACAATCAATCAATAGCCTTTCTTCTACTGGGAATAAGGGGTAGGATACTCATAACTACAATAAAACAGTTAGTCTTGACAACGGCAACCAGGTTTAAGCCCTGGGCTATTAAGCTAAGTACCTTTGGGGTAATATAGCCAAAATTCGAGTGCCATTGAGTTTTCAATTTATGATAAATAAGTTATTCTTTTTGTTTAATTGCCTTTTTAGTTTTTAAAATGGTTGATATGATTTTAATTCTTAATCGTTCAATTTGTTTAATATCTAAATTTTTAAAAACTGAATAACCAGGGTCATCAGAATTACGAGAAAAAGTAGCCATATCAAGTGAAATTTCTTTTGTTATCAAGTCTCCTAAATGAGTTCTACTAAATCCTTTTTGTGCCGATAAAATATTTAACAATTCCATTAATTGTTGCGAATAACGATAAGCTTTCAGTCTAAAAGTTGCTACAGGTTCTTTGTTATCAGTATATTTAATTACATGATGATGGTATGGTTTATCCCAATGTGATTTTCTCTCTATGCTATGAGACATAGGCAATCCACCATCAACGCCATACCACCACTTACGAATAAATAAGAGAGGATAAAACGAAGGATCAGCATCTACATTACGACCTCCTCCATACCACCAAAGTCTTTCTTCCGTCGTTTGAGATCTGTATCGAACAAACTCATAATTGATATCTAATCCGGTTGACATGACTGTCATATCAAGGGATTTCTCAATACGATCCCCCATCCAGCCAGGCCGAGAGATATCACTTCGGAGAGTATAGTTGATATAGTTACCTTTAAATTGATCACTATAAAACGAATAAAGCCATTCCAAAGCACGATAGTCACGACCATATTGTGGTTCATCCATAACCCAAAGACTTGTACTACCACTGCGCATATAATATTTACTATTACTAATAATATGCATATCGACCTTATTCCACCCTTTTGCCTTAAAGTGTTTTTGAAAATCTTTGATGCCGGCGATATTACCATCTTTCCATACTTGTGAGAAATGAGCATCTATCAAGGGTTCATTTTCAGCGAGTCTTGCCACCCAAGCTGCATACGCTTTTTTATCATTTCTAGGGGAAGCTCTGTCCTTCCAAAGCTCCGGGATTGGATGGGTTGATTTATGATCAACCGGCCATGATTCATGGAGAGGCATATAATAATGTGTTGCCGGCTGACCAGATCGATATAAATCCTTGGCTATTTCTCCACTAAAAATTGGACCAAAAAAACGATCATAATTACTCCAGTCTGAAATTCTCAGATTCTTCCCTTTACCTTTTACTTGTGGAGTATTGATATCATTATAGCTCCTCTTATGAAAGTAAGGCATGATATTGTAAGATGTTCGATGCTTATGGGCTAATTTATAAGTATTATGAAATTGCTTAATATCAGACTGATTCCAGTAACTATTGATCTCAACGACAAAGGAAAGTTTATCTGGCAAACTAATATTATGCACACGAATTGCTAGTGGTACATTAACCGTCTCATTATTAGCCGTCACAGAGACTACCCCTTGGTAATACCCTTGAGGGGTATCTAAAGGTATATGAAGATCCACATAGACCGCACAGGATCGCTGACCAACTACTTCTGGTTGGCTGGGTATGCCTAATTTTTTATCTTTGACTATCGGAACCATAACATCTGCTATCCAATAACTATTTTTTGATTTGCCTTTAGAAATATTTACTGCAACATAATGTTCTCTAAAAAGCTCTGCCTTATTTCCAGAAATTTTTTCTTTACCACATAACAAATCCTTAACCTCAATATCTATTTTTTCTAGGGATTGAAATTTTTCATCTAGAGCAACGACAACTTGAAACCCAACAATCTCACCTTTAGTCGCTTCAAAAGATCTTTGCGAATTAGTTTTATATCTATCCATACGACGATTATGATGACTTATTGGTTTCCCCGTCATAGGATCAAAAAGAGTCAACCCGTCTGAAATGATGACCTTAAATTTTGACTTATTTATTTTAACCGTTTTTTTAACTTCAATAGGAGGCAATGTATTTGTTAATTTACCAGCATATCTTTCTCTTGCTCTACAATGGAGAGTAGCTGCAATAGTATTCGAAGCTTTATCAAATGCCTCTACTCTAACTTTAACTAATTTTCCTGGCTCCAATCCAGTTACCATAACAGTTCGGTGTATACGAGATGGACGAGGAATATTGATTCTTTTTAAGTGTTTTCCATCAACTAAAACATGATAACCCAAAGCAACTCCTTGGGTGCCATCATCACCCACTTCCGGTAATTTAATTAATATGCTACCAGCTGGTTCACCAGGAATTACAACTAACTTTGTTTTAAACGCAGGAAACTCATTATCTTTTTTTTCACTCCATTTTAAAAAGAGCCGTGGGACTTTATTTTTACCCGCTTCACGAGAGAAAAAATTGCCATTACTTTGTTTACCCATAAATATGCCCGTTTCATCTTGAAGTGCAAGGGTACTACCAGATTGAATGGCAGCCATAACTACAATTGGATCTATTTTGATACGATACTTATTTCCCGGAAGAAAATGAGCTCGAGTGACATAGGTAGCATTCCCCCCATTACCACCTGCAACTTGTGAAAATTCAGATTCATCAGATGGTCTCCATCTACTCTTTGGGCCAAAAGGTCCAAGATTACAGGCACCTGTGTGATTAATATTAAATTTTCCATCTGCCCCTTTATGCCCTTTACCTTCATTCCAATTAGCATGAAAAGAATAAACACCGATATGATTCAATCGCTTAAACTCATCGACCATTGTAATGATCAATTCAGCTTCAGTTATTGTGGTATTCTTAGGAACTGCTGAAAAATCAAATTTCATTAGCGTATGATCTTGATGTTTTTTTATTCTAAGATTAGTACTGTTTCCATGATTATCACCATGTTCACTATGCTTCACATTAAGCCCACGTTTACCAAGTGGGTAACAACTAATATAGGTATCTGCAATTGGGTTTAGAGTAACACTACCAGCAGAAATCTTCGGACGAGGATCTTTTGAATCCATTTTTTCAATTACTAAAGTGTTTTTTTCTTTTAGAATTTTATCCTTTGAAAAAATGTAACTATTCAACATACACAAAATCAAGATTATTAAAAAACAGTTAATCCGCATTTGACTTTCTCCTAATTGTTTGAATCATTTAAATTTTTAATCTCATACACTGCTAAATAAGCCCAAGCTAATAAAACCAATTGAATTGGCAAACGAATATAAAGTCCCCAAGAAGGTAGACTCGGATATAATTCTGGATGCAAGGCCATATGTATGTTGGCAGGGAACACGGCCAACAGCAACAATATTAATCCCATGCCAGCTAATTTCCTAACGGACTTTATTAAAACTCCTAGCCCACCTATCATTTCAAAGACACCGCTAATATACACAAGCATTAAATGTGCTGGTAAATAATCAGGCATTATATTTACATAAAAAGACGGAACTAAAAAATGAGCAAAGCCAGCCCCAATAAAAAAAATACCCAATAGGTAAACAGCATACTTTTGAAAATGTAGAAACTTTAAGTTCTCAGTCATATTAAATAATAACTTAATAATATTCTAGGACACCTCCCTATTTTGGTACCGCGACAAATCATATTAATTAACAGTCAGATCTATCTTCTTTCCAGTTAGTATATCACGTATTACGACCTTCAATTTAGCCTTCAAGTTTTCCCTTGATAGCGGAAGATCAACATTGCCAAAACCTTTTTCATTGATGACGACATTTCTTGATAATGCTTCGATAATGGTCTTACCATCATAGACTTCTATTCGGCTGACTTGTTTAGCAAATTCACCTCGACCTTTAAGATTCCATTTAACTTTTAACCACTGATCTTTCTTCGCTACCGAACCAACAATTGATTCAATATCATAAGGCAACAAGGCAATTACAAACCCATCGCCGGAAGGCATGTTAAATGTAAATTTGCTACCATCTAATACCAAAGGCTTTCCAGTACGCACATTAAAAGCGTACTTAGGATCCAATGATTTAAAGTCGACAACACAAGCTTCCATTTCTTCGCCACCTGATTTATCAGGCACAGATATGATAACGCCATCAGCGCCTAATACATTTTTGAACCCTACAGGAGGTCTGGTAATCGTTACTAAGTGAGCATTTTTGTTACCCGCTAATGAATGGGTATAAACTTTTAATTTACTAATTAATTTACCTGTAGGATTGGTCACACTAACCCATTTATAAACCTTATACTTTTTCAGAATCTTTTTAGGGTCTTCATTAAAAGCACTAAAAGCAATACATTTTTCTGCGAGACCCTTTTCTAGAGGCACCTTTTTTAAAAATTCATCATAGGACGCAACATTCGTATTGATGACACCTCCACCAGATTTAATGAAGGTCTTAATACTTGATCTAGTTGACAGACCACCTTCAACACCACCTACACCTAGACTGGATACATTAGGTAAAAACAAAAGTTTGATGTTATTCTTTTTAAGATGGCCAGAGACAACATCTTCTTCAGAAATAAAAACAGGATCCAAGCCTAACGCTTCCAATTTTTTAACTACTATATCTTCACTCTTATTAGCTTTACCGGTGAGGTAATTAACTCTTAAACTATTCATCGAATAAAGAACCGCTACCGGAGAAAGCTTACGCTTAGCTTGAATGTATTGTTTGCCGATACCTGATCGCATTTCTTTAAAAAGCCTCATATAATCTTTTGCGGATTGACAAAATGTTAAATCAGGATTTCTAAAAGCGATCCACCAAAAAAGTACATGACCGGCGCCATGATTAACAACACTTGACCATATTTGGTAATCAACACTTTTACCACTTCGCCCATATCCAGCCGGAACAGCGTTCAACATGTTACCACCAGAAAACGACAATCGTTTTCTTTCTTGATGACCGTAGCCATAACCTTGCATTGATCCAAAATGTTTTGACAACTTTGACCAATCAAAACCATCAAAAGGGGTTGCTATTTGCGTTCCAGATAAAGATATGGTCCCTTTAGGATCGACAGATTGAACTGCATCTTTATACATCTTATAACCGGCCGCCATCACATCATCATTGTGGGCACGCCATTCATTCCAAAGACCATACAATGTATTCTTTGACTTAGCTTCTTTTGTTAGTGGTGGATAAATCTTATCGAAATTTGCTAATGATAGAGAAAGTTTTGCATTCAAATTCTCAATCGTTTTAAATTTACTTTTCATTTTTATTTTAAACAATTTAATATTCTCAGGATGAAAATCAAAATCAAAATCAAATTTATAATAGGTTAATGATGGTTCATCACAGAGAATATAATTGGTAGGGAAATATGGTTTCAACATTTTCACATTCTTTTTTACCAACGCGAGTTCCTTCTTTAAAAAAACCGGATCAGCATAAGAAGGCTTTCTAATCAAAGATTTCCTATTGCCCGTTTTATTATATTCACCCTTTATCTTTGAGAAATCTCGCAAATGCAAAGGCCTGACCGATAAATTATGGACCATCAATCTTAATCCTGCCATTGTCCATCTTTTTCGTACGCCCAAGCTGCCCCATCTCGTCTCCATTACACCAGTAGCACCAAATTTTTTGATCATCTTATCTTCATAGGATCTTAAAAATGGAATCCCATTAACATTCCACATTAATATTTCATAATCATCCCACAAGGCACCTTGTGGCGTAACAATTGTAGCGCACTGACCATCAGCTATCAATTGACCTTTAACTACAATACTAATTTTTATGGTACATTGAATTTGTCGAACTTTATTGGATTTAAAAACAGTTGAATAAACAATTTCGCCGGAATCAGAAGACTTTTTTATTTGATCAGAAACTTCAAGAGTTCGCCAAACGTCATTACTCTCTTCACCAAGTACCATTGAAACAATTGCATTGGATCCCATTTTACTCGCAACCGTTTTAGGTAATTTAACACTAACTTTTATTTCTTTGCCAAGGTCAACTGAAAATGGAGAAACAACATCTAATGCGGTAACAGTACTTTGTTTGGGTGGTGTATATAAAATTTCCCAATCTGTCACTTCTCCCTTTTTATTTTTCCATTGATTCACCAGATAGACTCTTTCAACATCTTTATTAGTACTTTTCAATTCACTCTTTTCACCTTCACGAATAAATGGCCTTTTCGCTGTCCAAAGAGCTGTGCGATTCAAGAGACTATAGATAACTTCCCAGTAACGGTAAGATCTAACATTCATTTCTTCTGCTGATTGTTTAATATTAGGCGTTAGTGAAGTCGCTCGATAGGCGAAGGTTGCAACTCGACCTTTACCAACTTGTTTAATTGCAAGAATAGGATCTCCAGAGGCAGATTTTATTAAAACTTGGGCACCTGCAGCCACTTTATACTTTTGATAAGACATTCGATCAAAAGGCAACGACTCAATAGGCACACCCTTAATGATATCATGTTCCTGAGAAATCACCCACTTCTGACCATTAATATTTCCTGAGTTAGCTCTTTTCACATAACCACTAGACAAAGGATGATCAGAATCACTATCAATTAAAGCAGATATTTCTCTAAGATCATCTGGGAATTTCGCCCCTTTTTCACCAACAAATGGAAACACAAATACTAAACCACAACCGTCTTCTTTAACTCGTCTAACGATATCATTTCTAGCAACTTTGGGGAATCGTGACCACCCTTGAGGTGTAAACAACATCATAGTATCAAACTTTTCAGGACCACCCATAGAACTAGCCAGATAATCTTGCATCAACTTATACTCAACTTTATGACCACGCTGGCCATAAAAATCACCCATACCCCATGTATTAGTATCGTAGCTCTTATCCCAATGCATGACACTCGTTTTCAAATCTAATCTTTGCATCAATTCAGAAACTTCGCGACCTTGTAAGACACTAGTTAAAGCAAAAGCAAACAAAGGTCCACCGGCTAAATTTTTTCCAAATTTCAAATGAGGAGTATAAACATCTAATGTACTTTGTAGGTCTTTTCTATCTTTATAAGGAATAAAAGGGATTTTCTCAGCAACAGTCTCACCTAATTCAATGTCGTCAAAAAAAAGAGTTAATCCCTTCGGTGGCTTAGAAGTAAATAAAATCAAAGCTTTTATTTTTTTTACATTTAGCTTACTCGTAATATCTTTTATTTTAAATTGGCAAAAATTTCGGCCGGCTGATAATTTAACTACTTTATTAAATCTGGTAATATGACCTTTACTATTATCATCATCAATACGAATATTTAATGATGTAGTTGTTTTGCTCCAAATAACCATTTTCAAGACTTCATATTTAGACCAATCTTTTGGCACTTTAATACTGAACCCTGGCCATTGACCTCCTAAAAAAACTACCTTTAACATTTTATTCAATTCAGTCACAGACATTGGCTCAACTGTCATCGAAAACTGCTTGTTTTTTACTATAGAAATTACTTTTTGATAAGCATCTTTCTTTTCAAAATCAGCGATTACTTTTTTTGGCCCGTCAGCAACAATAAGTGTGGTAGTAAAAAACATGACAAAAATTAATAAGGAATATTTCATGCAGGCTCTCCAGGGGATTAAGTTAATTGTAAGGTAATGCAGGAAGGTAATTGAGTACTCGTTTATAACGACAATCAAAACCATGTATAGTTGATTTTTCAATTTACTCAACAAATCATATTCCTTTTTATTTTTATTCAAAACCCACAGACCTCTTTAACCTAGTACAGCAATTTGCTTAGATTTATGTATGCCATGAGCTTACTTAAAACAATTTGTATGGATAAACAAAATAAAAGGGATTTAAAACAAACAATTGCTCATCTTTTTTATCCTGCTTATCCATGCAATTATTTTATTGCTTGCTAACCCTCTTCGAGACACTGCCCTATAATTAGTCTTTTAATGGAACAATCCAATTTGCAGGAAAAAGGGAAGATTTTATTTTTGTCAAATCTGCCTTTGGATCTATGAGATATTGTTTTTCTCTACCATTTAGACCACACCGAGCACTTACTCTAACCTCGACAGGTGAATCATTTTGAGGGTTTTTTATTTTTTGTAAATAATGGGCAAATTGAAGTATTAATTCAGGTCTAGCACCCATCTTTCTTGATTGCCAAGATTTTAAATATTTCTTTGTATCAACAAACCATTCCCGTCCGCTAGCCACATCCTTTATATAAAAGCGAATATCGGTGGATTTACTTCGTAGCTTCATATGCCATGAAAACAAATGACCTTCTTCTGTCCAACTCACATTTCCTGGGTACAAAAAATGTCGAAACGGAACTAATAACTGAATAGCAATAAAACAGACTAAAACGGTCAAAAGTATTTTCTTTTTAATCGTAGAAATATATTGATTCGGATTATCACTAACCGAAGAATCAGGTAATCCGTCTGTTTTAAAAAAAGAAAACTTTTGTATTAAATCAACTGGCCAATTAGGTGCAAAAAAAATGGTTGTCATAGCCATTGCAAACCAAGGGAAAATGCCAATTTTAAAAAGAAATGCATTCGTGAGATGAAATAGAACTGCGACTATAAATGCTATTACACGTGTTCTTTTATATAATAGAAAAAATACTATCAATAAGTCAAACAATAACCCACCATAGCAAAAAGATAAAATCACCCACTCTTCCGTGAAGTAATTACCAATTATTGGAAAATCTGTCCTCTTAGATAACCAATAGCCAAATGGTTTGCCATGAAGCCAATCATAATTTAATTTCGACAGACCAGCATAACAGTATACGATACCAAGTTGAACACGTAATACGTATAAAGACCATATTGGGCAGGTGTTAGATTTTATTTTTGGCTTACGTAAAGAATCTAGGGAAAAAGCATGGTGTGCTGGAACAAGAACCATTAAAAAACAGACAAGAATTACAAAATAAAAATGATTTAAATATCTAGCTTGCTCTAGTAAAAAACAATAAGTGAAACCAAATAAAAAAATAAAAACACTTATTCTGTAGAAAAGTCCGAGCATTATGCACATCGATGCCATACCCAGCATAAACCATAATAAATGCATTTGTGGGCCGGGAAGAGGCTCTACCCATTCAAACCCAAAATACTTAAAATGGAATTTAGGCTCAATCCAATAGCGATAGATCCAATTTTTAGTAAAATACCTAAAAACTTCCCATAGCAATATACCTCCAAAAGCAATTCTGAAAATTATAAGCCAAGCTATACTAACAGGTGCAAAAAGATTGTTCGTAAATCTCAAAGATGAAATTGAATTCATTCTTGTCTACTTAAACTAAACTGAATTACTTGCTCAATATAATACCACTTACTAGCTTGAAAATTCTCAGACATAAGAATAGTAAACCTACCATGTATTATCCCAAGTACAGCAATAAAGGTAACGATAGAAGATAATATTTTTTTAAACAAGGCAACTCACTAAAGGTAAAGTAAAACATTATACCAACCTTTGCGATTAGATTAAATGAATGATCGGCATTAGCTGGTGTTTATCTTAGATTTAAGAAAGATTAATTCAATTAATCGCATGGCGGTAGCCAGTGCTTATCTTAGACTCAAAAAGAATCGGCAGTCCGTAGGAGCCGGAGCCGCTGGCTCTTGTAGAAATTGTAGAATTATTTTAACTTATAGCCATTAAGATTTCATTTTATAATTTTAAAGTATTTGCTGTGAGAATTTTTACAAGAGCCAGTGACTCTCGCTCCCAGAGGCTGGCGCCTATAAATAAAATCTATGGTAAACACGGCTGGTGCCCATCATTTATCTAACATAGATATTAAAGACAAACTCTAGTATCCAGAGGCATCAAGGTAATCATCTTTTAATAAGTCTTAAACCTTTTTCAATTTAAACAGATAGTATTGGTATTAAATACTTTGCATTATAAGAAAGTTGCTATACTATTTTTCGAAATACAAGACATAGTAAGTAATCACCTTTATAGAAAGTGTCATTTTAGGGGATTATTTTAAACCTAAGAATGTGTTAACTAAATGGCGATATGCGTTTATGCGTATTTAGTTCATAAAATCAGATTATTGAAAGGGAAAAATGAATATGATTAAGAATTTTATAACGGTATTTTTTTTGGTAAGTTTTACCGCATGTGGAAGTAGTGGTGGATCAAGCGCAACAGTTATCGATATCGACAGCCTGGCTGCTGCTGCAAAATTAGATGCCCCTTGGGCTGGAGAAACTGAAGGAACTTTAGATGGAAGTAATTCTATTTCAATATCAGATGAAATTGTATTTGCAATAGATGTAGTGTTTAGTGAAGCTAATACATTTGATGCACAACTTGGACCAAATGTAAATGAGGTGATAGAGATAAATAAAGTTATCACTAGTAGCAAAGGTGGTTCTGCTAATATCAAAGGTACACTAACTTTTACTAGTGGAGCAGACACATTTCCTTTTTATCAAAAAATAGATTTGGCAATTGATTTTTCTGGATACACACAGACCTCAATTGCTTCAAGTGAAAATGACATTTCTTTGCATGGTTCATTTACCTACACTGGTGGCGGAACATTCTCATCTCTTTTGTCTGTGGATATTGATAGAATAATTGATGGTGGTTATTCATATAAAGATAGTAGTGGTGTATATAATATTGCAACAAAAATTGTCACATTTGATTCTCTTGAAAACGCGGCAACTGTCAATAAAACAAGGAAGTACACCGTTAACGGTCAAAAATACACAAAATAAAATTGCGAATTCTGGGGCGCTTTTATAGTCGCTTCATGTTTTAGTTATTTAGTCTGTAACCTTTTGAAGGAATGAATCTAAAAAGAAGTTTTATTTTTTTAAGTTCAAACTTCAGTGCTTGAAAAATATTTTGTAATTTCAAATGTTGTAATTACGGCACTATGCCAAATTAGTGATTACTGAGCGTAAATACTTTTATGGCTTCTCCTCAATTTAAAAATTAAAAAAGGATCTAGCCCTAGGTTTAATCTATATATGACTCATCTTCATCTAGCTTGTAATAGCTATCAATCAAGATCTTAATGTCATGGTCTCCTAGCCATTCCTTCAAGACTAAGGCAGGAACTCCACTATTAGCCATGTATGAAGCAAAGAACTTTCTGAATGAATGCACGCATCCTTTTATCTCAAGTTCTTTAATTAATTTCTTAAGCCTTTTGTACAAATTTTTACTAACTAGTTTGGCATTAATATCTTTGCTGTAGCCTTTAAAAACAAAACCTTTCTTCTTAAACATATTACTGAGTATATTCTTTACTCTACTATGCATAGGTATGATTCTGGACTTCTTATTTTTAGTAGGATCTGAATTAGTGGATAACACTTTAACGGTTTCTTTTTCCAAGTCTATTTCTTCCCAATCTAGCCTACATAGTTCAGATATTCTAAGTCCGGTAAAAGCCAAGAATTCAAAAACTGGCTTGTCTTCTGGTTTAGCTATTTTTAGAATTTCATCTAATTGAACTTCAGTAAACCAAGGCCAAGGTTTTTCCGCCTTTGGTCTTTTAAATTTAGCCATTGAAAAGGGTTTATCTTTTAGGACACCAATTTCTTTTAAATAAGACCCAAATTAAAAAATTCTGCTTGTTTCAAAGAACCTTGTGCCTTCACAAATATTATCGGCCCTAAACTTTCTGTAGCTTTGTAGCACTCTTTGATTAAGTTGCTGACAACTTCTAACTCTTTGACTTGTACAAAAAGATTCAAATTTATTAAAAATATTTGTATATCTTCTTAACGTAGCCTCGGATCTTCTTTCACTCCTCAAGTGATCCAAGTAATCACTGGTAGCTTCAGAAATTGTTTGTGGCAAATTCAAATTGCCCTCATCAATCAGAGAGTCAATTGGATTCTTACTTAATTCCTTAGCTAACTCTATGGCTCTACCATAGTGAGATGTTTTAAGGCTCTTGTCTACTTTCTTACCATCTACTTTGTAACTACAGTACCATTTACCTTTTTCTTTTCTTTGGTAAATCCTAATATTATCTGTTACTTCAAAGCTGTTTATTCTCTTCATAAAGTTTCCTTTTCTAAGAAAGGGAACAATTCAGCAAATAGCTTTTCTTTATTAATGTATAGCCTCTTGCCCATTTTACCGGAACAATTATCAAATCGTCCAAGGGTAGACCACTTATACACAGTGTTAATAGATACATTAAAAAGTTCAGCCACTTGCTCTAAAGAGAGCACTTCTGGTAATGAATTTTTATCTTTTGAATTATCAAGGAGCTTTGAATCAATTTTATTATTATCTTTGAATGTGATTTTTCTATTTGTTTTCATTCTATTTCCTTAAATAATATAAAATTCATAGTACCTAATCGTTCATCAATGCGTTCATTAATTATTTTCTCAGAACCAACTCAAAATTCTTTCCATGCATACCTTATAATATTAGAATAATCAAATGCCGTTTAAGAGATTTTTAAGATTGAGTGCTTTGGCGCGTTTTGGCGCTTATTGGCACAAAATCAGATATAAGGAGAACTTGGAATGAAGCAAAAGTTGACTTGGGAAGGGCATTATTCAGACATCTATAATTTAATCTCATCAAAATTAGGTTTTCACGTAAACAAAAAAGAGGTCTGTTGCCAATCAAGTAAAGATATTTTGCGTGAAGCTCCTAAAGGCCCAACAGCAAGGTCCTTTGATAGAATGTTTAGTGATGTAGGTGTTAAACAAGAACAAGTGGTTTTATTAGATGAGAGACTCGATCAGTTGATAGATAAATTGGGTCTTTCTCAAAGAGTAGGTGAGCAATTAATATCCGGTGCTGAGTTTAAAAGTATTGTGGCGGTAGAAAAAGGCTTAACAAATTAATTAATGACTTTACCATGTTTGAGGCAGCAAGTAGAAAGGACCGTGCTATTCCATTTAAGAACTCACTTGAAGAAAACTCTTCACAGATACTAAAAGATATGGATGATTTCGAATCATCGCTTATATCAATGGTTGGAGTGGAAACTCTTAAAGGTTATTGCAATATCTTTTTACAGGATTGTCGTGTTTTATATGATGATGGGCTCTGTTTTGAATATTTAAAATATTTTAGTTCAGCGAAAAAATTTGATAAACTTAAAGATGATCAAATTTTCAATTCAATCAAGTTAAGACTAGAACCGGATGCGCTATATAAAAAAGATGATCGAGAAGGATGGGGGAGAAATGGTCAAGAAATTATTGGGGATTCGAACCCTATAGAACATAAAGAGAAAATGGATTTAATTCAATCAGTATTCACAGAGTATGAAGTGTCTCTTATAAAAAGCCAGCATGAGTTTATTGAAGCAAGAGATTTCTTGCAGGAAAGAATGAAATGGAGTATGGACTCATTCATGAAGTATTTCAAATAAAGAAATTAAAGTTTAGGTAAAAAGACATCGAAAAGCTGACCAGTAACCCGACCAAGAGCGTAAATCAACAATCCGATACCTAATAAAGAAGCAAGAATAGTTGTGTACGCTGGAACTTGGTCGGTACTGCACAACTTGTATTTCGATTCGGTTAATACTCTCTACTAAATTTTATGTCTGCGTTCTTTAGCATCATTGGGATTTCGTTGTCATACTGCTTGTAGAGCACAACCTCCTTAACTTTTCTAAAATCTTTGATCTTGTTGCCAAAGAGTGAGATAGTGTTTTGATGACCAGAAGAGATTCGTTCTATGGCATCAGTGAAATTTGCGATGTAGACTTTCTTGTATAGGTTCATAGCGAAGATAATTAAATTTTATTTAGCTTATTAAGCTAGTACTTTTATTTTCTTAAAATTTGGTTCTTTAGTATTCTATAGGTTATATTTTTAGAATTATAGAAGTATTTATTAATTTTTTAATAAAAGTTAAAAATAATCAAAAAGCTTCATTAACATTGTTATATATGATGCTCATAAATGTTTACTGATAATAATTCTCAACTGTAAAATTAAGAGCTAACCATTTTTATACATTTCAATGTTTAGACTTTCACAAAACCACTGGTACAATCACCATCACATTCGATGGATACATAGTAATTATGTACTACAAGCGTCATGCGTATAACATGAATATAGAAGAAATAGTTACAGAAAATATTACAGAGTTTGCCGAACTATTTGCAAACACCTTCAGTCTTCCTCCTTGGAGTGAGGGGTGGTCTATCGACAGCTCATCGGAGAGATTGGGCTGTTTTAGAAATACGCCAAACTTTATTGGATTAGCCGCTTACGAAGAGAAAAAACTCTTAGGCTTCATCTTTGGAAACTACGAACCTTACTTGGACTACAAGCTTTTCAATCTCAAAGAGATGTGCGTAAAACTAGAATATCAACGAAAGAGCGTTGGAACAAAACTTCTCACTAAACTCCATGAGATATTGTTGTTGCAAAACATTTCGAGGGTCAACTTGCTAACTAGGTCAGATAGTATGGCTGAGAACTTTTACTTAAAAAACGGCTACTACAAGTCAAAGGTTATGGGACTCTACATCTTCAAGTTATAGTTTCAATTTCAATACAAAATTCCCCATTAAAATGCGTCGAACAAACGTACATAACTAGTCGGTCCAGCGGACACTTTTAAACAATTGCCTTTATGTTATAATATAAAATTCATCATCAGTTCGCACTACGCAGGGTAGTCCTCGTAAAGTGATGCGGAATTAAATCGTTAGAACAGAAGGAGAATAAATGAGATTAGTACTTTTAATAATTATCGTCATTGGAAGTTTGTTATCTTTTTTCATAACCACAAGCCAAGCAAAAGGAAAAAAAGTGAAGGAAAATGAAATTAAACCTGCGACTCATTCGTGGGTAATCCCCTTCATTACTGTAAAAAATGTTAAAAAGTCATTAAAGTTTTATGAAAAATGCTTTGGTTTTAAAACTGCTTATAAAAATGAAGTAAAAGGCGAAATCGTTCATGCTGAAATGAAATATAATGACCAAATCGTTTTATTACTAACTCCAGAGGGGCAACATTCTAAAACAGCCAAAACCCCACTAAATTCTAAAACAGAATCAGCCACGCTAATTTTTCTTTACATAAAAAATGTCGATGAAGTCTTCAGAAAATGTTTAAAGAATGGGGCAAAAGAAAAGATAAAACCAAATACAGTCCCATGGGGAGAACGACAATGCCACATCTTAGATATTGACGGTCATAGCTGGCAACTTTCAGAATTAGTGAAGAAAAAATAATTTTTAACAAGAAAAATGCAACGGAACTTTTAAGTCATCGCCTTTACGCAACAAAACATAATTCTACTGATAATAATTCTCAGCCATAGAACTAAGACCTAACCCTTGTCTTGCGGTTTTTTTATACTAGGCAACTCAATAGTAGTTTAGAGTATTGGTAACTTCCTGTATCATAAGAAATTTAATGTCGGTTTCCTGAATTATTATGCCCTACAATTTCTAACATATATAATGTTTAGACAATCAACTTTTCTTTGGTAGATTATCCAGTGATTCCTTTACATATAAACAAGTTAGGCCTTAATCTATAAGCAGAGACAAAGAATCTATGAACAATGCCAGAGAACAATTCGGTAAAACCTTCAATCCCAGCGCAATCCTGTATGAAAGAGTTCGCCCATCATACCCGAAGGGTCTCATTGATGATGTTATAAGTCTTTCGGGCATGCCGAATAAAGGGCAAATTCTTGAGATAGGATGCGGAACTGGGAAGGCGACCGAATTATTCGCTGCTAGGGGCTATGCCCTAGATTGCCTCGATATCGGTAAAGACCTGGCGTCCATTGCAGCCGAAAAATTCAAGGATCTCGAAGATATTCATATCAACATCAGTTCTTTTGAAAACTGGGATGCCTCCGATAATTCTTACGACCTTATTATATCGGCAGCATCCTTTCATTGGGTTGATCCAGGTGTTAGATTCAATAAGAGTGCTGCTTTGCTTTGCGAGACTGGAGCCCTTGCGGTCTTCACAAACAAACTCGTCAAGAATGATGAAGGGTTCTTCGCTAGAGTGCAGGACGTGTACCAAACATATGCTCCCAGCATGGAGCGTATAAAGAATGAACAAAGGAAGCTGTGGGTAGAACCTGTTACAGGCGAAGAGTTATTCAATGAACCAATCGTCAGGAAGTATCCTTGGGTAGAAGAATACAGCGCGGATGACTACGTAGCTCTTCTGGGGACCTATTCAGATCACCTGAGTCTTCCTGAAGAAGAGAGGTCATCCCTATTCGGGCGCATTGCTGAATTAGTCCATGACGAATATGCAGGGATTGTTTGTAGGCACTATGAGGCTGTATTAACACTAAGGACTCTAAGGCCTAACTTCAAGCTTGAAGTGCAACACTTATTGATTGATTTCATAAAGAGTCTCCGGTGTAATATAGCCGTATCTTTCTCTCGGCCTTGTGTTTAGTT
>NVWA01000025.1 GCA_002746535.1 Planctomycetota bacterium
AAAAGCAATCTTTTTTTTATCTTCACTAAAAAGGTTAAAATTAAAAAGTGAAAAAGCCACTAACAATAATATTACTTGTCTCATATTTATTCTCCTAAATTCCTGTTAAAAATTAAATGAAGATTTATCATTACCAGTCATAATGAATTCACATTTACAATTCGGACACTTTATATTAAAAATTAGTAATAATTTCTAATAGAAATTCCAGAAGAAAGAGACAACCTTACATCCATACCAACATCTAAGGTATAAATTCATTGAATCCTGACATTAAATATTAAAAATTTCTCATATTTCATCGATAAATTATAATATTCTCAAATTGCGTTATAAATTGACCCCTCAACCATCGCCCCCGCGTCTGAGTTTTGGAAAGCTTGATCTATAGAATATTTAATTTGGGAAATTCTGGGAGTTTAAATAAGTAATCTACACTTATTGTGAGCTTTCGTGTTACTTAGACTTTAAAATCCAATCATGCAGATACACTATAAAATCATTGATAGGCTTTCCATCACTATTTAATAAAAACCGATAAGTTAAAATTGTTTTTCCTTTTGACCAACTAGACCTTGTATTTCTTACTTTAAGCCGATTCCCTTTTTTGTTATAAAAGGACAAATCTTTTTGCTTCACATCCTTATTTATTTCCAATTTTAATAATGAGTGCTTATTTGTTGGAGCAATTTCATGAGCTAAGATTAATATTTTTACTCCATTAGCTTCAATATTTTTGCTCGAGTTTAGTGCATTAAAACTAAATTTTGTTTTTCTTAATTTCTTAAAAAAGACCTTCATACTCACGTTAGATTCAAATTTTTTCACTGATTGCTTAAAATCTATCCATTCAGAATAACCTAATCTAATCTTTTCAATTAACTCATCTTTTTTAATAATTGGCAACACATATCGAATAGTATCTATGCCATCTATAGTTTTATAACCTTCTTTTTTTGCTCTCAAATCTAAATGTTCTGAATTAAAAAATAAAAGGTCGACATCTTCATAAAAGTCTAATTCCTCCGGACAATGTACATAAATCTCTCTCGACTTCTTATTAGATTTAGATTTTATTTTTACAATTTCAAAATTATGTCCATTAATTTTTATACCCTTTTTTAATTCCAGACTTAATGACTTTGATTTATAAATTACCACCTTATCTGAATATGTAATGTTCACTTCACCTTTCACGACATAATCACTTCCCATATACGGTTTCGCAAATGATAGTTGAAAGCGTACATTATTATATACAGGAGAAAAAGTATATCTTGCAGCATGATACCGCGGATTATAGGCGACATCAAAATCGTCATAAAGGTCATCAATGTCAAAATCTAAATTTTTACCATCAACAATAAGATTTTTCACATCAACAGAAACTTCTTTTATTTTCACACCCTTTATTTTAGTTATCCCATAAAAAATATTCATAGAATCCTTCTCACGAGGCAATGCAGAAGTCATTTTATTCGATATGCTGTTCTTTAAATATTTACTAAAATTTTCTGGTTCACTAAAGGCATACCCGTGCTTTTTAGACAAACCAATATGAGCTGCATGCCATTTACCATAGAGTGCAGCAGTTTGCAAATCATGAAAAATCTCCCATTTTTTATTAAAATCAAATGCAGAAGCATGCTCTTTTACGTGACCCACAAAAAGTTGTTTCAAAACAAATGATTTATTATTCTTTTCTTGCGATAAAATCGTGACATTAAATAAAAAAACAAACACAATTAAACACTTAACTTTCAACACTATTTTCTCCTTCAACTTCGTTATAAACTTTTTACCAGGCATAACCAAATACGCTAATCGCATAATTCTTATTCAATAATAAATATACAGACTTGCACACCATCACTCGACCACCTCAGTCCCAACCAATTTCCCCTTTTCAAAGAGCTCTCTCTTTAGGAAGTTGCCTTTGGAGTCGTAGTATTCTTTTTTGTTAAAGAAGGGCCAATTTAAACATTGTTGGATAATATTCGATTCTTTTCAATAATTTTTTGATTTATAAAATCCCAAAGGCTGATTCTTTTCTCCATAGCTTCTTTTGATATTATTAAAGCTTGATTAAGTTTATGTTTATCATCTGCGCATAAATCTTTAACTAAATTCAAAGCCATATCATTATGTACATCCCCATCTATCTGAATATGCCTTTGTAAGTAAAATATGAATTTATCTATCTTTACATCAGAATTCAATTTAATTTTTTCCACAATTTCGATAAACATTTCTGGGATAATAACTTCTCTTCCGAACGCAAAGACTGATGCGATTAAAGATACATCATCTTTTTTTATTATATCAAAAGAGAATCCTACAAAATCTTTCAATGGTTGAGGCATATCTTTGTTTTTTAACTCTACCGATGAAGGCAAATTACTATTTATATTATGTAAAAATATTTCTATTTTAGAAGTGTCAGCTCCTGCCTCAGCCATTGCTTCTAAATACATTTCAAAATGACTCATTGTAAGTTGCTCTTGATTAAAATCACTTTCTTCAACCAAAACGATTTCATTAATTAATCTAGTAGCGAAACGGTTTCCACTGGGCTTCCAAGGCAAAGAAATACACGTTAGTTTAATTTGCAGTGCCTTTATTAATGACATGAAATCCCAAACTGCGAAAACATGAGCTTCCATAAATATTCTCAAATCAAAGATGTCTTTTATATTGGAATATAAATCGTGATTTTTTAATTTATCTCTATACGGAGATAACTCTTTTTCAAATATTAGCATATCTAATAACCCTGCAATTTCTTAACCAAGCCAAATCTCTAAATGTGATTAGTGAGCATTATATCAAGGTTTGGTTTTGGGGTAAGGAGAAATGTTTGGTTGATTTGGTGGTTTAATGTGAGGTTACTTGCGGATTAAGGGTTTGGACTAATTGCTGACGTCTATTTAATTTTTCTTAACACATCTGGAGGCCAATAATTACTCACTAATTTACTGCGTTTCACTTTTAGTTGATAATTACTTTTATCTTTTTTAATTTTCATTTGAATTTCAAATAATTTATTTAAAAATAATTCAGAATCTGTACTTACAAAGCAATCGCCAAGAAACATATACGAATTCATTGGAAATAAAAAGATCTTATTGGTTAAAGTTTTTTTCAAATCAGTTCGGTAACGTAAATTTAAAAAAACCATCTGCAATTTATCATCGATTTCTACAACTGAGAGAATCTCGTCAAATGTAACCAATCCACCCGAAACTCTTCTAATATGAAAAATATGAATACCATGTTTATTTTGACCGTCCTCAATTAATCTCAAGTACAACTCTTTTGTATTTAAGTGCTCTGGCATATCAAAATACTTATACTTTTTTATATATGTGGAATAAACCTTATCATCATCCATATCATCATAATTACTATAACCCTTACCATGCAAATATTCTTTCTGATGTAATGATAAAACACTAGGGATAGAGAGTGGAATCTTCCCAAGATATTTAAAATTATTTGCATAATTGATCAACAATTTATTTTTTGTATCAATTATCTTTACCCTTTTCAAAGGCTGAAACATAACACAGCCATTTAAAAAGAAAAAAATAATTAATAATTTTGCTAAATTATAATTCGCTCTCATTAATCGGCCATCCTTACACTGTCTTTCTTTTCTAGATTCTTAGTTTTGATTCTATTTTCGGCTTCTTTAAGTAATTGCTTGTATCTTTTATTATCTGGATAAAAATTTATGAGTTCTTTATATATTTCAGATTCTACCACAGCGTCCTTACCTTCTACCATTCGCAACTCTTTAATTAAAGCTGCTTTCTTAAAATTTGGGCTAGAATAATTCCATAATGGCACGACAACCATGAACGTAAAAAACAAGAAGCAAACAAAAATAATAGTATTAAAGATATTAATAAAATTCCAATTGTTTTTTTTAACGGCACAACCGCACAATTGACACACTATAAATGCATCTTCAGTACTAAAGTTACAAATTTTACACTCTAAGCTCATATCTTAACTAACAAGTAAATGGATTAACATCATTTAATAAAGCACTTAAAATGCCAACTGTTGAGATTTATAAATCCTTGTTTGATAGGATATTAGAATTATTGCTATTTGGTATAAAGACAAGTGGTATACAAGTTTTGTATTTTCACATACAAAAATTGAACATAGTTATTCTCTAATTCCAATCCATCAAAACGAAGAGTTTTTTCAAGTTAGGAATAATGCTGCTATAAACGTTTTAAATTTCACTAATTAATTTAAGAGTTGGGACTATTGTCAAACAGCTTTTAAATTTGACCCACAACCATCATACCCTCTTCTGAGTTTTGGAAAGCTTGGTTGATATATTTGGTGTTAATTTTAACGCTACGACATTGCAAATTAATCTCTTGTTTGTGATTTTTTACTTATAAAACAACTTAAATTTTTAGCTTTAGGAATTTCACCTACTTGGATTTCGATACGCTTAGTTGAAAATCCATCCGTCACTTCAAGAACATCCACTTGGTTTGCCTCACTACCTGCTGTGTAAATTAACTTATTACTATTTTTAACATCTATACTGGCATTAGAATTATTTGATGACAAGACCCACGTATAACGACAAAATCCACCTAGTGCCTCTACCTCTACCTCTTCACCAGGTTTTAATATAATTGGCCCTTCATTACCCATAGAAACGGTAAATTCTTCATTGGAATTATGCCGACATGGTGTGTGAGCGTAAGTATAAAGCCTACAATCTTCCAAAATATTTATCTTTATTTTTATTCTTGCAAAATCATTTTCTATAATCAGTTGATCCTGCCCAGATGTATATCCATTCAAGCTATTTGCAAAATAAGAAAAAACATAATCATCTCTTTCACCATAAACAAATTCCCCCCCAAATGTAGAGGAGGTTGCATCAACGGAATATGTCAATTCCGATTTAACAAAAAAAATATCATGATAAGATACATAAAAATTAGCCGCGTCATTTAGACAAACATCTAATGAAAAATCGTCACTATATGCCAGTTCTCTGCCATTTATATTTACAACCACATGAAAATAAGTTGATGGTGATGGTCGAGTTATTTCAGTAATGTAAATGACTTTCATCACGATCGACCGTTCAATTGATTCTGAATCTGCAACAGAAATTGTAATTTCACTATCTAACAACTCTGTTTTATCAGGCACCTGATATAAAACATATCGATGTTCCTCACCCTCATCAGAAAATCCAATAGGCAATATATTTTCAGCAAGGCCAGAGGTTTCATTAGATTTCCATTTAAAATCCCCTGAACCACCTTCAATTTTTAAGTAAATCTTATCACCACCTGTGACCTCAAGGATCTTTGAAGAGTCAAAGCTGACAAATTCTATATCTTCAGGGGATACGATTGCATCATAACTATTATCAGGAAAATAAACCCTTAATTCAAATTCATTTAAAGGATCATCTTGGCCTTGAATATTGCCACTCAACAGCCCTATAATTATAAAAAATAAAACTCTTAGATTCATCAATCGCATTATAATATTACTCAACATTAAAACTTTATACTGTTTAGACGAAAACGAATGCTATTTTTCAAATAAATTTTTGAATAAAGAATAGACCTTGAGTTTAGCTAAGTTTCTAATTCTTGGTGGTGAATTAAATGAATAAATAGCTCAATACCTACAGTTGAAGACAGCCTTGCGCTATCTCCATTTGATTTATTATCTGCTGTCCATCCATTCTTGATTGGGTTAAAAGGCGAATTGTTATTGGGTTTCTGTTTTGAAAAGCATGTTGCGATGTTAATGTTTAAGAGGTCCCTTTTGGCTATATGAGCGCTTCTATTTTTTCTAGTAATTCATTAGATTCAAACGGTTTTTTAAGATAAGATGAGAAAAATGCTTTTGACATTTTACTAACGTTTTCTGAATCACCCAACATGCCTCCTCCCGTAATACCGATGGTCTTCAATTGCGGATACTCTTTTTTAATTTTAAGAGCGAGTTCTATTCCATCCATTTCAGGCATTAAAATATCTGTAATCAAAATATCAATTTCTTGGTCTAACATAACCTCCAACGCTTCAATCCCGTTAGATGCTCCTATTACCGAATAGTCTTCTAAGGTTAAGCAAATGATTATAGAAGCTCTAAACCCATCATCGTCGTCCACAAGTAATATTTTAGATTTCATACAACACCTTCATATAATCAATAATATCTTAACCAAGCTATCTCTCTAAAAGTAAAGAAAGCATTATACCAAGGTTTGCAGTTTGATTAAATGTAATTATTATTCTAACCTTTATTCAATTCCAGCAGGAATTATTTCTAACAATATACTCAAATGGTCCAAGTCATACGGCTTCTTAATTACAGGTATATGAATACTTAATTTACCGAATGAATCCATAAAGTTTTCTGAAAAATCACCAGATGTCATAATGAAATGCTGTTTCCGATTTAATCTTAAAACCTTCTTTATCAACTCTAATCCATTTAATTTAGGCATTAAATAATCTGTAATAATAACATCATAATCTTGATTTGATTTGTAATGATCAAAAGCTTTTTTTGAATTGCTAAATATGGTAACACTATGGATTTTACTAAACTGATCCTTCAATAAATCACAACAATCCTGTTCATCTTCTATAACAAGTATTTTCATTTTTATCTCTACAGAGTTATATTTCAGTTCTTTTAAATAAAGCACTTAAAATGCCAACTGTTGAGATTTATAAATCCTTGTTTGATAGGATATTAGAAGTATTACTATTTAGTTTAAAAACAAGTGGTATACAAGTTTTGCATTCCCACATACAAAAATTGAACATAGTTATTTGGTAGGTTACAGTTGGAGACAGCCTTGCACTATCTCCATTTGATTTATTATATGCTGTCCATCCATTCTTGATTGGTTACAACATGGGTTATTCTGTGAGAACAGTTATCCAACGCTAGTTGAAGTAGAACTCAAAATCTTGCTCTTCAGAAGCATTAGAGTCCCAATAGCTCCACAAGATAATACAGCGGGCACATGTAAATAAAACAATATCATTATTCCAGCACCTTCCATACCTTCATTAGTAATTGGGTCTTGTCCAGAAATAAGAGTCCACACTATTATTAAAATCAATGATACACCTAGCAACATTGAAGAAATAGCTATCCTCTTCTGAACCTTTTCAGGCAAGGTATTTTTATTACATGCAATGCCAACAAAAACTCCAATGATAGCCCCTACAAGAAAGAATATAATGCCTTTATCATCAACATCTCCAAAGGAATACCCTAATATTACAAATGAGAGAAACCCAAATCCAAAAGTTCCTAATATTAATCGAATGAAATTCATAATTTTCTCCAAGAATATAAAATTATACCACTAATATTTTACCAGACCTATTTTAAAAGCAACAGACTTGCAACTCAGTTTCTATTTTTTAAGCATATTATTTTTAATAAAAACTAACTTAGAAGAATCTTATTTTAATCAACCTACCAACAATAAGATTCTTTTAGATAAATAATATTATCCTATCTTGGTCTTACAAGATTCACTTTTGAAAAAAACTTTAATTTTTGCACATCAACAATTGTATCTTTATTTGCATATTTATACGGATCCTTTCTATACAAGACATTATATAAAGCGGGTTTTGATCTTAACAATGAAGCTGCATTTTTTAGCCAATTTGCACTCCACCATCCCGAAGTAGTGCCTGCATGGGTAACATTAGGCAAAGCAATATCATTTAGACCTCTATTTAAATTTGCTGTATTTTTAAATACATCTGGCATGCCAAAACCACCTATCCCACCCTTCCCAGCTGCGATTCGATCTTGAGGGGACCAAAGGTTAGTAATAGAATCTGCGTTACTTAATCCTGCAAGAATATCGGTATTATTTCCAGGCTCTCTAAGGTTATCAGCATCTAGATCCATTGGTGATCCCATAAAAACAACATCATTTACTTTCATACCCTCTTGTAGAGCTGCTAATGTTATTAATGTCCCTTGGCTGTGTGCTATAATATTTATTTTTTCACCTTTAAGATTTTTATCATTTTTTATAATCGCCTTCAACTTCTTAACCATTTTTTTTAATTTATCTACTCCCATCCATTGTTGGGAGCTCATCCCAGAAGTATTTAGTCCTGATTTCCAAGTACCTGTAGGAGGTCGCACACCAATATTATCACTTGCATTTGTTACTGCATTATCTTTTTTTCCTTTAGCAGTATGAAAGGACCAAGACATGTAAAATGTTAATTGAGTAACACAACCTTTTTCAGGAAGAATTGCTTTTAAAGCCTTATCTGTAAAATCACTTAATCCAGCTGAACTAGCTCCAACCCCATGAACATATATTGTTGCCAATCCACTAGGATCTATCCCACTAACACCAAAATACCCACGATGAAGACCCATGCCATCAACAAACCCAAGCGGATCACGAGATAAGAATCTACCTAAAGCCCCAGAATAATACCGAGCCCTAAAGTACATCAATCCAGTATCCGCATCATGATACCTTCCAGTAAACCCATAATCACAACCAACTAACCCAGTAGTAATCACATTATAAGATGCATCCATAATGGTTCTCTCACCAAACACAGAATACTCATAACGCTCTAAAATAGTCCCACCAGCATTACTCAAAGCAACTACACTAAACCTATAGTCTTCCATGCAGTAATAATCACTAGCACCAATATCCATAGCAATAACTTCATCAATATACATAGCTCCGAATATAAAGTCCTTAACTAAAGTTCCACTAGCATTTTGCTCTTCCACAACTCTATTACCATCATGAATATAATTAGTAATAACAGAGCTAGTACCAACATCAGTCTGCACCCTTCTATTGAACGCATCGTAGGTATACACACTAGGAGTACCGCCAATAGTAGCTTTAATCATTCTGTTCATAGCATCATACTCAAACGAGCTAGTGCCATCACTAGTCATATTCCCAGTCAAATCATGAGTAAAGCTATTGGAAGAAATCTGGTTCATAGCATCAAATGTTTTGCTTCTGCCAGAGCCATTATTATTGAATGTAGTCCAGTTGCCTAAAGTGTCTTGAGTCCAGCTTTGATTATATAATGGAGTAGGAATACTAGTTTGTGGTCCGTCCAATACACCTCTATCGAAGTTAGTAACCTTGTAAGTGGTGTCGTAAGTATAGACCCCAGATTTAGAGGTGCTATGTAAACCAATCTCAACTTCTCTGTTGCCTACTTTGTCATATTTATAATCGAAGCCTGCTACTGTTGTTCCAGTGTCTTTCCACTCTTGCTTAGATGTTCTGTAGACCGCATCATAGTTCTTGGTTAAAACTTGACCGCTTGCAAGAGTTTTACTGGCTACAAGATTTCTATCATTGTAAGAATAAGTAGCATGCTTAGTAAAAGGAGTATTGGTATCAGCAATCGAAGTAACTTGATGAGTGTTATCGTAAGAATAAGTCAAATCTCTGTTTGTAGGATAGACAACCGTTTTCAATCTGCCTACCGTATCAAAAGTCTTGCTTACTGTTTTAGTAACAGTGCCAATCTTCTGATCCTCACTTGTTAGCCTATTAAACCAGTCATAATTTCTAGTGATTAAACTTGCTACATTTCCACCAACACTATCAGCAGTTTTTAATCTAAACTGAGCATCATAAGTGTAATTCATCTGAGTCACACCATTAACACCTGAGCCTTTTGAGATATCTGTTTTCTGTAAACGCCCATAGTTATCGTAGGTGAAAATTGTCACATTGGTTCTTTGATCTGTGATTGTCTTTCTTTGGCTATACGCATTATAGGTGTATGATTTCACTTTTGTATCTGCAAACGTTTCAGAGGTTAATCTAAAATAAGTGTCGTAAGCGTAAGTCGTGGTGTTATTTGCATCATCTTTGATTGTTTTTAACTGTTGAGTCAATGTGTCGTAGGTATTTGTTGTGACTACGGCTAGACCACCTCCACCAGAATCATCTGTTGTGGTTAGAACTTGGTCAAAGATGTTATAGGTTGTTGCTACTTTTTTTCCTTCGGGGTCTGTGGTTTCTGTAACGCGCCCGTAATCATCATAAACAAAGCTTGTTACTAAAGCAAGTCCACCATTATCTTGAGTCTGACTTGTTACTAATCCTCTGTCATCATAAACAGTAACAGTATCTTTTGAGTTATTGTCTGTGATTTTGGTTTGCGCGCCGTAGGTGTCATATTCAAAAGTAGTCACATGGCTCTTCGCATTTGTTGTGGACACTAAATCCCCATAAACATTGAATGACCGATAGGAATCATTGCTATCTGGATCATTTACTTGAGCTAAATCTCCCGTGGCATCAAAAGTTAAAGTGGTTACTCTATTATCACCTGTTGCATCAACTGTAATTTCAATCCTACGTCCAAGAGTATCATAATCAAATGAAGTCACTACACCTGTTTGACTTGTTGAGCTAGTAACTTGATTCTTATCATTATAGCTTTGAGAGGTAAACAGGTTTGCCCCTGTAGCGTTGAACGTCGTTCCTATTTGTCTATTAATTGAGTCATATTGAATTGTTGTTTCAATGCCTCTGGAATTAATTGATTTATCTACTAAGCCATTGGTTTTATAAATTGTTTCTGAGGAGACATCTAAACCAATAGAATCAAAAATAGTTTTATCCTGTCTTCCCAAATAATCGTATTCATAATCCGTGACAATTCCTTTAACATCTGTTGAAGATTCTAATTCGCCATATTCTGTATACGTTGAGCTAGTTGTCTTATCAACAGATGTATCGAGAGCATCTGGCCTTACGGTCAATTGTTGTCCGTAGATGTCATACGTGAATGTTGTTTTGAGATCCTTACCCACTGAATCAAAAGTAGTTGATTTCAAATTTCCGCCAACAAAATATTCRCTAGTTGTTGTTAACTCNAAANGTTTCACCATCATTTTGKGTGACAGATRTTTGMCGTCCTTGATTGTCATAAACATATAAAKTTACTAAATTTCTTTTGCCCGCRCCAACATCATAWGTTTGTTTWACAAGCTGATTGATRGCATCATAYTCTGAWGTWGTKRCAACWCCTCKWGRKYCAGTWACTTTAGTTTGGTTTCCRAARTCATCRTATTCGAAWGTTGTTTCATTTCCTCTATGGTCWRTTACTTTTGTTTGYCGGTCTTGCTCATCRTATTCRTAWGWAGTTGTRATAGCAAAATTATTAGGATCTTGAACAGATTGTGTMATTCTKCCWAGCGAATCAAACACACTACCATTTACYAAACCAGCATTAATYGTTGCTGTAGCYTGWYCKGTAAGATTRTATTGAGTAGTAGACTCKATATTKAGYTTTCCAGTACCAAAATCTCTMGTTGTTTTRATAACYCKATCYAGTGARTCATATTCAWATTTKGTTACGAKTCCYGTRAYATCTGTATGRGTRTCYAACCTTTCKAGATTATCRTAAGTCCAGTTTTCTGTGGTTAYTTTTGTTGCACYTGMATTRCTCACWGATTTAGTGCCAACTTCYGTACCYTTATARACAWAAGTTTCAGTATATCTTGTTGTACCAAAAGATTCTGTACCTGAATCCCAGCGTTTTAATGTGAAAGTTAGAATATCGCCGTTGTCATTATATGTGGTAACACCTGGTTGATTTGTATCACCATAAATTAAAGTTTGTCTACCATGAGAGTCATATTGATAATATTCTTTTGCTCCAAGCGGTGTTTCCATGGTTAATGGAAGACTGTCATGCACTGAGCCATTTGCTGTATTATAAGTATAGGTCGTAGTTGCCCCATCTGGTTCTACAGAAGTCAGCATCCGTTCATCTGAATCATAAGTATAGCTATATGTTGGATTCATATTAGTAGCATTACTTACATATTCTTCTGATGTCACATCACCTCTTGAGCTAAATAATGTTTTACTTCTAAGAACATCTATGTTGTCAAGAATTGATTCTGAACTTACTAAGCCAGAGGAATTATATTCATTGGTTGTTTTATATTTCAGAACAGGTGCGCCACTTTCTTTTTCATAATGCTCTACCGTTGAAATAAAATTACCCAAATATTTATATTTAGCGGTTATGCTTAATGCATATACATTAGTTGATCCTGTAGCTGGATATACCGTACCACCATTACTAATATCATCTGAGTCAATTGTCACACTAACACTTGGCCCTGTCATTACATAGGCAGAAGTAGGATTGTCATAATAAAGGGTATAAGTCCCAGCACCATTAGTCATAGAGAATTTATTTGTTGTACTGTTATAAACATAATCACCAGCCATGTTTTCGTATGTGGTTTTATCGGGATCAGATAAGTAATTCACAGAACTTTTGATAAGTCTTATTACTGGTTCTGAAGTACTTACTAAGCTAGTAATATAAGAATGATAATAACTATCATAATAATAACTGGTTTGGATTGATCTGTCTTCAAATGCATCAATTTTTACTATGGATATTTCTTTTGTAGGACTTCCCACATTTTCAGAACTATAAGACCTAGTAGCAACATTGCTTAATTTATCGGTGATCGCAATGGTATCAAAATCGCCACCGCCTGTGAATACATAATTAATCCCTAACGTACTACTGTCGTCAAAAATTGTTCCTGACGGGTCACCATTTCCATCAAATGTATATGCTGTAGTATCTTGAAGCACACTGTCAACATATCGCTTAATCTTTTTAAGATCGCTGTTTCCATTATACTCGTATTCAAAATACATATTCCTAGCAGGCATTTCTTTTTTAATCGCTAATTTGTATGTTGAGTCAAATGTGTGTATTACAACTGATCCAGCTTTTGTTGTCTCATTAATTGTTCTTGCTGTATCATCGTAAGCATAAATTTCAGTAGCACCGTCCTTATAATACACATTTGTTACTCTTCCTTCAGAATCTTTTTTGATTTTTGGAACAGCAGAGAAAATATTTTCGTAATTTATATCATCGTAAGCTATTACGTCAAAGGTAGTATCTCTATTTGTTTTAGTGACTTGATTTAGCACATCGTCATATACGTATGTTTCAGTTGTGGTATCTGAAAAATCTGCTTGAGTTACTCTTCCATAACTATCTACTGTTGTTGAAGTGACATCGTCATCACCAATTCTGTTTTGACCATCTAGATGAGTAGATAATTTAACTACATTTGATTTATTTGTGACTTCATTTCCACCATTATGGACTTTTGTGATTGTGCCTTGACTCAACAAATCAATTTCTAATTTAGTTCCTGGTTTACTAATTGAACAAGCACACAATTCTGAATTAAATTTAATATTAAATACTTTTGAATTTGTAACGTAAGGGAGATTGTTAGCTATGACGGTTACCTTAATAGCTTTATTGTCGACTTTTCCTTCACCATCTAAAGGAAACAAACCAAAACTAATAATTTTATTTTCGTTTGAATATTCACCGTAAATAAACTTAGTAAGAGTCAAGCCTATTGATGTGAATCCCAAACTATTAATTTCTTCTGGGTCATACATAAAACCCTTAGGGATAATAATCTCTATTTTAATCTCTTTATCTTCTTCAGCAGGTGGGTTTTGATCATTTACACAATTACCACCACCATAATTATCATAAATATGAGCATATCCTGTGTTAGCATCTAAATCAATTTTCACACCGCACGATGACCAAACACCAGAAGCTTCAATTCCACCTGGATCAATTTCCATAGTATCATTTACAATTACACCACCTTCAGTTTCAGAAGGGGATCCTTCAGCACATGGGTCCACACATGTTTCTTTATTTATTTCACCAGAAAAACTAATCGTAGTTTCTTTAAATGGCTTTAACCTTCTTTCATAACCTCCACTAATTTCTTTTGGAGTTGGAGAGATTAAAGATTCATCAAACCATTTTACACTAGTTGATGAAGTTAAATTATTATCTTCAAATCCATATGAAACAATTCCATTTATTACGGTTAACGTATCCGTCTTAAACCCTAACTCTTTATTAGAAGTAATCGTATCTAGTGTTAAACAAGGTGTGAAATCTACTGAGTTATCTATAAGCTTTGTTACTTCACCAGATACTACAGTGGTGAAGCTAGCCAACGCTTTATGTTTATTTGCAAATCCGTCTAAATAATCTGGGTTACAATTAATATCAAGGCTTTTCGTTTCCCAATTTAAAGTTCCATAACCATCATTTGCATAATATGTAACGGTATCAATTGTTCCATTGGGTACAGGTGCAAATGGGCCTAAAACCCCACCAGAATAAGCGGCAGCGAATTCGTAGTGAATTACACTTGATACTGATAAACTTAAATCATTGGAATCTGCAACAGCATAGTAAACAGTTAGGGGATTTCCTGGGCTACCTGAAAGAGTCTGTTTAATTGTGGGTATATTAAATATTTTTGCGGCACCTGCATCACCTTCACCTGAAACTATAATATCAATCCATGCGTCCGTTAAAAAGGTTTCGCTAGTATCTACGGTATCGGGAACTTCATAAGTAATATCATATTGAAATTTATAATTACCAAACTCATCAATTAAAAATCCTTGCACACTTTGTCCTTCAACTTTATCTGTTAATGTAAAGTCAGGATATGAAGTTGCTCCGCTTGCAATTCCTGTAATAGTTAAAGCACCATTGTCAATTGTATAAAAAGAGGATGCCGTTGATGTTGTTGCCACGCCAAATACTAACTTTGCTTCAGAATCAGGGAAGCTGACATCACTATTTGCTTGGCAATTGTTAACCAATTCGCTATCTAGTGTGAGAACAGCCTCAGAATGAGTCTCGTCAATAGTATTGGTAATATTTATTCCATTGGATCGCAAAATGTTTAAATTTTGTGCTTTTTCATTTTTCAAAGATGAATCAGCAATAACTTCGGTCGTTTCTAAAAATGAAGTAACGACAATCTCACCACTATAGCTACTAATATCTACATCAATGAATGTGTAACTTGATATTTGTGTCGTTATTGAATAAGAACCAATTTCTGTGTCATCTATTAATAACTTTAATGTCCCGAGCTCAACAATATTATCTATTTTGAAATCAACTACATTCATACGAGTCTTGGATTGCGATCCATCAAAACTATCCGCGCCAGTACCATAATATGTTTGATTAATAGAATCCAATACGCCACCTGTAACTGATCCAGAAGGATAAACAGATTCGTTACTTGAATTTATAGTTGTCACATTTTCTGCAATTCGAGTTATGCTTAAATCATTTATGATCATGGCTAATTGATAAACACCCGTTGTCAATGTACCATCAGTTGTAAATACTTTCATTGTTTCAGTTTTTACAAAAGTATAATCAGGGGTCGCACCTGTTAATTGACTTGAACTGGTTGTTGGAGTTGCGCCATCTGTGGTGTAATAATAAGTTAAATTAGAAGTATTTAATCCATCAGTACTCAATGTAACTTTTTTGAAGTTGTTCAATGTACTAGGCGTTGCATTAAATAAAACATTCATAAACTTCACATCTAGAGAAATTGTTGATACATTGCTGTCATCGGTACCATCATTTACTTTAAAGGTAAAACTATCCAGTCCAACATAATCTGTATCTGGGGTATAAGTTATATTTTCACCTGAGCCACTCAATGATCCATTTGTGGGGCTTGCAACAATAGAATATGTTATCGTATCATTATCTATATCATTACCTGTTAATGTAATCGCCTTACTTATATTATCATCTACTACAATAGATTGTGCATCGGAARTCGGAGCATTGTTTACAAAGTCTTGGCTTACACCTAAATAGCTAGGAGTACTACTTGCACTATTGGGGTCGGTTCCATAWCGATATTCAATYAARTTMGTATAGCCATCGYCRTCTRGATCGGTTGTAGCATARACAACRCTATTRGYTGTYTCCCACGAATCTGCCATTCCATCACTATCAGTATCGACTATTGAAACATTAGTATATACKGTAAGATCAACACCTACTGCAATACTACTGCTGTTATCAATACCTACTGTCGTACCAGCATTCAGTGTTATGACAGCATTATTGTTGATGGTTACATTTTCAAGAATTATTTTGCCATCACTATTTATTGTGGTGTTTGTAGTAATGGTAATGTCTTTTAATAAAATATCACCGCTAAAGGCAAAAGAATTAAGTAAGCAAATTAATATTAATATAGATAATATTTTTAAACGAATCATTATGTTTTCTCTCAATTTAAACAATTTAAAGTATTGACAATCATCTATAGAATCTATAAGTGATCTTTATTTAATTTCTTTATTCTTCTACAGGCCCTTCATTCTCGACAGGTTCTTTATTCTCTGCAGGTTCTTTATTCTCTGCAGGTTCTTTATTCTCGACAGGTTCTTTATTCTCTACAGGTTCTTTATTCTCTGCAGGTTCTTTATTCTCTACTGGCTCTAAAGCTTCTATGCGAGTTAACAATGTTTCAATTGTTTTCTTACAAGTATCAAGTTCAGTTTTTTGAGTTTTTAATAATTTATTTTGCTGTATTGTATAGAGTGTTAATTCCTCAACTTTTTCAAGAATTTTCATTTGCATTTTAGTCATGTCATAGCCATTATTCTCTTTAATTTCTTCTTCAGAGTCTATGCCAGACAAATGACCTTTTTCATTAATATGCTTTTCTACTTCTTCTAATGTTTTTAATTTATAGTCATCTTTAAATACATAATCAGGTACTTCTAAGAATGTAGTACCTACCAGGAAACCATCTGCTTTTACATTGCCATTTACTTCTAGCTTTTCAGATGGAGATGTATCCCCAATTCCTACGTCACCAGAAATATAAACATCACCTGATGAATCTACAGCTAGTCCTTGAGTAGCATTGCCAAACATATTTAGATAAACTTTTGCATTACCAGCATCGTAGCCAACAGCACCTCTAAATGTGCCATTATTCTCCATACGGTAAGATATATTTGCACTTGTAGCATTTGAATTTAAATTAATAACTGGATTAGCTCCTTTTACATCTAACTGATACGTTGGAGAAGCGGAGCCTATACCAATTTTTCCAGAAGAATTAATATAAAGATGTTGATTATTTGCACTTCCCAAAGCAAGAAAAGGATTATTGCTTCCATCTTTTCCAGACTGAATGTTTCCAGCTTGCGTAGTTGCGTTAAAAAATTTAAATCGCCCAATCCAATTTGCGGCATTAGTACTCGTTTCTATTCTTAATGCTTCATCTGCTGTATTCTTGATATGAAGTTTTGTCGATGGTGTGGTCGTACCTATACCTACTTTACCAGCAGCATTAATATAAAGATGTTGATAATCTGCACTTCCCAAAGCAAGAAAAGGATTATTACTTCCATCTTTTCCAGACTGAATGTTTCCAGCTTGCGTAGTTGTGTTAAAAAATTTAAATCGCCCAATCCAATTTGCGGCATTAGTACTCGTTTCTATTCTTAATGCTTCATCTGCTGCATTCTTGATATGAAGTTTTGTCGATGGTGTGGTAGTACCTACACCTACTTTACCAGAAGTATCTATTTTGATAGCTTGGGAAAATACTGCCAAAGACAGCATGTAAAAAAATATACATAACAAAAATGATTTCATAACATTTCCTTAAAATAATTTATATTTGATTAACTCAAAATTGATTAGCAAATTAATGACACTTACCAAATTAAAGTTCGGGATATTAGTAAGTTCCCATCACAAAGAAATATTTTTTAAGAATTATTTTTAAAATATATAAAGTTTTTTATATTTGAGACAATTATTAAAATAAATATATTGAAAATTTTAGTAAGTAGTTTTTAAGCATTATATACGTAACAATATGTTATATTTTCTTTCGAATTAATTAGTTAATAGATATTTTGAGTTTTGTTACTCATAACGAAAATAGCTAATACTCGCAGATTTTTGGTAAAACTAATAGCGAATAAGAACAGTGTAGAAGTCGATACCCTATATATGTTGTGGTTAGAGTGACCAATACTCAACTAGATATTAGATGAATATATTAATGCAAAGATACCGATTGAACATTTACACGCAGAATGTGGACATCATTTTTTAATGCGTCCAAGGAATTTTAATGAAGGTCGTAGATGTCCAATATGATGTGAATTTTCTACATATCCAATAGTTAATTGGAGGAAACACTTGAACATTCATCCAATAGAAATTAAGCCAGAGAGATTTGTACAAAAAAAGATGAAACCTAAATAATTCAGAATAAACTCACTAACCACTGTGACTGTCCTCAAACTGTCCTCAGTCCATGACAAACAACAACAAACAACGGCAAACAATGACAAACGTGAATGCCTATTTAAGTCGTTTACTTGTAATAGTTTATACATAAATAGTTGTTATTTAAGGGGTTATGAAAAAGAGGACGTAGGAATCCTATGTTCTAGGCCCCTTTTATAATAAATTCCCGCTAATAGATGTCGTCATGGCTAAAAAAGATGTGCATAGTTTTAAGCTAACACTCTCATTTTAAATGCAATACAACGTGTTTTGGGAATCAGCACAAAATTCATTAAATATACTATTAATTAATAATGCTCATAATTATTTTTTTGAACTAGTTTCAATAGCACTGGGAAAAGTTTACTTTCGTCCTAGATTACCTACTGAGCCCAAACAAATATCTGTAACGTCAATTCATCTAGTATGCAAATTCAATAACTTCTCACTTATAAGAAAAAAATTATGCAGAGAGCAAATCTAGTAATTTTATCAAAAACAGATATGGTTTAAGTTAAAAAATAATTTTATTCTTATGGAAAATACAAACAACGTTAGCTCATTCAAACGCTTTTTTTCTTACTTAATACCCTACAAGTGGTATTTCATCATTGCCATTATATTCGGCATGATCAAGTTTCTGTTACCCGTCTATGTTGCTTGGATGTTCGGTAAAATTATATCCACATTAACTGATGATAATATTCTCATTGAGCAAAAATATGATTCGATCATCTTATTAATAAGCATTGGAATTGGGTTATCTATTATCACGCCCGTATTTGTTTACTTCAGAACGATTTTATCAAATACCGCTACACAAAAAGTTATCAATGATCTTCGGGTCGATTTATTTGCCCATGTCCAAGGTTTATCCCATTCATTTTTTGATTACCACCTCGCAGGTTCCATCACATCAAGAATTATCAATGATGTTAGCCTAACACAAGTTTTTCTAAAACAGGTCATCGTACAAAGTTGGATGCATATTGGTGTCGTAATAGTTATTCTTTCCTATTTTTTTACAGTCAATTGGCGACTAGCCATATTCTCTTTACTTCTTATACCTATTCAAATTATTGTCATGAAATTTGTTGGACACAAGATCAAAAAAGTCTCTATCGATTTGCAAGAAGACATGGCACAACTTTCAGGCCTGACAATGGAAAGTATCAGCAATATCAGCATCGTCAGAGTCCCTTCAAGCCCAAGCACTTAAGTCAGCACACTGGAGTGCATTAAATCAGACGGCTAATAGTTTTTGTAATTTAATTGCACCTCTTACTGTCGTTGGCGCAGGTACCTATATACTTATGCATACTCCTGCTCAATTATCTATCGGAGAGCTAGTTGCTTTCGTCTTAATGCAAAATAAACTTTTCGATCCACTAAACAAATTAGCAGATATGCAAACCGTTGTCTCTGAAGCATCGGCTTCCATTGAAAGAATATATGAAGTCTTCGATACAGCTCCATCTATAAAGAATAAGAAAAAAGCATTGAAACCAATTAGCCTAAATGGCCACATTGAATTGAAGAATTTAACATTTACCTATCATGAAAATGATGATGAAAACCCTGCAATCATAAATAATATTTCATTGCAAATATTACCCAAACAAAAAGTGGCATTTGTTGGCCCATCTGGGAGTGGGAAATCAACACTCATTCACTTATTGACCAGGTTCTATGATGTAAATCAAGGTCAAATTAACATTGATGGTGTTAATATAAAAGATTATCATTTACGAAAATTAAGAAAACGAATAAGTATCGTACCACAGGAACCTATGCTGTTTTCTAGCTCCATCTATGAAAATATTGCCTTCGCTAAAATTGATGCCACGCCATCAGAAGTATTCATGGCTGCTAAACAAGCCTATGCCGATGAATTCATCAATAAACTACCTAATGGTTATGAGACAACAATAGGTGAAAAAGGTTGCCGCTTATCTGGTGGGCAAAAACAACGTATTGCCATTGCACGAGCATTTTTAAGAAACCCTTCGATTTTAATATTAGATGAAGCTACAAGCTCTTTAGATAATGAAAGTGAGTTTCTAGTTCAAAAAGCCCTGAACGAATTAATGAAAAACAAAACAACTATTACGATTGCACACAGACTTTCAACCATAGAGAACTCTGATGTTATATTCTATTTTGATGATGGGGAATTAATTGAAAAAGGGTCTCATCAGGAATTATTGCAGCAAAAAGGATACTATTACAATCTAGTCAATACACACAAAAAAATGAATATTTTTAACGCCTGAAATATTTTTTAAAAGTAATGACTTAAATATGTAGAGGCATATTCAATAGTTGTACTCACCATAAATATTGGGCAGGCGATTTAAATTATGCATCTTGAACAATGTAGACAATAAATTTGGCATCAGTCGTAGGTTGAGCTGAGTAATGAGAAGCCCAACATTTTTCCGTCGCTAGAAGTTTGACAATTAGACGGAATTATAAGAATAATTATAACGTTGCGTTTTAATAAAAAAAATGATTCGTTATATTATATTTATAAAAATGTTGGGCTTCTCATTACTCAGCCCAACCTACGGATAACGCCCATCTTCAAGCAAATATCTCTTATTCAGGTAATGTTTTAAAGAGACATAATGACATGATAAATCTTTACAAGTTATCACTTCGAGATATAAATAATTTCCTAATACATACAAATAACATCTACTAAAAATTATGAATTTAATTAAAAAACATTTTCAGCGCTATCGTGAAAAGACTCCATGGGAGTTTTGTCAGAAGATTACGCTTGAAAAAACGATCCTTTCACTTGTCATCAGTTTTTTATTAGCAAATCTTGGTGTCGCTGAAAGAGAAAATAATATGAGACTAGGAGAAATTATTTTTCTAGGCATTTTTTTGTTTCCAATAATTGAAACTATATTTTTCCAAACTGTTCCGATTTGGGTTGGACGCTATTGCAAAGCAAATTTCACAACCTTGATCATAATCTCAACCATTATTTTTACAATTGCCCATGCCTTTCAAGGTATTGCAGCGGGTATTACAGCAGGTTTAGTCGGAGGTTTTTACTTAGCATTCTCATACGTTCATTGGAGCGAAATCAGTCATTGGACGGCCATTTGGGTTACCACCCTATCCCACTCCATTCATAACGCAATAATAATTTCATTGGCCATTTTATTCGGTCAGCTATAAATCATTCTTTCGATAAACAAACAACTGATGTATCTCTCAAGGTAATATACACTCGACCACCGGCTACAGCCAAGCCATCATAAGCAGGTGAAATGGGCAAAATACACCTCCCAAGTATTTTCCCATCACTAAGTGAATGAATCAATAACTCACCGCCCTTATTCATGTCACCTGAATCTTTAGCAACGGCAATCAACAATAGGTTCTCAACATTAGACTCAACAGTTGCAACTACCTTTGGCTTCACTGGTAAACCTGCAAACCACTTTTTGTAGGCAGCAGTATCATCACCACCTTTACCAGCATTCAACCACATGTAACCAAACATATCTGGTAAATGTGAAGAATCTGTCCCTGTAGGTGACCAAGCCGTATCTTCATATTTTTTAGCATCGTTGGTATCTCTGGCACTTCGATTGAAATTCACCGACCATAATTTCTTCACGTTACCAGGAGTTATATTCAACGATTTAAAAGGAATTTTAACTTCTATTGTCCAAGCATCGGATTCTTTGCCGGTCTTGACTGTCATCTCACAGTTCCATTTCTTATCACCCTTGTATACATCTTGAATCACACCGGCAGCATTAATAATAAAATGGTAATAAGATTTTTTCCTAGAGTTCGTTGGGTCTAAAAAGAATTCGACAGCTTCATCTTTCCAAATGGCATCATCACGTTTTGTTTTCGTACATACAATTTTATTTGGATCTTTCTTAAAACACCGAAACGCCAAATAAAGATTTTTATCATCACTTAAAATCCATGCTGTTGTAGCCTCTTGAGGTTTATTCTTACGACCATTTAAATAGGAATAAATTAAAGGTGTGCCCTCTTTTTGAAAAATCGGGTCTATCTTTCCATCAATGACAGGGGCATTCTTAATGGAAGACACTCGAACGGATGGACGCCAATTATTTACGACTTCCTCTTTTATATTATCTGTAATTGCCACCATTGACTCGACCTTATCTTTACTTGGCAAACTTATTTGCCAACCATTTTTGCCGTAGCGACGAACTGATTTTGTTTTCCAATCAATTCCAATAAATGATTTCCTCAAAAAAGTTACAGGAACAGTTCTCAATCCATATTGGTCTGTTCTGAATCGTGAAACATTATATCCAAAAGGAATGCTATTATTATAATGTGAAATAAAGTCGCCAGTTTTACAATTAAAACGGCCACGATGACTACCTGCCATACCAATTATCTTTCCATCGGAACATAACATATCAACTGGTCCAACATATGTCTGCATACGACGAGGCTGATAACCTCCAAATGGTTTATCATCCACACGGCCTCTTTTTTTCGTCCAAAGTAATTTTCCTGTTTTAGGATCTAAAGCGCTGATATATAAACCTCCATCTGTTTCAGTCAATCGGCCCGCTACTACGTAAGCAATACCATTGACAAGCAAAACACCTCCGGCAATCGGCCATGATGATTCTATTTGCCCATAAGCCATCATCCTGCGCTCATCTGGTGCAGCTCTAAAACTCCATAATAATTCTCCATTATCAGAACGCACACAATAAACACGTCCATCATGGCACGCATATAAACACAATCCTTGATAATAACTTGGTGGAGCCGTAACACGTGCTGGTGTATGAATTCGCCAAGCTACCTTACCACTTGCAATATGCAGAGCAATCACTTGGTGCTCATGAGGTAAGCTTGCAAATAACATTCCTCCACCAATAGTTGGTGGAGAAATCTGATCACCGCTTGGTCGACTAATCTTCCAATCTTGACTCAATAATGTTTTTGAATCAATCGATGATTTTATTTTTGTTTTCCATTCAATTTTTAATTTTGTTGAGACGGAACTTCCTGAACTTGCCATACGTCTAGGATCGTTTCGATAGATGGGCCAAACATCTTTAGCATCTTCCTTTTTTTTAATCACCGGTAATGATGCTTTTCCAATTCTTAATTGATCCTTTTTAGAAATAGCCACTTCGCCATTCATAGTATCATTGGAAGAAAATGCCGTGATGCCTGCAATTACAGTTGAAACACACATACATTTAGTTGGTGTTGTGTAAAGGCCGTAAAACATGCCTTGGGCCAAACAATAGGCAATACCACATTGAGCTCGGGTACCTTCAAAAGCATGTGATTTGCCGGTTTTCCAATCCATGAAATAAAGAGGTCTGTTTGCAATAAAAAAACGATCGGTTGCATAAACTCCATGACAACGATATTTAACATTTTCTGGACCAACATGACGTAATTTCTCCTTGCCCGTTTTAATATCATAGCCAACCAGGAGACTCTTAACACCTTTCATTCCTTTTTGTTGATGACTACTTTCAATCCATAAAGAATTTGATGCTTCAAAAATTAAAGGGTTTCCTCGATTACTTTTGGCCTCCCAGGCTTTGCTGCCATCTGCACCTTTTAGGACGACTACTCTAGCACTCTTATTTTGCTTTTGTAAAAAAACCAGCATTTCTTGTGAAATAAATTTTAATGTAGCCTTTTCTCCTACCAAAGAACTAACATCTACCTTCCAATTCTCTTTACCATTATTCAAAGAAAGACAAACCAATTCACTACGACTAAGCATTCCATATAATTTACCCGCTTGCATGTAAACACTGCCTAATCTTTTGTTAAAAGACCATGATTCTTTTCCATTCTTGATATCAAAGTTTTTAATGCCACTACGTCCAACAACAACAAGGTTCTGATCTTCAACTAATAGTTTTGAACAGCTAATACTTTCAGCATATACTGTCTTGGTTTCTCCAGTAAGCCCATTGATTGCTATTAACTTACCCGCAAGGCAAACAAAAAGATTTTCACCAACAGCAACGATCTGAGATTTTGAGATCTTGACAATAGACTTATACCATAGCAATGTGCCATTAAAGGCATTTCGAGCAATTATATGACGTCCTTGAAGATAATAATTACGACCATCTGCTGAGACGACACCTTTTGGTCCAGCCACTAACGGGCCACTATCACCACGACCATACTTTCTTGTAGGGCCAACAATCCATTGCAATAAATTAGGTGCTTTAAGTACTTTATCTCGAGAAACAGGATTACCATCTGGGCCATGCTGAGAATGCCCCCAGTCATCTAAATCTTTATTCCTTTTTTTTGTGATCACTAACCACTCACGATTACCTTTAACATATTTATAATTAGATACTTTTGAGGTGCTAAGCCAAGATTCAATTTCTTTTTTATGCGAAGCTTTAAAACCAAAACATGTTTTACCTTTTGGAATTAACACTCTCAGAACTTCTTTCGCACTTAGCCCCTTCTTAATCAAACCTAACAAATCAGATTCTACAATAATAAGATCAATACTGCGATTGTTATAAGGCAATTTTTCGACCGGCAAATACTCAATGCTTATCATGCCTGCCGTTTGCGAATCACCCACACCTTTTCGAATGGTCGCTGCATCTTGAATTGTATTTGTAATTCCATGAACTAAAAATTTACCCCCAGCTGCAACAGCGAGTGGTAATTTAGCATCTGAACAATTAAGAATTGTGCATAATCCGGCTTTTATGTTTGTCATCTTTTCTATTTCACTTACAACTGAAGGCCCCTCTTGAGAATTTAGATTAATCGTAAAAATAAAACAACTTAGAAAAACAAAAAGTAATTTCGAAGATCTCATAGACCTGCCTTTATTAAGAAAAGTTTGATTTAGATAATTAATATTATCATCATCTGAATATTAAATATATAAAAGCCTCCAAAAATGGAGGCTCAGGAAAGATTGTCAATAATTCACGTCAGTAAAACTAAACTAATGTATTTTCAAAGCTGGCTTCATAACAAACACCATTAAGACTGCGATAATCATGTAACCAACTAACCAAGGTGGGCACATCATGCTTTCTATCCCAGGCACTATATCAAAGGGCTTGTATTCCCTTAACTTAATTTCAGCTGAAGGAACCATTTCAGTATCTGAAAAAACATTAAAATTCATTGAATACTTCTTTTCACCTACAAGATAATCCATCTCATAGGTTTTATCATTATGCCTAATCTTTAACTTATAGGGTTTATCAGCTGCCTTAGCTTTAATATTCCAATTGGCGACACCATCAGGTTTTAAGCGAGCTTCCTTTTGTTCTTTTGTTAATTCTTGAAGTTTTATTTCTTTGATCCAACTTGAAGGCTCTGTCAACTTTGAATCTTTCTCTGATGAAACAACTTCAATGCCTTCTTCTGGCATAAGAAAAACTAAATCACCACAATCCGCCACAGGAAAATAACCTGTAATCTGAATATTTTCACCTGCTTTAGGGGCAAAGAAACCCATACGGTTAAAGGCCCAAGTACCAAGAATTGCTATCGGTATAATGACCCATATCAATGGCTTAAATTCTGCCATCATACATTTACCACCAATCATGCCTAAACTAGACCGGTATCTTTTTATAGCTTCTTTATCTTTATTCTCTTTTGCTGTCTTTATTAGAACTTTTAAACGTTTCTTATCATCATCACAACGTTTAAGCAAATCTTGATTTGTAGACCATTTTCTGACAATGGTCATTATAAATGAAGTTGCCACGGCAATGATTACAAGTGCCACATCTCTAGGTAAGTTTAATAGCCAACTAAGAAAAGGATCAGAGATAGCCAACAACGCATTGTTAAGCCAATTAAATATTTCCATCATTTTATTGATCTCCTTCTATTATTGATATTTTACCGGTGTTGCCATCTACTCTAACCATTTGTCCATCTTTAATACGACTTGTTACATTTGGGCAAACTACAGCTGGAATGCCAAAGTCTCTGGCAACGATTGATCCATGTGATAATACGCCCCCCTTCTCAATGACAAGTCCCTTTGCATTAATAAATAAAGACGTCCATGCTGGATCAGTTGACGGACAAACCAAAATATAGTCAACGCCAATGTCACCTGCTTCGCCAGGGTTGAAAACAATTCTGGCAATACCCGTAGAAATACCTGCCGAAACAGCATCTCCTGACAATTCCTCAGATGATTCATATACAATAGCGTTTCCAAGATTTTTAATAAAAGCAGAATCAATCACATCAGGCATATCCAATCTTTTGGCCGATTGCCATCGAATTTTTCTTTTAGCAATAAGCTCATCATATTTAATTTTATCCGATTCATATTTTTCTAATTCAAAGAGTTCGAGAAAGAATATATCACGTCCTAAATCAAACCTATTAGACAATTCTAGAATAGTCATTCTAATCATCTCATAACCCATCATTAGATAATGTTTTCCGATTTCTCGGTAAGGCAATAATTCTCTGGCCATATCTAAATCAGATTTAAGGCCTTCATAGAAACAAGACCCGCCAAATTCCTCTAAAGTTTCTTTGAGAGAACCTTCGGCTGCCCGCTGTTTTCCTTTATTTTCATCATGCATTTCGCGAGGTGATCTATTTGCATTCTTCAAGCCATTAATCATAGTCTCTAGTCCGCTAGAATTTTCACGCCAACGCTCTGTTGATAGTTCCATTTCTCCGACTGTTCTATGGCCAAATTTTTCTAATAATTCTTTTAGAGTTTTGTGTCCTGTAGCAACATCATAAATCATAATATTCTGTTCAGTTGTTGTATCTTCTAAACCCATGCACAATGTTCTTGCTAATTGAGCTCCCTCTTGCTCACCCATCAATTGAACTAACATTTGATGTACGCCTGATAAAGCCATCCCTCCAAAAAATCCCGGCTTAAGAGATTCTTTGCCAAAATCATCCAAGATATTCTTGATTCTATCTTTGCATTCGCTAATAATTTCAGATACGGTTAACAATGTTAAATCTTGTGAACGCTTTTTTTCTAGATAGGCAAGATAAGGTGGCAATATAGTTTGGTCAAAAATTTCTTTTGCAGATGCTTTAGCCTTAGCCGTTTTTTTAGAACATTTATACATGGCATAAAGTAATCCAGGAAATTTAAAAAGGAAATCAGGTTCCGTTTTCTCGGCATCAAACTTATTAGGTGCCGCTTCTAAAAGACTTTTGTCTTTTATTATCGCTTGCAAATCATACGTCATAGGTAATCCTTCCCAGAATAACTGAGCTACTCTATCAGGATCAGCATAAATACGACCACAAATCAATTCAAGAAAACCATCTTCACAAACCTTCTTTGATGGTTTGTAGCCAAGATCTTTATACAACATCCCAAAGCCACCAGATCCACTCATGAAATGTTTGACAATATCCCAACTGAGTGGTGTCGGTGCTGGTAAAGTTTCACTTAAATTGTGAGCAACCCAAACACTTCTCTTTCCTTTCGATAACATTTTTATTCGAGCTATTTCTTCTATTCGACCAACTTCAACATCCTCCGTAATTTCTAATCCTCTGATAGGCCTACTTTGTAACAATCCAAACTTGCCATCGGCCCATCCCCATTCTATATCTATAGGAACACCTTCAAAGTATTCTTCAATGGACAAAGACAATTTACTGAGCTCTACAATTTGCTCATCATTCAAGCACAATGCTTCTTGGTCGGCATTAATAGTACTTCCAAGCGCATAAACCATTTCAGATTTATTACCTAAATAAGATTTGGTTAATGAGCAATCATCTCTGCTCACAATAAAACGGTCTGGTGTCACATCACCAGAAACAATTGCCTCCCCTAAACCATAAGAACCTTCAATAACGATTTGATTCGCTTTTAAATCCCCTGGATCTTGTGTAAAAAGAATTCCCGATATATCAGAGGGAAACATCGACTGCACATTTACGGCAGTACCAGTAACACCTCGTAAATCATTTTGCTTTCGATAAGCAATCGCACGTTCAGAATGCCAAGAGTCAAAAACCATATCAATACATTCTTTCAAGGCATCCCATGGATCATGAGGGAATTTTCTGCCGATTCGTTTCTCATAATATTTTATATACAGATCAGCAGTTTCACGAGTCGCATCTTTTTCTGTCTTGCCTGTTTCTTTTTCAAATTCTCTTAGAGTAACACCACCAATACACTTTGAAAACATAGTAACAAACTGAAGATAAACTTTCCAGAATTCAGGGGTATCACCTAGATCATCAGCTAAATTTCTATTGATGCCACAATTTAAGATCGTATCCATCATACCGGGCATACTGACGGCTGCACCTGAACGAACTGATACTAACAAAGGCTTCGAACCTTTACCAAAGGTACGTCCTGTTAATTTTTCCAGCTTTTCAAGGTTGTCTTTAATTTGGTCATATAAGCCATCAACCCATTTATTTCCATTATCAAAAAAGGCGCTACAAGTTTCAGTAGTAATTGTAAAGCCTGGCGGTACCGGGAAACCAGCTTGGGACATCGCCAACAAACCAGCCCCTTTACCCCCTAATAATTGTTTATCAGGTGTAATGGATTCGGCATTTTTTTCACCAAAAAAATAAACCCATTGTTTTGAAGTTTGTATGACCATCTTATTTCTCCTTAATGCAAACAAGACCTTTTTTGTCTGTTGCATAATAGATTCTAGAATTTGACATAATTAATGGGCTTGTCGGCACACCTAACCATTTTGATTTAACCCAACGTTTATTTTCACCCTTCACAAAACTATAAGCCATCAAATCTGTTTTACCTTGATAGACTAAACCTTTGCGGCAAAGAAGAACTGGAGACTTCTGAAACACATCCGTAAGCTTTTTAATTAAGGAACCATCTCTTTGATCAATCAAAAATATTTCATTTTTCTGATTCACACAAGCTATCTTCTTTTTATAAATAGAAAGCTCTATATTCAAAGGGCCATTGGTATCTGCTTGCCACAACTCAGACCCATCAGTTAGATTCAAGGCTATCAGCCCATTTGTACTTCCAATAAAAATAATATTACCTTGAATAACTGGAGACGTATTAACATCTAATGTCTTTCTCCACAATACAGTACCTGTATTTCGATCCATTGTCATCAAAGCTTTGCCACCGTTATTTTCATAAATGGCTATCGATATTAATGAAGAATACAAAGCAGGCACACCAATGAGACCTTTATCAGAATTTTTCATTTGCCAGATAACTTTACCTGATAGATCTAAACAAGTTAACATACCTTTGGTCAACTCAACATATAAAAGATCATCATCACTCAGTACAAGATCACCTTCTACATTTTCAGGAAAAGATTTTTTCCATTGTGCTTGACCTGTTTTAATATCCAAACAAGTTAGAGATCTACTGGCATCACCTTTTTTTCCATCAACAACTAGAATCTTACCATCTGCAATAACTGGCGAATGAAAACAACCTAGTGGCGTAGCAAATAACCATTTCTCCGTTTTTGTTGTCTTTTTTTCTACACCTAATTCTAATGCTAATAATCCTTTGCGAGCACCATCAGCAATCGGTATAAATAGATTATTTTCTATCATAGCACTGGGTGCACTAATTTTAAATTTTTCGATTTCACCGGCTTCATTTTTAACAGGAAATTTCCATGCATATTTTCCTTTTTCAGGTAACGTTGTCGCTTTAGAAAATCCTGTATTTCCGGAACCACCTAAAGAGCTTGTCCACTTAGGTGTCGCATCTACTTCAGGAGCACCAATACACTGCAAGCCACTTGAATCAGTACCTATATATATATGTCCTCTTGATAATGTGGGTGAACTTATAAATAAAGCTCCCTGACCAAGTGATGATTTCCATGACAATTCTAAATTATCAGAAGTTAAACTAAATAAATTACCACCGGTTGTCACAAAGTACACATGCTCTTTGCCCAAGGCTGGGCTAGCAACAACAGCTTCATTACATTGAAATTTATCTTTATCTTTACCATCATAGGTGCATAAATACATATGACCATCACGTGAAGCATAATACAAACCTTCTTCGCCTGGTATAACAGCTCCTAATACAGTGCGAGGTACTTTTTTCTCCCAGATAATCTCTCCCGTGATAGCATCTAAACACCAGATCATACCACCAGGTTGCATATCCTTCAAATGCTCTTCTATTTCAGGTTTACTCATGCCTTTGTCAGTAAGTTTTGTTCTATGAGCCTCACGAGCTAACTCGGCATCTTCAGCGAAATTTCCATTACCCATGCCAACATATACGCGACCATCCTTAAAACTAGCAGGGCCAAAAACAGGATAAGGTGCTGGTTTTTTCCAAATGACCGCACCAGTATCTGCATTTAGACACAGGAGAGTCTTACCACCCATGCCTAACCCGGCATAGAATCTTTTACTCTTTTTACCATCAACATCAAGTTCAATGACTAAAGGACTACCTTCTGCATCCAGATAATCTTTACCGTCAACATGCCATACCATTTGTGGTTCACCATTTGCATCGGCATCAAGTTTAAAACAATAATAACCATCATCCCCCGCCCCAATATAAACTTTATCTTCAAAAATACAGGGTGAAGATTCCACATGACTGTTTGTTGTATATTGCCACAAGATCTCACCTTCATTCTCTACATCAAGACAATATATTTTTGCATCACTACAAAGATGCAAGCCTTCGCCTACCACTAAATATTTACCCGATACCGAAGGAGAAGAAAACGTAGCTCGATAACCACTAGGTTGTTGCTTCCAAACAATTCCTCCAGTGTCAGCATCTAAACAATAAATAGCACCATCACCATTTAAATTAAAAGGACCAATATTGGCAACTGAAGTTGCATAGACCCGATTCCCTAAGATCGTCGGAGTCGAATAGAATGTTTGCGCTTCTGTATCAAAAGCCCAATTCAAGGTATTATTTGCTGGATCGTCACCGCTTCCAGAATAACCTGTTCTTAAGCTAGAGCCTCTGAACATATCCCATGTCGTATTGATTTCTTCCTTAGCACTTACACTACCTTTTGCAAAAGGAATTAAACCTGGCAAATAAGTCCAACCTAAACCAACGCAAGTAGCAATCACAACAACACCAATTTTTTGACGCCATAAGATTTTGAGCAAATTTAGCATTACTCGTGGTTTAAAAATGCTGATGATCATACCAGAAAGTGCTAAAAGCAAACCAGGTAAAATAGTGATCAAAGCTTGCAGAGGACCTACAAGTACAGGAACCACTTCCAAGCTACTAAGGATAAAATTTAAATTTGGTAATTCAAAACCCATATAGGCCTCCATAAACTAATTACAATTTTATTTAATAAATATATTTATTGGTGCATCTTCTATTTCAACTTCTTTAGATTGCATTTTACCACCAGGCAAACACCATTTGATAATACAAGAACCCGCTTCAGGCAATCCAACATATGCTTTACTAGAACCAGGTGTCACATTCCAAGCACCAAGACATCTTAATTCACTATCATCGCCACTTTCAACCCAACCAGTAACTGTGATAGGACCAAGGGCAGGCCCTTTAACGGGCAAATTGACTTTTATCACTAAAGAATCTTCTTCTTCAGACTCACGCATGAAAAAATGAACTTCACCATTTTTCAAAACAACAATTAAATCTTGTGCACCATCATTATTAAAGTCAGCCACACAGCATGTTTGCTGACCATTACTTGATTCTGCCAATAAACTCTTTTCTGTTAAGTCTAACATGTGAGCATGTCCAAAACTTCTAAAACCTCTATTAAAAAATATTTGAGGAGAATAACCATCATAAGAAATCATGATATCTTGCTTGCCGTCATTGTTGACATCACAAACCATCGCGTCGACACCTTCAGCCTTTGCGATGTATTCAATTTCTCCTGAAACATGAAGAGTACCTTCAAAGATATTGTTACCACGATTATGCCAAATTTGATTGCCATCTTCTGCCGTGGTAAAAACATCTAGTAAGCCGTCTCCATCAAAATCCCCCACCGTTGCTTTAGAGATCTTTTTTCCTAAGTTAATTGAGCATGCGATCGCCTTTTCAAATGCTCCGACTTTATTCGCCTTATAAAGCAAACTGCCGTTTTCAAATAATTGCAAAACATCTGCTAAATGATCACCATCTAAATCAGCCACCAAACAAGTGCCTATATTGCCAAACTTTTTAATATCAACCCCTCCACCATCTAATAAAGCTCCCTGTAAAGGAAAAGTACCAGGCTTATAAGACACAACGCCTTTATCAGTCGCTAATAATAGACCCGGTTTGTCTTTTGCACCTGCATCGATGGCAAAGATTCCTTGACAGATACCACCTAATATTTTTAAGAATGAGCTATTACCTTTTTCAAATGATCCATCAGCTTTTTGCGAATAAAACGAATATGATTTTCCATCGTAGCTAACCAAATCTAGCTTACCATCACCATTCAGATCTAACCAGGCAGCTATGGTTGATTTTGAAGTCAATGTTCTCTTAAATGTTACATCCACAAGCTTACTACCATCGTGCAAGAATAATTTATCACCTAATGTGCTCATAATAAATAAATGTGACTTCCCTTTACCATCAAGATCGACTGGTCTAACAGAAGAGACCACCCCTTTGACGGTAGAAACTAAAACAGGATCTTCCCAGGAGACGCCTACATTTACAGGCATAGTTGGATCAGCATCTTTTAAAATATAATCAATAGCTTTTATAAGCATATCAGTGCCACCCGCCCAAGTGCCTTGCATTTTAGTACTAATGACTGTTGGCTCCCAAATACCTTTGTTTTCATTCAATATAATCCATTTTCCTGAAACATGTAGAAATGCTTTAGCCTTCGGAGCTTCTTCACCAGAATCATTATCATTAAATTTCCCGACAAGAAATGCCGCAAGAGTCTTCTTTGATTCTTTGATTAGACCTACCATCCCTTTAGCTTGACTTGGACTTGAAGCTTTATTTAAATCAATGGTTAATTCTTTAGCTTTAGATTTTCCTTTTAATGTTTTTATGATTTTACAAACTACTTTTTGGTCTTTACCAATCGTACCAAACTCAATGGTTTGAATTAGGGCTGATTGCTCGACAAGATTAATGGGAGTAAAACCGGGATTAATAAGAGCATGCACCACCATGCTGGTCAAAAATATTAAAATTAAAAAACGAATAACCATTTTGCTGTTCTTCATTAAAACTCCTCTCAAATTGAAGGTACCTAAAATATTATTCTTATGTTACATATTCCAAATTTAACGAACTCTGAAATTAGGCATAGTCCAATTTTTTTTGTTTTACCATATATTAGCGAAAATCTATTAAAGTATCCTATGTGTCTTTTGGAATGTATCTTGATGAGGCTTAAACACGAAGTATTCATTGGTGCTCCATCAGTCGGAAGTAACATATTTTCTATAAAGGATACATAGGATACATATATTGTCAATGCTAAAAAGAATAATTAATATAAATAAATCAAAATGATCCTACAAGGCCTTTTAGAGACAAATAACACCACTTTTGATTAAAACTAAAGGAACTTTCCTTGTAGCCTGAATATTGATCGAATAAGAAGAATTCTGTAGAAATTAYTTAAATCACATTGTTTAGGGGATTGACGCMAACAATCTACCAATACCAAAGCCCTTAGAATCAGTTTTTATATAGTAAAAACCTARCCTAACCCTTTATTCTGGACACTTTTTATTGATAAACTGCTGGAAACAAATGACTTAGCCGTGTCCGACCCCAAAAATATTACCAAAAATACCCCAAAGATCCATAAGCCAAAGATAAAAGATACTCAAAGACACAACCCCAAAGATCCTTTTAAACTCTTTGCCACTTCTAATGCAAGGTCAAAAAGCTTTTTCAAATATTTTATTTTCTAAAATTATATGAACTTTATTTCTGTTATTTTTTCCAAGGACCAGAAATGGCAAACGTCAAACCTGGAGATTGTACATTTACAAAAAGGGTCGTCCCATCTGGTGAAAAGGTAGCTCCCGTGAACTCATTCTTTAAATGATGGCTAGCAAATGTATATGGATTTCCTTTAGGTGTTAGCCCTATCAACCTCACATCATCACCACCAAAATCTTCACAAGCGATTATATCACCCCAAGGGCTCACCGTTATATTATCACAGAATCGCATATCTCTCTCACTTTGTGATTCATAATGCAATTCAATGGTGCCCCCTTTTTCACTTTTTGATCCTTTAGCTTCATCAACTGCCGGTATATATTTAAAGATTTGTCCCAATTTTTTAGCACCACCAGCCGTGCAAGCTAAATATAATTCATTGTTTCCAAAAAAGATTCCTTCACCACGACAAAATGCAGAAGCACCTTTAGAACGTCCTTGTTTTCTTAAAGTATCTCCTGGTGATTCGACATTATTTAGATCAATCCAGCGAGTTTTGTATTTTACACCTGGTGTCATCAAGCCATATTTAGCATCCCAGTTATTGGTCACAAATTTTGCTTGCTTTTCAAATACCAACGCCTGCAATTTACCGCCTTTGACTAAGTTTCCTTTTTCATTTGGTAAAAAACGATATAGCAAACCATTGCCGCGATCTTCTGATTGATAGACAATGCCCGTTTTGGGATCTACGCCAACGGCTTCATGTCTAAAACGCCCCATTGCTTTTAATGGAATTGGCTCACAAATTTCTAGTTTTGAATTGGCTTTCACTTCAAAGTTATAACCATGATCTTTTGAGTATCTTCTTTTTTTCCAAGCAACATCATTCGTCTTTCTCAGTGTTTCTTCACAAGTGATCCAGCTTCCCCAAGGTGTTGCGCCGCCGGCACAATTTGCGACGGTACCTGTTAATGCTACGGACTGACTAATAACAACTTGTTTCTTAGTATCATAAACAATTTTTGAAACACCACCTGTACAAGGGTCACCATCATTACAAATGTCATAAACCTTGCTCTTATCCATCTTAGGGAAAAGCTTACGGTGGGCACCATAAGGTCCATCCCAATGAAAGTTAGATTCGTGATTTCGCATAATGATCGTTAAATCCTTTTCTTGAAAAGCAGCCATACCATCAGGTCGACTTGGCACAAGAAATCCATCTGTCATTTTATCGCCCATTTTAGAAACAACTTTATAGGAAAATCCTTTTGGCAAATCTAAGATGCCTTTTGAATCTTTTACCAAGGCTCCATATCCACTTTTACTCAGGTCAGATATTTGCGAATCTGCCAACAAACCGCGACCAGCAAAAGCCAAAGATATCGCAGCAGACATTTTTATGAATTGCCTTCTATCATTCATTAATTATTCCTTTTAAAATATATTTTTAGGCTAAACCAAATCCACTATTCAGATGGGTTATTTTTTTGATTTCACTACTTCTCCTGCCAGGTCAAATAATTTTTTATTACTAGCCTGCCAACCAGCGCAAGCTACCTTTCTACCAGGGCTAAACCAAAGTTGCATAGCATTGGTTCTGGTGTCTAGAAATTCCTGGCATTTCTTTTCTAACTCAGGTGTTAACTTTTTCTCAAGAATTGCCTTCTCGATGGCAATTCTTGCCTCGGCTTCTTGATTGCCCAAACGAGCATTTTCAAAACGCATGGTTGTTACAGGCCCATTTATGCCGGCACCAAAAATATCTGGTACACTTTCGGCCAAAGCCGTTTGCGCAACATTGGAATCTGGATACGTATTAAACAGTGTTCCTTGGGCACGTCTCGAGTCATAACCTAATTTTTTATAATCTTCTTTACTCAAATAAGTTTTTAAGTTTATCCCCAAATTATAAAAATCTCCTCCGAACCTAGTATTTCCATTTCTTCCACCAACAATCGTATTTTCCATCCATTGTCGAAAATCCCAAAGTGGATTATAGCCATCTAGCTCTCTCTTAAAGTTTGTTTTAATATTTTTTGGATTATACTTCCAACCGTAAAGACGTTTTTTAGCTGGGCTAGGCACCCCTTCGCCCCAAACCATTGACGTAATACCTACGCCGACAGTCTTACTTTTATCCTCAGCATCTGTCCTAACAGTAATTAAAGGAAAATGAGATTCTCTGAACCAAGGTGTACCAGGCAGAATACGATTAAACATGGCTGCTTGTTTAAAATCCGGCATCTTATCTCCACCAAGTCCAAACATGATTCTATCCTCAAGTTTATATTTTTTTAAACGAGTTTGTATTCCCAGAAGCAGTGGCTTCCACATAGCTTCACATTCAGATGAACCAGAAGTAGGCAATAAGATGTTGGTATTCTTCCCGCTAGCATCTTTAACTGTGATCTTTGATCCAGGTGCTTTCTTTTTCTTAGTGGTCGCATTTTCATAGCCCCAAACATTCAGAGAAATCATTTTGAGTCGATCTAGAGAATGATACTTCATGGCGATTTTCATATATCGATCAAAATTTTTGAAATCATGTTTGTACGTTCCATCTGCTTGTTTGGACCAAACAATCATACTCTCTGGATTGCCCATACAGGATTCAGCAAGCAAAGGAATCAAAAGCCCACAGTTCCCAAACTCACCCATAAGCTTTAGAGATGTTTCAATCATCGACCAATGCTTTTCTGACCACGCTTCAACTTTATAATGTTTCGCTAATGAATCCGTCGACTCATAAATTACTGTAATCGGCGTGAAGTCTTTTACATCAGGGAGGGCCCAATCTGACACTGAAACCTCAATAGGAATTGAAATCATTTTAGATCCTTTGAGACTTACTTCTACTAACCCCTTAAAAACACCGGCGGCAATATTCTTAGGCACCTTGACAAATATCCAAATAGGTAATACTTTTCCTAGTTTAGCAGGAGGAGTATCAAGCAATAAATCAAACCGATCACTTTTTCTATAAAACGAATTTAAATCGCCATATTTACAGGTAATATTTTCTGCTTTAATTTCACCTGCGCCAGACTTTAGAGAACCTGTTTTAAGACTTATCCCTTCGATAGCATTCGGTGATGAGATAATCAGCTGTCCAACAAAAGAGCCATTCTTTGCCCCAACGATAGATAGCTTTTTCAATTCATCGGCAGGATTTCCAAAACTTTTCTTTGTCAGCGTTTGCCAAGTATTCGCACTCCAAACTCGTACCGCTGCAGTGTTAACACAAGCAGAAACGACGTTGTCTTTACTAGTGTCTGCATTCAGAGAAAGCACAGCCAGACCAATAGGAGAAAACCCCAATCCTATTTTTTTCTTTGCACACTCAATGGGAAAATCAGACCGATGCAATTCCAACGATAGGACATTAACGCCTTTCACCAAATCTTTTGGATCTAACTCAATTGTCCCAGAGATTCTTTCTCTTTTTGCCCATTGTTCAATGTATTCTTTGCTTCTATGTTTATAAAAATCAAAGAAAGAGGGTTTTCCCTTGGCATTTTTTGTCACAAAAGCACCCAGTGGATAATCATCTGCAGGCGTATTAAAAGAGACCACACCTTTAGGTAATGATCTACTTGCTATCTTTTTTCCATTTAGAAAAGCAATAAAACCTCCACGATAGACAAGATTCAATGTGAGCTTCTTTACTTTTGATGGATCTCTAACAATGAATTTTCCTCGTTGTGCCATTAAGCCAATTGAAAACACAAAGGGATCTGTCCCTCGAACAAATCGTGGATCTAGGCGACTAGGTACTCGACGACTGCCTTTTGATAAATTAGTTCCTTTTGCATTATGCCATTTAGTGTCGTCGAAGTCTACTTCTTGCCATTTCTGAGGAAGCTGAGATGTGATAAAACCATGTAGAATTTTTTGGGGTTTGTAACCAAGCACCACGACACCTTTGGCTAATAGTTTCTCTCTAAATGCGGCATCTATTGGTTTTCCTGCTGCTTTAGCAGACTTTTCAGAAACTTTTGGTGTTATGTACACATATTGTTTTTTCCATAATGATTTCTCATCTATAAGCTTAATATTTTCAGCATTTACTGTTGTGATTAAAAAAAACATGATAAAACAACAACTACCTAATCGAAATAAACTTATCAGACTTTGACTAAATTTTATTTTTTGCATATTCTAAACCTTTCTTGAATGATTTTTATTTCCCTAACTCTTTATAAGCACTCATTAAAGCCGGCTTTAATGTATCAATGATTTTGCCTAAATCAGGATAAGCAGGTTTTTTTGCTTTTGAATCTGGAGCGTTAGCACTGATCAAAAGTACAGGAAATTCTATCGACTCACCAGCTTTCAAAATAAGATCTCGCTTAGCACCATAAAATTTAACTCCCCAGTTACCCCCACTAACATCAAGTCTTGATGCTTCTGGCAGATTTCCTGGATTTAACATCACATAGCCAAAAACCTGATAAGCTTCATTGCCGTGCTTCAACCACTGCCATCGAACTTGTCTTGTACCGGACATTTCCCAAATACCATAATAGAAATTCTTACCATCACCACTCTTTGGAAATACATCCTGCTTATACTGCCTAAAAACAGTTCGATTTATTTTTGTACTCACATCAAGATCTGTTTTGCCATTGTTTTTAAGACGGACTTTAACAAGAATCACTTCGCCACTTTTTGCTTTGCTGGGTGCTAAAAGAGCTGAACTAGCATCTGCTGTATCGAGAACTCCTTGCAAGCTAAACTTCTTTGAAAATGTATTGACCTTAACAGAAAGCTTTCGCTTAAGGCTTGATGTGTCTAAATCTAAATTAGATTTTTCCTGCATAACATCCCAGGCCACAAATTTTTTCGAAGTAGGATCTATAAGTTCTTTTTTAGTGGCCCCTTTTTCTCTAAAACCAAGATCAATAAAAATTCTTCTTGGTACGGTATTGTCATAACGCAGATCTTGAAAGTTCGTATTCATCATTAAATAGATCCAATCATAGGATCCGGATTCTTGAGGCGTTTTGTAAAAAGTCTCTAAACGTTCTGAAAAAGGGATGGGCGTTTTATTAGTTTTAGCTTCACCTTCATGAATCTTGACTTCAAGTACTGCAAGTGCTGAACCTTTGTAAATCGTCTTTTCTTTAAAAAGAACCTTCACATCTTTTTTCATATCAATTAGGTTTTTGTTTAAATGAAAAACAAGAGCTTTGACTGTTTCATCCGCTTGCACAACATCTATGACGTTTGACTCTTTTATTTTTATTTTCCATGATGGGAAAGGATTTTTATTTCCAAAGGCTTTTAAGCTGCCCATTTTTGAGTCTACCCAAAATGCTCTAGTGGCATCTCGCTTATAGACAACATGAATAACTTCTTTAGGCCACGGCTTGTATGGGTGCTTGTCAAAGAAATTAAGAATAGGCTTCATATTTCGGTAATACATGCCATAAGGTGAATGCCCACCTGGAAAAGTACTCCACTCAACAGGGCAATTATGCTTGACCATAATATTATGTAAAACTTTGCCCGTTTTTACGAAAGAATCACGATCGCCATGAATCAAATGCACTGGTGTTTGCTGAAGATACCTAACATATAAGTTTTTTTGTCCCGCTTCACTATAGCGTGGGGTTTTAACTCTTAAATCATTACAGACAGGAGCGATGGCGGCGTAGCGGTGCGGGTATTTCCAGGCATCTTCTAACATCCCATGACCACTTCGTGAGAACGCCGTACCATATATTCGTTTAGGATCAAAATTAAATTTATTTGCACCAGCCAAAATGACAGTAGGATTTGTCCCATAAGCAGCAAAATAAGGCGTGCCTTTTAATTGAACATCATCAATCATTTCTTGAACGACATTAATAATCGGCCATTTTTTCAAAGGATCATAAGTATCAGGAATAATTAACATTTCTTCATGCCATCTATTTTTCTCAGGATCTTCAGCAGTAACATGAGCATTAAAAGACAGACAGCATAATAATAGGAGACAAACTTTTATCATATGGTTGATCGTATTAGTTTTATTATTTCTTAGCATTATTTACTTCTCCTGCAAGGGTATATAAATTTAATGTTGATTGGAACCAATTCAATTGACCCCAACTAATAGCACCGTTGTTTAATGCCCACATACGCAACGCATTTGTACGTTCATCCAAAAACTCTTGGCACTTTTTAGATAAGGCTGCCGGTAATTTTCCTGCTACAAGTGCTTTTTCAATTATTATCCGCGCTTCTGCTTCTTGATTGCCACTTCTTGCATTTTCAAAACGAGCTGTTGTTACAGGACCTTTTGGACCAGGAGCCACTAAATCAGTCGTGCTATTCCCTAAACCAATTTGATAAACAGAAGAACTAGGATAAGACCCAAATAACGTCCCACCTGAACCACCATAGACTTCACTTTTTGGTCTTTCCCCGCCCCATAATTTTTTATAATCCATCTTAAACTTAAAGAAGTCCAATCCAACACGACCATTACCGTTTCGACCACACGTGAGTGTGCTCTCCATCCACATTCTAAAACTCCATGGCGAAGGCGATCCATTTAATCTCAGGCATTCAGTACCGGCTCTATTAAAATTCATAGCCATGTAATCAGGTTTAAAATCCCAACCATATAGACGTTTTTTCTTAGGATTTGGAATAGTACCACCCCATACCAAAGTAGTGGCTCTAACTTTTGCACCTCCTACCCCTTTCGCAGGAAAATGGGAATCACGCACCCAAGGTGTACCTGGAAGAATCCGATCTAACATAGCGACTTGCTCGGCCAAAGGAGATCGATCGCCACCATTGCCATAACAAATTAATTTTTCTAAACCAAGTGCTTTAATTCTATCACGTGTTTGTCTCAATAAAGGCGTCAGCAAAGCCTCAACTTCTTTCGATTCAAATATTTTAGGCAAATTCATTAAAGATAGTTTCCCCGACTTGTCAACAAGGCTAACTTTTGCACCATCAGCACGAACCTTTGTTTTAGGGTTCACCGCTACTTCATAACCCCATACTCTTAGTGAAAGTATTTTTAAGCGCTCTTTACTATGATATTTAAGAGCGGTTTTCAGATAACGATCAAAGATACTAAAGTCATACTCATACTTACCTTCTCCTATTTTTTTCCATCTTATCATGCTATGAGGATTACCAAGAGCACTTTCAGCAAACAAAGGAAACTGGAGCGCAATATTACCCATCTCCCCCATCAACTTCAAAGAAGCATCTATCAAGGCCCAATGTTTTTCAGACCACATTTCTACTTGATAGAATTTAGCAAGAGAGTCGGGGGATTGCCACAAGTTTAGGGGGGCAACAAAATCTTTCATATCAGGAAGATTAAAAGCTGCGACATGTATCTCCAAGGGCACAGTAACAGTCTTCATACCACTAGCAGAAATTTTTAAAGAACCTATATAGTTGCCTGCTTTATTTGCTTTTGTTGTCTTTACAAAAATCCAAATTGGTACAGCACAAGCAGGTGTAATATTGGGTTTTAAACCCAAGTTTTTTCTATAATTAATTTGATAATCTTTTAAGGTTACTTTAGCAAATGGTAATGCTTTTGGAGCATTAGACAGTAATAAATCATATCTCTTGCCACCGTAACCGTTATCTCTCTTATTGCCTAGATTAGTATGAGTAGGATTTATTGCTCCGTAGCGTACTTGCAAAGCAGTTTTAACAATCGTCCCATTTATAGATTTCAGGTCAGATAATTCGACTTTAAGACCTTTTATTTCTTTGGTAGATGACAAAACGACCTGACCATGAAATTGACCATTGCTAGCTGCAGCAATTTTAATTGGATGGATTGCATCAGAAGGATTACCATAGTCGGTCGTTCTAACAATATCACAAGCATTTGCATTCCAGAGTTGAAAACCAGCAGGTCGCTCAGTACCACTAATAACATTTTCTTTTACTGTATCAGCCTTTAGAGAAAACTCTGCAAGCCCTACTGTACCAAATGCTAGTTTTCCTCTTTTAGTCATGTTCTTTTTACTTTTACATTCAATAGGGTATTCAGATCTATGTATCTCTAGAGCTATGTGGTTGACACCTTTTTTTAGAAGAGCAATATCGATTGATATGGCTTTTGACTTTCTTTCTCGTTTTTCCCAAAATGGTTTATGTGCATCAGTTGCGTGGGTATAAAAGGCAAGTGCTCCTAAACGACCTCTCTTACTTTTGGCAATAAAAGCGTTTAAATCATAATCACTTGAAGGAGTCTGTTGGCTAATTTTACCTGCTGGAAGAAACTCTCGTTTAATCTCCTTGCCATTCAAATAGAGTACATAGCCACCTCGAAATGATAAATTACAAATAAGCGAATTAATTTTTTTAGGATCTATCACAGTAAACGTTCCTCTTAAGGCCAGCAAGCCCATTTCAGCAGGAAAATAATCAACACCTCTAATATATGCTAAAGATGATCGCAACGTTACTCTGTGATCTCCATTTACAAATGTAAGTCCTGCCCTATTGATCCAACCGGAATCATCAAAGTCTACTTGCATCCAATTACTCGGTAGATCTTTTGTCACTAATCCCTGCTTAATACGTTTTTTCAGCATACCTTGACGGGCAGCAAGATCAGTTGCTTTGCCAGCCGTTTTTGCAGATGCTTCTGAAACAGCAGGAGGAAACATCACAAAGGCCTGCTTCCATTTTGAACCTGCCCCTAAAAGCATAATGTCTTCAGCGCCTAAATAAGTAAATGAAAATAAAAGGAACACTAACTGAATAAATATGGTTTTTAATGTAGACAAGTTTTTCGACATAAGTCTCTCTCCAGTGTTTTAGTTAGATATAATTTACCAAAGAAATGATCATCTGTGGCGGCAGACTACGGTCAACAAGTGGCCATATTAGTTTCATATGTATCCTATATAGCCAAATTCATAATTCAACTTAAAACGTCATTATTTCTTAATAAAATGTCGAATTAAAGATCCTATTACCATTATACCGTTATATTAATATTATATTTAGATACATAAGAGATTTTAATGGTACTTGCCTAAACTGAACGAGTAATTTGGTGTAAAATAAACAATAAGAAAGGCCTATCCCCTAATTTCCTTATTTCTAAATCGAATAACCAAACGACCTATCATTCTGTCAAGTCCTAATAGGTCCTCTGAGAGGGCCAACTAAAAATTATTCTATAAATATTTTTCTTCAAAATAAAAATTAATAAAGGTCTGCCCCCTTTAATTTTTTTTATAGTATTAAATTCCCCGAAGGGTGTAAACATTATAGTGCTAACCATCAGATGCATCTATGATTAACCTAAATTTCACAGTTGAATTTAATTATTTTTAATTAATAATCCTTTTAACATTATTGTGAAAAGGCATCCAATGTTTAAATTTTTTTTATAGCTTGAGTGTCTTTGAATTTTTTTGGAGGATACTAGGTTTAATTTTCTAATTAAAAATTAACGTAGCCTGTTCTTTTTATTTGTATAATTTTTTATCTTGTCTTTGAAAATGATGCTCCTATAGTTCCTAAAAATTATTTTGACGGATGTTATTTTTTAGCATTTTCAATTTTCCCATTATTTGATTGGATATAAAATGAGTGAATTAAAAGATTTTCAGAAGTTAGTCATTTCCAATGCTGAGCACGCTAAAGGTATGCTAGTAGGAGATAAAGCACCTGATTTCAATTTACCAAATGCGCTAGGGAAGACCATCTCTCTTTCGCAATGTCTAAAATCTGGCCCTGTAATCCTTAAGTTCTACAGAGGGGAATGGTGTCCACACTGTAATCTTGATCTCCGTGAAATTCAGAATCATATTGAAGAAATTAAGGCTTTAGGAGTCCAGGTTTTAGCAGTCAGTCCTCAAAACCCCAATGCCGCACTTACTATTACACAAAAAAATGATCTTGTTTTTGATGTGCTAAGCGATAGCAACCAAGAAGTGATTCGTGCTTATAATCTTCAGTTTGATCCTGGGCAAGATTATCATCAAAAAAGAGACCTCACCCTTTTAAACGGCGATGGCTCTATTACACTTCCCGTACCTGCCACCTTTATTATCACTTCGGATTCTGTCATTGTAACCTCCCACGTTGATACAAATTATACCGAACGAATGCCTGTGGAAGAAATATTAAATATTTTAAAGAAGCTATAGCAGGATAGAGTCAAAAAGCATTGATACATAAAAAAAAATAAAGGTCCGTCCCTTAATTTCCCATAACATTAAAGGTGTTATTTTTTTTACAACATAGATTGTTTTTTTGATATTTCAATGGAGATTGATTAGGAAAAGACGAGCTAGCAGCTCGCTCTCCCAGATCGTTTTATCATAAATAATTAATCTAGGTCTGTTCCTTAATTTTGCGTCCCTTAATTCCCAACTTCGATTAACTTAATGTTCATCGTTTTTTATATTTAATAGGACTAAAAGGGAAAATCTATTGTTTTTTATAGAACAATCAGTATTATAAATATTTTATTATTCTAATTGTTCTATTTATTGGATTTGGAAGATTGAAAACCACTCTAGTTGAAGAAATCAAAGCCAAGCTACTTCAAATGATTCTTGAGGAGAGATTGCCTCACGATCAGCCACTTCCTACGATTAGAAAACTGGCCCAAAGATTCAATACTAGCGTAATGACAGTTCAGAAAGCTGTAAAGGCTTTGTCAGAAGAAGACATTATTGAAGCAAAAAGAGGAAAAGGTCTATTTGTTAAGCCTTCGGTACGATCTGAAAAAACAAATAATCGAATTGGCTTGGTATTTCCCCAACGGGAATCCTATTTAAACTCTAGTCCTTATCCAAAAATTATTATTGACACCATTCGTAAGAGAATTGCTAAGCATTCATTAAGTCTTGAAGTTTGTTCAATTCATTCATTGAATGAGTCTGAAATATTAAAATTTCTCCAAGCTAAAGACCTTGGTGGAATACTTTCATTTGAAGTGGAAAGTGAACGCATCTTAATAGAAATGAAACGACTTAAGTTGCCGATTATAAGCTTAGATTACGATGCCTTTCGCATTGGAATAAGTTCTGTCGTTTATGACAATACGTGTGGTTGTTTTGATGCTACAAAATATTTGATCGACTGTGGTCATAAACATATCGCGATGATGTCGCCTTATCTAAGTCATAACTTAGGTGGGGTCCCCCATCTTGATTACACATCTGAGCAACGTACACTTGGTTATCGAATGGCGATGCATAGTGCTGGATTAGAAAATAGCATTGAAGAGTATCCACATGACAAAAAACTCTTGAAAGAAAAATGTCTCCAAATATTTGGGCGAAGACCAACACCCACGGCAATTGTGTGCGCAGTTGACCAGAAAGCTATTGCCATTGCAAACATTGCCATTGAACTGGGTTTTAAAATCCCTGAAGAGCTTAGCATTATTGGCTTTGGTGATATTGGTTTAAAAATATCATCCGGTCAGCGACTAGCATCTGTCAGTATAGACATGAAAGGTATGGGAGAACAAGCTGTTAATCTTTTAGTAAATCAGATCTATGGCAAGGAAAATGAGCTTAGAAGAATTCTTTTATCAACTCAAATCAAAGAACATAAAACGATCAGAAACTTGCGCAATAAATCAATGAAAAAAGTTCAAATTATTTTGGATAAAGAAAAATAATTTATTTTTTCCTATTTAAGAATCATTAATTTTTTATTAAAGAGGGATTACTGTGATAGTAAAAATGTGGGTTATGAGAATTATTATTTTTTCTGGTATTTTTCTCTCAGGTTGCAATTCAAAACAAATTAAAAAATTCCTAAGCCCCCCGTGGAGGCCCGCTCCCCCTACTTGTAGTATTATCAAAACAAAAACTCCTATTCAGATTGATGGTAAATTTGAGGATACCTGGAAACAAGCTGACACTTTAGTCTTTGTAAACTGGGATAGTTCTGAATGTGTTGAGAAAACAACCGCTTCACTTCTTTATGATGACAAATATTTATATGTCCGGTTCGTATGTTCTGAATCCGTAATGGAACTCCTTGGAGCAAAGCCTGAAATTCCCTATCACGATGATGTTGTAGAAATATTTTTGGACACTAATCGTGACCCAATGAACTATCACCTTATTCAGGTTTTTCCAAAGGGAAAAATAAAGCATCTAATATGGGCATGGTCAAATGAATCTTTTGATTGGAACCCTGATGTTAAGGCAGCCGTTTTCGTAAATACTGCTAAAGGAACCTGGGATGTTGAGGTAGCAGTACCTCTTGAATCGCTTGACATTGATCCCCGCCAGGCTTACTGGAAGCTGAATCTGACACGAACTCGTTCAACAAAAAATAGGACACCTTTTCAGGATTCTGCCTGGTCACCAACGTTCAACAGAAGCAATGCACATATCCCAAAATACTTTGGCTTTGTTAATGGATTGAACTTGAAACAGATGGAGCTTTCTATGACCTGTCCAAAAATGAAACAACCAGTGACTACAGAAGAGTGGAAAAGAACCACCTCTTTTGATCTGGCCGGTATCATTGATAATTCAACAGCTATAGAAAAAACATTTGCCTCAATTTGTCATGATGGAAAAAATTTATATATCCGTACGGTTTGCTTCGATTCTGAGATTGAAAAAATCAAGGCAAAAAATAATAAGCATGACAACTCCAAGATATGGAAAGATGATCTTATAGAAATATTTCTATCTCCTGGAGATGATTTCAATAACTACTATCAGATAGTAGTTAACCCACTTGGGGCTGTAAGTGACCTTTCCTGGAAGAACAAAATAAGTGACTTGAAATGGGAATCGGGCTGCATTGTGAAAACAAAAATCGACAAAGATAAAAAATGCTGGATTACTATCGTCACAATTCCACTTAAAAACCTGACGGTAGATATATCTAGGTGGCGATTTAATTTAACACGAACCCGTCAGATAAGAAATCGGAGGAGACCTATAGAAGATACTGCTTGGGCACCGACTTTCCAGAAATTTTCACAGGTGCCTGAAAGATTTGGTTTACTTCGGCTTCAGGAATAAAATGAAGACTGCTAATCACCGGACACGATGAAATAAATAAAAATACTTTTTAAGGAGATGAATAAATGAATAATTACAACAATTCAATTCTTATGTATCTAGTCATACTCAGTTTAATATTCTTGTTCTTTCCTGGATACCTTATCTCTAAGGAAAAACCAGATATAAAAAAATCACCTGAAATAGAAAACCTTTCTAAGCAGATAGTGGAGCAATCAAGTATAAAGGTAGGGTTGCTAGTGCATATTGGCAGTGGCAATGGCAAACTGACTGCGGCATTTGGAAAATCTGGAAATTTTCTAGTGCAAGGTCTCGAAGCTGACCGCAAACAGGTGGATAGTTCTCGAAAATATATTCAATCAGTCGGATTATATGGGCAAGTCTCCATTGATTTTTTGACCTTCAAGAAATTACCCTATTCTAAAGACCTGATCAATCTAGTCGTAGCAGATAAAATTCCAGGGCTATTGAAACAAGGACTTAAATTGAAAGAGGTTTTACGTATACTCTGCCCAAAGGGAACATTTATTATAACCAATCGAGAGAAAGCAAATTCATCTGGGCTGTCGGAAAATGATCTGAAGATGAAATTGGCGGAGGCAGGTTTCGAAGACATTGAGATCGTTAATAAAAACGGCATCTGGGCAAAAGGGACAAAACCTCGCCCTAAGACCATGGACGACTGGCCACAGTATTGCCACGATGGTGGACAAACCCGTGTTTCTGGTGATCAGATCAAACCACTTAATGGGGTACGCTGGATTAGCGGCCCATCCAGACCCTTCCTCGACAAATATGCTCATTTCAAGTCAGATATGTACAGTGCGAACGGTCGTCTGATTTGTTGGTCTAAAATCCTTCCCTTTAATATCAAACCTGACGATCCCCAAGCCAAAGACCCTTTGACCTTAGTTGCTGTGGATGCCTATAATGGCTTTCCACTTTGGAAACGGGTATCAAAAGGTCCTCCACGTGATATCGTCGCAGTTGAAGATGTTATCTATACCATCTTAGACGGATACCTTGTTGCACTGAATGCTAAAAATGGAAAAACCATTAATTCATTTATGAAAGTTGGCAATGCCAGACTTCTTTATGCCGACGGTTATCTTTTGGTAAAAGGCAGGAAGATATTAGCAATAGAAACGGAGACCGGAAAACAAAAATGGCAGTGCCCAGGCAAAACTGATTTGGTTATTAGCAATAATAGAGCCTATTTGCGTAGCAGCAAATCACTTCAATGTCTTGAACTGAATACAGGAAAAAAAGTTTGGGAAAAAGATACAGAGGACTGGTTGAAAGGTAGAGTCAAATTGAAATTTTGCAAAAATAATATTCTCATACTCGTATGTAAGGAAAAGTATAGGAAAATCATTCATGGAATTTCTGCCAAGAATGGTCAGCATCTATGGACACATCGTTATTCATATGGAAAAAGCAAATCAAAATATATCAGATGGTCTGTTTTTTATTCGAATAACTTGGTATGGTTTCAAAAATGGATAATACCAGGAAAAAGTAAATTCCAAGAATGGGTGGGACTGAATCCACAAACGGGCGATATTAAAAAAAGTTTTGTTATCCCAAAAACTAGTGTGTATGGTTGCTATCCTGAAATGGCAACTGAGCAATTTTTTGTCCCTGGCAGACCAATTAACTTCCTGGATTGGAAGACCGGAAAAAATTCAAATTTTATGGGTGCCCGTTACGGATGCAAAGGTGGTGCTATTATCGCCAACAATTTATTCTACACGACACCTCACGACTGTGGTTGTTACAATGGAATGATTAAAGGATTTGCCGCATTTAGTTCAGAAACTTCTATTGGTGATCAGGGGATACCAAAGAAGAATCAAACTATTTTCGAAGTAGGCCCAGCTATGGGTAAGTCGGTATCTAAAAATGGAAGCAACATAAAAGGGGATTGGCCGACATTTCGAGGTAATTCTGCTAGAAATGGCAAAGTGACTGAAACACCCTCTTCTGCAGGCGAACTTCTGTGGGAACAGAAGGTGGATGATCAAAAGTGGCCTAGTGGTAATCTCGGAAAATGTTGGCAGGATAATCCTCTGGGTGGCGATCGGTTGACGCAACCAGTAATCGCCGAAGGAAAAATCATCGTCTCTCTAGTTGAGAGTCATATTGTTGTGGCTATGGATGCAAAAACCGGAAAACAACTTTGGAAATTTACTACTGGAGGACGCCTTGATACTCCCCCAACAATATATAAAGGCCAATGTTTAGTTGGCTGCCATGACGGATGGGTTTACGCCATTAGAATCTCCGATGGAGTGCTAGCATGGCGATTCCGGGCTGCACGCAGCAACAGAAAGATTGCGGCGTTTGGACAACTGGAATCCGCCTGGCCGATTGTGGGAGGAGTTCTCATTGTAGGTGAAACAGCCTATTGCGTTTCCGGACGAACAACTGAACTGGACAGTGGAGTCATATGTCTAGCATTTAAACCGAGCGATGGAAAAATACTCTGGCAAAAGCAGTTTTCTTCCATTGGGAAAGCCAGTTGGGGACCTAAAATTAAAAGGAAGCCATTTTCAGGACCAGCCGATTTACTTATAAGTGATGGAAAAACACTTTCGTTAAACGGTATTACTGCGCTTGATCTATTAACTGGAGAAGAAAAAAATGGGAAATATCCACTTAGCTCAACAAATGGTAGTGCCAGGACTTTTTATCATTTCCTTGATCGTGAATGGCATAAATACGCGCGGAATTGGGGGGTTGTTTTTCCTTTTTGGTCGGCTGGCTTAAATGGATATCTTGTCTTGAACGACAAGGCCGTATTCGGGTTCAGAACCACGAAGATAAAACCGGCTGGAAAGACTCGTCCAATTCGCGCAGGAGGAGAGCTTTTCGCCATTGATCCAAAATCGAGGAAAAATATGCTTTGGACAATCGAGCTGAAAGACCCTTTCCAGGTTGAAGCCTTAGCGATTGGAGGAAATCTTCTTTTTGCCGCTGGTCCTGAAAATCGATTCAATCGAACTGCAGGAGGAAAACTTTTGATTATTTCTACAAAAGATGGCAAGATTCAAAAAGAAATTAAATTGAAAGCACCACCCGTATCAGAAGGCATTGCTATCGCCGACGGAAAAATCTACGTTTCCACCAACGACGGAAAGGTACTTTGTTTTGGCAAAAAATAACACGGGTCGGATATTAAAAAGATTATTCACTTATCTAAATATTGTGATTTTAACTTTTCTTCTTTTCCAAGGAAATATCAAGTCTGAAGAAAACTCTAAAAAAATAATCTCAAAAGAAGTACGAGATCTTTCAACGAAAATAACTAAATATTCTAATATTAAAGCTGGTTATGTTGTCTGTTTAGGGAGTAGAAATGGAATGCTTGTTTCGGCATTAGCAGAAAATAATAAATACTATGTCCAAGCTTTAGAACCTGACAAACCTGTTGTTGATATGATCAGGGAGGATCTTCAGAAAATGGGAGTTAATCATAACTCTTCAGTTGTCCAAGGAGAACTTAACAAGTTACCTTATGTCGAAAATCTAATAAATTTGGTGGTCGTTGAAAACTTGACCATCGCAATAAATAAGCATTTCTCTCTAAAGGAAACTTTTCGGATTTTGGTTCCTAATGGTGTTCTCATGTTAAAAGATGAAATAGGAGAGCAAGTAAAAAAAATAAATATCTCAAAGAGATGGGAAATTAAGAAATCAGGGACTTGGTCAATACTAAGGAAACCCAGGAACCCCAAAATGGGAAATTGGGCACAGTGGGCAGGCGGTGCAGACAGAAATATGATGACGCAAGATGAAGTTATTACTCCCGCCAATGAAATACGCTGGATGGCAAATCCGCGCACAGGGGCACGAGCTAAAAATGCAACTTTACAAGGTTTTATCTCAAGTGGTGGTCGAATCTTCTTTAAGAAACTTGACTGGGCTAAAGATGGAAGACTATCGCAATGGTACCTTGTGGCAATGGATGCATACAATGGTTTCGAGCTATGGAAAACACCGCTCGGCAAAACAGGTGTCTCTAACCTAAGTATATTTAATCACAGCCTTGCTTCTAGTAGGCAAAAGATATTTGTGAAACAAGGAAAAAAGATGCTTGTCTATAACACTCAAAACGGAAAAGCTCTAAATTTTTCTATAGAACCAGCAAAGCATCTTGTAATTCAAGATAATATTCTAATAGGAAATGGTGAAATTCTTTTTACTCAAGATTTGAAAACTGGAAAAGTATTTTGGAAAACAACTGGAAATAGATACTTGCCCCCTGCTGTGGGAAAAAGCAAAGTATTTCATACTCAAAAACAATTTTTATTGGCTAACGACCTTAAAACTGGCAAAGAAGTTTGGAGAACTCCGAAGGCTGATTTAATAATTAAGGATGGATCTATAAGAAATATTACTTTTGGATTTGGGCGTGTTTTCCTTGTTAGCGTTAGTAAAGGAAATTTTCAAGTTGGCGCAATTGATTCTAATAATGGAAAACCGATGTGGTCATTTAGCTATAAAGGAAGATTTCAAGCAATAATTGCCTACGATGATCAGGTCTGGGTTATGGGTATCCAAGCTGGTAGCGGACATAATGCAAAACTTGAATGGACTATTTTAAATTCTAAAACTGGCAAGGAAATAAAAAGATATTTACCTACGGGCGCCAATACTACTAGGTGTTACCCACCAAGAGCAACACTAAATTATATTTTGTATGGTAATGGTTGGCATCTTGACAGACATACTCTTAAAGCTACACAAAGTAAAGGTGTGCGCAGTTATTGTGGTCGAGGGCAAATCCCGGCAAACGGTCTTGAATATTTTTTACCAACTCCTTGTGTCTGCAATGTGATGCTTCGTGGCGTATATGCTTTATCTGGATCTAATAATAAAAGTAGCCTAAAAAGTAACAAGCTGATTAAAGGAAAGGGTCTTCCATTAAAGAATGGTAAAATTACACTTGATGATTGGCCTAGCTACCGGAAAGATATTAAAAGAAGTAATTTTACCTCAACTAAACTGCCAAAAGAATTAAAAAAATTATGGAGCTTGAAAATGGCTAGAGGCCCAATAGCCCAAGCAACCAACGCATATGGGACAACATATGTGGCAGATCGGCTTTCACATAAAGTTATTGCCTTAAATTCTTTAACTGGACAAATTCTTTGGTCATTTACAGCAGATGGAAAGATAGCTTCATCCCCCACTTTGTATAAAGGATTATGTCTATTTGGTTCTCGAAATGGCTGGGTATACGCTATCAGTGCAAAAAGTGGTAAATTAGTTTGGAGCCTACGTGTTGCCCCAAATGAAAAATACATAGCATCTTTTGGCCAAATAGAGTCTACCTGGCCAGTTATGGGTGATATATTAATTCAAAACGACAAACTATATTTTTGTGCCGGACGTGTGGGTTCTATGGATGGTGGTTTTTATGTAGGTGCTTTGATTCCTGAGACAGGAAAAATAATCTGGCAACAGAATATCAAAGGTCTGTTTATTGCGGATATTCCAATTGGTGACGGGAAGGATGTCTTTATCTGTGGAATAAAATTTAATGGAGAAAATGGTAAATATGATAACAGAAAATTTAGCCCAAGAGGAATCCTTTCTTGCAGATATAACAAAGGGGTTGGGCGCGTTTCAATTTGGGATGCCATAGCCTCTTGGAACCCAATCATTTCGGCTAAACATCGTGGACACTTATCAGACAGAAGAGTTGTCGGTGAAAACATAGTCATTGGCAAGGATACCTCATTTGCCATAAAACGAATTAGCTGGCCAATGAAAGTGCCTAGAAAAGATTATGGGCGCTACATGATTTATGCATCAGGGAAAAATAAATGGGAAAAAATGAAAACCCCTATGCAATTCAATTCTATAGTTCAGGCAGATAATATTCTCTATTGCGCCGGGAAACCTGAATATAGAGAAATAAATAGAAAGGCTGAGCTCTGGGTCATAAATTCAGAAGAGGGAAAAATCATTCAAAAAATTGAACTAGAATCTTATCCTACTTATGATGGGCTTTCTGCTGCCAATGGACAACTTTATCTCACAACAGAAGATGGAAAAGTAATATGCTTTGGGAATAAATAGAATTTAAATTTCAGCATCCAGTTTTAAAAAATAATAATAACTTAAAAATTTAATTAAAACGAGTAATAGTATTTCACTCGTTTTATTTCCTTTCACTTTACCACTCTTAAACTACATAAATAAAAATAGTTTCTTAATTGAATATTTTTAAAAGCCTCTTGCTTTGTCAAATTAGAACAAAGTGGCATATTTTTAAATTAATTGATAAAAGTTGAGGATATTTAAATTATTCTTGATTTAATGTCGAGTTATTGTCATCGAAAGAAAAAATTAAGAAGTTAATTTATTTCAATGGTATTAAATATATTTTTAAAACTTTTTTATGGAGAGCACTATGTCACTTAGAATAAATGACGAAGCACCAAATTTTACTGCCCAAACTACTCAAGGCGAATTAGATTTTCATGATTGGCTGGGTGAAGGTTGGGGAATTTTATTTTCCCATCCTAAAGATTTTACACCTGTCTGCACTACAGAATTAGGTTATATGGCATCACTGGAACCAGATTTTGCAAAAAGGAATTGTAAAGTAATTGGATTAAGTGTAGATCCTGTAGAAGATCATGCTAAATGGGCCAAGGATATTGAAGAAACACAAGGTTACGCCGTTAAATTTCCAATGATAGGCGATAGCAATTTAGAAGTCGCAAAACTTTATAACATGCTTCCGGCCGAAGAGGCAGGAACTTCTGAAGGACGCACAGCCATGACAAATGCTACCGTTCGATCTGTGTTCATAGTCGGACCAGATAAAAAAATAAAATTAATGTTAACTTACCCAATGACTACTGGACGAAATTTTGATGAAATCTTAAGAGTCCTCGATTCTATGCAGTTAACCGTTAAACATAAAGTTGCGACACCTGTAAATTGGAAAAATGGAGACGATGTCATTATCGTACCATCAGTTTCAAATGAAGATGCTAAAACGATGTTCCCTGAAGGTTGGAAAGAAGTAACGCCATATTTACGTACAACTAGACAGCCATCATAATTCACTTCCATTCAGGAAATAAAGAGTTCGTGTTAGAATGAATTAAAATATTAAATATCCCCTCCTTTTTTAAAGGAGGGAATTGTTTTATTTTTCAAATCTATAATAATTTTTTCCATCATTAATCCTTAGCTTTCCTTTAAATTTTCTAAATCCAACATTTTTCTTAGCTGGATACTCAATTTCTTAAATACGCAAGTTGTCTTAGTGATGTAAACATCACGGAAAAACTACAGTCAACTCTAATGTTTTTCCTGAGCAAGGCTCAATAAGTTTGACTTTGTACGAACCTTTTTCATTTAATCCTAGTGGTACTGTGTAGCTGAATTCGTCGCCGATTAAATCAATATTACGCCGGTAGGCTTGTTGTTCACTACCATCTGGTTTAAAAACTTTTATGTTTACCACCAATTTTTCAGTATTAATTTTTCCGCCGGATATCTTAAGCTTTCCTTTAATGGTCAGACGTCCATCTGTTACAACTGCTTTGGCCGAAACGCCATCAATGGAAAATGGCCAGAAAGCATACAGACGCCCACTATCAGGATCGCTAGTAAAACTAACCGCACTCTTTTTGCCAAGATTTTTATTCACCGTTACATCATAGGCCCAAAACCCTTTTGGGGCATTGAGTAAAGCGGCATGTTTTTTTGAATAGACATTGCCACCTTTCTTCTCAAAACGATTTTCCACCCCACCCACATCACTATGAATGACTGTGGGATTAGGTCTTACACCAACAAGATAACCGTTCCCGTTTTTATAGAGACAAATATCGTGACCCACAGTGTGAAAATTATTTTTTTTCCCAGGTTGTGTCACACTAAAGATAGGCTTGACTCCAGAGTCTGCTAGTAAATTAAGCAAAAACGATTTGGCTGTTGATACGCGTTCACCTTTTAGGCGATGTAAGAAATAAGACTCCAACTTGAAGTTTAAATAAACAGCTTTGCCCTTGCCTACTTTTTTACTGATAAAGATATCTGCACCGTTGTGTTTTGCACCTGCCTTCGCATCAACAGCTTTAAGTGTTTTTTCTAATGGCAGAAATGGTAACTTGACACCAGCGATTTCAATACCTGTCTGACCTAGTTTTAGTCGACTCAAATCTAATTTGCGCATATCACTTCGAGTTATACCAAAAAAGTCATCTAGTGCGCCTTTGGTTCTTAACTTACAACGTTCATCCATAATGCCACACCATGTATCAGCTATAACTGTACCACCAGCTTCTGCAAAAGCCTTGATACGTGCTGCTGTTTCATCGCTCATTGCTGCAACTCGTGGAACAATAAGAACTTTATATCCTTTTTTAATTAAGTAGTTGTTGCCCAGATCTCGGGTATCAACAAATTTTGGCCAAATACCAATATCATGTGTCCACATTACCCAAGAGATACGCAAACGAAACATCATTTCACGTTGCCCCACACTCCATGAATCCCGGTGTACCCAACGATCGCCGCTATTGTGAACATCGGAACGATCAGTCAACTCCAGCATCCAATTTGCACGAATCGATGGCTGCGAATGTAAAATAGCTACTGGATCACGAAGACGCTCTGAACGATTGCGTAATCGGCCCGGCCCGGTGTTGACCCAATCAGCAAAAACTTTCAATTTCTTACCATAGGTTGTTAATTCTTTTTTACCAATGTCGATGAGTTTGGAATAAACTTTACTACCGAAGGAATCCCACTGAGCAGACACTGAATAACCACGTAAAAAGGAAAGCCAAAGCTTTTCCATGTCTCCTCCAAAGCCGGGTGAATAAATTTTGCCGCTCTTACCGTCGTCGTAAAAAGAAGCCATTATGTCAGGTGACTCACCAATTTCATAGGGCGTAACACAATCTACCGTTTTACTCAGAAGCCAGTTATCAAAACCCCAACAAGATGGCGGTTGCCAACCCGATATATTACATACTGCATCAGGGTCCACCTTACGAATGATTTCGGTTCCTTTTTTAATATAATCAAAGATGACAAAATCCATAAATTCAAGACGGTCAGCCCAAGGTGAATAATTACCACTCGGCTTACGCGCAAGTGCTTGGAAATTTGACATCATTTCTACTTTATTCCAAGTCTTATAGTCACTACCCCACTGCTTATTCAGCGCATTTATGTTCTGATAACGTTTTTGGAGCCATTTTTGAAAACGTGGCAGACACCATTTTGAAGCACAAAGGTCATGTGGAGAAGCCATATTGCCAATCCCAATCTCATCACCTATTGAGTAATGAAGGGGTGGGTAAGGTTTAAATCGCTGGGCTGACGCTGTCAGAATAATATCCATGAACTCGTGGTATTCAGGATTGCTTAAACATATGTGACGTGCTAGCGTAACAGGCCCCTTTGCAGCAGGTTCTTTACGTTTAGCCTTCATTTCACGCCAATGCTTGAAGTCACGGTGATAGAGTCCCAACACACTATAAAGAATATTCGAAGAGTGATATTTAAGATCGTTTTGTAGTGGAAACTTAGGCGAAGCATTTGTCTGTATAGCTCGATGCGATAGGCCCAATTCACGCCACAACTGACCGGTGCCAGACTTCGTACCCATATTATACACACCTAAAATAAACTCTCGCCACTGATCTTTTTCTGGCAGTGTCATCCGAATACCTACTGAACCGTTCCATATTTTTTTAGCCCCATCAGAGAGACTCGCTTTTAAATATATACCCGTATGCATGGCACGTCCAGCACCCAAAGCAAAGGTGAATTTCGGTGCTTTTATTTTGACACTATCAAGCACACGGCCATAGTTGTCTTCAAGCCAAGCCCGGCCTGTTACAGCAGCAGATGGAGGACCTTTAATGCTACCACTCAAACGTCCATTGCGTTTCAACACTCGATCGTAAACTTTGGCAGGACCTTTTTTTCGTCTCAGTTTACGACTTGCATAATTGGTGCCGTCTTTGGGATTAGAATGTCTTTCACCGCCACTATATTTGTAACGCAGCATTTTCGATTCAATGATATCTTTCGATATCCAAGTTATTTTTGTTTCAGCCGGCAGTACGATCGACAAACAAATCATGAACAATATCAATAAAGTAATCTCAATACTTGAACCGTTAACACACCTTACTTGTTTCGCTATTATCATTGTCTATCCCCTAATCATTGTTTATATATGAAAATTGTATTTTTTCGAGGGCTACCATTCCCCAACTATTTCTTTTGAATTTCCTTAGCCAAAGCTCTACGAAGCTTAGAAATCTGCCAAGCTTTAAGCCTTGAGAATCGAAGCGCGTCTGCATTATCTGCTCCTGCTCCTTTAGCAATACCTGCTTCAAATTTAATTGATTTATAGAGCACCTGTTTTACCTGAGTTCTTGATAGTTTGTATTTCTTGGCAAATAGGGTTAAGTATTCAACGAGCTGTTCACCATCTCGGAAGGCTTTAAGCCTGATATCAGCAACAACAGGAACACCCAGTTTTTTTCCAGCGAATGCAAACATAGCATTACCACCAACTGCACTGTCGTTAATGTCTAATGCTTTCGCATTCCCCATAGACTGCCAAGGCAATGCTGCATTTGCACCATGAAGCCAACCATTTACGAACCAGATTATGGATCCAAGGTTACTAGTATTGTCTTTGTTAGCCGAACCATAAACACGTCTGTCAAATCCCCCATTTCTTGTAAGAAGCTCTGCACGTCTATACATAGGAGGCGAAGTAAATGCACCTGTGCCAAAGTGTATATTGTCTACGATTCCATCTAAAATATCACCTTGCCATTGAGGACGGGAAATATCAGATCTAAAGACCCAATTTTTTGCGTTCGCCTGGCCTCGATTTTCTGTCCAGAGTTTGGCAAAAAAACGAACAGCTAACCAGTCTATCCAATGATAAGGCTCATCAGTCGTCCACCACATATTGACTTTATACTGAATACGATGTGTGTTTTTACCCATGAAAAGACATTGAGCTTCCGTTTTATTCCATCCTTTGGCTTTAAAGTGTTCAATAAATTGTTTTTGGACAGATGTAAAAGCATTTTTATATTCAGGGCTAAGACCCTCTTCAATTTTTGGACTTGTCATGTAATGCTCATTAATATAACCTATTAACTTTTTATTCTGCCTTGATTTTTTATCACTGGCCATATCCCAAGTACCCTTGTATTTATAAGTCTCTGGACTTAGATTTGTTGGCCAGCTATCTTTAAAAGGTAGTCCTAAAGCTGCAATAGGTACACCAGATCTTCTATTGTTTTTAAAAGCATCACCTGAAAGAAGTGGCCCAACAGATTTATCAAAAGCTGTCCAGTCAACCTTTATGTTTTTTCCCTTACCGGAAAGCTTTGGGCGGTAACTTCTATGAAAAAAAACATTTCTATGCTGATGAGCTAACTGATAAGTCGGGATTAATAATTTTCGATCCATTCCAAAACCATAAGAATTTAGTTGTGGCCAAAAAGATAGTTTATCAGGCATTAGAAAATCAAATACTTCAACTTCTATTGGCAATGAAACTTTTGCTTCACCTGAACTCACAGAAACAATTCCTTTATAGCTCCCAGGTTTTGCCTCTTTTGGAATATAAATATCAAAATAGATTCCTTGATTTTTCTGGGTCTCCATTTTACGAATTGGATCTGGTATTTTAAAACTTTGAGCATGTTTTAAAGGAACACAATAAGCAGGTTGCCAAGCCTTATTTTTATTCTTAGCATACCAGTTTTTATAAAGCTCAATTTCTGTTTCTTCAATAACAGCTCCGCCGCTACCTTTTAGGTTTTTAAGACTAATTTTAACATCTTCAAGAAGGTCCACTTTTTTCTCTATGATCAATTGAAATGAAACATATTCACCCTTACATCCAAAAAGTGTAACCTTTTTGCCATCCCATACGGCATTGGCTTTAGTACCATCTTTACCTTCTATATCGCCAAACATTACTTTACCAGATTCAGGACTAATTTTAACTAGACCTGGACATGCCCAAACACTAAATTTATTGGCTCCTTTTATGAGATTTATATTTGAACTTGGAGCAGTAAAAGTACCTAACGACATTGCTGAGCTAAGTACTTTAGAAGAATGTGCACTAAGCTTGACTGTTTTAGAGCTTATGCCTCCTGCCGATACACCCGTAACTTCAATTTCATATTTTTGACCGGGATCTAAGTATTCAATATAAAAAACAGTGGCACCTTCTTTTTTAGGATGAGCAACTTGCCAACGTTCAACATATTTGCCATTTGCTTTAATGCGCCAGCAAAAAGTATTTTTAGGAGCATCTATACTAACTTTAATGGCACCCGTTTTTATTTTCGCCACTGCATTACCTGGCTCTACTTTTACTACAGGAGTAGAGGGCGTCACAGTTAAATCATCACCCAATTCTACGGATATAAAAGGCTCACGTCCTTTACCCGCTTCTCTGCTGTAAATAAAGTTATTTGTGTAAGCTAAATCGCCTGCCTCTTGAATAGCCAACCCATCAGAGTCACCTAAACACATTGCATAAATAAGTTTTGGAGGTAAATCAAGTGATATCCAGCCCCCATCAATATGTTTAATCTCTCCCCAATGAGCAAGAGAATGGCCTGCACCTAAAATTACATCGCATAACTGCGATCCTGGCCAAGCCCAATTTTTCTTCGTATTAAAATCTGCGAAATCATAACAAGCCCCATTGCCAGGTCCGTAAGCTTTTTTCTCTGTTCCTTCGTTCCAATTATTATTAACAGTGGAAATTCGCAAAATTCGCAGTCTATCTTTTCCTGCTTTTTTTAAATATAGAGTCGCTTTTAATACCTTTTTCCCCTTAGCAGCAGAAGCATCAAATCGAATGGCTCCCATTTCCTGTATGCTCTTTAACTTAAATCGACTATTTTTTCCCCAGCTTTTAACGCGTTCATCAGATGAATTCCAGAACATAGAAGAAAATCCGACATCAGCTGTTGCTTTAAGTTTAACTTTTGTTTGAGCAATAAGGCTTGAGCAGGTAAATAGCGACATCGCTACTGCAAAACTAAGACATGTTCGAAATATTTTCATATAAATCTCCATTTTAAATGTAAGCAGGATTTTTAAATCCAGAAACTATTTTACTCGAGGTGATATTTTTCCTCGTTTTTTGATATAAGAAACAACAGCTTCGGTCACTTCTATTTCAGTTTGTTTTAGATTATTAGATTTCACCGTAGTGCCTTTTTTCTCAGCAAATTCTTTTACTGTTTCAAAATAAAAATGTGGCTTAGGCATAGATTCAACCGAGGCACTTAAGCCCAAGGCGCCACTGTCACACAAAGCGTAACCCGAAGCGACTTTATATATTTTAACATCATCAATTTCAGATATTAAAAGTGATGTCTTTGGATCATATCCTGGATCAGTCTTATTTGCAAAAAGAGTATTGTTAGGAACTGGAACTTTGCCACGTTTATCAGGCGTCACAAATCCCTTCAGCTGCTTTCCAGTAAGTTCACAGGTCATAATAAATTCAGGGACCTGATGTGTTACGGCAACGTCATTCATCGTTATGGCACCCTTATTAAAAGAGGTTTTCCATTTAAGATAGCCTGGTTGAGAACCATATAGCCCTACTTGCGCTCCTGTTTTTTCTTTTATTGCTTCTGCTTTTAATTGGAGAATATCGTTCCAGCCAAATTCTTTTTCTATAGTCCCAATTGGGGTTTGATCATATACCTTCCAGTCTGAACCAAAAATATAGACATCTTTCTTGTATGTATCTCCTTTTCTTCTCTTTTTCTTTCTGACACTATCAAGCTTCTTAAGTTCAGCTTTATTTTTCTTAATTCCAAAAACCTGACAATCCCCCCCTCTAAATCCCCAGGGGCTAATATCTAGCTTTGGAATTCCAAGCTCCTTCGAAACAGCAGCGGGGTCATTAAAGGCAATAATAACGCAGTTTTTTTTAGGGTTAAGTGGGTTCGGAATTATAAACTTCACACAATGTTGAGGTTGATCATAAACTTTATTGCCAACAGTAAATTTGCCTTTTTCAAATTTTATTGGAAGATCTTTGGTAAACTTTTCAACAAACTTATTCCGTAAGGGACCACCATAAATCAATAAATTAGTTTCGGCATACTTTTTTTCTGTAACATCCACATCCTTCCCTACCCAACTTGAGGCTTTTACTATTTTCCTCTCGACCTCAGTGCCACCTGTAAATTTAACCCATGACCAGGACTGGCCTTTTATTCTAAACTTTTTATGCCCAGATTTTTTATTAAAGTATGTCAATAAAAAAGCATGCGCAGACATACCACCATGAGTAACAGTATCTTTTACAAATTTTGCTTTAGAACTCTTCAGGTGATCGACTGTAACTTTTGCCTGACAAGGGCCCTCATAGGAAAGTCTGCCATTTGTAAATATTTTAAGTGGAGCCTTCATATCGACAAGCTTGTCATTCAGAGCAATCTGGTATACAGAAATATTTTTTGCCTTTACCTGTATAGTATTACCTTCTATCTTAGCATCGACCAGAGAGGCTAATAATGGGTTTTCCATCTGCTTTATGGTAAACCAATATGCCCTGTTCCAGGCAAGATTCCAGGTGGCATATTTTATGTGTTTTCTGTTTAGATTTCGTCTTTTAGTTTTGGCCCAGGCCATAATTTTTTTTACGGTCTCAACTTCCTCAAGCCACGTCATTGAATGCCCATGATGACTAATGATACATTTAATATCATAACCCATATTGTTTAAGGTGGTGAACCTAGCAAGGTTTTCTCCAATGTAGCCACCGTCTCTCCAGCCATCTACAACAAGGGTAGCAAAGTTAAAAAAGGTATAATTCCCCATATTACCATATTGCCAATTGGCAACACCTGGTGCTATTCCTGCCACTAAGTGAGGATAACGAGAAGCTATCCACATAGCACTATAACCGCCATCTGAGTAGCCAGAAAGAAAAACTCTATCCAGGCTCATAGAAAAATCTTGACTCATTGCAAGCGTTAATTCTTTTAGCTCTTCAACTAAACCCATTCTACCTTTTACTCCGTAATATAGAGCAGACCAAGCCTGGAAGGTGTCAGGTATCACCTTTTGACAAAATTCAGCTTTTGGTCGGTGCGGGCCACTTACTTTTGCACCTTTATCGTGAGGGCCTGCCCATTTTTTAGTTGGTGTGTTCCAGTACATTCCGCCGCCAATTTTATAATACATGAAAAATTGATACTCTTTGTCTGAGTCGTAGTTTGCTGGCACTTGAACTTTTGTTCCCGTTAATTTATTAATGTGCTTTGACCAGTATCCATAATTAATCGTTTGGCCTGAGAATCTTGCCAGAACTTTTTTGTCGTTTACTAAATCTTCAAGCATGGCCTCAAAAAATCTTGTAAATATATCTCTCTCCATGCTTCCAATTTTTTTTAACTTCCTTAATGTTAGGCTCCTTCTCTTGATGGCTGGTAGCCATTTAGAAACCTTAGGGTCTGAACTCTTTAACTTAGAAAGATTATCTCGTATTTTCTGGGTACTCTTTAGCCAACCAGCAGACATCCCTTCTACACTCAAACATTGACTTAGATTTTCTTTTGATTCTTCTTCAGCAAGTAATTGAAGGTTACTGAAGACAATAGAGATTATTGAGAGGGCTAGAAGTATACGTTTCAAAGGACATCCTTTCAAAAGATGGTCTATTATGTATCTTATATTACCTATTCATATCACAGGATGATAGATAGTCAATACATTTATACGAACCATTTCATGAAATTTGAGCAGCAGAACCACGAGTCGATTATATCAGAATTGCTCTATAAGGATTCTAGCTCAATAAAACAAGAATATAGCAACCAATAGGATTAAATAATACATAGAGATCAATCTTTATCGGATTATGGCTTTAAAAGATACATATAGAACTAATGTATTAGTGTTTTATCGATTCTACCGAACACACTTTAAACGGTCATTATGTTGACATAACATGCCTCAGAAACTTCAGGCAAGCTGGCATTCAATTCTGTGCTGCCATGACTTCAAATCTTTAAATTAGCAATGAAGATACAACCCAATACTAAGCCATCTTCACAATATTTTGAAAGGGTCTTTTTAATCCAAAATAATTAATCTCTGCATCGCTCATTTTAAAATCAACACTTTTGAATTTCTCAACCATTTTTACTTCTTGAGTCTCAGACACCATGCTTGACCAAAGAGAAACTCTTTTTCCATTTCCGGCCCTTGCATCATTGATCATGTCTCTTGCATCTTGACTATTCAAACATAGTAACGCCGCTACTATCCCACGGACTCTACCACAAGGTTTCTCATCACCCACCTGCTTAAAACCTAAAAACCTTGTATAAAAACAACCATGCTTTGGTTGACACTCAACAAGAACTTTTGACTCTTTATCTAGTGTATAGGTATAAGCAAAGATATGATTAATCATGTCCTTAAGTAGACTTTTTGAATTTCTGAATTTCGTATCTATTACCAACCTATTAATCTCAAACATCGCTTCTGAATTTTCTCTCAACCCAGCCACCTCTTCGGAGAAACTCTCCTCGCAAGCTAAAGTCCCAAAGTTATTCCTAACTACACTAACGGTACCTACCACTGCACCATCCAAATCTTTAACAATAAAAGAAATTGTATCTGAAAATGCATCATAATCTTTTACATACATCCCACTATCTATCTTATCTATATAACCACTCTCAACATATACCCTATGAGCTAACTTATAACACTCAACTCTATCTGCCATAGAGCTAACAACTGATATCGTATAATCAACAGATGGCACCTTCTTCTCATACGACCCCGACTGTCTGAAATCTTTATCAATAGCTTTTATCGCCTGTGATGCTGCGGAGACTTTTCTCTTCTTCATCACTCCATTCGTCTTTTCCATACCAGGTTTTTCAACCAAGACATCACGCAGCTTACCACCAGGCTCAAAGAGATCTTCTCTCTCAACTGCCCCAAAGTAAACCAAAATACCATGAACAAAGCACTTATTGAATATCGAACTACTAACCAACAAAGTACCTGTTAACATTACACCCAGAACAAACCAAGGCTCAACGACACTTAGACATGAAAAAAACAGAATAGATAAACCACTAATTAAGCGGCCAAACCTATCAACACTCCATAATTTAAATCTTGGAAGGTCTTTCTCCAAAACTTCAACGTTCAGATTTTCAACTTTTGCATTGACAGTTTTCATGATGGCTCCTTTAGATTGGACATTTGCTATATTAACGCAAGGCACATGCCAAAAGCCTAATAGTCATAAACCGCTTATTCACAGTGGATTAGATATATAGACGCAAATATAAAGAATAGAAATGATCCCTTTGAGTCATTAATAAGCTTATTAAATCTTCAAATTGCGTCTATTGTTGATAAGATTGCGTTTATATTTGAATAAATTGCGTCTATCACTAAGGAAAAGAGATCAAATGAAATATGAAAAAGAGTTCATTGATGCATGGTTCACGGTAGATACAAAATCAATGAAAGATATCGTTGAAAAGGTTGATGCGGGTTCAAAGGAAAAACAGCTATACGCCAGTTTTTCTAAATGCCCGTTCCCATCACGAACTATAAAGGAGTCAGATTTTAAAATTATCCTAAACATCATCGAGACCTCGCATAAAAACATCGACCTTGTTTCAATGGCACTTTACATCACATCGAAATTCCTTTATTCAAAAGACAAACCACATGAACTACAAAGGTTAATTCAAATATATGAAAACCTTGATAAGTCAAAGATGATGCCGGAGTCAAGAGGGCTATTCTACTGGTCGATGAGGCAAAAATTTATATCAATAAATGCTCAACAAGAAGCGATCAATTCCCTTGAGGACGCAGCAAAAAACTTCCCTGAAAATACAAAATGGTGGTACCTATCGAAAGAGGCGCTAATTATTTCAAAAATATCAAGTGGGAAATCAATCGATATTGACAACGAGTGTGAAATACTAAAGCAGTCCACCCAACAACAAAAACAGTCATACCCGATAGAGTTTATAAAAGCTGAATATTATACTAAAAAAGGGTTTTACAACAAAGCCCTTGAAGAATCTCTTAAAATAAAAGAGGTGACCGATAGCCACCATTTCTATACCTATATTTTTTATCAAAGAATCGATTTGCTATGGAAGACAGGCCGAAGAGACGAGGAGAGGAGTCAAGTTGAAAAACATTTAATAAAAAACCCAAACTACTTATCTACAGCTGATTATCTTTTTTTACTTGCTCTGAGAGGATTACGTGACAATGAATCTGTCACAACAAAGAGGCACATACATAGCATATTAAAACAAAAAGCGATATCCCCTTTCTTAAGAATTTATGCTAACTCCTTACTTATAGAAACTTCTCTTCTAGAGAAAGACTCAGAACAAACTTTCCGAATTCTCAATCATATGGATCCAGAAATGGACAAGCCAGAGTTTTTCTCTAATTGGGTTAGATACTTTCTACTAAAAGACGACATAGACAAAGCATGTTATTTTTATAAAAAACTACTGCGCACAAGAACCGAGATAAATGACCTCTTTGAAGCAGCCCATGAGCTTCCTACCTCAAAATACACCCAACTTTTAATGAGATCTAAAGAACTAGAGCTAAAGAACATTCCAAGCCCTAAACCCAAAAGGGTTAAAACAGCAAAAGACGACTTAATAAACAAACTAATAGGGGACACCCCTTCTATCAATAAAATCAAAAAGAATATTCAAGAATTCGCCTCAAAAGATATTCCTGTATTAATAACAGGAGACACTGGAACAGGAAAAGAAGTCATTGCAAGGCTACTCCATGATCTTTCAGGTAGAGCATCAAAACCATTTATCCCTGTGAACTGTGCCGGCATATCCTCAACACTTATTGAAGCTGAGCTCTTTGGGTATAAAAAAGGTGCCTTTACGGGGGCCATAAAAGACAGAAAAGGTCTCTTCGAATCTGCTGGCGAAGGGACGATATTTCTTGATGAAATCAGCTCTATGCCAATGCAACTTCAAAGCACCTTGCTAAGGGTTCTCGAAAACATGATGGTACGTCCTGTCGGAAGCTCAAAGCAAATCCCCATAAAAGCTAGAGTGATCGCCGCAACAAATATAAGCCTTGATACCCTTCTAGAAGAGAAAACATTTAGAACAGATCTCTTCTTTAGGCTAAATAGATTCCAAGTCAATCTACCACCTTTAAAGGATAGGAAAGGTGACATTGCACTTCTTGCACAACATTTTCTAGACCAATTTTATTCCGAAAAAGGCATATCCCTCGCACCTGATCTAATCGCTGCTATGAACGATTATCACTGGCCTGGCAATGTAAGAGAACTAAGAAATGAGATAGAGAGAATGGTTCTATTTTCTGAAAACAACCAGGTCATTACGGAAGAAATGGTCAACTTTAGAGAGAGCAAATCTCTCACAGGTAAAAACAGAGAAGCCACCCTAGAAGACAACACAGGCATTCAAAAAAAGGCTGAAGCTCAAACAAGCAACACAAGCAACCTGAAAGAAAACAGCCAAAGAAATTTCACTTTAGAAAACCCTTTTGCAATTGACCCGAAACAAGCTATCGATCAAGGAATAAAAAAATACTCTAATCTAAGAAGAGACCTTATCATGAATCTGTTTAAAGAGCACAAAGTCTTAACGAGAGCAATGATCATCAGGTTTATTAACTGCGCCCCTAACACAGCCACACATGATCTAAAACTACTAATGGAAGAGGGGTTCATTAAAAAGGTATCTCCAACCAAATCACCAAGGTCATCATACTTTATACTAAACGAAAATTCACCAGACAAGTGAAGTAAATAATATAACGGGCAGAAGATAACAAGATGGTCACAAGGCCCAAGATTTTAATAAATCTACATTAAGAATTTATCCAGGTCCTGCCGAAGACTTCTGGTTTTAAGCGAATCAGAATATCCAATTCTAAAATGCATAAATAAGCCATCTTTTTGAATTGAATTTTTCTTGGCAAATACATCAAACTTATCCATGAACTTATCATAAATCTTATGATAAAGCTTATCAAATACCGGCTTGCCATCTTCCATTGCCCTAAGGTATAAAAAAACCGGAGCCGTTACAGGCTGCGCTACAATTCCTGCCATTGTTAGCTCCAACCAAAACCTCTGCATTTCTCTTCCGCCACCGATATGATCACTTGGATCCTTAATCGTTAAAAAGCATGTGTGTGACGATTTATTAACACTTTGTTCTGTGAATCTTCCGATAGCTCTTCCCATACCAAGCTTAACCATCACTTTCATCCTGCTCCATGGACGAGTAAATTTAAGAAATAGCTCCCCCACAAACCCAGCTTCAAGGTTTTTTATCTTAAACCCGGTTCTGATTTTCTCTGCATACTCATCGTCAAGGTGAATGTGCGCATGAAGATACTCATGCACATCCTGACGTTCAAGCATCAATCTAGTTGATAAAAAAACTATTTCACCAATTTCTTTTTTCTCATAAGTAGATGTAAGATCGACATTATACTCATCGCTCAACTGCTGCTTTAATCTCTCCAAAAAAGAATCAGGAACAATCTCCTTAGAGTACATCTTACGGTTAGCCTCTCTTTTAAGAATACAATCCATCAATGGCTGAGGCTCTTTTTCAGTCTCACTAAAGTCGATAATAGCAAAAAGTGTCCCTCTCTCTTCAGCCGAAAACGTTTGCATCTCACTCTTGAGCCCATTGTGTTTACCGGCAATAATTACATTTTCCAAAAGCGCACCACACGATAGATATGTAGCTCTTTGATTCACATTAAAAAAGCTTTTGTCTTTTGGATCCCTATGAAATTCAACCTGATTGCCTTTAATTAAAAACCTCCATGGTTGAACATTGTCACCAGATGGTGCAGCAATCCCTGCTTCAAGACATTCTTTTATCTTTACTTCCAAGTTGACTCCCTTGTTTATCACTTCCGATCTTTCAATTTTTTCTCTTGTACAATCAACACTTGCTTTCATCGAAAAGCCTCCAATTCATTAAACTGTTACTGTTTTTTGCTTCTCTAGCTCTGCAATATGCAAATCGTTTAGGCTTGGATAAAGCTGAAAAGCCTTACCCAAAAGAAACTTTTGGATAAACTTAAATCTAAAAGGCCTTCTCTTTTTATATATCATCCCTCTCTCATAAGGATCCACATAGATTGATCTTGGGGCGCACATAGGTGGATTTCTTTTTAATATTATTCGTAACACCTCGCAGCTAACTAAGCCTGTACACATTGCAATGGTACTTGCAAGACATGGGCCCTTCTCTTTAGAAAAGTCTACATAATTTGAATCAATTACAGATTTTTTTGTTAGCGATGGTGTCAAACCAATTAGAAAAGATGCAATCTGCTCTGCTCTAGTCATGCTATCATCAATAGAGAAATACTTATCAAATTTCATTCCGTTCGGATCAAAAACAAAAAGGCTTGATGTGTATCCAATGGGGCTTGAACAGACGACAAAAACCCCCTTCTTTTCTGCATTATTATATAACAGCCTTCTTGGTCCAATTTGAAAGGCATCTATTCCATCAAGAGCGATATCGACACCATCCAAAAAATCATCTATATTGTCAGGCTGAATCCCATTTGTAAAACGAGTGATGTTTATATTTGGATTGATATCAAGTGCCATCTCTGCCATAACATCAACTTTTGTCTGGCCTACTTTGCTAATAAAGGCGCCAGCTTGACGTTGAAGGTTCACCATATCGAAGACATCAAGATCGGCAATTTTGAAATTTTCGACGCCCATTCTCGATAAAGTTAACAAGTAATTTCCACCTACTGCACCTAAGCCAGCAATAGCGATTGTGCAATCTTTTAACTTCCTCTGCTCTTCAGTTGAGACCAAACCAATGTTTCGGGCTGTCGCTTCATCGTACTTAAATTTTTCGCTCATTTTACCCCCTTTTTTACCGAAATCCCTAAGACCTATAATCGCAATGCTGTGTTATACGTAATTTCCTTGCCAAAATTTAACAAAATCATAAGCACATATTACAGCATTAAAATAGCTAAAGGGGTCATTGTGGAGCGCTGGTCTTGAATCAAGTGTAATCGTTCTTCGAGCTTGGCCTGCGATGTCCGATAAGAAATGGTGTTTCTATCGGCTCTCACATATAAATTGCTAGGGGTAACATAAATTAAAAAAGAAATTCATCTTTAAATGCATAATATAAAAAATCTTACGACTATCTTTTTTGGTAATTCTATATTCATAAACGGCTCATTCAACAGAATCGAAGTTATGTATGTCCTAAAACATTCCAAATTAAAGCAGAACCTAAGAAAAATCAATCGGGTCTTTATTTTTTTATTTTATAATCAGCGACAACACTTTTACCGGCATATCCACCAGCAGGCAACTTAATTGTAATCGTTGTTGTCTTTTTTGGTGGGTTAAACACGGTGCCTTTTCCGGTGAGATTTGCTGATACTGTTACATGAATTACTTTTAACTTTTGTGTTGGATCAGAAACACTTAGTTTAAATTCATTTTTATTTATTTGCGCCATTAATAAACATGGCTTATCAACACTAACAATAAGCTCTTTAGCAATAGTGAGCCTTCCTGGTTTAAAATAAGCTATTTGAGTAAGGTTACTTTTGAGATGCTTTACTGCCTGGATTTGAGGTGTATTGCTTAACACTTCAACTGTAGGTTTCTTATTATACGATTTAGCCTGCTCAAGATTCATGGCAGGGCATATAATATAGGAATAAGATCCACCCTTAGGGGTCATACCATGGTCTATACTTAACTCAAATAATTTTTTCGATATTATTTCTTTTGATTTTGGGCGATTAATAGAGTGCCAACTACCTTTTCGTTTTTCATTTCTAATTTTTACTTTATGACTTCCTATAAAGAAATAGGCCACTTCATCTTGTAAAACAAATTGAGGAGATTCAACATCATTGCTACCCACTTTATATTTTGATGTGCTATTATTATTTTTACTAATAATAACATCACCATTTGAAATACACTGATTTACAGTGGTTAAAATTAAATTTTTTGAATTACAGGTTATACCGGCACCAAGACAAACAACTTCCTTTTCAAAAAAGAACCAAGCCTTACGAGCAGAAAGTCCATTTCTTTCAAAATTAAAAGCTGATAAACCAGTCTTACCATTGGAGACACCACCAGCAAAAAATCTTGTTCCATTTCTTTTAGGGTTATTAGTGAAAGCACCTTTTTTCTTTTGCTCAACTGTTGTACCAGGTATTCTTTGCCAATTCCAAACAGGGAAAATATCAACATATTCATCTCCTGTTCTAAAAATATAATTACAGCCATCAGCAATATAATCGCTTCGGTAACCTTCACTATTAACAACACCATCATTGCTAAGAATTCGTTTGGAATGCATTCTTGCAGACACATAATACCCTTTTCCATGATGAGTCATGAAGTCAGAATTCCAAAAATGCCGATTACCTTGCAATGTTATTTTCTTTTTATCTTTTAAACCTGCCATCATCGCATTTATTTCATCTTTACGACCAGTCGGTAATTTTAAAAGGTTTTCTCCCGATTTAATTAAATAAGAAGCACTCTGAGCAGGCCGGCTAATTTCACGTCCTTCGGCACTATAATCAGGAGTACTACCAAAAGCCATCCACTGAGAACCATCAAGAATATAACTAGAAATTATTTTTATTTTTTCTTTTGAAAAGGCAAATTCAGTGCCTGCTGCTAGTGCTGCTATCCGGCTACAATCCATTGAAAAACCTGCACCATAGCCATGGTTGTACAATAGGTGACCATGTTGATGAAAACTGAAATCATATTGAATACCTTCCCCTCCAGATAATTTAATTTCTTTTTGAATACAAGAAAAAGCTCTTTTGATGGTATTCGTATTTTTTTCCAACAGACCTTTATTAAGCGTAATCTTTGCTAACCAAACAAGATTTTGACCGGTTTTTCCAATTTTTCCTCGCTGCAAAATTTCTATACCTTTATTACGTTGTGCTGAAGTCAGTTCATCATCAAGTATCAATAAGATCGGACCAAGAGTCATTGGGACTCCTATATCGTTCCACCACCAGTTGGGGTTTTTAAAATCATTCTTTAGCCAATAATTTAATCCTGAAAATACGGCTTTTTTAAATTTAGCATTGTTACTTAAAACCCCAGATTTATAGGCTAACACTAAAGATTTTAATCTTGACATATGATGGAAGGTTTTCCACTCAGAGCGAGTATTGCTCCTATAATTTATATCAGCCCAGTTGCCATCTTCCTTTATCGTCTTTAGAAATTTTTCAACATTGGGAATCAATATTTTCTTTTCAAGAAGAGCTTTGATAATTCTATTTTTTATTTTTTTCATAGATGACACTTCCTGTGGGAATATTGTATTAGACAAACAAATACAAATAACAATAAATATAAAAAACTTTCCTAATAGCATCTGTATTTCCTCCAAACGTTTCACTGTTTATTAATAACTTTCGCAACTTCTCCGGCTAGGTCAAATAATTTTTGATTGCTTTCTCTCCAAGCAAAACTACCCAGTGAGAATTTACCGTGATTTCTACTCCATAGTTTTAGTGCGATTGTACGTTCATCAAGATGAGCCTGGCATTTTTTTCTTAGGTCATCAGAAAGAGTTTTTGCAAGGATAGCTTTTTCAATAAATATTCGTGCTTCTGTCTCTTGATTTCCAAGTCTTGCATTTTCAAATCTTATTGTAGTAACAGGGCCATCTTTTGCAGGCCCAAGCAAATCAGTAGTATTGTTTCCTAAACCAGTTTGTCCAACACCAGATTGAGGGTAACTTCCATATAGTGTCCCGGCAGAACCACCAAGGGATTCGCTACTTATTTTTCCACCTTTCCATCTCTTTTTTAGATTTATCCTTAGCTTCAAGAAGTCTCCACCAACTCGTCCGTTACCATTTCTTCCACATGTTGTGGTGCTTTCCATCCACATTCTGAAACTCCATGGGCTAGGGAATCCTTTAAGTTGCAGGCACGCCGTTCCTGGACGGTTGAAATTTAATCTGATATTTTTCGGGTTGTACTTCCACCCATATAGACGTTTCTTTTTGGGATCAGGTATTGACCCGCCCCAAACTTGTGAGGTGCAACCTACTGGTACGGTGGTTTTGCCACCATTTTCTGAAGACTTAAATTTATAAGCAGGAAAATGTGATTCTCTAAACCAAGGGGTTCCTGGTAATATTTTATTGAACATTGCCACTTGCTTTGGTGCTGGGGAACTATCGTTGCCAACACCATACATTATTTTGTTCTCAACTCCATAAGCTTTTAGTTTCTCTTTTATAGCAAGTAGAACTGGACGGAAAATAGCAATAGCCTCAGGTGTGCCATAAACTGGCAGCTTCATGTTAGACTTTTCACCAGCTTCATTTTTAATGGTAATCAAACCTCTTGGGCTTGGCTTTTTGTCTCTTCCATACCTTACTTCACTACCCCAGACATTAATCCCAACAACTTTAAGCCTTTCAGGGATATGATATTTCATAGCAATTTTAAGATACCTGTCAAAAATAGTGAAATCGTGCTTATAGGATCCATCAGATTGCTTCTCCCAGATAACCATCCCTTCAGGATTGCCTTGACAAGTCTCAGCCATCAGAGGGAAAATCAGACCTCCATTTCCAAATTGACCCAAGAGTTTTAAAGATTTATCAATTAGTGCCCAGTGTTCCTCTGACCACATCTTAACTTTATAGTATTGAGCAAGCGACTCAGGCGACTGGTAAATGAAATAGGGCATTATGAAGTTTTTCAAGTCAGGTAGTGCCCAGTCAGAAATATTTAATTCAATAGCGAGATTCTTTGTCTCTTCACCTTTTGCTGAAACTTTGAAGGTACCTTTGTAAATACCTGGTTTAGTATCTTTTGGCACTTTGATAAAAACCCATACTGGAATAGCCACTCTTCCTTTTGATATTATTAGTTTTGGAGCTTCATCCAAAAGTAAGTCATGACGGCTTCTACTTTGGGTTGGATTTGGCTTCCCATATTTAAGTGAGATATTATCGGCACTAATCTTACCACCTGGTCCAGATAGAGCGACTTTCCCAACGGTTAGTTCTTCAATGTTTTTAGTCGACCCAGCTACAAATTGACCGGCAAAAGTACCATTCTTGGTCCCTGCGATTTTCACTGGCATTAAGCTGTCTGCTTGAGTTCCAGTACTACGTATTGATACTTGTGACCATGTAGGAATTGGCCAAACATTGAGGCCCATTGGTCTTGCGTTGGCAGTCACTACATTGTCTGCAGCAGTTTCTGCTTTAAGTGACAACTCAGATAAACCTATGGTCGCAAAGGCGATACCAACTTTTTTTGATTTACATTTTCTTGGGTAAATTGATCGATGAAATTCTAATGATAAAACATTTAGCCCTGCAATAAGGTCTTTTGCGTTAAGCTCAATATTGCCAGATTTCCTCTCTCTCTTTGCCCAATTAGGAAGATACTTTTTTTCTCTATGAGTGTACCATTGTAAACGTTTGAGCTTTCCTCCAGTATTTACAACGAACGCCTCTATTGGGTATATTTCAGATGGGGTCGTGTGCTCAATTTTACCTGCCGGAAGTGATTTCCTTGCAATCTCTTTTCCATTTAAGTAAGCGATAAAACCTCCTCTGTAGGTTACATTCAGATTTAACTTTTCTACTTTTGAAGGATCCTTGACAATAAATTTGCCCCTCAGTGCTGATAATCCAATATCAGCTACGAATGGATCGGTTCCACGAGAATACACTTTGTTTGCTTTATTGCTCACTCGACCATCACCTTTTGTGAAGTCATAACCGGGGAGTTTAAGCCACCCGGAATCATCAAATTTTACCGAGTTCCAGCCAGACACTAACTTAGGCTTGCTTGGGGCTGCAGCCTTTTCTTCAGCACCCTCTTTTGGTTGAATCTTTATGGGGAGGAAGACTAGCTTTTTCATCCAAATAGATCTTTCTCCGATAAGGTTGATTTCATCGCCATAAGTTGTTGCACTTGCAATTATTGAAAAGCAGATACAAAAATAAAAAATTCTCGAGATCTTCTTAAAATTAGTATTGAAATTTTTCATCATCATGGGGACTCTCTTTGAAATTGATAAATGGGTCATAGTCATGTTTATTTTCCTTTTTTACTGGCTCAAAAGATTTAAGGGTATTCATCTTTTATTTCTTTCTTTTTATTTTTGGTAAAAGCCAATCATCTGTTCGGAATGGTGATGCGGGTAGCCCCTCCTTGTTATATAAGTTAGCACTTGCGGGGTTCTTAGCAAAACCATACCTAATAGCTATAGGCTTCTTGACATCTTTACAAGAAACTAAAACATCTTTGCCGTCAATTACAGCTTCTGCCCAGAACCATTTCTTATCTTCACCTGCAATAGAAAAATGGCCAAGCTTTCCATCTTTAACTTCTAGTGTAGGCTTAAGACCTACTTTTTTTCCGACCATTAGTCCGGTACCTATATGATCAAATATTAAGCGGATTTTACCACCTTCAATTTTTTGACTTTTATAAAGTGGGCCACTATAAACCAACTCCTTTTTATAGACTTTAGCCAATGGCCAAAGTGCTAGTCGGTTTCCAACATCGTATTTATTCTTAGGATGAATGTCACCAGCCTCACCGATGTCAATTATAACGGCCATTCCAGTGCTAGGTATCTCTAAACTTTTCAACTGAGCCTCCCTCACGCCCATCCAGCTGTCTCCACCAGCAGGTTTATCATATGGTTTACCAAAGTTAGCCAGTTGAACAAAAGCAAAATAGAATGGATCAATCTCCTTCAACTTAATACCGTACGAGACTACTCTATCGTGCCAAGTTTTTCTCCAACCTTTTATAAGGGCCGCCATCTTAGTCTGGTAAGTTTTGCGCTCGCCACCATTTCCTTCTCCCTGGTACCATATTACCCCTCTTATTGCGAAAGGTATTTGTTTCGTGACAGTACTCTTGTAATAACTAGCAACTCCTCGCAATTTCCTGCTCATTTTTTCTAAGGGATTGGCTTTCTTTTTTTTCAAAAACTCGGCATGCTTTTTTAAACCAGGAAACATATTACAGCCATTGTATTCTAGCCAAAGCTCAATGTTTCCTCCCCCTTTCCAAGAGCTAAGTAATCCAACCGGACGGTTTAATTCTGTCCGTAATCTAGCACCAAAGTTAACAGCAACTGATGAAAACCTGGTTCCACCTGCTACCCATTTTCCAGGTATTAACTTTTTCTTATCCCTCCAGTGAGGTTTTGTTGGTGTAAAATACCTTATTAATTTATCACCTTTTTTAGGAAGGTGCTCTTTTTGTTCATTGCCTTTAAAGCCGTATGCCATATTTGATTGACCTGCACAGAACCAGACTTCACCGACAATAACATCTTCTATGATGATTGTGTTCTCACCCTTAACAGTAAACTTTCTGCTTTCACTTGAGATCTCCATCGGATCTAAGAGTAGCATCCACCGACCATCCTTGGCTGCAACGACTGCCTTTGTCTGCCCAGCAAAGATAACCTCAACAGACTCGCCTGGTTTGGCACTCCCCCATATTGGGACCTGTTTTTCACATTGCAAAACCATATGGGTGCTTATGATCTCTGGAAGTTTCACTTCAGCAAAAAGAGTCGTAGAAAATAGAAACAAAATAAAAATGTTCAATAGGTGCTTCACGAAGTACTCCTTGTTAATAAATTAATTGACCTTTTATAGACATCCATCCATCTAATAGCTATTTTTTTGTAGCCTTTGCAACTTCACCAGCCAAATCAAAAAGCTTTTTATTGCTTGTTCTCCAGGCAAAACTGCCTAGTGGGATTTTTCCATGATTGAGGCGCCATAAACGAAGTGCATATGTCCTCTCATCCAGATGGGCCTGGCATCTTTTAAGCAGATCGGCAGAAAGGGATTTGGCAAGAATCGCTCTTTCAATAAAGACTCTTGTTTCTGCTTCCTGATTTCCCAGTCTTGCATTTTCAAATCTAATGGTAGTGACCGGACCATCTTTTGCAGGTCCCAACAAATCAGTAGTGTTGTTCCCTAAGCCAGTTTGCCCTACACCGGAATTAGGATAACTTCCATATAGAGTACCTCCAGAACCACCAATAGCTTCGCTTTTGATTTTTCTACCTTTCCATCTGGATTTCAAATTTATTTTTAAATGCAAAAAGTCTGCGCCAACACGTCCGTTGCCATTTCTTCCACACGCAGTTGTACTCTCCATCCACATTCTAAAACTCCAGGGAGCAGCAAAACCTTTTAGACTTAGACATTCGGTTCCTCCACGATTGAAATTCAATTTTAAATACTTTTTATTATATTTCCATCCATAGAGACGCTTCTTTGCAGGGTCTGGGATATCGCCTCCCCACACCATTGAAGTACAACCGACAGGCACAGTCAACTTGCCACCATTCTCTTCAGATTTCATCTTATTTGCAGCGAAGTGAGACTCTCTAAACCAAGGTGTACCCGGTAAAATTTTATTAAACATTGCAATCTGCTTTGGGACAGGTGATTTATCATTACCAACACCATACATCATTTTGTTATCAACTTTATAGGCTTTTAATTTCTCTTTTATCGCAAGAAGAACCGGACGGAAAATAGCAACTGCTTCAGGTGTTCCATACACAGGTACCACCATGTTAGATCTTACTCCTGCCTTATCTTTAATGGTGATTTTTCCTCTTGGCGATGGTTGCCCTTTATTGTTGTATCTCATTTCATTTCCCCAGACATTTATTCCAACACAAATTAATCTTTCAGGGATATGATACTTCATAGCAATTTTCAGATAACGATCAAAAAATGTAAAATCGTGTTTGTATGTTCCGTCCGCCTGCTTCTCCCATATAATCATCCCTTCAGGGTTCCCTTGGCAAGTCTCTGCCATTAAAGGAAAAATCAAACCTCCATTCCCAAATTCACCCATGAGCTTCAATGACTTCTCAATTAATACCCAGTGCTCTTCTGACCACATCTTTACTTTATAGTGTTGCGCAAGTGATTCAGGTGACTGATAGATGAAATATGGCATTGTAAAATCTTTCAGATCAGGAAGTTTCCAGTCTGAAATATTTATTTCAACTGGAACTTTTATTGGATCCACATCTTTTGCAGAAACAACAAACTCCCCTTTGTAAACGCCGGGCTTAGTCTCTTTTGGGACCTTAATAAAAATCCAAACTGGAATAGCCGCGCTGTTTTTTGTTCCAAATACCTTTGGTGCGTTATCCAAAAGTAAGTCAAAACGCCATTTACTTTGGGTGGGATTTATCCCCCCATATTTTAAAGAGATATTATCAATTCCAATTTCACCTTCTGGTCCAGTTAGTATACTTTTCTTAACTTCAAAGCCTTCAATACTTTTGTTTGATCCTGCCATAAACTGACCGGCAAATGTACCATTTTGAGTGCCAGCAATTTTTACCGGATTTAAACCATCTGCCTGGTTACCAAAGCTTCCAGGACCTGCATCTTTCCAAGTTGGGACACTCCAGATATTAAATTCACCGGCTCTTTTATTTGCTGGAACCGCATTGTCTGCTGATGTATCAGCTTTTAATGAGAGAGCACCAATGCCGATGGTGGCAAAGTTAAAACCCACTTTTTTTGATTTACATTCTCGCGGGTACTCAGATCTATGCATCTCTATAGCCAATACATTTACACCATCAACTAGATATTTTTTATCTATTTCAATCACTCCAGACTTCCGTTCTCTTTTAGCCCAATTTGGATGAAACTTTTTATCTCTATGGGTATACCAATTGAAAGGTTTTGTTTTCCCAAAAGCTTTTATAACGAAAGCATCTAAAGGGTAAACATCAGAAGGAGTCGTGTGTTCAATCTTACCTTTCGGTAGTGACTTCCTGGAAATTTCTTTTCCGTTCAGGTATGCAACATAACCACCTCTATATGTTATATCAAGACTCAGTTTGTCTACCTTCTTGGCATCTTTTATAATAAATTTCCCTCGCATAGCCATTAGCCCAATTCCTGCAACAAAAGGGTCGGTACCTTGAAAATAGGATTGTGGAGCACCTCTTATATGTCTTGCTCTACCATCTCCCATAGTCAGGTCAGCGCCTCTAGTCTCAACCCAATCTAAGTCATCATACTTAATTGTCGTCCAACCAGTAGGTAGTAATTGTTTCCCTGGGGTGGCTGGTTTTGCTTTCGCACCCTCTTTCGCAGTTACCTTAAATGGTAAAAAGACATATTGCTTCTTCCAATTAGTCTTGGCACTTAAAAGATTTACTTCTTCCCCAAAGACAATTGCACTAGACAGAATTGATAAACAAAAAGATAGAATTACAAAAACGGAACCTTTGTTAAAAAAATTATTAACAGATACTTGATCCATGGGATCTCCTTAAAATTATTATGTTTAAAAATATTTTTATTTATTTTATTTTCAGAAATTTTCCAGCTAAGTTTAATTTGAGCTAAACATTAATATATTTCCTATTGAATTATTTTTTCTCTTTTTCTAGAGGTTCCAGTGCTTCAAGAGCATCAATCTTTTCTATTCCCCATTTCTCTTGTCGAATTTTTTCAAGCTCTTCCCATAAAACCGGATAAATTTTTGTATAGCTGATTTTGCTATCACGGAATTTAAGATCAATCCTCTCTTTAGGTTTTCCTTTGAACATTACCTTCTCACCACTTGTAACAATTAATTCTTTGTCCATGTCAATTATGTTTTTATTAAGAAGAAGCATTACCACTGAAATTTTCTCATTTGCCGTAACTTCAATTTTATTACCCTCTTTAACTTCTACTTTGTATATTGCTCCTAAATTGCCTTTATCTTCAATTGGCCAACCTTGCGTCCAGAATGAACGGGCGTATCTTTTATGGTTAACCACATGTTCAATCTTTTTTGGGTATGGATTAAATTTATGTTTACGAAAAAAACTTAAAATAGGTGACATATCTTTATTGAACAGTGGCTTCGGCGTATGTCCTCCTTCATAATCTTTCCATTCAACAATGCATCCAGCATCCAACATTGTTTTCATCAATTTTTTTGCTGTCGCCCTAAAACTATCACGAGAACCATGAATAAATAGTGTAGGATTATTATTTAAATATTTGACATAGTTTACATAAGGGCCACTTCTCAAGTCATTACATACGGGCGCAATTGCTGCAAACATATGTGGGTTATTCATCGTTTGAAGCAGGACTTCATGTCCTCCTCGAGAAAATGATGTTGCATAAATTCTCATCGGATCAATGTGATACCTTGTGGCAAGCTGCTTAAGATATTTATCGACTTTTGTCTTTACTTCGGTCCCTTTCCCTCCTGCGTGAATGACAAAGTAATTTTCCTTTTTCATTACCTCTGCTACTGGGTTACTTTGTGTCGCAATAATTACTGGCCAGGCCATTTTCTTGTCGTATTTATCTGGTTTACTAATATCACCAGCATGACTTGCGATTAAAATAACTAACCACAATAAACTAATAAATATAATTTTCATGTTTCGACCTCTAAAAATTTAGTTTTTATTTATAGTATTTGCCACTTTACCGGCACGAGCATTTTCTGGACTTATAGTTGTTGTGGGACCATTATAATTAGGATCAATTACATCTGTACAATTATTACCTGGTCGAATTTGTGACTGAGAATAACCACCAAATAGTGTACCACCAAATCCAACATCTATAAAAGAGAGAAAAGAAAACAGTATTAATGAACTAACCATCGTCATATGAATTTTAGGCAGGGATATAGGCATATTTCTCTCCTAGAAAAAAAAGGTCTTTTGGGCTGACCAGTGAATTGGTTTGGTGAGAATAAACTGAAAAAGAGTCAATGGACAGCAGATATAATGTTCTTTATGTATCCTTTTGGCTCTACTTAGAATTCTAGCAATAACACAACTAAAGCAATGTTATTCTAGCTATTATATCATAATAATTTAAGTTTTATTATTAATTTATTTACACTTTGGAACATAAGTAAATAAGAAAATACAACTCAATATAAAAAATATTATCACAAATATTATCACAAAGGACATATCCCGGATGCCCACACAGGGGCAATGGTTGTACGAATTAGAAACAATTCTCTTGAAATGGGCGTCAGCCGTAGGTTGGGGTGAGCCTAGGCGATGGCCAAAATTTTATGCAAATGCTGAAACAATTCTGAATTATTCAACAAATATTAACACCACTAAGGTTTAAAGTTTGGTACAAAGGACTTGCTAAAGATCAATTGACTAACTATTGTGAAATGTTGGGGTTCGTGCCTCACCGCCAACCTACGGCTGACGCCCAATTGTTTTTCGAATTAAATATTCTAATTCGTACAACCATTGCACACAGGGCATCCCTACTAAATTAGGTTGTTTTTTTATCTCAAAAAATCGGAAGTCTTAATCATAATTTCTTAGGCAACAGTCACTTAACTTCTTACAATGGCAATAATATACCTAGCTCTGCTTGTTGTGCCAAATCAAAGACTTCTTTTCCAACGACAACATCTTCAATACCCATTCCAATATTAAGATTTAGAATTCTCTCGGTATCATTTTCTCGGCCTGGTTTTAGTCCTGCTTCAATTTCACCTAATTGTGCATGAATCTTTGGTGTAATCTTTGGCAACTTCCCTGCTGATACAAAAAAGTTAAACTCTTCTTCACTATCAATCACAAATTTATCTACACCTAAAAAGGTATCCCATTCCCACATACTATTTCTATCAATAGGACAAATCAATGTGCCAGGCTCAATCCATTCATCTTTTACACCTGGGTTCGGTTGCGCAAGCACTATAGTGGCACTGACAATTAGTTGAGAACCTCTCACAACTTCTTCCTTGGTATCTTTAACCACAACATTGATCTCAGGAAATTTTTCTTGAATGATCGCCTGCAAGCGCAAAGATGAGTCTTTGAATTTGTCGGTAATTTTAATTGTTTTTAATTCTGGTAAAACCAAAGGCAAAAATAACAGTTGCTCCAAACCTTGCACACCAGCACCGATCAATCCTATTTCATGAGTATCTTTTCGGGCTAAATGACTTGCAGAAATAGCCGTAATTGCAGCTGTTCTCTTTCCTGTAATCCAAGCGGCATCCATGATACACAAAGGAAAACCTGTTTCAGGACAGTTGATAACAACAACACCGCTTAATTGAGGCAAGCCTCTTTTCCCATTTTCAGGAAAGCAATAAGCCCATTTAATTCCACAAGCACCTTCAGATGGCACATAACCTGGCATTGAATGCATGAAAGAATCGACCACAGGATATAATGCCATTTTAGGTGGCATTTGGTACTCATTCGTACCATGTGCCTTTAATGTAATTTTAGTTTTTTCAATGATTTCCATATCGGTCAAGCCTGTGTTGATGACATCAGCTTGTGTTAAATATAAAAGACTACTGCCTAACTTTGGGGACTTCATTCTTTGTACTCCAATTTAATATTAATTTATGACTTTTATATAACCATGCTTTTGCAAGACACCGTAATACTTTGTTAAGGCCTTTAACGTAATTTGAAATTCACCATACATATTTTTATAGATCTCTTCAAGATCTCGATTTCCATCAATCCACCAAAATCCGGCTACTTGCCAAGGGCTCCATCTAGGTGATATTTTTGCCTCAACAAAGTCCTCTTCACTTAATGGATCTAAGGAAATATGTCCTGTTAATGTTCTAGAAAAAATTGACTTCTTATCAAACTCTTCATTATCTTCAAAGAGGGATTTAACATCATCTATTATTACGAGATCATCTTTAGTCATTTTTATAATTTTGTCACAATTGGAAATAAATGTTTTCTTCAATGAATCTATTTCTTTGCTGACATCCTCTTCATTATTTTTAAAAGCAAATATTTTAATCATTTCAATTGCATTTAACTCGGCATTCTTTTCATGTTCCAATATAAATTGATTTGTTTCTGTAACTGCAATACCATTCTTTTTATTATTCAAATTAACCAAACCTTGATTCATACACAATTGAGCGAGGTAAGAAGCATCTTTAACTTTAAGGCTTGCAAATCTTAATAAGGTAGTAGCTACTATAATAGCCATCTCTTTCATCACCTTCGGCTCAATCTTATCAAGGGTATCTAGTGAAGTATGCCATGTATCATCTTTACAACCTCTATGTGGCCAAGCAGTTGGTACTCCTATTGCAGGGTCGCTTAATAAAGTATCCGAAACTTCAACCGTGGCAATATTGACAACAGCATCTTGATCTCCTTCATAAATCTCATTTGCCACTGCCGCTAATGCAGGACCCAAAGGACTTCTCGAACAATCAGCTTCGCGATGAACATTCAATGGCCATTTTGCACCAACTCCATCCAATGAAATCGCGGCCTTTGTCTTTTTCATTCTCTCTTGTCTGTATTGTGCATATGCAATCGTTCCATAACATTCAGCCATGAATAAAAATCGCAGACTTCTTTCAGGTCTTTCTAATTCTCCAGAATCAATACCAGCTGCAATAGCTCGGGCAATTTCTAAATTGGTGGCACTGCCGGTAGCATTATCGTGGGCTCCATGTTCATACAAGTGACTTAATACTAGAATTTCTTCCTTAGATTCACTTGAACCTTTAATTCTTCCTGTGATAAATGGCAAAGAGCCTTCATAAAGTTTTGAATCAACCTTTGCATGGGCTTGAATTATTTCACCCCTACTTAATATTTTTTTTAATTCACATCCTTGATTTGGAGAAATGGAAAAACCTAAGATCTGACAATCACTACTTATTTGCCACCATCCTCCTTTTCTATCAGACCAACAATTATTCCAAAATAAGGAATCTTGATCTTCATTTGGAAAAGGGTGAAAATAAGAAATGACACCTACCCCACCAGCTTCAAACACAACACGCTTCATATCACATGCTTTTCTTTCGGTCAAGGCTATGCAACCATCTATTCGATCTTTTCTTAAATCAAGTAAATCGATATCAACAATCGTAGTATCCAGACCATTTGCACCAGTTGCTTTAGAACCCATGATAATTGAATCTGCAAGTTTAGCATAATCACAGATTCTTTTATTCTCACCATTTTCAAATACAACATCTAAAGTGGCTTCATTGACATCCCATGCCAGCGGAGTAATCCAATCACTCAATAAACTTTTACCATCTGCAGGTATATGTTGAAGCTCTACATCATCTAGACCATAATCTACCAATTGATTTTTGATCCAGTTTGCTGTAAAATTGTAAGCTTTAAAATTTGACTTGCGATCCGATCCAAAAATATTGCTTACATGAAAATGAAGTGATTCTTCATTGATAATATTTTTAAATTTATCTATCATTAAAGTATTCATATTATTTTTTCCATTATTGATCTCTTTAGGTATTTTATTCTCATCGACGTGCAATATTTCTAAATTTTGATTCATGGTATAACGTTCTCTTTAGCGAATAATTAATATGTATCTTATATTACCTATTATGATATTCATATTCACCCAGACAGTCAACGAAATTCTTCGATCAGCGGCAACAATAGTTTTGCCTAACAATAATTCGTCAATTTAGCCATAAAGATAATCATGATAGCATCTAAGGTGCTTTTAATGATACATCTCCGCATAAACTCAGGTGAATTAAAAGATAAATATTGTGGAATTACGTCTATTTTTATAAGAATAATTGCCTAGAGTGGTAACATATGTTACTAAATTGACTTATATGTTAAGGTATATTTGCAAAATTTATACCGGCTCAGTATCAATTTCAGCCGGTATAACTATTAAGAATAATTACTCTATAACTACGAAAAATTTAATGTAGGCGGAATATGAATAGTAATTTCCGTAAAGGATTTAAGCAGCCCTAATATGATAAGAGCAACAATATGACCAAAGATCATTCCAATAGCCATTTTCTTCATATTATCGATGTGCTCTTTTGTGCCAAATTTAGTGACCATAAATTTAACAGCCCACCCTATGAAAAAACAAAAGATGAAGTTTTTAGTCGTATGCGGACTTATCCATAATAGTATTCCTACAGGATGAGGAACCCAAAACCATTTAGTACGGGAGTACAAAAGAGCTATCATAGTAATAGCACCAAAAAATAAGAAAAAAGACATATCCTTATTGATAGAGAGCAATGGCTCATCAGCAGTACTTTTTAATAACCGTACACTACTATCGTAGACCTGTTTTGGCACGGTTTTGAAATACCAAGATTCAAGACTCTTAGAACCATCATGATAGACAAGCATCGACATATACACAAAAGAGAATGAAATGGCAATTATAACAGCAATGAATAGTGTTATCCAAAACTTTTTCCTTTCGATTCCTGCATCATCCTCAACTTTTTGAGCCACCATTACATTTGGTGCTAAAAATGTTTTTGTATCAAAAAAGAATACCATTTGAATAATTAATACGTTCACGATTGAAGTAGTGCCAACACTACTAATCCCTAATGCATTGCTGACAAAATGAGTACCGCTGGCCGTTATATTTTGAAATCCAATTATTCCGCACTCTGATGCCACACGCATGGCAGCTATTATGAACATTAATGTAACGAAACAATAAATAAGCGCCCATATAAATGAAATATTCATCCATAACATAAAACTGAATACACCTATGCCAGAAACTATGAATATACCTGAAGCCAAATAATTGTCAGAAATAATTTCTTCCGAAACTTTTTTTGGTTTTATTTTTAAAATTTTATAAACCGATGCTAAAAAATAGTGCCTTACACTCCATAACATAAAGCTAGAATAAATTAGCAATCCCCCAAATGATTGGGCAGTATAGAATGATAAATCGGTATAGGCATTTGACTTAAATGATCCTGCCGTTTTGCCATAACCAAGCCAAATCGCAATTAACAATTCAGCTACTACAATTAAGCTGAAAAACCAAACTGAAAAAGAAATCTCTTTAGGTACTAAAATGGCAATTCCAAAAAGAATAAAATAAATATAGATTTTCAAATTCATATCTTTCAAACCTTCCAAGAAAGTTCCATCGACATAATTTTTAAATTCAAATTTAATTGCCAAATCACTAGAAAAACCAGCAAAAAGCATGAAAAATATTGCAAGCGAAAAACCAATAATGAAAAAAGTATTTTTCCATATGGTATAGCTGGGGTACTTCCTCTCTTCTTCATCTCCAATAGGTTCACCTAAAATTTCCTGAGGAATCGTTGCTAAAGGAAATTGTAATCTTTCATATTTTGCCCACTGAGTAAAAAGAATTTTGGATAGAGAAAACAGGAGCAAATAGATTGATAGGATTAAAATCATCCAATATAAAAATGGTTTTCCTATTACTGACCAAGGCACATTACCCCAAAAGGTGTAGCCGGGCTCAAATTTTTTATCTTTATAATACTTTTTGAGTCTATCTACGTAATCTGAAAATTTTTCACTCGGCTTTGGATACAAAGCTGGAAATGAATTTTGCGGATAAGAATATATTTTCCCATTCTCATCTTTAATAATTTTATCTTCCAAACCTTGTTCAAATATGATTGAATCATTTCTGTTTAAAACCAATTCCGGATTAATCAAAGGTCTTTGCAATGTGACCTTAGATTTATCATATTCATTTATCTGCTCTTCAATTTTTCCTTTGACCCTGATTAACTTCTTCAGCCAAATTTTATTTTCATCTTCTTTAACATTTTCACCGTATGCATATTCTTTAACATCATTATCAGTCCACCAAACGGTTGTTTCACTAATTAATCCCCAGTCTGTTGCATTTGTAGCTCTAGTTGGATTATTTATAGTCCCTAAAAAGGGCATTAAATAATTCATCAATCCATAAGACGGTATGCCAGATGTAATTAAAGTCATCATGGCTATCAGTAATATTTCATGACGATTAAATGGTTTAATTAATGCAAGCTTTATAAAACTATACAGTAATTTCAATAGAGGGTTTAAAACTAAAACGGTCATAATAATGAAAAAATATGTTAAGACCGGAACCAATGTATCTGTGACACCAAACCCACTTTTGTCCACTAATTCTAAGGTCATGGTAATAACAATAAAAAAGACTGTTAAGAACCAACCTAATAAAATTGCTCGTATTCCTATTTTCATTACTAATAAAATCCTACGAAATTCTGTAATTCTAATATTGGCTTTAATGCCTTAACATTAATACCTAATAAAAAAGGGGCATGATAAATAAAAACACTCAATATGGAATCCTAAACCTACGGTTTGACCACTTAGATGAAATTACTTTAGTAAAACCATCTATTGATAAATTTGGCATTAATTGAAGATTGCTTATATATTTTAACTTGAATTTTACAATATGTCTCTTATATTACTAATAAATTGCAGATTTTATTTCCGATCAAACTTTCTAAATCTTTAATTTTTTATTGATTATCAATCTACTATTATCCCGTTATCTAACTTAATAATGGTATTTGATGGAATTTTTTTATATTTGTAAGCTTTATCAACAAAAACATATGAGTTCATTTGGTGAAATTAATTCTATAAATTACTGATAATTTATTTTAATAAGAAACATATAGAACTAATTATAATAGGATTAAATCAGAAAGATGAGAGAAGATATAAAATTATTTTTCAATTGAGAAATGATCAGAGATAAACGGAACATTATTCATTATACAGAGCACATATTGCTAATCAAGTAACATAAAGCACATTAATAAAAGGAACATATATGGCAAATCATAAAAAAACAGAAGAGATTTCAAAAGGCGCCTCGCCTTTAGTTCGTCAAATAATCTCTCTACTATTAGAAGAAATTGATATGCTTGAAAAAGAGCAGCCTCTTTTGCCAGAAATGGATTTAGCTGAAAAGTTCGGAGTCAGCCGAAAAACAATCAGAACCGCAATGAAAAGACTTGAAGATGAAGAACTCATTCGAAGAGTCAAACGCAAAGGTACATTCCCAACAAAAGGAGCCCACTGCAAACCTCTTTTTAGAAAAGAAGTTGGCAGAATAGGATTGGTCTTATCAAAAGGCTTTAATTTTAATTCAAGCACTTACATCGCCCCTATCATCAATGGTATTTTCGAAAATGCATTTGATAAAAATCTCCAAATACTTCTTGCAAGTGGAAACGATGAAAATGAAATCACAGACTCAATATTTAGATTCGCGGCTGACACTTCGATTGATGGAATCATCTTGATTAGTCAAACAAATCAGCAGTTACTTTTGGATTTAGACAAATGGAAGAAACCAGTATGTTTAATTGACCACTACAGCGACACCACAAGCATTGATTGCATTAGAACGGATTCTTTTAAAGGCTCGCAACTTGCCGTAGAACATCTCCATAGACTTGGACACAAAAAAATTGGATACGCCGATACCAAAGATAAAACAGTAAACCCCGCCCGCCTTTTAGGCTTTTTAGAAGGCCTGAAAACATGGAAAATAAAAGAGAAAAAAGAATGGATTTTTCAAAGTACTAATCATGAAAACGAAGCTGAAGAAATTGCAAAACAATTTTTATCATTACCAGCAGAAAACAGACCTACATCATTGATTGCATTTTCGGACACAATGGCAAAACATATTATTGAAATATTCCATAAATTCGGATTAAATATTCCAAATGATTTAAGTATTATTGGAACAAAAGGCACTACAAATATTAAAGACGAATCAAATAGCGGCACGACCAATATTTGCTTTGATTGGAAAAATCTTGGTCAAGCAGGAGTAGACCTTCTGATAGACCGGATTGATAATCCTCGATCAAAAGGAAAAAATATATTAATGCCACCGCTATTAGAAGTAAAATCGACAACAGTGCATATTTAAATTAAATGTATTTATTTTAAAGCCATTTGATTTTTCAATTCAACCATTTGGCCTAAACCATCCCTAGGGGCTACGGAAATTTCATATTTACCCATACGAACCTTATGATGGATATTCATCGCTAATTGATACGTATTAGCTTGCTCACTAATATGGCATAAAATTAAATGCTTTAATTTAGGTGACGCATAATACCTAATCAACCGAGCAGACTGTAAGTTAGATAAATGGCCATGGTCACTTTTAATTCTTTTTTTTAATGATGCGGGATAACAACATTCGCTGAGCATCCTTGGATCGTAATTCGATTCTAGAAATAATAAATCTAATGTATTAATAGTAGCATGCACAAGATTACTGGTGTGTCCTAAATCTGTGAATAGCCCAACTCTATAATCACCATCTGAAACTACAAAATGGACTCCACCTACGCAATCATGCAGAGAAGGAATTGTGTGAATTGTCAAATTTTTTATTTTCAAATCTGAACCAGACAAAAAAGTATTCAAACCATTAATTTCGCCAATTTTACTTGGCATATTATTACTTGTATCGACAGACATGAAAACGGGAGTACCGTATTTTCTGTTAATAACTCCAGAACCACCAATATGATCGCCATGTTCATGTGTAATTAATAAGGCATCTATCGATTCAGGAGAAACATTAATTTCTGTTAATCTCTGATTGTATAATTTTCCGGAAATTCCTGCTTCCAAAATTATTCTCGTATCGTTGGATTCAACATAAAAACAATTACCGTTAGAGCCACTATTCAAAGAAATTATTTTCATTATATATTATCTTCCTTTAGTTTTAATCTACCTTCATTCTTTTTAATTATTTCGCAAGCTATATCAAGCTCTACCTTTTCGAAGAACATCATTAATGCCGGCTTTACTTGATTATTAGCAGATAGAAGCAATTTAAAAGAGGCTTCTCTTTCTAGCCCTGTAAGAGCACCTATCATTCTAATAGCACGATCAATTAACTTTTCATTACTAGCCTTCATATCAATCATTAAGTTTTCATGTATACGACCAATTTGTACCATTAAGGTAGTCGATATTATATTTAGGATTAATTTTGTTACCGTACCGGCTTTCATTCTCGTAGAACCTGTTACTAATTCTGGTCCGGTGTCAACGATGAGCAAAGCATCAATAAATGGTTTTGCTTCAATTTGAGCACAGCTTAATAAACCTGTAATGCCGTTACTTGCAGTTTGTTTAAAGTACTCTAAGGCTCCTACCACATAAGGAGTCGTACCACCCGCGGCAATTCCTAATATGGCATCATTTTCATTTAATTTTAAATTATCTAATTCTTCATGGGAGCCATTATAATCATCCTCTTTACCTTCACTTGATAATCGTAAAGCTTTATCACCACCAGCAATTAAACCAATAATTCTACCTGGCTCTAATTGATACGTAGGTGGTAATTCGGAAGCATCCAATACTCCTAATCTTCCTGAAGTACCCGCTCCAATGTATATCAATCGACCTCCAGTTCGAAATTTAGGTAGAATCATTTCAATGAACGCAGTAAGTTTTTTTTGAGAACTCTCGAGTGCCTTCTGAACGTATTCTTCTTCGGTAACCATATTCGCTACACACTTATCAACGGACCATTCGTGCATATCCATTGATCTAGGGTTTCTATTTTCTGTGGAGATATGAGATCGGCTTTCTGGTAATTTCATGGTAATATCCAAGCACCACTTACTAAGTGGCTGCTTTTATTAGTAATCTTCGATAGTGTAATTGGAATTCTATCTTGGCATAAAACACCTAACACAGCAAAACCCATTGATTCACGTTCTTGAACTGGAATACCATAATCATCACTTAAGACAACTGTTCCTTTGAAAAATAATTTTAATGCCTTTAATAATGCTTGATTACAAGCACCGCCACCAGCAACAATTAAATGTTCAGCATTAGTTGGAATATTTTGACATATCACATAAGCGATTGCTTCACAGAACGTCCTTAATTGATCTTGGATTGTATATTCTGTCGTTACAATCAATAAATTTTTCAACTCATCATTTGAACCCAGAGATCTTTTACTTTTTGCCTGCTTATTTAATTGGAGTGTGATTTCAGAAAATAATTTTTCGTTCACATTACCTAGCAATGCTTCTTTCCCGCCTATATCATAAGGGGCATCAAAATTGTTTTTATATAGGGCATCAAGAAGTTGATTACAAACACAAATATCACCGCCTTCAATTTTATTGATATCTAAATCTTTCGGCAAATAGGTGAAGTTACTAAAACCTCCTAAATTTATTATGACTGTATCCATTTTTTGTTTATACATAATTAAATCAGACATGGGTGTCAAGGGTGCACCTTCCCCACCACAAGCTAAGTCCATTCCTCTTAAATCATAAACAACCGGACAATTAATTTCTTTAGCAATGACAAAGGGATTAATTAACTGGCAACTCAATGGCGGTTTGTGATAAAGGGTTTGCCCATGTACACAAATCAAATCAACGGGACGATCTTTTATAAACTCTTTAATAGATTTTGCATGTAACTGACCAAAGTCATTTGCAGCCTTTAATATTGATGATAATTCTACAGCATTCTCATCTATACAAATTTTAAAAAACTCTGTGATTTCACTAATTGACACACTACAACTATCTATTAATTCAACTTGTATTTCTAAACCTTCGCCTAACACTTTAATGTAAGAAATATCTAAGCCATCTAGACTAGTACCGCTCATACATCCAATGGCATATCTAGTTTTCATGCGTCACTTTCTTCTTGGAGGTTATTTGATGGCACTGAGATGCAAATTAAAAAACCAAAAAAGGTAGCAACAACCATTTTCCATGGAAAGGCTAATTTAAAGTTAGGGCTAATAAGAAACCATTCTTCATTCAACGAAAACAAATAACAAATATTGTAGAAATTAATTTCAACTAAAGTTAATTGAAAGGTCATTAAATATACTGAAACAAATCCAAAAATAATTGCCAACCAAACTGTTGTTACATTACCTCTATTAGTGAATAATCCAGCAAGGAAGACTGCTAATAGACCTGAACAGGCAAAAACCATTACCATTAATGCTAAATCGATAAAGGAGCTTTTTCCATCCGTATTATCTGGTGTAAGAAGAATTGCTACTCCCCCAACTAAGAACCCAAATACTATTAAGGAAATTCGACTGATTTTTATAGAAGTATCATCATCCAAGTCGGCATATTTGTATTTAACTATATCGCTATAAAAAGAGGAAGACATAGCATTCAACGCAGAATTAATACTGGATAATGCGGCAGAGAAGATTCCAGCAACTAACAACCCTTTTATTCCGACGGGAACAACCGTTAGTATAAAGTGCAAAAACACCTTCTGACCTTTAGGAGGTAACTCACCGGCAGTGATATTTGTTTCGTTATACAACACATATAGCAGCAAGCCAATAAACAAAAATAATATTTGTACTGGCAAACCAAGAACTGATCCTAATATGGCCGCTTTTGATCCTTCTTTACTATTTTTACAAGTTAAAAACCGCTGGGCTAAATCATTATCTGTTCCATAAACACCAAGATGAAAAACCGTTTGTCCAATAATAATTGCCCAAAATGTATAACCATTTTGCCAATAGGTTTCATCTTCTTTTGGTGTATGGAAAAAATCCAACTTTGGATTTCCATCTACTTTTGTAGTTGACAAAATATCGTATATTTCTCCAGGTGACATAGAAATAGTATTGAGTAAATAAATAAGGGTAATCGTAATCACGAGTACATACACAACTGACTGCATAACATCTGTCCAGATTACGGCCCTAATACCGCCCATTATTGTGTAGGCAATTCCTGCGAAAGTCATTAACACAATGGTCAATTGAATATAAAAAACATTAACTTCGCCGACACAAACATACGAAAAAGCAAAACATGCTATAAACAATCGACTTGCACTTGCTAGTATGCGACCTAATAAGAAAGCAATACTACCACCTACGCCGGCGAACATTCCAAAACGTACCTGTAGAAAACCATATATTGAGGTAACTTTATGTTTATAAAAAGCAGGGATAAAAAAGTATGCGACAATCAATCCTGCCAAAATTGAACCAATATTTATGGCCAGAAAAGAAAGGTTTCCAGAATATGATTTTTGTGGACCCCCTAAAAAAGTTGCCGCGGATTGAGCCGTCACCATAAAAGAGATCGCTGCGGCCCACATGGGAATTTTACCTGAGGCTGTAAAGTAATCCCTTGTATCGCTTTTTTTGCGAGTACTCAAATAGCCCACTATGGCAATAATGATGAAATATAGAGCTAAAACAGCATAATCCCAGAATTCAAGCTTCATAAATTCTCAATTGACTTTCATCTTTCGCTGTTGCACTTTACTACAATAAATTGTATGCTGGTATTATTGACCCACTATTTATGGTAGATTTTAATAATTAATCAAAAAGAAACTATCAGAATTTCATTACGGTTGATTTTAGAATATAATTTGCCATAAGAAATCGACTGCATATTTGCACAATGACAACATGACACATGCCATTCATATCAACATATACATCAAGTAGTTATGACTATATTAATCAATCTCATTAATATTTCAATGGAAAATATTTTGAGTAAAAATTGAAAAACTGCAATTTAGGTGCATAATAACATGTAAAAGTGCATTCCAAATGCAACCTTGAGTGAAATTATGAGCACAACTTATAAAAAGATATTCAACACCCATCTTAAAAAGTTTCCTTGTATATTGATCGCTGGGCCAAAATTTTATGGGCGCCAAGATGCAATAACAGATCTGTTACCAAATGATCATATAAAATTCTCATTAGGAAGCCCAGAAGTTAGAGCCAAAGCCATTAGATATCCTCAAGAAATTTTTGATACAAAAGCCAAAGTCATTTTATTAGAAGACATACAATATGCGCCTAGTTTGGCTAAACATATAAGAGATCATATAAATAAAAATCAATCAATGAATCAAAAGTTTGTCTTAACGTCTTCTTTTGCAATTCAAGAATTAAAAGAAATAACAAAGAATCTATCAAGTAAATTTTCCATTTTACATATCAAACCCGGATATTTAATTGATGCAAATAATAGTACTAGCAAAGGTATCGTTTCTTTTCCTGATAAGAAAAGTAAACCTATCAGTAAATCAGACATACTAAAATCATTTCTCTATGGATATTCAAGAGTCAATAAAAACAAACATACAAAATCTTCCCAAGCATGGTATGACACTTGGTTGACTACCTATATTGAAAGAGAAGTAAGAGCTATTCGAAATATTGAAAATATTACTGATTTTCAAATATTCTTAAAACGAATTGCCTCGCAAAATGATACGACATTAAATATGGCCGAAATTGCAAGAGAACTGAATGTTTCCTTGAATACCATTAAAGCCTGGATGACCATTTTGGCTAATTCTTTTGTTGTGAATCTTATCAAACCTTATCGGTTGAATTATGGGATTAGATGTAAACGAACACCTCATTTATATTTTAACGATACGGGACTTATTTCTTATTTAACTGGCATTAAAAAAGTTAGCGACCTTGAAAAAAGCGAGCATTTAATTTCTATGCTTAAATCCGTAGCAATAAATGAAATCTATCGCTGGTATTTCAACCGAGGCGACTTCCCTATTTTTAGTATGTGGTCACCTAGTAACCAAGAAGATTCGTGCATTTTGCTTGAATCTGGTGATAAAATATATGCTTTTGATTTTTCAATCCGTGCTAAAACGAATATAAAAGAATTCAAATTTCATCAACAACTAATGAACATATTTGGCAATTCTATCATTCTTCATAATATTCATTTAGAAGATGATTATCATAAGATTGCAGATAATTGTTTTTCTTCTCCAATTCAATGGATGCTGAAATGGTGAGTTTTTAAGAAACTCATTAATTAAAAGAATTATTCCACACAGAGGCACAGAGTTAATACAATGTGTAATATAAACTTCTTGCTATTATATTTTGATCTTCAATAAAACAAAACCATTAACTTAATTTGTGAAATCGAATAAATGCATTTTTCTCTCTGTGTCTTTGTGCCTCTGTGTGGATATATTTTATTTATTAAATTATAATCACTGGCTCATTTTAAGAATTAATCCACACAGAGGCACGGAGGCACAGAGTTAAAGCAAGATGCCATTTATTTTTCTGACGATGCCGTTTTTCATTAGTTCTTCATTAAAGTTTAATAAATAGCCTAATTTACAATTAGTTAGCTTGAGATAGGTAATTAATTGTTTTTTATGAACTGGCTGAATTGAAGATACAGTTTTAAGTTCAAGTATTACTTTGTTCTCAATTATAATATCAGCCCTAAATCCTTCGTTAAATTTTATTCCATTATACATTATTGATATTGGCACTTGCCTATCAACTTCCAATCCAGATTTATTTAATTCATGAAATAAAACCACTTCGTATACTGACTCAAGCAATCCTGGTCCAAGATCTTTATGTATTTGAATCACACGATCTACAACTATTGTACCAATTTCATTTTCAGTCATTATTTCTTTGAACCTTTGTGCTAAAAAATTAAATATAATAAATTAGGAAGATAAAAATGAAAAAAGTACAGCAGTTATTTATGGTGCTATTAATGCCTCTTTTAGCTTTTTCAATATCAGCTAACGCTGAACAATATACCGAAGGTAAGCAATACACAAAAATCAGTGAAACAGCGTCAAGAAACGCCGAAGTACGTGAATACTTTTCTTTTTATTGCCCCGCGTGTTTCCGTTTCGAACCGTTAATGAAAACAGTTAAAAATAATTTAACTGACGATGTGAAATTCGAACGTAATCATGTTGATTTTTTACGTGCGGCATCACCAAAAATTCAAGGTATGTTAAGTAAAGCGATTGTTGTTGCTGAGCAACTAGGTATGGAGAAAAAATTAGTCGCCGCTATATTTAACTACATTCATGTACAACGTGCGGTGATTACCTCTGAAAAAGATATTCGTAATATATTCGTGCTCAATGGTGCTGACGGTGATAAATTTGATAAATTAATGAAGAGTTTTAGCGTTAACTCTAAAGCTAAAGCAATGAAGAAAAGCCAAGATATTATGTCTAAAAGTGGCGCTTTAAAAAGTGTCCCAACGATTATAGTGAATGGAAAATATCGCATTAACGTAAGCGCAGTAGATAAAAACAACTTCGAACAAGATTATCAAAACTTGATCAACCACCTGTTAACACTTAAATAGTTGCAAAACTAAGTAGTATATTTTCTAAGTCACGAGCTTAACAAGAGATCAATTGCGAAACACCTCGCAACTTTTCTTGGAAGCTCGTGACTATTAACTCGCTACTGAATGTAAAAACTACTGATCGAATAAATTTTGCAATAA
>NVWA01000026.1 GCA_002746535.1 Planctomycetota bacterium
GTGCTCTGATAATTTCAGTATCATCCACAATTAAAATCTTTGGGCTCATTTATTCTTCCTTAATCAAATCCAATAAACTATTTGATTCTGCAAGTTCTAGGAAGATATTATAGTTATGTTTTTATATGAAAACAAGGCTTTGAGTAATAAATATGTAATGTATTTTAGTGTTACATTCCAATATTAGGTTTTCCAACTTACCAAAAAATAGATGTAGTAGGTAGTAATGCCTATAAGATTTAGGTTATTTTTTTTGGTCGAGGCGGTATAAATTTATTCCCAGTGCTTTATGTAAAAATATATAACTACTTACTTTATATAATCATACAATGAACTATTTTTTTTAATAACGGTATGAAAGTAGAAGATAATCGCTAGATAAAAATAATAATGGTTACTCAACACACACTTGCTTTTATGTGGTGGATTTAAAATGGATATATTAATTGTTGATGACGACAAAAGTATCACCGACGTATTATTTGATTATTTAAATATTGATTATAGTCTAAATATTTTTAATGATCCAATTAGAGCTTTGGAATGCTATAAAAGTAATCTAAATTTTGATGCAATAATTACAGATTTTTATATGCCTATTCTCTATGGTGATGGTTTAATAAGCCGAATACTTGCTTTGAATCCTCTGCAATCTTTTATTATTATATCTGGTCTGATTACTGACAAACAAAAAGATATTTTGCATGAGTTTAAAGCATCAATACAAGTTATTCACAAGCCCTTTAAATTAAAAGATATAACTTTGGCATTAGAGGAAATTAAAAATAAATCAAATATTTAATTTTTTATTTAACCAATATTTGATTTCATCGTTTTTACAATCTAGAATAATTGTTTACTTAAAATAAATGGAATATTATTATGACAAAAAAGAAAATATTAATTATTGAAGATGATGAATTTTTAGCTGAACTTAATGATTATGAAATCATCTTGGATGTCATTCGTAAGCCATTTGATACTCCCGATTTAATTAAAAGAGTAAATGAAGTTTTGTCTGAGTTGTCAAACACCGTTTAAATCTTACCCGTACTAAGAAAAAGAATACCACGACCCCGAAGGCAACTTCCTAAAGAGAGAGCTGTTTGAAAAGGGGAAGTTGATTAAGACTGAGACTGAAGAGTAATATTTTGAAAATTTTATCCGATTTATTTAATACGAATTCCAGCCTTAATATATGCTGACTTCAATGTCTTATATTTAGCAGATGCTTTTTGTTTATACAGCTTCCAAGTCTTGAATTCTTCTTTTCCATTGTTTCGATTAACAAAAGGCTTGTTTGAAATTCTTAAGAAATACATCTTCATTAAAATGTTCTCTTTGAATGTTAGCTTTTTCATATGCCTTGGCCATACTGCCAAATCTGTCTATAGCGTTCCTATTCACTTTCGTGTAAGAGAGATTCTAGCTGAAATTAAAGATAAAACGGGCTTTATCTTTAATGCCGGTAAAAGTAAAAAATATCCTAATTGTGATGGGCCAATTCATGAGAGAAGATTGTTGACTAGGATTAAAAGGCTCTGTGATAAGCTTGAAATTGAAGGTTGCTTGCACAGTTTTAGAAAGTTCTTTTGTAGTTATATGGCTAATTCTGGAGTACCGCCCGCGACACTAATTAAGTGGTCGGGGCACCAAGATTTAAAAGTTTTTATGGACCATTATTACAAATTAACGGACGATGAGTCTATAGAAATAATGGAACAGTTTGAACCTCAAAACGCTGAATATAAAACGGCGGAGAATTCTGAGAGACAATCGAGAGACACTTTTAGAGATACCTTGTCGGTTTTAAAAATAAATGTCTCTTAGAGGTTTCGGGATAGCATCTTAGAGAGATAAAAAGAAAAAAGCGGAGGACAAAGGATTCGAACCTTCGGTGGGTTGCCCCACGCCGGTTTTCAAAACCGGTGCATTCGACCAACTCTGCCAATCCTCCGAATAGATTAGTTGTGTAGTGAGATACTTGCCTCTTCTAAAAGATCAGATGGGCAATAAATGGGGCAATTTGTTCTGATCGCAATCGCCAAAGCATCGCTTGGACGTGCGTCTATAGCCACTTCTGTGTCTCCTTCACAACGGCGAGAATTTATAACCGCATAGAATGTAGAGTCAACAATTTTTGTTAACAAAACGGAAATAACTTCTATATTTAGACTTTCAAAAAAGTTTAAAAAAAGGTCATGAGTTAGAGGTCTGTCAAAGCTTTCATCGAGCGCTTTAAGTTCAATTGCCTTGGCTTCTGCATGACCAATAAATATTGGTAAGAATTGATCGCCTGACTTTTCCTTCAAAATAACGGTGTTATTTTGCTCATCATCATCAATTAAAATTCTGTATAGTTCTAGTTCAACCACAGTAATTATTTGGCCTTCAAAACGGTAATCTTATGTATATTCTAATGTTAATTTTATGAAAAAAGTACTTAAATCCTATTGAAAATCCTCGCTTTTGAAGACCCTGCGGAAATTTCCATTAACAGCATATTTTGCCGAATTTGTCTTCGCATACAAGGTGATATTTTTAGATAATATTAATCATAAGTATATAAATTGCAGTATCTTACGATGAATATTGAATGTTATGAATGTATTTTCAAAAAGTTGGTATTGCCCTTGCTTTATATCCTTTGAATAATTTTGAGGGAGGTTATATATGTTGTATGGAACTTACTTATCTGCTAACGGAATGAGAATGCAGATGAAAAAGCAAGGCGTTATTGCCAACAATCTGGCAAATGCCAATACTGTTGGTTTTAAACGCGATTTATTTTCAATTCAGGAAATGGGTACTGCCAATCAAAATACGGGAAGGTTATCACCTTGGGAAAGGAATGATAAATTCGATAAGTATGGTGGTCCGCAAATTCTTTCTACGCGAACTTCATTTGAGAAAGGTGCCAATGTTTATACTGGTGGGAATCTCAATTTTTCAATTGAAGGTGAAGGCTTTTTTAAAGTCAAAGATTTTAAAACGGATGAAGTTTTTTACACCCGTAATGGACATTTTATGGTTGATAAAGAAGGCTTTTTAACCATGCCAAATAATGGTTTGCATGTTCTCGATAACGGGGATAACCAAATTACGGTGGATAATTTAAATGGTTCAATTGCTGAAGTCATGAATGTTGTTAACTTCGATGATTTGACTCGTTTAAGTAAAAAAGAAGGTAATTTATTTAGTGTGGCACTAGATTCAAATGGAGAAAGACCGGTAGAGATACCTGCTACTTCAAAAGTGTTGACGGGTTTTCTTGAAGGCAGTAATACAAATGCCATCAATGAGATGGTTTCAATGATAGAAGCGCATAGAGCTTATCAAGCTAATGCGAGTAATTTAAAATCACAAGATGAAAATCTAGGAACTTTAATTTCAATTTCTAGAATATAATAGGAGATAATTATGTTAAGAGCATTATGGAGTGGAGCAACGGGCATGAAAGCCCAAAGTCAAAATATTGACGTGATTGCGAATAACTTAGCAAACGTTAATACAACAGGATTTAAAAAATCAAAAGCTTTATTTTCGGATCTACAATACGAACAAATTAAAGCTGCTGGTTTAAATACTACTGCAGATACAATCAATCCGACAGGTATTGAAATTGGATTAGGTGTAAAAAATTCTTCAGTCATAAAAATATTTACTCAGGGTACTCCTGAAATTACGGATAGACCTTTGGACCTTGTTATTGAAGGTGAAGGTTTCTTTAAAGTTGTTCAGGGTGGTCAAGATTTTTATACACGAAATGGTGCTTTTACGCTAAATGACCAAGGAATTATTACGACTGCGGAAGGCTATGAACTTGATGGAGCCTTTACAGTAGGTGCTGAAGCAAAAAATATTAATATTGGTGTTGATGGAACGATAACATCATCTGACGGATTAGGGGTTACTACTGAAATTGGTAGAATTCAGCTTCACCAGTTCAGAAACCCAGCCGGTCTAACTTCGAAAGGACGATCCTTATATATTGCCACGAACGCTTCAGGTGTTCCGGTCGCTGTTAATCCAAGTGAAAACGGTGAAAGTAGTATTCTTAATGGATCGCTTGAATTATCAAATGTTCAAGCTGTAGAAGAAATGGTAGGAATGATCAAAGCTCAAAGGGCATATGAGTTAAATTCAAGATCAATTACAACTGCCGATCAAATGTTACAAGAAGTTAATAATCTTAAGAGGTAATGAAAATGGAAACGGTTAGAGCCTTATTAGTGTTGTTGTTTTTTCTTATAGTGGGATGTTTGTTGTCTGTTATTCAAGCAGATGAGATATCGCATGAAGAAGTTCAACAAAAAATAGTTTTAGAAAAAGTAAATAATATTTCCAATCTATTTATTAGAGTAAAGGACTTAACCAGTTCTGCTGTTGACAAAAGAATTGGTAATGTACTTATATCACGTAGGCCATTGCCAAATAAGTCTATCACACTTTATAGACATCAAGTGGAAAAACTAATTAGAACTCAAATTCGCAATGTGGATTTGAGTCAATTTGAAATACCGGATGAAGTATTAATTACTTATATTCCTAAGAAAAGAAATACAGTTAATAAAAGTAATATGGTGACTTCCAATACGGTGAATTCATTAACCAATAAGCAACAAGTTTCAACGATCAATATGGATGAAGTTTTGTTATTGGTTACTGATCATGTGAAAGTTAAATTGAAAAAATATTCTGCTGAAGTCTCCCTTTTTTCATCTAATTCTAAGGTGGATTGGAAGGTAAAGGTTGGTGAGGGTTATGACTTAAAAGTATTGCCCGGAATATTTATTAAAAAAAATAGAATTATTGCTAAGATCGGTGTGTATTACGAAAATAAAATTATTAATTCGAGATCAATATCATTCAAAGCAGACATTTTTGTGAAAGTATTGATTACTAATGCGAAGTTTAATAAAGGACACGTTGCTTCTAAAAGTGACTTTTATTGGGATCACGTACCTTATTCTACTAAAGCATTATCTTTTGTGCGTGATATTTCTTTTTTTAAAAATAAAGTTTTTAAACGAGGTGTTGCCTTAGGTTCTGGGGTTTTATATTCAGATGTGGAGATGCCTGTGTTAATTAAAAAGGGAGCTTTAGTGAGAGTTGTCGTCAAAGGAAAATCCTTTACGATTGAAACACATGGTATAGCTAAAACTTCAGGTAAAAAAGGCGAGATGATAGAAGTGATGATCTATAATACTAAAAAAGTTGTTCCTTGTTCTATTGTAGGAATTAATCAGGTGAATTTATTGTGATAAAGGATGAGCAATGAGAAAGCATAATTATGTAACAATTTTAATAAGTTGTATTTTAATGGCTGGGCCTGTGATGGCAGATTCTTTGTTTGAAAAAGCAAAAAAGAAGGAAGCCAAAGCAAAAAGTTTGGGTGGTGATTTTACGGTAAATGATTTATATAAATTACCTAAAAAAATCATTAAAGTTCATGACTTGGTTACTGTAAAAATACATGAAGTAATTAAGTCGAAAAACAGGAAAGACACTAAGACATCAAAAGATTCTTCAATTCTAGCTCAAGTTAAGAAAGCATTCACTCTTGATACTTCATTTACCGAGAGAGGTGATTTATATGGAGCTAGATCAGATATCTTGACAGGGGCATTGCCGGAAATGGAATTGGCGGGTACTAAAGAATTTGCGGGTTCTGTTGATATTAAAGACGATGTAACCTTCCAAGCCACGATAACTTGTGAAGTAATTAAAGTATTACCCAATGGTAATTTAGTCTTAGAAGCTCGTAAAACGACTAAGCAAAACAAAGAAACACAAACAATTTTATTTACAGGTACTGTTCGGTCTGTAGATGTTAAAGATGACAATACTGTTACTTCTAATAGAGTTCATGGTGCTAATATTGAATATATTGGTAAAGGACCTTTATCTAACAATGCCAAGAAAGGTTTGTTGTCTAAATTATTTGACATTGTCTTTCCACTATAATATTTTCTTCTTTAAGAGGCGTAAATTCTTACGCCTCGATAATATACACTTGACCACAACTTATTTATCTTCTAAAATACTGCTTTAGTAATTTTCAATTCAACATAAAGAATTTATAAATGAGTGAAAACCAAGAATTTAAAAAATTTATCGAACAATTAGCTGATGTCAGCGAACAAAATATATTGAAGTATATGGACAAAGACTTTTCTGTTGAATATAAAGAAGATAAATCACCCGTAACTATTGTGGATAAATCTACGGAAGAAATTCTTCGAAAAATGATAGAGAAGGAGTTTCCGGATCACTTAATTATTGGAGAAGAGTTCGGAGGTTCAACGGATATTACCGATGAATATACTTGGGTGTTAGATCCCATTGATGGTACTAAATCTTTTATTGCAGGGATTCCTTTGTTTGGAACATTAATTGCCTTGTTAAAGGATGGTAAACCTTTTATGGGTTGTATTAATGTACCCTGTCAAAAAGAAAGAATGATTGGCGTAATAGGTGAAGAGACGACACTTAATGGTAGGGTAGTTCGAGCAAAGGAGACGGGTGATATTTCTAATGCCGTATTATTAACAACATGTATGAATGACGCTATCAAATACTTTGGCGATACGTTTTTATCACTACAAAGCCGTGTTGCTTATACCCGAACCTGGGGAGATTGTTATGGACATCTAATGGTAGCTTGTGGAAGGGCGGATATTATGATTGATCCGGAATTGAATTTATGGGATATTGCGGCATTAATGCCTTGTGTTGTTGGATCTGGCGCTTCATTTTATAATTTTGATGGTGATTGTATGGGGTTGGAAGATCAGGTTTTTTCATCTTGTAAAAACTTAAAAGCTGATGTTTTAGCTGTTTTAAAAAATCAGTGAATACCGTTCATTATAATATTAGAGTTTCTGGAAGAGTGCAAGGTGTTGCTTTCAGGAAATACACCTATGATAAAGCACGAGCGTTTGGTATCACGGGGTTCGTTAAGAATGATTCTGACGGTGATGTCATCATTGAGGTTGAGGGTGATGAAGGTGTTTTAAAAGAGTTCGTTCAATGGTGTCATAAAGGTTCTCCCTTTTCAAAAGTTAATTCTGTTGAGGTTACGGAGGGTTCTCTGAGATCTTTTAATACATTTGAAATATTATCTTATTAAGTTTTTAGACAATGCATGCATTGTCTTATTGATTAGGTGTAATGCGTATTGTTTTTAATTATCATTTTTTAATGTTGATGTGCGGATTAAAAAATGGGTAGGCGGTCAACTAGGAGGTAAGTTGCGCATGCCGCAATGATGAAAGATGTGGGTTTGACTAGTTTTGAATGATACCAATCCTTTTTTCTAAACCATGCGCCGATTAATAACCATGCTGTTAAAATGACCGTTATTTGCCCTAACTCAACTCCGATATTAAATGAAAAAAGAGAGCTTAACCTTAAATCAGCTGGTAATTGCATTTCTTTAATGACTCCCGCAAAACCTAATCCGTGCATTAATCCAAATCCAAAGACGATATAGAGCCGGCTGTGACCAATCTCTTTCTTTACATAGTTCTCGATAGCAATTACGATAATAGATAGCGCTATTAATGGTTCTATTATTGTTGCAGGCAAGGAGATTAATCCATACACACAAAGTCCTAGAGTGATTGAGTGGGCAATGGTAAATGTCGTAACTTGTTTTAATAGGCTCGGCCATGTTATAAAACTTAAAAATAAACAGAGAACAAAAAGTATGTGATCAAAACCTTTTGGTATGATGTGTATGAAGCCTTGAAATGTGAATTCTTTAAAAACATCCCAAGTAGAGGCCGGTAGATTTTTTAATAGAATATCTTTCTTATTCTCCGGTTCAACGAATTGTGGGGCTAAGTGGATTTTTTCACCCATTGCTATGTTAATAAAATGTTTTTTATTTTTCCAGTGATTTTCCCAAGTAAGAATTTTTGTGAATAAGGGATATTTTCCTGTAATGTTTATTTGGCAAAAGGCTTCTTTGACATGATAAGATTTTTCATGCCCAACAAATAATAGCTCAATCGGTTTTCGATCTTTTAATTTAAAAGTTATGGTTTTTTCTGGAATGTTTCCGTCAAATGAAAAGTTGAATTTATTCAATATTTTTAATTTATTTTTTTTAAGAACTTCAATAAATTGTTCATTTGATATTGCGATTAACTCTTCATATTTATCATTGTATTTTTTAAAATTAAAAGGTTCGGTTGTGCTGAGCAAATGTGGTATATGCAATAAAGCAGTGATATGGAAGGTTCCGTCTGGTTTAAAATTAATTTTAATATTTACAAAATTTATTTTGTGAGCGTAGGTATTTATTGAAAGAAAAAAGAAAAGAAGAAAAAGTATTAAGATCTTTTTCAAGAGTTGGCCTCAAGTAATGAGATTATGTTGTTCATCTCTTTTGATAATATTATATAAGGCATCTCTTTCTACTGGTTCACGATTCACATCAGTAATTAAACTTTCAAGCTTGTCAACGGCTTGTTGTTGTGGGTTCTGTGATCCAGCCATGTGGTATATCTTCTCTTCCATGACTGTACCATCTATGTCATTTGCTCCGTAAGATAAAGCCATTTGAGCTGTGGTTTCTCCCATAACAATCCAGTAAGCTTTAATATGGTCAAAATTATCAAGATATAACCGGCTGACAGCAATTGTTTTTAAAATATCTTCTTGATCTGGACCAGGTAGATGTGACATGCGATTGCCATCAGGATGAAAAGGTAAAGGAATAAAGCTCATGAATCCATGGGTTTCATCTTGTAGCTTTCTCAATCGTTCAAAATGTTCTATTCTTTCGGCATAGGTTTCAATATGACCAAATAATAGAGTGGCATTACTTCTGATGCCGAGCTGATGAGCATTTCTGGCAACATTCAGCCAACCATCGGCATCCATTTTGACAGTACAGATTTCTTTGCGAACGCGTTCACTCATCACTTCTATGCCACCGCCGGTCAATGATTTTAATCCACAGAATTGAAGTTTCTGCAGGACTTCTTTGACGGATATTTTTTCCATTCTTGCGAAGTGGTCGATTTCAATTCCGGTAAAACATTTTAAGTTAACTTGTGGGCAAGCTTTTTGTAATTTGGTTAACATTTCTTCATACCAACTTAATGGTAATTCTGGATGTAAGCCACCTACAATATGAATTTCTGTCGCACCGAATTGAGAATATTCTAAGGCTTTTGAAACGATTTCATCAATCGACATTTCATAGGCACCTTCTTGTTTTTTTAATCTAGCAAATGAACAAAAATCACAAACTTTTGTCAGGATACAAATATTACTATAATTGATGTGGTGATTTACTACATAATAGGTTTTATCGCCATGCTTTTTTTCTCTAACATGATTTGCTAAATCACGAACTTTTAAAAGGGGTGCTTTTTCAAATAAAAAGACACCTTCGTCAAAAGTTAGTCTATCGCCATTAAATATTTTAGATTCAATAAGATCTAGCATTTAAATGTATGGTTTCCTGATTAAATGATCGGTCATAAAAATAGCCTATTTTAGCGATCCGCATGTTGATTTCATCTAAACAATTTCATAATAATGTTAAAATTATCATATTTCAATTATCTTATGGATATTAAAGTAGGTACTTCATGAAGGTATTTATTACATCTGGTAATACATGGATTCGAATAGATCCGGTAAGAGTCGTAACTAATGTGTTTACGGGTGAAACGGGTTTAAATATTGCTAATTATTTAAGCGAACAAAATGTTGATGTCATTTTAGCTTCTTCCAATCATTATTTGACGGAATTAAAAGGTAGGGAAAGCATAAATTATCGTCACTACCAATATTTTGAAGAATTGGATGCCATAATTAAGGATGTGATTTTGAATGAAAAGCCTGATGTGATCATTCATGCTGCCGCGGTTTCAGATTATCAACCAAAAGAAGTTAGTACAATTAAAATCAAATCTAATCTTGATGAATTAGATATGGGGACATGGGTTCGGACTAAAAAATTAATTCACAGTATTCGCCAAGAATATGGTTATACAAAAAGTTTGATTCAATTTAAATTAGAAACCTTAGAAAACGATGATGAATTAATTTCGGTTGGCAGAAACAGTTTGCTCAAAAATCAATCAAACTTATGTATTGCGAATCGTTTTAATGAGCTTGAGAATGTGATTGCTATTACAAGCAGTGATCAGTTAAAAATGCCAAGATCTGATTTGCATCAATATTTATGGCAGTGGATATCAAAAAAAGAAATCGATGGTAAATAAATTTTCATATATTGTTGATAATTTCAGGATTGGGTTCGAAGATAAAGAACGCCTCAATGAATTACTGTGTGAATATTTAAGTATAGAAAAAGAGGTGCTTGTAGAACTTACCGTACTTAAGGAATCCCTAGATGCAAGGCAGCATAAGATAAATATTTTTTATCAGCATCGTATTCGATTTAATTTAACAACCCCATTAAAAGAAAAACCTAAAAACGTTTCTGAAGTTGATCAAATTCAACTTCCTAATGAAGAAGGAGTACCAACAAATTTTAAAAAACATAAACGGCCTTTAGTCGTCGGTTATGGGCCTGCAGGGATGTTTTTAGCCTTTACATTAATTGAAGCTGGAATCAAGCCGATAATTATTGAAAAAGGTCAAACAGGTGTAGAGCGCCAAAAATCGATTAATCAATTATGGAAAAATTCTATTTTAGATGAAAATTCAAATGTTCAGTTCGGTGAAGGTGGTGCTGGATTTTTTTCTGACGGAAAATTGGGAACAAGAGTTAAAAGTTCTTTGATTCAGGACGTTTATAAAATATTTGTTCGGTTTGGAGCTAAGGAGGAGATTCTTTATCAATCAAAACCTCATTTAGGGACAGATAAACTTAGAATTATATTGAAATCATTTAGAACTTATTTAATCGAGCAAGGTGCTACTTTTCAATTTCAAAAAACAGTTGAGAAAATAAAATTAAAAAATAAAAGAGTAATCGGCGTTACATTAGATGACGGTGCATTTATTGAAGCAGACGATGTGTTTTTATGTACAGGGCATAGTTGCCGTGATATTTACCGTATGTTACATGCAAATAATGTATCCATGGAATCAAAAGAATTTGCCGTTGGTTTCAGAGTTGAACATCCACAAGAGTTTATCAATAAAAGTCAGTTCGGTCATTTTTTTGATAATTCTTTATTGCCGGCAGCAGATTATAAATTAACGACTCAATCTAAAAAGAGTAAGCAAGGTGTTTATTCCTTTTGTATGTGCCCGGGAGGTATGGTTGTCTTGGCAACATCTGAAAAAAATAAAATTGTTACGAATGGGATGAGCTTATCACATAGGGATGGGAAATTGGCTAATGCTGGAATAGTCGTTGCTGTTAATAAAGAATTTTTAGAACCAGATCTTTTTGCAGGCATTCGTTTTCAGGAAGAAATAGAAGCTAAAGCCTATTCTATGACCAATAGTTATTTCGCCCCGGCTCAAAGAATTCAGGATTTTATGGATAATCAAGTTTCAACGGATTTGCCGAAGTCGTCTTTTTTACCGGGTTTAAAATCTTGCAATTTGAGGCAGTTATATCCTGAATGGATTACTGAAAAAATCCTTGCGGCAGTAAAAGTGTTTGAAGAAAAATTTCCAGGATTTATACATGCCGATGGAATTTTTATTGCGCCGGAAACGCGGACTTCCTCACCGATCAAAATTTTAAGAAATCCAGAAACATATGAATCCATTAATACAATTGGATTGTATCCACTTGGGGAGGGTGCAGGTGCCTCAGGAGGAATTACTAGCTCTGCCATTGAAGGGATACATGGTGCCAGAAAATGGATAAAGAAATACTCAAATATTTAGGAATAATTTGATGAGTCAAAAACCAGAAGTTTTTACACAACAATTTTTATTTGATGAAGTCGAAACGACCATGACAGTTGCGCTAAATAAAGTGGACGAAGGGATTACCAAAGGATTGGTTGTGATGGCGAATTCTCAAACTCAAGGTCGTGGTAGAAATGGTAAATCTTTTCAAACACCTCGAGACATGGGTATTTGGTGTACAATGGGTGTTGAAGTCGAAAAAAATTGTTCGCCACATTATTATAATAAAGTTTTTTCCGTGGCGCTTTCTACATTATTGGAAGATTCATTTGGCCTTGAGGCTAAGATCAAATGGCCTAATGATATTTATGTTGGTCATAAAAAAATTTGTGGCATATTAACTGAGCTACACAAAAATGGAAAAACTCTTTTGTTAGGATTCGGATTGAATTTAAATCAGACAAAAGGTATTTTTGGAAATGAGTTAAAAGATATAGCGACATCAGTTTATTTAGAAACTAATAAAATAATTAATAATAGAGAATCGTTATTAGAGGACATCTTGCTAGCATTTGAAGCTGCATTGGATATTTCTGAAGAATCAATAAGCGAGCATTATAAAAACAAATCTATGATGTGGGGTAGACAAGCGATGTTTAATCAAGAGGTGAAATTTATTATTGGTGTTGATGAAGATGGTGCTTTGTTAATAGGAGATAGGATTCACCCTGAGAAACATTTAACAGGTGATTTGATTCCGTTAGAAAATGTAAAATAAAATTATTTATTAAAGAGAGATATTAAAAATTATTGTTGATTCATCGGTTTGACCTAAATCATCTGTTACCAATATCCTCATAGAAGAATCTTTGCCCAACCCATTGTTGATGGGAGTGTAAGTTAATGTATTCCCACTTATAACACCTGTTCCAATTTGGCCGTCAAATGTAATTTCAAACGTATACACTTTTGCATCAAAAGGATGAGGAGGTAAAAGCTGTGTTAATAAATCGACTTCAAAAGGTGTATTACTTTTCACTTCAAATTCTAATGAGCCAAAATTTGGTGCTGAATTAGATTCGCTTTGAATTGAAATTGAAATTTCTGCTATATTACTAGTAGAGTTTCCGTCCCCAGCTCTCAATGTTATGCGATCACTACCTGTAATATTATTGAAAGGAATGTAGGTAAGATTTAAGCCATTTAGACTTACTTGACCTTTGGATGGTGGCTGAACTATGGCAAAATTATATGTTTCAGTACTGCTAAAATTTTTAATTATTGAAGAAAGATTTAAGTCTTTTGATTTATCTTGTTCGACGTTTAATAAGGTGGTATCAAATAAAGTCAAAGTAGTAGTAGTAGGAACGATTGTGGTCTCATTTATCGTAAAACTTAATAATCCAAGATTAGAATCAGCATTGGTTGTCGACACCTTGAATTCCATTAAATCTGAACCAACAGAAGAAGGTGTGTAAGTTAATAATTCATTTTGAATTGAAACTAATCCATTTGTTGGTGGAGTAATAATTAAGTAAACATAACTTTCTGTGGCATCAAAATTGGTGATCAATGCGCTTAAATCTACATTGACTTCTTGACCCGATTCTAAGACAAATTGCTTGTCAGTAACTTCAATGGTGCCTGCAGGAGCAGTTTCTTCATCAACTATATCTTTTATAATGATATTATCTGGTGATTTATTAAGTACGACCGTTTCTGTTTCAATATTACCGCAAGCCATAATGATGAACATTGAACTTAAAAGGCCATATAAAATGTATTTTTTCATGAATGTTTTATCCGCAGAATTAAATTCAATTTATTTAAATTATTTAATTTATATTGTATCTCATTGATAAAAATGAACTTATATATTAAAATGTTTTCGGAACAAATATCTCTTTTCTAAAATATAATTGGCTTTTTATGAATGAAATACCTGAAGATTTTCATTGGGATGCAATTGTGCTGAAACTTCAATGTGAAATGGAGCATTTAACCAAAGAATTACTTCCATTATCGGTAAGCCAAATGGACGGACTAGTTGACGATCTGAAATTATTTCCAGCCGTAGTTAAAAAAAATATTACCTATTATCAGCGACTTGAGTTCGAAAAAATTATCGAGCATTTACCAATTAAAATATTATGGATGCCTACGACAGAGAACTTGATGGCTCATTTTTTCAATGCTTGCAAGATTCTTAATCTTAAGACATCCATTTTTAAAATTGGTAAAGAAAAAGGTATCAAAGGTAATGAAATTTTAGAAGAAATTAAACGCTATTCAAATCTTTATGAGATTTTTGATCAAACGGAGATTAATGATAACCCGCCACATATTCATGGGTTTCTTAAATCTATTGAAGAGCAAGAAGTTTTAAGTGAGAAAGAAATTGAGACGTTGATTTCTACGATTAGACATACTATTCAAAGTTTATTAAATAAGACAATTGAAGAGTCTATTCAACTCCAAGTGTGCGGGATTCAATTTGTTGATATAGATGGGTCTGTACCATTGAGTAAAGATGATGTTGTTAATTTAACATCCTCCAGCAATATTACTGAAGACTTCCATTTAATATTGCCAGATGAACTAATTAGAATTTTTTATTGTAAGTTAATTGACTCGACTTTCCAAGAGACCAAAATACGTCTTAACCCAGAAATTTATCTGCAAGAGATATTTCGAATGTCAGAATTTTTTTATATGACAATCAATAATTGGTGTTTATTAGAAAAAAATGATATCCCTTTTGTACTGAATTATGATACAAGTTTAAGTCACATTTCTGATCGAGCGAATAAATTATCTGTTGAAAATAAAGCCAGCGGGGCAGGTTTTTTAATCCAATGGCGGTTTACAATGGATCAAATTCCTAACCAAAAAATCAGTACATTTTTTACATTAGAATTACTTGAAAATTTGTTAAAAACACCGATGAAAACCCCTTGAATTTTTCCTAATTGCCTTATCTGACAACAATTTATGAGAATTTATAAAAAATTCTATTGTAGTTTATTTTTTGCATGGCTATACTTTGACACGTTCATTTATTAGCATTTTCCTGGTAATTCTATGTCGACAATAACAAAAAAAGAAATGGTAGAAAGAATTTTTAAAGAAGTTATTGAAAAGCAAGAAATCCAGATGGAACAAAAAGAAGTCTTAGCAATTGTTCAAGAATTGTTTAATCAAATAATTCATGAACTATCGAAAGGACATCGAATTGAGTTTAGAGAATTTGGTGTATTTGCTGTTCATGAAACTCCTTCCAGAATAGCACAAAACCCTGCCACACTTAAAAAATTAGTGGCTCCAAAATCACACGGCGTCAGGTTTAAGCCTGGTCAGCGAATGAAAGAATTAATTCGTGCTTCTACACCTAAAGAAGCCAATATTGAAAAATAATTAATCAAAGCTCCAAAAATGTTAAATAGTTGCGAATTTGCCCTTGGATAATTCAATCATTATTGCTCAGTCATCTTCTGTGGGTAAGAGTCCTAGATGTATCGTGCGCTTTAGTGGTAAAGACTCCATAGAGTTAGTAGCAAATGTTTGTCATCATAAAGAGACTATTGTTAATAGTGTTGGCTATCGGTTTTATGACTCATCTTTAAATTGTCTTAGTCTTTCCATTCCAGTTTATATTTATGTAATGAAAGGACCTGCCTCTTATACTCGAGAAGATATGATTGAATTACATATGCCCGGATCACCTTTTATTGTTTCTCAAGTAATCACTTGGTTTTTAAAAACGTCTGAAACGAGGTTAGCAGAGCCGGGGGAATTCACAAAATTGGCTTTTTTAAATGGTCGATTAGACTTAATACAAGCAGAATCTGTTACACAATTAATCATGTCCAAATCTGAACAAGAATACCGTAAGGCTTTAGATGCTTTAACGGGACGAGTATCGAGCATGATCGAACCACTTAGAGAGAAAATATTTTTTTTAGCACGAGATTTGACGGTAGATTTAGATTTTGATGAGGAAATAGATGAGCAGCATCTTGCATCCGTTCGTTTAACTTTGTTGAATATTAAAAAAGATTTACTGGAATTGTCAGATAAAATTATTTTGGAAGAAGAAGTCGTGGATCAATTCCAAATTATTCTTTGTGGTCCGGTAAATGCGGGGAAATCAACAATTTATAATTCAATTACTGGTGATACAAGTGCCATAGTCAGTGATATAAAAGGTACCACTCGAGATATCATTAAATGGGAACTAGAAATTAATGATCAGAATGTTGTATTACAAGATTGTCCTGGTTGGGGAATTGCTGTTGATACGATAGACCAAAAGGCTCAAGATTTATCTCTTCAAACCATTGAAACGGCTGACTTGATCTTGGTTATTTTAGATGGTTCTGTTGAATTTAGCCATCAGAAACCTGTTAAGCCTCCGCAATGGTTGGGTCGCTGTCAGATTATTATTAATAAATCTGACTTACCTCAATTGATAGATATAAATGAAATATGTGAATACTTTAAAATCAATGAGAACGAATTGATGTACAGGTCAAAATTTGAAAAAAATAATTTGTTATATACAGCATTTGAAAAATTTATTGAAGAATCGGAACTTAGTTCTAGTAAAACTCAACTGTCTGCACGGCAACAAAAAGAAGTATTTGATTCTTTAAGTGCGATAGAACTAGCTGTGGAGGCTGTTGATAATGGTATAGGTGTAGATGCCATAGAATTTGAAGTTAGGCGCTCTCTTTATTCTTTGTCTAGGATTACAGGCGATGAGGTTGATGAAGATATATTGACTTCAATATTTGAAAGTTTTTGCATTGGAAAATAAAAACTTAATTCTAATTGTCGATGAAGACAGTATTGGTCAGAGACTTGATAAGTGGCTAGTTGGTAAGATTGAAAATAGTTCTCGGAGTAAAATCCAAGCAAATTTAAAAAAGGGTTTGGTGAGTATTGATCAAAAAATAATGAAAGCTAATTATATTTTGAAGCTTTCTGATGAAGTACATGTTGAGATATTAGAAGAGTCTCCAGCAGGGCCTCAACCAGAAGATATACCTCTTGAAATTATTTTCGAAGATGACTTTATTTTAGTTATTAATAAGCCGGCAGGAATGATGGTGCATGAAAATAATCATAATGAAAAGGGCACATTGGTGAATGCTTTATTGTTTTATGCTTGCTCGTTAGCAACAGCCGCAGAAAAAGAAAGACCAGGAATTGTCCATCGTTTGGATAAAAATACTTCTGGAATAATGCTTGTGGCAAAAACAGATGAAGCTTACTTTAAATTGGTCGATGATTTTAAAAATCGTAAAATTGAAAAAGAATATCGTGCTTTAGTGGTAGGTAAAGTCAGTCAAAAAAATGGAGAAATAGATGCTAATATTGTTAGGGTTGGTGCACAGTCGAAAATGAAGGTTATTGACTTTGGAGGTAAGGAAAGTTTTACTCGGTATGAAGTTGCTGAAGAATTCAAAGAAGTTTCCTATATGAAAGTATACCCCAAAACAGGTAGAACTCATCAAATTCGAGTGCATATGAATTCTATTGGTAATCCTATTCTGTGTGATGATTTATATGGCCATGATTTTAAAGAATATTGTGTTCCAAGTAAAAATAATGCTGAAAATATTAAGAAAAGAGTATTGTTAAAACGTCATGCATTACATGCTTATGCTATAAAATTTGATCATCCTATCAATGGTGAAAAAATGGATTTTGTTGCTGATCTTGCTTTAGATTTTAAAAGTGTGTTAATGTCGTTAAGAGAAGGTGAAAAAAGAATTAAATAAATTTTGGAGATGTTATGGACATTGGTAAGTATGGCTCGTTCCTATTCGGTGATAAAGCGATGGAACTTGGTTTTATTACCCAAGAAAATGTTATTGCCGGATTATCGAAACAAAAAAAATATATTTCTAAAGGTATTGATTTAGTTTTAGGCGAAATTTTCCAAGAATTAAATTTATTATCATATTCAGTTTGCGAATATATAAATGATTTACAAAAAGATCAACGTGAATCTATCGATGGATATGTTCTACTATCTCCCTTAGGAAAGGGAGGTTTGGGTGCTGTTTATAAAGCTCTTCAACTAAGTCTTGATCGTATGGTTGCATTGAAAATCGTTGACGTTGGTGCACAAAAAAAATCATTTGATAATGTTTATGCAGAGGCAAGGTCGATTGCTTCCTTAAGCCATCCTAATATTGTTTCAGCCATTGATGTTGGTTATGTTAATGGTGCCGTATATTTAGCTATGGAATATGTTGAAGGATTAGATTTAAAAAAGATTCATAAAAAAGATGGAAATTTTAGTGAAGAAAAGTTAATTGAAATAGGAATTAAATCATCTGAGGCTCTTGGTTACTTAGCTGAACGTGGTTGGGTTCACAGAGATATTAAACCAGGTAATATTTTAATAAATCAAAATAACCAGGTTAAAATTATTGATTTGGGGTTAGCCTTAAATCAGAGTCAAATTAAAGACCATGGCTCAACCAAAATGGGTGTTGGTACGCCCAATTATATATCACCTGAACAAGCTCAAGGTAAATTAGATATTGATATTAAATCTGATATGTATGCTCTTGGTGGCACCTTGTATTACTTAGCAACTGGAAGGCATGTTTTTAAAGGTAAATCAGCAAAAGATATTTTGTTGAAACACGTTAGAGAAATACCAGTGAATCCGGTTGAATTTAATGAATCGTTATCCCCTTATTTTGCGGATTTGATCATGAGACTTCTATCTAAAGACCCAGAAGATCGATTATCGCCTGAACAATTAAGTCTTGAATTGGATTCTTTGGCTGTGGGGGTAAGTGCTCCTATTAGTAAAAGTCGAAGAAGAGGATCGGTGAGTGGGAGAGGTAGAAGTGGCAAGAGACGAATAAGAAGACGGTAGATTTCAATATGAAAACTATAGATGACTATTAAAGTCTTATTGATAGATTCACCGTGGTATCATTGAATCATTTTAAGAGTTGTATAATTTTCGACGAAAGATTTTTGAACCTTAATCCGATATATTAAATAATTACTATTTTAATTTAGTTAAAGGATACCAGATTATGGATGTTTCAACCACTCGATTTGGTTTGATCAGCGTTCCAGAGGATTCAATTTATTCATTCCCTTCCGGTATTTTAGGGTTTCCAGAACAAAAGCAATTTGCAATTATTTCTGAGAATGATGGTCCTTTAAAGTGGATGCAATCTTTATCTTCTCCTGATCTTGCCTTCGTTGTGTGTGATCCATTGACATTTAAACCAGATTACCAAGTAAAACTTCAAAAATCTGAACTGTCAGAAATTAAACTAAGCGAAGTATCAAAAGCCGTTGTACTAGTCATACTTGTAGTTAGAGATGATCCTCAAGAAATTACCGCAAATTTAGTTGGCCCCCTAGTCTTTAACACAGAAAATCAGTTAGCAAAACAATCAATACTTACTGAAGATGGTCTATCGACTAAACATAAGCTTATTGATAATCAAGTCGCGGCGAATGCCTCTTGAGTTAATTCCCTATAAAAATGAATATTATGAAGAGTGGTTGGATTTAGTTGCTCTTTCATCTGTTGAGGTAGATGAAGATATTTATATTTATAATGAAAAGCCAAGTAATCTAAATAACACTCAACATTTCCTTTTCTCTTTAAATCAAGAATTCATAGCAAGCTTCCAATTAAGCTCAATTGATGAATCTCAAAACATTATCAAACACTGGTCTATTAGAGGTTCAAATCTAAAGGATCATCTTTTGGTTGTTTTAAAGCTAATCAATGAAAGACTAAATAAGAGTTTATTAATTTGGTCGTGTTCCAAAGAGGCACAGTTGATTCTTGACCCAGCCTCTAAAAATGGGCTGATCAATGAAAAAGTTTCCTTTTATTCAAATGGTAGCAATCTACAAGATATGCAGCAGTATGGGTTTTGTGACCATATATATGGTGAGTGTCAGCCTGACAGTTTTCAAAAGGTAAATGAATTATTACCTATAGTAAATAAAGACTTAATGAAACCAAGGTATTGGAAATGCTTTGAAATAAGTTTGAATTAAGCATTAATTTTGGCGTATACTAAAGTAATGAAAATTAACTTTATATTTTGCTTATTTATTTGCCATGGAAAAATTAAAATCTTCTGAATTTACTTTTGATAGATCTATACCAGATTCTATTTATGAAAATGCATTAGATCAATTCCCTAAATTATGTAAGAAGTGTCATAAAGTTTACTATGATTTTAGCGACTGGTTTGCTGAAGATAATCTTGGTACCCCTAAACGATTCAAAGGCACTAAATTACTTTTTTTAAGAGCATGTCGTTGTCGAAATACTTTGGCTGTGGCCATGGATTTTGAAAAAGTTTTAAAAGAAGACGATAGTAATGATGATATTTTTCTTTCTGAAATAAGAAATTTATTCATCGCTGAAATGCCGTTATGGAGAAATAAGAATTGTCCAAAACAAATAAATAGAAATTTGATGACCAACATAGATGATTCAAAACATTTAGAAAAAATACTTAAACTGGATCCTGGTAAAATATTAGAAAATGAACATGGAAGTTACTTTCAATTCAAAATACCTAGGTGGCAGAATGTTAAATTATATGTTTGTCGTGGAACTGATTGTCTTCATCAAACAATTACCAAATGTTTAAATAACCATGAGAATATTGCCTGTGGAATATTTTATTTAAAACATGACAATATCCAGCCACTTCTTAAGGTTATTGATTCCATAAAAAGTTTTGATGCAAATTTTCAATCGATCACATTTTCAGAAGAACTTCAATCTGTAACTGAATTTGGATTAGATAATAATTATCATAATCAATTAAATGAAAACGACGAATCGGTTCCATTTATGATAATTAATCGATTGAATTGCTATTATTCTCTGCAATAAGCACTCATTTTTATTTTCATTAATTTTTAGAAATAAGATTAAGATGGAGAATGCTGTGACATATAGACGGTATTCTTTATTGAATATTTTCTGTTGATTCTTATGATTATAGTCTTCTTGTTTTGCAGATAAAAAAGAGTCGTTTTATGGCTGCAATCAATAATTACTTTTTTTAAAGTTAGGTGTAGGAGAATTCAATGACTTTTAATTATCAAGAGCCACTACCATTAGATGGTGATAATACGATCTATGAGAAAATTAGTAGCGAATATATTTCCACAATAGAAGTTGACGGCAAAAAGGTATTGAAAGTTGAGAAGGAAGCCTTAGAGCTTTTAGCTAGACAGGCATTGAAGGATGTCTCCTTTTTTTTAAGAAATGCACATCTTAAGAAATTAGCTTCTATCCTAGATGATCATGAGGCATCAGATAACGATAAATTCGTGGCGTTAAATTTATTAAAAAATGCTGAGATTGCTGCTCGAGGTGAATTGCCTAGTTGTCAGGATACAGGTACCGCTATTGTAATGGCTAAAAAAGGGCAAAGAGTATGGACTGATTTTAATGACGCGGAATATTTATCAAAAGGGATTTTTCAAACTTACCAAGATAATAATTTACGGTATTCTCAAATAGCTCCTATTTCTATGATAGACGAAAAAAATACAGGAAATAATTTACCCGCTCAAATTGATATTTATGCTACCGAAGGTGAAGAGTATAATTTTTTATTTTTGGCAAAGGGTGGTGGGTCTGCTAATAAAACATATTTATATCAAGAAACAAAATCTTTATTAAATGAAACTTCGTTAGCTGAATTCTTTGCACAAAAAATTAAATCAATTGGAACGTCAGCTTGCCCACCTTATCATTTAGCATTTGTGATTGGGGGAACATCAGCTGAAACAAACTTAAAGATTGTGAAATTAGCTTCAGCAGGTTATTTGGATGGTTTACCTATATGTGGAAATAAAGAAGGCCGTGCGTTTAGAGATGTTGAATGGGAAGAGCGAATACATCAAATCGCCATCGATTCTGGAGTAGGTGCGCAGTTTGGTGGGAAATATTTTGTACATGATGTTAAGGTGATTCGATTGCCACGTCATGCGGCATCTTGTCCGGTTGGTATGGGGGTAAGTTGTAGTGCCGATAGAAATATAAAAGCTAAAATAACTAGGGATGGCATCTTTTTAGAACAGCTTGAAAAGAATCCTAGTCAATTCATTCCACAAGAAGAAACCAAAATTATTGCCCCGATAGAGATTGATTTAAATCAGCCAATGGAAAACATTTTAGAAGAATTGTCAAAGCATCCTATTAAGACCCGTTTAAGTTTATCAGGGACATTGATTGTTGCTCGTGATATGGCGCATGCTAAAATCAAAGAATTATTGGATGCGGGTGAGCCAATGCCCGATTATTTTAAGAATCATCCTATTTATTATGCGGGTCCGGCTAAAACACCCAAAGGCAAACCAAGTGGTAGTTTTGGTCCCACGACAGCTGGACGAATGGATGTATATGTTGAGCAGTTCATGGCGAATGGCGGGTCGTTGATAATGCTTGCTAAAGGTAATCGTTCTGAAGTTGTAAGAGAATCCTGTAAAAAATATGGGGGGTTTTATTTAGGTTCTATTGGTGGACCAGCTGCCATATTAGCTGAAGAAAATATTAAAAAAGTTGAAGTAATTGACTTTGAGGATTTTGGTATGGAAGCGATTAGAAAGATTACGATTGAGAATTTTCCTGCCTTTATAATCTGCGATGATAAGGGAAATGATTTTTTTATTGACCTGTAATTATTGAAACTTGTTCTCCTAAATAAATGCCAAATTGAATATTTAATTTCCCAAATTAATTGAAGAAAATAGTATTTATTTTAAATATTTACCCTTATATTTTATAAAAAAATTTATTATTTTTCATGATTTATTTCGGTCAATTTTTACATTAAATAATTACATTGCAGTAAGATACAATAAATTCTAAATGTTTTGAATTATTAAAATCAAACTTTTTTCAATATTTAAAAAAATAGACTAAAGTTAAAGTCGATAAGAGCCGAATAAGTATTTTGATACGGGATAGTTCTGTTCATTCAGAAATACTCGTATTTGCATTAGATGTTATTGGGATTTTATCTAGTGCGGTTGCTTTTCGGGTGTTTGGGAACACTTGATTAGCTTGGGTTTTTTTGGCATGGACGCCAAAACTTTTTATCAAGGAGGATAACAGTCATGGGACTGCGATTAATTAATAACATCAACTCGATTAAAGCGGGTCGACAACTATCACAATCAAATGCTAATTTTTCAACATCTTTAGAAAGACTTTCATCAGGTCTTAGAATTAACAAAGGTGCTGATTCACCAGCTGGTTTGATTATTAGTGAGCAATTGAGAGGTCAAATCACCGGTTTAAAACAAGCCGTTGATAATTCTCAAAAAGCAATCAACGTAATAGGTACTGCAGAAGGGGCTTTGAATGAAGTTAATAGTTTACTATTATCTGTCAGACGTTTAGCCATTGATTCTGCAAACCTAGGGACGACTGATCAAGATCAATTAGATGCAAATCAAGCTGAAGTAGATTCGGCGATTAACTCAATTGATCGAATTGCAGATACTACTCAATATGCTGGTAAAAAGCTATTGAATGGTTCGGCCGGTTTTGATGTATCGAATGTTGGAACAAGTATTGAGAAACTTGATATTAACAGGGTCCAATTGGGAAATGGTACTTCTCAAACTGTTGATTATAAAGTTACCTCAGCGGCAGAATTTGCAGCAGTAGAAATTGATGTAGGTGTGGCTGTATTGGATGCAGATACAACTATTCAAATTACTGGTGCGAATGGATCGCAACAAATTAGTTTTGCTTCTGGCTCAACTTTACAGGAAATTGCTGATGCAATTGATGCTCTTAATGAAAATACAGGTGTAACAGCTCGTATTGGAAGTACAGCGACTTCAATAGCAATTACTTCTACTGATGTTGGAAGTAGGCAATCTGTAAGAATAGAAGATATTGATGGTGATGGATTTTTAATAGGTGGCCAATCAACGGCTTCAAATGCGACTACTTCTGCATTTGATAGAGGTGTTGATATAGCTGGATCTATTAATGGTGCATCGGCGCAAGGAGTTGGTAGAAGGTTAACTATTAATACTCCAGTATTTTCTGGTTCAATCAGTTTTGATTATGCTACGGCAGCAGGCACATCTACAGCGACGGCTTCAAATCCTCTAGAAGGTATTTCTGGTCGTGATGCTGCAAGAGTTGAACCTGATGCTGCTTTGGCCGCAACGGCGACGGGTAGTTTTACCGTTGAAAGTGAAGGGCTTTTGTTTCAATTAGGAGCATTTACTGATCCTAATAATCAAGAGTCTGTAGGTATCAATAGTGTTGGTTCCTATAATCTTGGTGTGCAAAATGGTAGATTATCATCATTAAAATCTGGTGGTGCAAATGATTTATCAACTAATGCCGACCGAGCTGTAAAAATTATCGATGAAGCGATAACTGATGTTTCAACAACTAGAGCTCGATTAGGAGCTTTTCAGGCGAATACCTTAGAAACAAATATTAGTAGTTTAGGTGTTGCCATTGAAAACATTACTTCCTCTGAAAGTAGAATTCGAGACTTGGATTTTGCTACAGAGACAGCTGACTTTACAAAATCTCAGATACTGGTTCAAGCTGGTACTTCGATTTTGGCGCAAGCGAATGTTAGTGCTCAATCTATATTAACATTATTAAGTTAGTATCCTTGATTTGAAAATAATGGGGCTTTTGGCCTCATTATTTTCTATTTGAAATCTTTATAGCTTTAGTCTTTTTTTCTTAAAAGATGATTCTCCTACATAATTCATAATTTCTAGTTCATTCATTAATATTTATCTGTTTGCAGTACGATAAAGTTAGCGGATTGGTTTTTTAGCTGAAATTTAATTTTACTATAGGAGATGCTGGGAAAAAATAACCAGGCAAGGATGCCGAATTTTAAATCAAGGAGGATGAGTAATGGGACTAAGAATAGTCAATAACATTAATTCCATTAAGGCTGGTCGACAATTAAGTCAATCTAACAGAGCTTTTTCAAATTCGTTAGAAAGATTGTCATCAGGTCTTAGAATAAACAAGGGTGCTGATAGTCCAGCTGGATTAATTATCAGTGAACAATTGAGAGCACAAATTGTCGGTTTGAAACAGGCAGTTGAAAACTCTCAAAAAGCAACAAATGTAATAGGTACTGCTGAAGGTGCTTTAAACGAGGTGAATTCTCTTTTAAGCTCGGTCAGAAGGCTGGCAATTGATTCGTCAAACTTAGGTACGACAGATCAGGACCAATTAGATGCGAACCAGGCTGAGGTGGACTCTGCAATCAATTCAATCGATAGGATTGCAGATACTACTCAATATGCCGGTAAAAAGCTTTTGAATGGTTCAGCGAGTTTTGAAGTCAGTGGTGTATCTTCTTCAATTGACAAGCTCAATGTAAGTAGAGTTCAATTAGGCTCTGCAACTTCAAGAACCATAGATTATGAAATTAAATCTTTAGCAGAATTTGCTGAAGTTTCAATTGATGTTGGGGCAGCAGCGCTAGATAAGGATACTACGTTACAAATATCAGGTTCTAGAGGCTCACAACAAATTTCATTTTCAGCAGGTTCTTCTTTGACGCAAATTGCTAATGCGATTGATGCTTTAAATGAAAATACGGGTGTTACCGCTCGTGTTGATGCATCATCAAACACTATTACTTTTGCAAGTACAGAAGTTGGGTCAAGTCAATCTGTAAGAATTCAAGATATCGATGGTGATGGTACTTTACTTGGTAGTATTGCCTCTGCATCAAATTCTGCTACAACAGCTTCTGATAAAGGTGCTGATGTCGAAGGAACAATTCTTGGCGCGGTTGCATTAGGTACAGGGAGAAGATTATCCGGAAATACATCAGTATTCACAGGTGATTTAACTTTTGACTTTAATACAGCCACAGGTCGTAGTGCTATCGGAGTTACAGGTAGAGATGCTGCTCGTACAGAAGTTACAGGTATCACTGCTGATGCGACAGGTACTTTTAGTTTGAATAGTGAAGGACTTTTGTTCCAATTAGGTGCATTTACTGACCCTAATAATCAAGAGTCTGTTGGTATTGATAGTACGAATTCTTATAACATAGGTGTTAGAGAAGGTCGTCTTTCAAGTGTAAAATCTGGTGGTGTTAACGATTTATCTACAAATTCTGACCAAGCCGTTAGAATTATAGATGAAGCGATCACAGATATTGCATCTATTCGAGCTCGTTTGGGTGCTTTCCAAACAAATACCCTTGAAACAAATATAAACAGTCTTGGTGCTTCAATAGAGAATATCACCAATTCTGAAAGTTTGATCAGAGATTTAGACTTCTCTACAGAAACTGCTGCGTTTACGAAGGCACAGATTCTTGTTCAAGCTGGTACATCTATACTGTCTCAAGCGAATGCAAGTTCGCAGTCAGTATTAGCTCTGTTACAATAATTTATACTACTTTCATGAATCAGGAGCCTTTTATAAGGCTCCTTTTTTTTTGATTTCTCTCTTTTAAATCCATTATATTTATTTATACTTTTCCTAAAAAACTATAGGAAAGAATATGTCCCAAACAATTTTGGTTACAGGTGGTGCTGGTTATATTGGAAGTCATGCCGTTCTCGAATTACTAAGTGCCGATTATGAAGTAGTTATTCTAGATAATTTCTGCAACAGCTCCAAAGAATCTTTAGACAGAGTTAAGACTCTGACAGGAAAAGAGTTTACCTTTTATGAAACGGATTTAAGGGATAGACAAGGTCTTGCTACAATTTTTAAAAATCATTCCATCGATTCAGTTATTCATTTTGCCGGTTTAAAAGCAGTTGGTGAATCCAATGAGAAACCTATAGAGTATTATGAAAATAATGTTGTTGGCAGTTTGGTTTTGTTTGATGAAATGGAAAAAGCCGGTGTTAGAAAAATTGTATTTTCGTCCTCTGCAACTGTGTATGGCGAGCCAGAAAAAAATCCAATTAGCGAAACAGCGAAATTAGGTCATACCAATCCATATGGTAGAACAAAATATATGATTGAATTTATCTTAAAAGATATTCAAAAAGCTAAAAATTGGGATATCGTAATTCTCAGGTACTTTAATCCAGTAGGTGCACATGCTTCTGGAGATATAGGCGAATCACCTAATGACGTTCCGAATAATTTATTACCATTTGTTACCCAAGCAGCTATTGGAGTAAGAGATCACGTTACCATTTTTGGTGATGATTATGATACAATTGATGGCACAGGGGTTCGGGATTATATCCATGTTGTTGATCTTGTTCTTGGGCATATTAAATCTCTTGAAAAACTCGACAAGGATAAAGGCTTATTTATTTATAATTTAGGTACAGGTTCGGGTGTTAGTGTAAAAGAAATGATTGATGCCATTCGTGAAGTATCGAAGAAAGATATAAAAGTTGTTGTCGGCCCAAGAAGAGCAGGTGATGTTGGTGAAGTTGTCGCCGATTCAACTTTAGCTGAAAAGGAACTTGGCTGGACAGCTCAATATAATTTGAAAGATATGGCTGAAAGTTCTTGGCGTTGGCAAGAGAAAAACCCCAAGGGGTATGCCTAAATATCCACAAGAGGTAATTGAAAAAGTGGTTTCCGGGAATGGAAAACAAGCTTTCAGCTTATTTTTTTATTAAAGAAATAAATAATGAAATCAAAGCCAAATATAATTATTGTTTTAAGTGATCAATTAAGAAGACAGGCTTTAGGCTGTTATGGAAATACCGATATTTCAACTCCAAATATAGATTCTTTGGCTCAAAATGGAGTCATGTTTGAAAACTCTTGTTCGACTTATCCTATATGTGTTCCCTTTCGATTTACATTAATGACAGGTGAGTATGCCCATACCAGAGAAATTCCTGGAATTGAATGGTGTATGTCACCTAGTGAACCAACCATGGCTGATGAATTCAATAAAAACGGTTATGAAACTATTTACATTGGGAAATGGCATTTGGCTGGCGGATCAGGTAGAGTGCTAGGAAAACCTGAAGAGGTTGGTAAAAGTCCAATTAAAAAAGCTCATCAAGGGCGCTGGAAAAAATGGCTAGGATTCGAGGTTAGAAATAGGCCCTATGATACTTATTACTTTGAGGATGATGATCCTGAACCAATCAAACTTGAAGGCTATCAAACGGATGGTATGTTTGACCTTGGTATAACCCAAATTAAAAATACTGAGAAACCATTTTGTATGGTCATTTCAGTCGAGCCACCACATGATCCCTATATTGCTCCTCCAAAATTTGAAGCCAAGTGGAAGAATAAAGCTATTAAATTAAGAGATAATTTTGTTTCTCCTGATGATAATAAATATGATAAATATATATCTGATTTAAGAAATTATTACGCAATGATTGAAAACTTAGATGAGAATGTAGGTAGACTTAATGAAGTATTGAAAGAAATGTCAATTGATGACAACACCATTATTGTATTTATTTCTGACCATGGAGATTTACATGGTTCACATGGGTTGCAAAGAAAACAATGGCCATACGAAGAATCAGTTGGAATACCATTTATTGTCTATGACCCTAGAACGAATGTGAATAATGTTAAAATATCAGCCCCTACAAATTCAGAAGATTTATTTCCAACAATATTAGGTTTAGCAGATTTAAAAGTTGATCGGAAAATTTGTGGTTATAATTTTGCACCTCATATTTCGATTGGTGATACTAATGTTGAACGAAATGAAGTATTATTGGAATTCGTAGCTGAACATAGACCTAATGCTGATTTTTATTTAGAAGGCTGGAGAGCCATTCGTACTGAGAAGTTTAAATATTGTGTTAAAGGTGATAAAATAAATATGAGGCCTTGGATGTTATTTGATTTAACAGAAGACCCTTATGAGAATAATAACTTAATCGGCAAAGAAGATTATAAAGCAATACAAGATGACCTTAATCAGCGATTAATTTCATTGATAAAATTAACCGATGACTTTGTTGAAATTGTAAATTAAAAAAGGTTTGATGTCTATTTCACCTTTTTAAAAACAGAATTTATAAACTGATAGGCTTTTTTTCTGGCAAACGGTGGTATGCTATGTGGCCCTTCAAACTCGATGTATTTAAAATTATTTGAAACACCCATTATTTTATAAAAATGTTTTAGATCTTTTGATGCCTCTCTCATGCCGCTTAGTGGAAAACAATTATCATAGGTGCCGCCAATGATGGTTAGATTTCTAGGAGCAATCAAAGCACATAAATCCTGTTGATCTGCATAACACATCATATCAGGAATATAATAATAAATACTATGACTGTCTAGAAAACTTTTTCCGCTACCTCCATAATATTCTGTAACCTGTTCTTCGCAGACAGATTTATATGTGCAGGTGCCACACACTGGTACACTTGCTACTATTCTTTGGTCTAATGCGGCTAGCATCCATGAGTGTGTTCCGCCTTGAGAGATTCCCATGCAGGCAACTCTTTTCGTATCAACATCATTTCTTTTGAAAACTTCATCGGTACAACAAAGAATATCATAAATTCCTTGAGCGATTAAAGATGTTTTCTCCATGATTTGTGGATGAAAATCATAAATGGCAACACGTGCATCAATGGTGACACAAATCCAACCTTTTTCTACAATCTCATGGGCATATCGATTATAATTGGCAGCCACATCACTTCCGCTTCCAGGTAAAGATAAAATGACGGGTAATTTTTTAGCCGCATTTATTGGTTTGTGAATGGTCATATTTGCCATGGTGTTTGGACTTGTTTGTACATGATATTCAAAGCGTGTATGATCTTTAAATTTATTTTCTGATATTAAATTTATAGAAATAGCTTTTGGTTTGTTCGGGATATTTAAGAGTTCTCTATATTTTTTATCTAATTTAGTTCTATTTTTTTGCCACTCACTCTTTGTTTTGATATGGGAAATATTAAAGAGTCGTTCTGGTTTAGATTTATAATGGTAGAAGTATTTATTTTCTGGCGATGATATCTTTTGAGTTCTTAATAGTTGAATAGAACTTTTAATAAAATTATTTCCATTCGCAAGACTTACGTTTTTATTTAATTTAATTTTAGATTTATTATAGAGTGTGCTAAGATTATTAATCAATATTTTTTTACCAAATAATAATGCGAAGAGATAATTCATGTCAGCTGTTTGGTTAAATTTTGGTATTAGTAAAGATTCATGCGTAAAGGTCGGTTCAATAAAGGTAGGATTATTTATTGAGAGAGATTGTATTCTTGAATCTATTATGGCTAAAAAAATACCAAGTGTGGCCCCAAATTCTTTGCCCATTACATGTATGGGTAAGTTTTCAATCCCAGGCGTAAGTTGAATGCCCGAAAGAATTGGTTCAAGTTCTTTTAATGCTTCTGAAAAACTATTTGAGCCTTTGATAATCCATTTTTTATTGGTAGTTGTTGATATCTCCACCAATGAATTTAATTCAGGTAAGATTACTGAAAAGCCTGCTAAAGCTAAATCGAAACCACATTCATTTAGTAAATCTGTTTGACTTTGAATACCTGTAAAACTTGGTCCTGTACTAGGTAAGCATAAGATGGGTTTAAGTGGTTTTGTGATATTTGTAGCTCTGAATTCTTGAAAGGTTGTGACTTGGATATCATTGTAATATATACCGTAAACCGTTTTCTTTATGGTGTTCTTTTTATTTGATATAGTAGTTTTGAACAACACCTTTAAGTAGGTTTTGCTTTTTTTGAAAGAAGAAGTTTTTTTAATAGTTAAAGAAAATAAATTTGCAATGCTTTCTTTTTGTTTTTCTAGATGTTTCTTTTTTGCTTCTCCTTTTAATTTTTTGAATACTTTTTCTCTATCAATAACACGTTGATCCAATAATTTTTGATAATTTTTTTCGTAATTCTCATTTTTTTCTTTGATTGCTTCGTAGTGAGGGAATCCATATTTATCTTTTGGCGTGGCTTTTCTTGGAAATATTGTCATCAGTATTATCCTAATAATATTGTTGGGGGGAGTATGGTAGAATGGGTCACCAGATAAACTTTAAATTATCTGGTGATTTGAAGAGTATAGACTTTATTTTTGATTTAAAAAGTCTTTTGCTTGTTTTAGTCTTTGAGTTACGCCGTCTTTGCCGATGACCCAAAGTGATTCGAATAAAGGAAGTGAATATTTTTTTTCTAAAGTAGAAACTCTAACCGTCATCATATATTGTTTTGATGAAAAACCAGATTTCTCTTGAAACCCCATAATCGCTTCTTTAAGCTCTTGCTCATTGGTAACTTGTAATTTTTCAAGGTATTTTGCTAAATCTTTTAATACTTTACTGATTTCAGCAGGTTCTCTTTTGATGGCATCAAATTCTTCTTTTGAGTAAACTAAGGCTCTTTTAAAAAATGTCTCTACCCAATATTGAAAAGGATGGTCTTGATCAACTCTTTCTTGAATGATGGCCAAAATGCTCTTCAAGTAATCGGCTTGGTCTTTATCTTTTTGACAAATATAGCTTATAAACTCTTCTTGAGATCCTTCTCTCAAATATAAGCCATTTAAATTATTCAGCTTGATGAAGTCAAAAGCAGGAGAACTAGTACCAAAATTATTAAAATCAAAAGATTTTGTAATTGTATCGATTGTGAATTTTTCTTCATCTTGAGCATGGTATCCCATTAAAGCGAAAAAATTTATCATAACATGGGGCATATAACCACAAGCTCTGAACCAAGTCAATGAAACAGGGTTTTTTCTTTTAGAGATTTTTGATTTGTTTTTATCAGCATTTCGTAGTAAAGATAAGTGTGCAAATTTAGGAATATCCCAGCCAAAGTATTGATAAAGCAAAATATGTTTTGGTGTTGATGTCATCCATTCTTCCCCTCTGATGACATGGGTGATTTTCATGAGATAGTCGTCAACAACACTTGCTAAATGGTAGGTCGGAAATCCATCACCTTTTAATATTACTTGATCATCAATTTCCTTATTTTGATAGCAGATATCTTTTTTTCTAATTTCGTCATAGAAAGAAGTTTGTGCTCCATCTGTCCGATCAATTTTCATTCTAATGACATGTGCTTCACCATTATCTATTTTAGATTTTGCTTCTTCAGAAGATAGTCGGCGACATTGTCCATCATAACCCGTAGGTCTATTTGCAGAAGTTTGAACTTTTCTAATTTGATCCAATCGTTCTTTGGAACAAAAACATTGATAGGCATGACCTTTTTCAACTAATTCATTGGCATATTTTTTATAAATATCTAATCGCTCTGATTGGCGATAAGGGCCATATTCGCCACCAATATCTGGACCTTCATCCCATTCCAGCCCTAACCATCTTAGTGAATCAAAAATCATATTTTCAGATTCTTTTGAACATCTCGATTGATCAGTATCTTCAATTCTTAATATGAATTTACCCCCATCTTTTTTAGCTAAACAATAATTGAATAATGCAATATAGCCTGTTCCCACATGTGGATCACCAGTGGGAGAGGGTGCAATTCTGACACGAGTCTCTGACATTTTTTAGTCCTGTTTTATTAGAATTAATTGGTAAAAACGGTGTGGGATTATAGATAAGTCTCATTGATTCTCAATAAGAATCTAGATTGCTTGATATATGCTAAGGTTATTGTATATGCGACGATAGTTTTTTAAGTTGTTCCCAGGCGGGTCTCTTCAGAGAAGGATCAGCTTTCATTTCTGATAAAGAAGGGATCGTTACGATACTAACGGTTTTATTATTTGTTACAAGCTCATCCCATGTACTTAAATCCTGATATGATTTTAGTTTGTCTTCTAGCATAAACTGTGACGTCTTTGCCCCAAGACATAATACTACATTTGATGAAGAAGATTCTATCTCTTTCAAGATTAGGTTTTTAAGTTCCTGTTTGTTTAGTTGTTTAGATTTATTTATGCAAGTGATGTAGGTAGTTTCTATACTTTTGTTGATTGAATTTAATATTTTTGACAATGAGGTAGTCTCTTCATCTGATAGAAATGCAGAATGATTGTGATAGGCTGGGCCTTCATGAATAATTAATAAATCGGATGTGATATTCCCAAGCGATGGAATTAATTCTATCTCATTTTTATTTTGAAATTGGGCCCCAATTTCATTGACTCCATTTAATAAATATGCATCGAGATGCGCTAAATAATCTTGATAAACTTTTCTAGTCATTAAATATTATTTTCAATTTAGAGGAAGGACTTTTTCTTTTCAAGTATAATAGGGAATCAGTTTTGGAAAAGAGAATTTTATCGCATAAATAAAAATCTTTGATTAGATAATATTATTTTCTTTTATCTGAATTCTAAAGTTTGAAAAGATATTTGAACCTCTTTATAGAGTGGGGAGATTTTCCCATAGGTTAATATTTGGCTATATATTTTTAACGCATCACCTTTTTTATCTTGCACTTCGAATAATTTTGCTTTTGTGTAAAGTTTCTTAACCGTATCTTTTATATATTCGTTTTTATCTTTTTTTAATTTCAGACTTTTATTTTCGTTAATGATCAAATAAATTTCTTGAAGGTCATTTGACTTAGTAATAATTTTTTCGTATTGTTTAATCGCCTTTTCAGTTATTGTTTTATTTTTTAATGCGGTAACCATTAAATATAATTGATAGGGTTTTTTGCAGTGAGGAATATATCGCGCTGTTAGGCGAGATAACTTTTTATTATCTCCAGATTTGTTTTTTTCCAATGCAATGAAAAAATAGTCAGGAATTCTGGAATAGTTTTTATTTATGATATAGGATTGAATTAATAATTCATATATTTTTGAAATTGATGGATATTGAGGAAAGTTCTTGATAAAAGATTTGATGATTGGAATGCCGGCATTTTTGTTTTCTATTGATAGGAGTAAGTCCGATTTTTGTTTTTTAGCTTCAATGGCAATCTGTGGCAATAGTTCATGGCTAGGCTCTTTTGATTTAAACAGTGTGTATAGTTTGCCCCAATCAATTTTCGATCGACTAAAAGAACTTTTTAATAATTCTTCTTGATAAATAATTTCACGCGCCTTTTTTGCTTCAGAACTATCGGAGTTGATGTCTTGAATCATTTTTGCTAAATAGATGATTTTAAAATAGGTTGATCCAACTTTGGCGAGATTCATTTTCTTTTTCTTCGCTAATTCATTTTTTTGTAAAATAAAAAAATATTCAATAATTGAGAGTAAGTTCTTTTGGATTCTTGTTTTTAGAATAAGGATAGTTTCTTGTTTTAACACTATGGGTTTGTGTGGCTCTGAAATAATAGCCTTTGCGGTTCGATCCAGCATTTTAGGGTGTGAGCGCCATATATTTCCAATTTTATTGTTGTCGGTTTTTGATAAACGCTTGAATAATTTGGAGGCACCATTCGGAGAATAGCCCACTTTAGTGACATACATTTTGCCATATGAATCGGCCTCTGTTTCTAACGCTCTTGTGTATTTTAAAGCATAGAGTATTTGTGAAATTTGAGGTAAAGTGTAAGCTGCTTTTAAACCTGAATATATTTCTTTTTGTCTGCTTTCGCGAGCATCTTTTGTATAAGTATTTTTATTATCTTTACCTGCATTATAGATGGTTGCAAATTGAAGCGCAACTGAAAACAGTGAATTTAGAATGGTGGCTTTTGTTAATTTAGTGGTCATTTTTGAGTGATGATCCTTAACTACGTGTGCAATTTCATGACCTAATAAATGAGCCATTTCATCGTCATCTAGTTTTAACTTTATCATACCTTCAGTGATAAAAATAAATCCTCCGGGTAAGGCAAATGCATTCACTGAAGGGTCTTTTAAAATATGAAATGTTATCGGTCTACTATCTGATGTTTGTGTTAATATTCGATATCCTATTTTTCTGATTCTTTTGATTTCCTTTTCATATTTTTGATCCATAGGAGTAGCATGAAGTATTTGAATACTAAAGGCTAAACCTTTTAAGAAATCAGCACCTGGTTTGGATAATGCGGCTTGTTCTTTGGCATATAATATAATGGTTGCGCAGTAGAAAATGCTTAACATTAAAAATATTTTAGACTTCATTTACTTGTCCCACTTTAAGTATGAATCAACAGTATAATTTTAACGACTAGAACATATTCGATGACAGTATAATATGTTAAATTAAAATTTTACCTGGTTTTACTCAAATTTAGTAAATTTTTTAGTTTATAAAATCTGAATGAATGTTGTCGCGATTGCTTATTAAAGTGAATGGTGAAATTGCACCTTTTATTAAAAATAAAAATATTCAAATTTGATTAGAATACTATAATCTTTGAGCTTTACAGAAAATCAATATTGGTAGAAAGGGAATGACCTTGAATTATAAATTTAGTGTGAAAAATAAAAATGTGGCTGTTGCTGGCGGATATGATGTGCTCTTTTGTGATGGATTAAAATCATTAAAGAATTCGAAATTTTCGAAAAATATTAAAGAATCATTGGAGGTATTAATAAAGAATGATTGTTATGAATTTAAAAATGGTAGCGTTTTATTGATGCCCGTTATTGAAAAAAAGTCAGTTTCGCATTATGTGATAGTCGGTTATAAAAAAGATAAAAATTCCGAAGTCTTACGTAGAGCAGCATCAAATCTTGGTAGAATATTTAGACGAGAAAAACGTAAAAGTGTAAAGGCTCAAGTAGCTTTTTCTGAAACAATTAGTGCCGATGATCTCGAAGCAATTGTGGAAGGCATCTCACTTCCTTGTTATTCTTTTCAAAAATATAAGTCTGATGCTAAAAAAAATGTAAACACTGTTGACGTCTCTTTTATTTGTAATGTAAAAAGCAATGTCGCCGCTAATGCATTTAAAAGATCTAACAAAGCTGTAGAGTCAGTTTATTTTGCTAGAGATTTGATTAATGAAATGCCTGCGGCATTGTTTCCAGAGTCATTGGGAAAAATTGTAAAATCAAAATTCAAAAAACCTCACGTCAAGGTAAATGTTCACAATGAAGCCTGGCTTAAAAAAAATAAGATGGGTGGAATTCTAGGTGTAGGCCAAGGATCCTCTAAAAAATCTGTTCTCATTGAGATAAACTACAAACCATCAAAAGCAAAGAAGCACATTGTTCTAGTGGGCAAAGGTGTTACTTTTGATAGTGGTGGATTGAGTATTAAAGTTGGCGGTGGAATGGTAAATATGAAAATGGATATGGGTGGGGCTGCTGCTGTCATAGGAGCAATGAATTTAATTACAGAGTTGAAGCCTAATGTGCAAGTAACGGCATTAATTCCTTCTGTTGAAAATATGCCAGATGGTACCTCTTATCGCGTGGACGATGTCTTAAGTATGTCCGACGGTTCTACGGTTGAAGTTAATAATACTGATGCTGAAGGTCGTCTTATTCTTGCTGATGCTTTGTATTGGGGCTCAAAGAAGAAGCCCGATGCTATGATTGATGTTGCAACTCTTACGGGTGCTATTGTAGTTGCCTTAGGTACATCGATGGCTGGGTTAATGTCAAACGATGATGACCTTGCTTCTTCTTTATTGCAAGCATCAGCGAAAACCGGTGAAAAACTTTGGCGGTTGCCATTAGAAGATGATTATAGAGATTCTTTAAAAAGTTATATTGCTGATAGAAAAAATACGGGTTCAAAGGGTGGGAGTTCCATTACGGCAGCATTGTTTTTAGAGCATTTTGTTAAAAATACAATTTGGGCGCATTTAGATATTGCTGGTACAATGAAAGCAGAGTCTGATTCAAATCTTTATGATGGTCAAGGTGCCACTGGGTTTGGTGTAAGAGTTCTGGCTGATTATGTTGCCAGTCAAGCTTGAAAATTGTTTTTATTATGAAAGAAAATATAGAAAAATATATTGAGTTAGATAAAAAAGGTTATATCCCTGCGCCGGATGAGACTGTTGAGCAATTTGAAAAACGTGTTTCTGCGATTAAAAAATTAAAAGAAGATGTTGAATCTCAAATAGCTGAAAAAGGTTTCTATCAAATTGAAGATTTGAAATATGACAAAGAAGAACTTATCCCTATAGATGTTTTGTTAGAATGTCAAAATCAATCAAAAGATAAATATAGTTTTATTATGGATTATCCACCTTCTTTTTTTTCAAGTTCAGGGATGCTCTTTTATCATGGGGGTGGTGCCATTACTTTTGAAGATGAAGATGGAATCTATTTAAAGGATGGGCTTTTTACAATATTTCAATTAAGAAAACATTTCCTAAAAAATATAAAATATTGGATATATTCTAGAAACGAAATTATTTCTCATGAAGTTTGTCATGTGGCTAGAGGTCCTTTTAAAGCCGTGAACTATGAAGAATATTTCGCATACATGACTTCGAGTAGTGGTTTTAGGAAATGGTTTGGACCAGCGCTCTGGCGAGGTATTGATATGACTATCCTAATGTTAATGTTATTGATAATTTTTTGTGCTCAAGGTTATGTCTTCTATACACAAAGTAATAATTTAATTTATTTTGGTAGTTGGGCACCTTTCTCTTTGTATCTGGCCTATTTGGCAATGAGGTCATATAGTAGTAGATCAAAGATTAATCGATTGCGTGAAAAAATAAAATCAACTTATTCTAATTGTCTTGAAACAGTTGATTCGATTTTATTTCGAATGACGGATCAAGAAATAATTGAAGGGTCTGCTAGTTCTAACTTAGAAAAGTTTATTGAAGAGAAGAATGATTTGAGGTGGCAGATAATAAAAGCTCGATTTATTAATTTTTCGTAGCTTAATACTTTTTAGTTTTAAAGGAAATGCCCGATGAAGGATTCGAACCTTCGACCCACTGATTAAGAGTCAGTTGCTCTAGCCAACTGAGCTAATCGGGCAATTGTTGGCCAGACATTTTATATAATATGAATATTAAATCTATTAAAAATTTAAGGGAGTGAAACTTCCCATAAACTTGCTACTCCTGAATCTGTTTCTGCTAAATATAATTTTTTATCATAGTAAGTGGAACCATGAAAATAAATCTTATCATACTTCTCTGTTAAGGGGCCAAAATCTTCTAACTTTCCTGATTCGGGATCATATCGTCCAATACTCATTTTAGGAAATCCACCTGTAAAGATTACGCGTCCATTTTCATCTTCATCTAAACTTGTGATTCTGCCGCCTTGGCCAACTCGACCTATTTCAGTTAAATTTAATTTCTCTTCATTAAATTGATAAAGAATGCCTGTCCCTGCAATTCCTACATATATTTGACCACTCGAATGTACCAACCATTGGTCTATACCTTTATTTCCTTGAACTCTTTCACCAGGATCATTGAGTAAAACGTTATTTAATCTTTCTACGAATCCTTTTTTAGGATCAAACCTAAGAACTCTTAATTTAGCTTCCAGATCAAAATCTATCCATGCACCATAGACAATTCCATCTTTCACGACCATATTGTGAAATGCCCAAGTTGAAATTCGGCCATGATTCTTGATTGTTTTTTTATCAATATCGACTTCAAAAAATTGGCAATTTCCAATGGTATGTCCGTATGCTTTTCTATTTACAGGATCGACTACCATTGATTGAGAATAGAGAGTTGCAGGTAATTGACCAATTTCTTCAATATTTTTTGTATCAGGCTTAAATAAAAGAATTTTACCACCTTTTAACCATGTTAAGTCGAAGGTCTCCATGTTACTTGGCCCGCATTCTTCTAAATTAAGTCGTGGTAGTTCAGCTTGCAATCTTCTATTTTGCATGTCTTCAGTATTACCATCATTTTTAAGTTCGAATGGAATGCCATCCCAGTTATATAGAATACCTTCACCGAAAAGAATATTACCGTCTTGTAGTGCTCCTAAGGAGTTGTGAATTTTTCTTAGAACTAATTGTGGATTATCATCTATCCAAGGGAAAACATTGAATGTTTCAGTAAACTCATTTTTTTCGATGTCAAATACTGTCAGTGATTTTGATCCACCTGTTAACCCACAGTATATTTTAGTTCCTATTCTTGCTATTGATGTGATTGCGATTCCTAGTGGATCTAATTTGTAGATGTGTTCAATTCCATTTAACATAAAATTTCCTGATGTATAAAAGTTTATTTTGCATTACTAGTATGCAATATTAAAAATAATTTTGAATGATATATTTAATCTCGCTAATGACAATGAAATCAAAGACTATTGTCTCAATATCTAAATTGAAACATTCTTAGATTGTTAGATTAAATATGAATGAATATATGGCTTAATTTGTAAAATATATTTAAAAATAGTAGGTGAAAAGGAACTCAAATGAAGTGGTTATCTGTGTTAGTAGCTGGAGTGAGAAATAGATTAGCGGATTGTAAAAAGAAAAATTCATATGATTCCCTTTTAGAATGTGAAAATCCGCAAATATGTTATGCCCTTTCATTTTTGTACACACATGATAGTAAAAAAAATAATTATTATCAATCAGAAGAAATCCTTAATGTTCTGCAAAATTTAATTAGAAAATATATCTCAAAAGGAAGTAATGCTATTTCGGGTTCTCGCCGTCACATGTGTCCATTAATTCAGACATACCATTTAATGAAAAATTATTTAGATGACTTTGAGACCGAGTTAAAATTGTTAATCAATGAATTTGCAAAAACATATTTTGGTGAAATAAAAAATAGGGAAAACTTAACTATATTTTCAAGTGCAAATATTGGCTATGGAACAAATCATTTAGCAGTTGAATTATCGGGATTATGTGCCTACGCGAAATATTTTGAGTCTGAGGATATATTTGACAATTTGGGTATCGCGGATTTGAAAAATTATTTAAAAAGTTTTTTTGAAAAGTTTATGAATGATATGCACCCAGATGGTTATTGGGCTGAGTGTGATGGACCTGCAACCGGTTATAATGGATTGACATTATCTGCTTTGCACAAGTCTGCTTATTTTTTGGATGTTATCGATAAATATCGAGATCAATTTGTAGTTGCGGCTGAATATTATAACTATGCGGTTTTCCCAAATTTAGAAAATAATTTAATCTTAGATGGTAGAATGCTTCAATATAGGGCAGAAGAACGAATATCAGCTTTTTGCTTTTCGCCTTCATCGCGCTCAATTTATGAAGTTTGTATGGAAGATTTGGAGCGACGAATATCTGACGGTGAAGTTTTTTCTGGTGAAAGCTTAAATAATTTAACAAATGATTTAGTTTTGGGTGATTTAGAATCTTCCGATTGTTCTGATGGTTTTATAACTGCCAAAGATATGAAGCATCAATTTGGCGAAAATTTTGGATTTATAAAGAAAAATGGATGGATAATTTCTTGTTGCAATCTTAAATTTATTCCTAGGCCAGAAGGCCATTGGAATTTGGACTATCAGAATTTATTTTCAATATACAACGATCATTTTGGTTGCGTTGTAAATGGTGGTCATTCTAAGAATGATCCTGAACTATCTACTTTTAGTAAGCAATTTATGTCATTTGATGGCTATCCATTGGAAGAACCTATGTCGAAATTTATCCCTCATAGTGGTCATTTTAATTTTGAAGATAATGGATTAAATTTGTTTCGAGAATATCGTGGATTTGAAGGGTTGCTCTCTTTTGTAATTAATAATGAAAATGAAATGGAGCTTATAATTCAAGCCAATACGAGGTTAGATGAGTATCCCATTGACTTTAATTTCATGTTACCATTAAGTTATGGTGAATTTTTAAAAAGTAGTAATCAATCAATTTTATTGGGTGATAAAATTATTAATACAAGTGTTTCCGAAATTGGCGATACGATATTGTTTGAACCTGAGGAAAACCATAATTTATTTAAAAAATGTGATTCTAAAAGAATGAGAATTAAATTTCCGTCATCAGCAGAATTTTCTTGGGGTTTTAAGAGATTTGATACTTACAATTTGAAAACGGATAGACATGAAGATATTAAAGATTCTGTTTGTATTTGTAAAATTCCAATTGGTGTTGAATCAGAAAAAATCACCTTTAATTTAGATGTTATTGACGGATAAAAATAATTAATTTTATTCAAATACGACTGTTTTATTTTTGAAGACAAGAACTTTTCTTGATAGATGTTTCCAAATGGCTCTCGATAAAACTAGTTTTTCTATATTTTTTCCTTTTCGAATAAGACTTTGAATATTGTCATTGTGAGAGACATAGCTAATATCATGATCTATGATGGGGCCACCGTCGAGTTCTTCTGAGACGTAATGACTTGTTGCTCCAATGATTTTTACACCTCGTTCAAAAGCCGAATGATATGGTTTTGCACCTGGAAATGCTGGCAAAAAAGAATGGTGAATATTGATAATATTATTTGGATATTGCGTTGTAAAATCTTTTGACAATATCTGCATATATCTTGCAAGTACGATAAAATCAATTTGGTGGGATTTTAATAATTGTAACTGTAGATTTTCTTGTTCTTTTTTATTGTCGTTATTAATTTCAAAGTGGTGGAATGGAATGTTTAAAGATTCTGTAAACCCTTTTAAAGTTAAGTGATTACTGATCACTAATGGGATATCAACTTTCCAAGAGTTTGATTGATATTCAGACATTACCTCATAAAAGCAATGTTGGTGCTGAGATACAAATAATGCCATTTTTGGAGTTGATGAAGAATAAAATATTTTCCAATCCATTTGATAGGATTCAGCAATATTTACTTGGAAAGTTTCATCAAATTTTTCTTTTGAAATTTGAAAATTTTCTAATTCCCATTCAACTCTCATAAAAAACATGTTAATTGAATTATCAACGTGCTGCTCAAGATCAATAATATTGCCATCATTATTAAAAATAAAATTTGTAATAGCATTAATTATCCCTTTTTGATCAGGGCAAGTAATTAATAAGATGGCAGAGTTTTGCATAACTACTTTTTCCTAATAACCCATAACAACATTTGAAACCCCTCTAGGTTGTGGAGGTAATGCGTATATGTTTTTTTCATAGTCAATATTATAAGGGCTAATATTTAAGGTCTTCCCGTCAACTACTAGTGTACTGCTACCGCCTGGATCAAATCCCATGGCAGATTGCATACCAAGCTCTTGTAATATATTAGCCATGTCTATATGAGTAGCACCTGTTGATTCTCTAATTCTTCCGTTAATAGTCAGAACACTTAAATCTCCTTTTTTATCTAATCCAATGGCTATTTTTGGGCCACGCATATCTAGATAATCTAATCGAGCAGCTTGAGTGTTAATTGAGTTATTTGTATTCCATCCTTCGACTTCCATGTCGATTGCCATTTTATTTTTATTTAATAATAGTGGGCCAGCTTCAACAGCATGCAGAATATTTTCATATCCATTTAAATTTATTTTTAATATTAATTTGTTTTTCCAGATATTCGTATATTGGTTCTCAGGAATTAATAAAGTTAATCCTACCGGAATTATTTTAATTAGATTATTTCCAGGTTTTATAATCTCTTTGACTGTATTTCCTGATAACCGAATAACATAATGTGATTTATTATTAAATTCATTCTTACTGCTTTGTAAATCGAAGTATCCAAATTTATTTTTTACAGGAGACTTGTTGTATTGGCTAGCATCAAATTCAAATGAATTAGTTTTAATTTTGATCTTAAATCCTCTTGAGCAATTGACTCTTTCAATTTTAAGAGTTCCATCTTTATGGACTAAAAAAGCTGGTTTATTAAACAATGGAGGTGATGAGATTTTCCCATCACTAATAATTAATCCTAGAGGGGATCCTATATAAGATTCGGGTAGACCTAGTTTACCTACTAATTCGGGATTTAAGATGTACCCTCCATTCCAAGCAATCGAAACTTTTTTATTGGATGATTTTTCAAAATTAGCAACAAATTTTAAAACAGTTTTTGTGCCTTTGCTGGATGATTGGGTCACAAATTGCATTTTATTTTTATTGCTGATTACTTTTGCAAGATTACCAGCCCACGGTAATCCATCTGAATATATACCATTAATAGCTTTGTCTTCTATTTTACTTTTGCTTGATTTGCTTGAAGATAATAAGCGATCTATAATAACTTCTATAGGGCTACCCATAGTTTGGGCATCTTTTAAAATTTCATCTAAGACCTTTTGTTTCCCTATTTTTTTGCAAAGTGATTTGAATTTTTTGCTTTTTAATAAATCACTTAATTGCTTCCCAGTTTGAACAGGAGTTGGGTAAGCAAGAGTAAATCGTACTCCGGCGGGTACCCATTGTATAAATCCAGCTCCTTTTGTGATGCCAAATATATTTGCAGACACAGGGTGCGAAACTTTTCCAATATGGTATCTGTTAATATCGATGATATCTGTCATCAGTGCCGATTTTTCACCTATTGTTATGATGAATCCATTTTGATTTTTAATATCTTCTAATACTTTGATTGCTTTTTTACCCAATTGGTAAAAATGGATGCCTGCTGAAACTTGATCCGTTTGAATAATTTGACAAAGATCATGTTTATAGATTAATTTTAGTTCAGAATTTGTGCAATTTTTAATGTATTGTTTTAATCCTAAAGCCGTTACTGAATCACCGCGCGGGAGTTTTTGTTTGAATAAATATACAGGACATATAGATTTAGATTTCTTAAGATGTTTCTCTGTGAGTTCTACCTCTATATCTATGCCAAGGCGAGATTTAATACTAAATATTATTAGAGTTTCCATTTCTAATCGAATTGCTCTTTTTAAAAAGATAGCTACAGGTATATTTTCTTGTAATGAATTTTTAAGGTCTTCTCGATGATCTATTTCTAGAGTTGTTGATTCTGTAATTCGAGATACTGAAATATCCCAATCTATAAAATGGTGCCTAGCGATACCTGAAAATGTAGCTCCTTGTGGATTAAAAAATTTAATAAATAATAAATTTATTATTCCGGTTGCTTCTTGAGGTGTAAACTGCCTAAGGGGGTAGTTTTTTTTGTTTCTGTGGCGATAGGCTAAGGTATGATCAATCCTCAATTCAATTTCACCTTCTACGTAATGAAATAGATTGTCTACACTATTATAGAATGAGTTCATCTTTTTAAGATTAGTAACATCCTTCTTCTCGAGGCTTTCAACTAAGTGGTTTGCAAATTCAAATAAATATCCTCGAATTTGTTGCTCTTCAGTTCTGAAAAAACTGGGGTCTATTAAAGATTTTAAATAAAACATGAATGACATCTGACCAAATCCAGGAAGGTATTGTCTATTTTTTGTATTCATAATTTGTTTTGTTAATGGTTTATTCTTATTAATTAATTGGTTGTAGTCTTTGATTGCTTCTATGCCATTATTTAAATTACTCTTATTTGACTGTAATTGTAGGTGAAGCTGTTTTATGATTCCAAAAAGATTATTTTTAAGTTTTTCCAGGCTAAATCTATTTTGGATTATGACCTGATTACTTTTAGCAGAACGATTAAATTTTTGTGGGTATATAAGATGATTTTTGATATCTTCCAAAAAATGTTTTTCAAAAACATCATTTTGGAATTCTGTAACTTTTAATCGATCTTTTTCCTCAAGGTGTTCGCCAATTACTTCGGCGAAAACTTTTTCGGGATAATATCTTCTTGTTGCAATGGGAACACCACTGGCTGCAGCTTCAATGATGGGGAGTCCTCGTCCTTCAGTCTCGCTTGGTAGCATTACCAATGATGCAATTTGGTAAACTTCTGCCATATTTACTGGGTGATTGTATTTTTTAAGGAAATGTGGCTTGTCGAATTCACTAAATAAAAAGGCCACAAAAAATCTATTCTTGATTTTGATTGGTAAAGATTTTAAAAATTTATTAAAATGCTCTAATATTTCTTCTAAATAGTTTTCATGACCAACGGCAATGGGTCCTGTTATTAATAATGTAATTTTTTGTCTCGGATTGTTTTCTAAATAATTTTTAAATTCATCATCTTTTAACAAGTCTTTAATGATGTCAAAATTTACAGTTATTTTTTTTCTTGCAATAATTCTAGTAGGTTGGAGTAAAATGAAATTGTTTTTACTAAAATCTATTTTTTTTTGTTCGCGAAAACTTAATAACATTGGTTTTAAAGTTACGTTTTTTATTTTCTTTTTCTTGAGAAATTCTACGACTGAAATGGTCTTTAATTCTTTTTTATATTGTGATAAAATATCTGTCAATTGACTTAAAATTTCAAGTTCTCTGAATCGGTTGATGCGTTTGAATTTAGTAACATCAATAGCAGTATCGATTTCACATATGTTGGCAGGGTTGTGCCCAAAATGATGTTGAAGCTTGATGGACTGAGTTTTATTAATATTTGTGGAAATCCAGTGTCTAGATTCCCATGGGTATATCATTTCTATGATTGAAAAGACTTCACCTAAATGACTATTGCAAAAAAATAAATCTCTAGGACCCGGTTTTGTGTTTTCAGAAATTCTATTTATCTTGCTAGCACCACCTTCCCAATAAAAATCATGATTATTGTTGATTACGGGAATGCCTGTAAGTTGTGATATGATGACAATTGCGAGGGCTAAAGAAACTTGTCCTGGGTTTGAGTGAGTATTTACAGTAAAGAGACATTGGATATTTTTTTCTTCTATGTATTTTGATAATTTTTTAATGATCGTTAGGGTTTCTTTCCAAAATTCATCGATCAATTGATTGTATTCTATGCTGCCTCTTTCAAGTTTAATTTTAAAAAAGAACTCAAACAGCGGCCATTCATCAAAAGGTTTTAATTCAGGAATTACCTTATGTTTTGCAAAAGTTGGAATTAAATTGATAGCTTTATCTTGAATTTCGCCACCGATGTAATGTATGTTTGCTTTTGGAGATAACTGTTTTAATGATTTCGCATATTTTTCGATTTCCATTGTTACTCCATCAACGGAGTAATTAAAAGTTATAAATGCGATTCCTTTTGAGAGATGATTAACAAAAGAATTTAAATTACCTTTATAGGAAGAAATAGGAATCGAAGCATCTTCTTTGATTTGATCCAAAAATAGGCCAAGGTCAAACCAAGTTTTAATATTTTCTTTTTCTAATAAGCTAATTAATTCTTTAGTCTTCATGGCATCTTCTCTTTAAAAATTATTGGTCGATTAAAAAGTAAACAGTTCTTCCAAAAGATCAGATAAAACTTCATAAGAGAAATGCTTTTTGCCTAATTCAAAATTAAAGTCGGCGATTTCTTTTTGAGCTTTTTCATCATGAATAATTTTATCAATGTCTGTAACGGCTTGATCAGTTAAATTACTATCATCGATTTGAACTGTTTTAAATCCTTTTGATCCTATATCAGGCCAGTAGACTGGAATGTAATTATTTACAAAAATGGGTTTTTTCGCTAGTATACATTCAACAAATGCATTTCCAAAACCTTCATAAGTACTAAAGTAGGTGCAGGCGGTTGTGTGGGCATATGCATCTTCTAAAGAATATATTCTTGAACCATTGTAGGCTGTATCTCTTTGACTTAAAATCTTTTTGTAGGCAAAAATAACTCTGTCTTCAAGGCCTTTTTCTCTAGTATAATCTAGAAGCTCTTTGTAATAGCCTTTTCTTTCATCATCAGCCGCACTACCTGTTATTACCAGTTTAACTTTTTTATCATCTAGACGATGAATTAATTCTAGAGCGGTTTCAATTCCTTTTCTTTTTACAATTCTGGTGATTTGAGAAAGAGCAATCTCGTCATCTTTTATTCCCAATTCGGCTAACATAGTTTTATTGTAGTCATCTTTTTCTGCATAAGGTTTATTGAAATCCATGACATTGGGTACTAATGTAGGGTTAATGCCAAATTTATCTTTGAATAAATTTTGATTATATGTGTTGATAACTGCGTGACGAACATCTGGTAGTTGAAGTGGAAATGTTTCATTTATTAATTTCGTGATTTCTTCATGAGGTGAAGAATAGCGGTCACCTCTTTCCCAATGAAAGTCATGATCGTGGGTTACTATTTTAATCCCTGTGTTTTCAACGGCTTTTTTGATTCCTAATCCCATACTCAAATGGCAGGGAAGGGCCGAAGCATTTTCGGACAATAGTACTTGAATTTGATTTTTTAGAATCCATTTGAAAATTTTTAGAGCGATTCTGTCTGAAGTCTCTTCTAAGTGTGCCATTAATTCACCTGGGTCTTCGTTTGGGTAAAAGAAGGCTCGGTTTTGTTCCCACTCACATTCAGGAGAAAAGAAAGAAAGAGGGCGGAATAGGGTTTCCTGTTCCTCAGGTATGACGTGCTCTTTAAATCTTCCTGATAAAAGAAAGATTTTATGCCCCATATTTTTAAGGACATGAATCCATTTTTCAGTTTCTAATGCAACACCATCTACATCCCCAATCCTGCCTATTATTATTCCAATGTTCATTTATATTCCTTTTAATGTGAGGTAATAAATTTAACAAATATTTAATTGACGAGGCATTATACTATAAGATTGCCTTGGCGATAAGATTAAAAATCACTTGAATATCTTTATAGATCTCAAGATATAATTAATAATTCGTAAAGATCTTAATGCAATAGTGCTTTGTTTAAGGAGATTTAATTGGGAACTTTATTGATTATTTTGTAGGACTGAATTTTGTTTATATGGGAAAAGGAAGAAGCCCTTGATGAAATACAAGGGCTTAAGAATATTGCTAAAAAGCTTAACGTTTTGAGAATTGAGTTGCTCTTCGAGCACCATGTAAACCGTACTTTTTTCTTTCTTTCATTCTAGAGTCACGTGTGAGGTAACCGAATTCTTTTAGTTTTCCTAAAAGAGTTTCATCATTTTTTAATAAAGAACGACTAATACCTAAAACTATTGCACCAACTTGACCAGTATATCCACCACCTCTGACAGTAACAACTATGTCAAACTTTTTTAGATTATCGGTAGATTTCAAAGGTGCTAAAACATTTTTTCTGTATTCTTCTGTTGGAAGATATTTGTCTTTTTCAAGACCATTAATGACAAAACTGCCACTTCCTGGTCTCATGTGAACTCTTGCCACAGATGTTTTTCTTCTTCCAAGGCCTGTAATGTAGGTGATTTTTTTATCTGCCAATGGTAACTCCTATCCTGTTACTTTAATTGTTTTTGGTGATTGAGCTGCATGAGGGTGATCTGTACCCGTATAAACTTTTAATTTTGTTAAAAACTTTCTTCCTAAAATACCTTTTGGAAGCATTCTTTGAACAGCCAATTCAAGTATCTTATGCGGGTGTTTTTCCATCATATTTTTGAATGTAGGTTGTTTATGTCCGTCAATATAACCACTATAAAAGTTGTAATGCATTTTTTCAGCTTTATTTCCACTAACTTTTACTTTTTTAGCATTTGTGACTACAACGAAATCTCCGTTATCTACATTTGGAGTATATGTTGGTTTGTTTTTTCCTTGAAGCATTAAAGCAATTCTTGTGGCAACGCGACCAAGTGTTAGATTCTCAACATCAATGTGATACCACTCGTTTTTGCAATCTTCTTTTTTAATATATTTAGTGTCTTTATTCATAATATTTGCATCATCAAAATTAATTTTCTATGGCTCAAAATGGCCATTTAAGGGACGAGAATCTTATAGAATTCGTACTTTTTGTCAAGAGGTATGTAAGCAAAAATGGCGTGGCAGGCACACCTTATATGTTTTGTGAGAATAAGGCTAATATTCGGTTAGCTATTTGAAAATACTGGTTGCTGTTTTGAAATACAGTGAAGTCCTCCTCCTTCTTGAATAAGCAAATTACAATCAATCCCAATGACGTCTAAATTTGGCTTTAAATCTTTTAGAATCTGAAGTGCCTGAAAATCATATTCGTGGTTAAAAGTAGGAACTATTACTGCTCCATTCAGGAAAATAAAATTAGCATATGATGCCGGTAAGTATTCATCTTTAAAACGAATATCGGTTGGAATGGGTAAAGAATGAATTTTTAAGGGTTTCCCTTGAGAATCGGACCAAAGTGATAATTGATTATAGGCGTCGTTTAATATTTGAAATTGGCAACTTTCTGAATTATCGGTTTGGGAAATTATCACTGATTCAGAATCCACAAATCTTACAATATTATCGATATGTCCGTCTGTATGATCATTGGTGAGCCCACTTTTTAACCAAATTGTTTGGTCTATTCCTAGAGATTTAAAATATTCTTCATAATCAGATTTGCTTAATTTTGAATTTCTGTTGGTGTTTAATAAACATTGTTCGGTTGTGATTAGTAAGCTACCCCCGTTTATTTCAATGGATCCACCTTCAAGAATGATAGGAAACTCTATGCAGTTAACTTTTATCTGTTTGGCAATTTTATGAGGAATATCATTATCCAAATTCCATGGAGGGAATTTCCCACCATATGAATTAAATTCAAAGTTGAGTATTTTTTGATTTCCATTTATGTCTTCAACAAAAATAGGCCCATAATCTCGAATCCAAATATCATTATTATCAAATTCGTATTGCAAACATTCATATTTGAACCCAGCGAAGAAGCCTTTTAGGTCATTGGATTCAAAGGATGCTTTTCGAATTATTAATGAAACCGATTGATAAGGTAAAATAGTTGAAATCAATTTGATATAAAATTTTCGAATGTTATCTAAACGATCGCCCCATTCTTTGGTATTTTCAGGCCAAGTTAACCAGATAGTTTCTTGAGGTTCCCATTCGGCTGGATATCGAACATTAATTTTGTCTTCTTTAAAGACATTCATAGTTTCAATTGTCCCAAACTTTTAAGAGTGATTGATATTGATCAATTCTACGATCCCTAAAAAAGGGCCAAGTCTGACGAGCATTTTCAGTAGAGGATAAATCGATTTCGATCGTTGAAGTTGAATCTTCGGTAGAGGTATTTTGTAACAAGAATTTCCCATAAGGATCTGTTATGAAAGAGTTTCCCCAAAAATTTAAATGCTGCTCTTGACCAATTCTATTGACGGCAATTGTATGAAGTCCGTTGGCAATTGAATGAGATCTCATCATTATTTGCCATGCTTCCAATTGACTTTGATAGACATTTTCAGGTTCATTATCATCCCATCCAATTGCGGTTGGGAATATTAATAGATCAGCGCCTTTTAATGCCATAATCCTAGCTGCTTCTGGAAACCACTGATCCCAACAAATCATAACTCCCAACTTTCCTATTGAAGTTTGAATAGGCTCAAATCCCAAATCGCCTTGGGTGAAGTAGTATTTTTCGTAAAAACCTGGGTCATCAGGAATGTGCATTTTGCGATATTGTCCTGCAATTGATCCATCTTTATCAAAAACCACGACACTATTGTGATAGATACCTTTATCTCTTTTTTCAAAAAAGGGGAAAAGTAAAACAGTTTGGTGTTTTTTTGCCATTTGGCTCATTTCGATAATGGCGGAATCTTCTAATGTAATAGCTTGATTGAATTCAGATTGTTTCTCTTCAATACAAAAGTAATTTGTCAGGCAAAGTTCTGGCAGAATGATTAAATCCGATTTATGTTCAGATAATTCTTCAATAGTGTTTTTAATGAAATTTAAATTTAGACTTGAGGAGCCTTTGTATTTAAATTGTATCCAAGATAATTTCATAAGATATTCACTGTAAAGGAGGTTCTGATCTATTTAAGCCAATATAGGATTTTCATTTCAACTTGCAAGTAGTGGCCGATTTTATTGTATTTTACATAAATGAAATCTTTAAGTTTGTACCTTAGGATGCTTTCTTTTTTTATGAAATAATATTTTTTTAGATTGGCGAAAATTGAAATTTTTGTGATTGTATTTATGGGCGTTTAAGCTACACTTTGAGCAAGTTATGTTTTAAATTTTACACGTTTATAGTAAAAGGACTTTCATGTCGCAAAATACAATTATCTCAGTGGTCTTAATTTTTCTTGCAATCATATTTGGCGTTTATTTTATTAATAGCGAACCGATATCACAAGAGGTAGATTATTCTGGTGACGGTACTAAAAAATCGTCTGTGGATGGTGTTTTATCAACAGATTCCAAGACAGACAGTGAAGGCGTTGCTGATTCTAATTCTAGTGATGTTTCATCAGAAAGTTCAACTGATACAGAAAATGTCGACCTAACAGAGAGCAGCACCGAAGATTCCACAATGACTACAAATACTTCAGATTCAACAGATGTTCCAGAAGTGCAAACTACTGATGAAGTGGAAATTGTTGATGAAGCTGTAGAGACTGGAAATAAAGTCATTACTTATAATATTGCGATTTCAGGAGCGCAATCAAGTTTTGCAAAAGCATTTTCAATTGTTGCCACTGATTCCGATGGTAGAAAAGAAGAGTTTACTCAAAAAACTCTGGTAGATGGGATATATAAAATTAAAGCTGAAAAAAGAATGGTTTCTTTTTCAATAGATGCTGAAGGGTATGCACCTGTATTAAAAGAAATATCCACAATGATTAATTTAGGTGCTTCAATAACTATTGAAATTGAATTAGAACCTTTAGCAGGATTTACTGGAAATATAAAATCTTTTAATGGCATTGCTGTTGGTGGTGCTGTAATAAAAATATCAAAAGGTGTCTTTAAAAAGAGAGCTTATGGCAATACAAAAGGTGAATTTAAGTTTACTGATTTAAGTAGTGGGGAATATGAACTTAAAATAATTCATCCACAATTTGATACCAAAACTTTAACAGCTTCATTAGTCAAAGGTGAAGTCAAAGAAGTAATTGTAAAATTAAATAGAAATGCAATTTTATTTGGGAATTTATTAGATGAAGAAGGCCAGGCCGCTAATGGTGTGAAAATCACTTTAAGTCCTGTAGATATAAAAGATAAAGCCTCAACAGCACTTTCAGGTGCAAATGGAGAATTTAAATTTGATGATATTATTACGGGTAACTACGAATTGAAAGTATCTTCGTTAAAAGGGCAATTAAGTGAAAAGATTTCATTCCATAAAAACTTAGTCATATCAAAGAATTTTAAATTAACTCCTCCTCCATCTATCTCAGGAGTCATCGTAAATACAAAAGGGAAGCCAGTTTCTGGTGTAAAATTATTTACTTTTGATGATAAAACAATAATTGAATGTGTATCTAAAAAAGACGGTCGATTTAGATTACCACTTGCTAAGCAAGGAAAGTATCGAATCCTTAGTAGCTCAAGTAAAATGGAAATTAATAACAATATAAAGCTTTATGTGCCTGGAACTACAAAGATTGTTTTGCAGATTATTGAGAAGAAATATTTAAGAGGTAAAGTGCAAACTTCTTCTGGAATCGATATCGATAAGAATTATTTATTGAAAATAAAAAACAAAAAAACTGGCCGTGAAAAAAAGGTCATTGTTTATGAAATTAATAATGGTGTATTTAGTATTCCGATGTCTTTATTTCGATATGTCTCAAAAACTGATTACATACAAATAGTAGCAGAGTCCAAAGACTTTGGTCGCGGTGAATCGTTATCTTTTAAATTCGATAATTTGAATTTGGATAAAAATGTAATGATTACTCTTGGTGATTGATATTCAGAAAAGCAGTCGTATTTCTGAGATTGCTAATTTTCAACTTAATTATAGGTATTAAAAACAGAGCATAATGAATATGCTCTGATCTTAATTAGGTCTAGAGTTACTTCTTCTTCTTAGGAAATTTAATATCCAAGATTTTGTTAAAGCCATCAATTTCAAATTGAACAGCCTTCATTTCTTTTGTAATTTTACCTTGTATTTTTAATGATTTAATGGTGTCACCGCGGGCTATTAGATTCACAATGTTTAGCCCCTTGGTTACATTTCCGAATACAGAATGTTTGTTGTTTAAATGCGGTGTTGGTAGATGCGTGATAAAAAATTGGCTTCCGTTTGTTCCCCGGCCTGAATTTGCCATTGATAATATTCCCGCTTTATTATGGGTGAGTGTACTATGGAATTCATCTTTAAATCGGTAACCAGGACCACCTCTTCCATTTCCAAAGGGATCACCACCTTGAATCATAAAATTTCTGATAACTCGATGAAATTTTAATCCATCATAATAACCTCGGTTTGCAAGATTCACAAAATTGGCAACCGTCAAAGGTGTTTTTGTTCCTTCAAGTTTAATGGTTATGGTGCCTTTACTTGTTTCCATGATGGCTATTAACGGACCAGTGTTTTTGGTCATTTCGACTTTTTTAATTGGTTTGACTGATTCGGTTTTTTTCTTTGTTTCTGGTGGAGGTGTCTTTTTAGGTTCACTTTTTGTAACTGGTGTATTGGTTTTTGTAGCTGCGGGTTTACTTTCTGTACTTCGGCAGGAAATTAAACCAATAAATGAGATTAAAATAATTGAAACAATGACAGATGCTTTTTTCATGAATACTCCTTTAATTTGTAAATTGAGGCGAATTATATGTTTGCTTATCTATGAATCTATAAGGATTTATATGAGAAAACGAATAATTCCAATTGGTTTTCACAAGTAAAAATATTTTACAAAAATATAAACTACAATACTTATTTAGTCAAAATCTTTCCATTTTTAAAGAACTTTTCTTATTAATTTCCTTTTTTATTTATCTCATAAATTAATTAACTACTATAGGACACTTTCCAACCAATGGTGTTTGACACATACTGTGCAAAAATGCATTCGATAAAAAAGACCAAATCAGCAGTCTTCTGCAAACGTTTAAACCACCCACTTAATATCAATTGGAGTATGTTTTATGAGGCATGTAATTTTCTCTACCTTTATTTTTGTTTTTGTTTTCCAGTCAATATTGTTTTCTGGCAACAAAACCATATCAAATGCTGGTGGAAATTGGGGTGATAATGCTACATGGGTAGAGGGTAGTCCACCTACAGCAGCAGAAGATGTGATTGCCACTGGAACTTCAGGTAATGTTACCATTAATATCGCAGCTGTTTGCCGTTCTATCAACTTGACTAATTACTCCGGAACTTTGACGCATAATGCGGGCATCGCATTATCTATTGGTGATGGTACTGTGGGAGCTGGAAATATAGCCTTAACATTTGTGGCTGGTATGACTTATACCTTGGGTGATACCGTTACGTCAGAAATTAAATTTATATCAACTTCAGCAACTATTCAGACGGTAGACTTTGCTGGTAAAACCACTGGTAGTGTTACCTATGATGGGGTTGCTGGTTCTTGGATATATGCCGGTGAACATAATATGGGGTCGGCAACTTATTTAACCTTAACAAATGGAACATTAGACGTTAATAGTCAGACTGTAGTATGGGGATTATTTTCTTCAAACAATGGTAATGCTAGAACTTTGACAATGGGTTCAGCAAGTATAGATTTGATAGGCGGAGTCAATAGTGAATTTTGGAATACTAACAATGTGGGTGGTTTTACTGTGACAGCAAATACGGCGACAGTTAAAATTACTAGAGCTAGTAGTGGTTGTTGTCCGCTTTTTAGAAGTGCTTCAAAGAATTTTAATGGAATGTCACTAATATTTAATGGTGGTGGTATCTATACAATGTATGCAAGTAACAGTACATTTTCAAATGTAACAGTGAATGGTGGGGATCCAAATAATAATGGGAATGATAGGCTACAGATAAATGGTTCAGGCACCAACTTTGTCGTTACAAGCAGCTTGACCTTTAATGGTGTATCAAGTGCAAAAAGATTAACTGTGCACTCTAATAGTGGTGGTAGCTTGAGAACAATCACAAATGCTGGTGCAACTGTATCAGGAAAGAATACTGATTTTCTAGATATAAAATTTACTGTAGTGGCGGATTTATCTGCTATGACTGGTGGTGCAGGAGATCTTGGTGGGAATGTGAATATTATTTTCACAACCGGTATTAATTTATTTTGGAAAACAACAACCGGCGGAACAAAATCATGGCGTGAAACTTCTAATTGGTATACCCAGACAAATGGAGTGAATCCTGCAGGAAGATACCCCATGGGGCAGGATCATGTAGTCTTTGATTCAAATTCAATTGGAGCCACCGGAACAATAATTGATGTTGATATTTATTTTAGGAAGCGCTTAGGTACCAATGTTACATGGACGGGAGTTACTAATAATCCCGATTGGCGTTTTACAAATGATTCTACTATCCTTGGTTCATTAACGTTGGATTCTAATATGTCAATGTCAGTTAATAATTCAAGTAGGAGATTAAATCTCACTGGTAATGGGTCAAATAGTACTTTTACTATTTCTGGCAACGGGGTAAGTTTTCCTCACTATAAAGTATATATTGGAAGTGCTTCTAGTTCAAATACGATAGAGTTAGGAAGTCATCTTGAAGTAGAAAATAACCTTCTTAGTTATAATTGTATTTTTGATGCAAAAACATTTAATGTTAAAGCGAAACAATATGTTCAATACAATGCTACATTAAATATGGGCTCAGGAACTTGGGAGCTTACTGGAATAGGTGATCCAAGCTTTTATACAGGATCGGTTTGGGAGCAACGAAGTGGTACATTAAATTCTAACACATCAACAATCAAATTTAGTAACACATCCATATCTAAAAAAATATTTAATGGTGGTGCTGAAACATATTATAATTTTTTGATTTCGGGTGTTGGTGAATCTATTTATGAAATTCAAGATTCAAATACCTTTAATACAATTCAAACAGAGAAAACGGTGTCACATTCGATTTTATTTACGGCGGGTACAAACACAACCGTTACAAATTTTTCAGTCAATGGCTCTGCAAATAAATTAGTCACTATTGGAAGTGTGACCAATGCTACCCATACGTTAATAAAAGCAGGTGGTGGTACAGTAAATATTGATTATGTCTATATAAGTAACTCTATTGGTAGTACTGCCGTATGGAACGCGGCCGGTAATTCTGTTGATGGAGGAGTAAATACTAACTGGGCATTTGGTGCTGATTTGCCAGGTACATGGACAAATGGTAATGCCAACAATAATTGGAATGATACTGGTAATTGGGCTGGAGCTGCTATTCCTGGGAATGGAGTAATGGTTTACTTCACAAAAAAATATGATTTCCCATGTACAATAAATACTGGAGTTAATGTAAAAGGAATCCATTTTAGCCCAACATTTACACAGACGGTCTCTCAAGGTGCTAATGCGATTACAATTGGATCAAATGGTTTTGAAGTCTATGGTGGTGTTTTCTCTGGTGGAAGTCAGAATATTACTTCATCAGGAAAGTTTTTGCTTGCTGCTGGTACAGTAATTTCTACTAGCGCGAATTTTCAAGTGAGTGCTCAAAATGGACAAACATTCAATGTTGATGGTGGTACTTTTACCCATAATGGAGGTTTAGTTACCATTGCTGGAACTGCAAATGCCAATGTTTCGTCTCCAACGGGTGGTCGATTAAATGATTTAACTTTAGATACTTCAGGAACGGTTAGTGGAACAATTTTTGTTAATAATGATTTTACTAGATCAGCTGGTAGCGGTAATAGTCTTGATGCAGATGTTTCAGTCGGACGTCACTATTTAGGAACAGGTGGTAATGCAGGTGGATCTGGTACGATTAGATTTATTGGTGCCGTTGCTCAAAATTTTACGAATCCAAATGCTCCTTCTGTTGAGATAAATACAACTGGTTCTGTAGATGTTCCTGCTGATATTACAATTGGTGGCGGTTGGACCCAAACAGCTGGTACTGTAAATTGGTTTTCAAAGAAAGCGATATTTAATAGTCTAATAGATGCCAATGTTACAATTACTAGTGGTGCATTTTATGATTTAGAATTAGCTAAGAAATCAACAAACAATGTAACTCTTACCAATAATAGTGTCATTGCAAATGACCTTACCATAACTTCATTGTCAAATCTTAATGGCTCAGGTGCAGAGGTTGCTGGTAACTTTATCGTTACGCCGGTGACTTGGTCTGGTACTGGAAAAATTATTTTTAGCGGTACTGGTAACAGTACGATTAGTGGTGTCGGTAGACAAGGCGTAACGACTGAAGTTAACAAGACAGGCGGGAAAGTTGATATGACAGGAAATTTAAATATTTATAATTCAGGTCATGATTTAACCATCACTGCCGGTGAGTTAGACTTAAAAGGCTTTAATGTGACGGTAGCCGATACCTTCACCATAAATGGTACGATGTCATTAAAAGGTAGTGAGGTTATCACTGTTAATTCTTTAACAACTAGTGCAGATGCAAATGCAAATTTTACTATTAGTCCAACAACTTCTACCATTGTTTATACCGATTCAGCCATTTTGGCGATAATTACAAATTTAGCGAAAACATTTTATAGTTTAACTTTTGGTGCAAATAAAACACATGAGATTGCTACAGGCGGTGGTAATGGGATAACAGTAAATGGCACCATGGCATCAAATGGTGCTTCAGGATCACGGTCAATTCTTAGAAGTGTGTCTAATTCGGGAACAGCATGGGAATTAACTTTAAATGGAACTTCATCACTAGCAGATAAAGTTGATGTGAAAAATAGTGATGCTAGTAGCGGTACGGCTGTATTGGCTACTGGATCTCTTGGTCGTGGTACAAATACAAATTGGGTTGCATTAGCAAACATACCTTCAATCTTGTCTATTCTTGCTACATCTAATAGTGGGTATTATGAAGAAGGCGATTCGGTAAATATAACCATAACGTTTAGTCAAAATATTATACTTTCTGGTGGCAACTTAGTTGTGAGATTGAATTCTACAGGCATTATCATTGTCAAGCCATTTGCATCAACAAATGTTTTGAATGTGTCCTATGTTGTGCATGACAACCAAAACAGTGGTACATTAGATGCAAGCTCTTTCACAATAACTGGCGGAACCTTAAGAAATGCTGGAGGCCTTGACCTTGATTTAAGTTTGCCAGGAATAAATATTAGTTCTAATAAAAACATTTCAATATTTACATCATCAAGCGAAACTTCAAATCGTTCTGATGGTAATGGAGGTGGGGGTTGTCATTATTCATTTTCTGCAGTACCTAATGGTAGTGCCGAATGGTTAGTTTTGTTTCTATTTTTATTTCATTTTGTTTTATTTTTGAGACGAAAATAAAATAAAATAATTTAAATATAAGTCGAAAGTAGTATATAATATTTTTTATTCAGGTTGGTAAAAACTGAATAAGGTTTAAAAAATGTGGCTGATTATAGATGTTTTTTATAATTAAATGTTTAAGTTTTAAAAAAAACCAACTGGTTGTTTTGGAGTTTTTGTTATGAATAAAGTGATCGTTTTTATAATAACCTTAGTTTTGATGATGAGTTCTTCATTTGCTGCCGACCGTTATTGGGTCGGGGGTGGTGCTAGTACAAATTGGGATGCAACTGCTAACACCAATTGGTCCGCAACTTCTGGTGGTGCCAATAATGCTTCTGTTCCTGCTAGTGGCGATGACGTTTATTTTGACGGTAATAGCGGGACAAGTAATACAATAATATCTGCTGCTATAACAATAAGAAGTCTTAATTGTACAGGTTATGCAGGCACAATTACTCATAACACCGCTGTAGCTTTATCTATCGGAGATGGTACTGTTGGAGCGGGTAATATTGCTTTAAAATTTGTTGGAACGATGACCTATATATTAGGTAACACTGTAACGTCTGAAATTAAATTTATTTCTTCTTCTGCAACTGTGCAGTCAGTTGACTTTAATGGAAGAACAACAGGTAGTGTTACCTTTAATGGAGCAGGTGGTTCTTGGCAATTTACAGGTCAGCATAATATGGGTCTTGCCACTTACTTGACTTTAACTACTGGAACACTAGATGTTAATAGTAAAACGGTAGTATGGGGACTTTTTTCTTCCAGTAGTGGTTTAGCTAGAACTTTAACGATGGGTTCAGCAAACATCACCTTGTTAGGTGGTGTTAATAGTGATTTTTGGTTAACCACTAATGTAACTGGCTTGACGGTGACAGCCAACACAGCAACTGTTACTTTAATTAAAAATGCGGGATCAGTAGCACCATTATTTCGAAGTCTTACAAAAGATTGGAATGGAATGTCAGTAGTTTTTGTTGGAGGAAGAATTGCTACTTTACGTGCAGGTAATAGTGTGTTTTTTAATCTGACGGTAAATGGTACAAGTACGACTGGAGAAGATAGGCTCCAAGTAAATGAGAGTTTTACAGTTTCCAATTCATTAAATTTACTTGGATTTTCGGGAAGTAAACGTTTAAGGATGCATTCAAATGGTGGATCGAGAACGATTACCATTGCTGGTGCTACTGTTACAGCTCAGTATTTAAATTTATATAATATGAATTTTACTGTTGGTACTGATTTGTCTGGTATTACCGGTGGGGCTGGAGACTTAGGTGGCAATAATAATATTACTTTTAGTGTAGGTATATCTTTGTTTTGGTATACAACCACATCAGGCACTAAATTATGGTCTGATCCAGCTAATTGGTATACAAACACCAATGGAGTTAGCGCTGCGGGTAGATCCCCCTTACCCCAAGATAGTGCCGTCTTCGATTTGAATTCTATGGGGGCTTCAGGTATTATTGTAGAGTCAGATACATCTGATTTAGGAATTGATATCACTTGGACTGGGGTAACAAATAATCCTGTTTGGCATTTTACGACGAATGTAAATGTATATGGATCTCTTACTTTAGATTCTAATATGAGTATGTCTGTTGTTGATAATTCTAGATGGCTTTATATGCGAGGGAATGGTACCGGAAATACGTTTAATCTTACAAGTGCTGGTTTAAGATTCCCTCATAAATTGTTTATATTTTTTGGATCTAATACAAATACTATGAAATTATTAGATGATTTTCAAGGTGATAGTTCCAATGCGACAAGCGTTTATACAACGGGTACAGTAGATTTAAATAATAAGAATTTTACTATTGGGCAATTTCGGCAGGCAAGTGGTACTATAACCCTTGGTAGTGGCCTGATTAACATTACTGGATTTGATGGAGGTGGCGATAGTAATGTCCCTAATGCATGGAGAGCCGCAGGAACAGTTAATGGTGGAACTTCCACTATCAAATTTAGTGATACTACTGCAAAATTAAAAACGTTCCGCGGTGGCAATAAAACCTATAATAAGCTACTTATTTCTGGTAGTGGTAAAGCTGTTTATGTAATTCAAGATTCAAATACCTTTGATACTATCCAAACGGAAAACACAGTCGCACATTCAATTCTATTTATAGCTGCTAAAACTACCACTGTAACAAATTTTACGGTCAATGGCTCAGCTAATAACCTTGTAACAATTGGTAGCACAACTAATGCTGACCATATTTTGGCTAAAGCTGGGGGCGGTAATGTTAATATTGATTATGTACACATCAGCAACTCAGAGCCTACTACGGGAGTTTGGATTGCAGGTGCAAATTCTGTAGATGGTGGAAATAATAACAATGGCAATTGGACTTTTGGCGCTGATTTACCTGGTTTATGGACAAATACCAATGCGAATAATAGTTGGAATGATACAGGTAACTGGGCAGGTGGAGCCGTCCCTGGATCCTCTACTCAAGTATATTTCTCTGGAAAATTTAATGCCTCATGCACAATAGATACAGCGGTCGATGTTAAAGGAATAAATGTTGGTCAGGCATTTACTAGTACGTTGTCTCAGGGTGCTAATACAATGGTTATTGGGTCAAATGGTTTTGAATTAACAGGGGGAACTTTTACAGGTGGTTCTCAAAATATTACATCTACAGGAAGATTTTCAATCACGGCTGGTACATTTACTTCTACCAGTGCAAATTTCCAAGTAACCTCTCAAAATGGATCCACTTTCTATATAGATAGTAGCAGTACATTTACACATAACGGTGGTACCGTTACGATTGTCGGTTCATCAAATGCCGAGATATCAGCACCGACGGGGGACCGATTAAACGATTTAACAATAGATACCTCTGGGACTATTAGTGGTACCATTTTTGTAAATAATGATTTCACAAGGTCTGCTGGTAGTGGCAATAGTCTTGATGCTGATGTTTCTGTTGCCCGTCATTATTTAGGTACAGGTGGCAATGCAGGAGGTTCGGGTGCGATTAGATTTATTGGTGCTGTCGCTCAAAATTTTACGAATCCAAATGCCCCTTTTGTTGAGATAAATACTACTGGTTCTGTTGATGTTCCTGCTGATATTACTATAGGAGGTGGTTGGACGCAAACAGCTGGTACTGTAAATTGGTTTTCAAAGAAAGCGACTTTTAATAATCTGACAGATGCCAATATTACGATTACTAGTGGTGCCTTTTATGATTTAGAATTAGCGAAAAAATCTACGAATGATGTGACACTTACTAATAATAGTGTCATTGCTAACAACCTTACTATAACTTCATTGGCAAATTTAAATGGGTCAGGTGCCAAAGTTTCTGGTAATTATGTGGTTATTCCTATGACTTGGACAGGGACAGGGAAAGTGATATTTAGTGGTACCGGTAATAGTACGATTAGTGGTGCTGGCAGACAAGGTGTAACCACTGAAATTAACAAAACGGGCGGAAAAGTTGAATTAACAGGGGCTTTAAATATTTATAATGCCGGTCATGACTTAACGGTAACTGTAGGTGAATTAGATTTAAAAGGCTTTGATGTGACTGTTGCGGATACGTTTACAGTTAATGGTACTATGTCTTTAAAGGGGAATGAAACCATTACAGTAAATTCTTTAACGACTAGTGCTGATGCTAATGCAAAATTTACGATTAGTCCTACGACTTCTACGATAGCCTATACTGATTCAACGATAACAGCAACGATAACAAAATTGGCAAAAACATTTTTTAGTTTAACTTTTGGGGCAAGCAAAACACATGAGATAGCTACAGGAGGTGGCAATGGGATAACCGTTAATGGCACCTTGTCTTCCAATGGAACTTCTGGGACAAAATCAATCATTAGGAGTATTGCTGATTCAGGGACGGCTTGGGAATTAACCCTTAACGGAACTTCAACACTTGCTGATAAAGTTGATGTTAAAAATAGTGATGCTAGTTCGGGAACTGGTGTATTAGCCACTGGATCACTTGGTCGAGGGGTAAATACAAACTGGGTGGGTCTAGTAGATATACCTTCTATCGTTTCTATACTTGCAACATCAGGAAGTGGTTATTATGAAAAGGGCGATTCTGTCATATTAAAAGTTACTTTTAGTGAAAATGTAATCCTAACGGGCGGTACATTGGTTATTAAACTTAATTCAGGCGGGATTGTAACGATAAAAGCCTTTCCTTCTTCTAATGTAGCTACAGGTGTTTATGTAGTTCATGCAAGTCAAAATAGTGGCACTTTAGATGCCCTCTCTTTTTCATTATCTGCTGGAACTTTGAAAAGTGGAGGAAGTGTTAACGTCGATTTAAGTTTGCCAGGAATAAATATTAGTTCTAATAAGAATATTTCAATAATTACATCATCAAGCGAAACTTCAAGTCGTTCAAACGGTAATGGCGGTGGCGGTTGTAGTTATTCAAAAAATTCGGGTAATGAGGGTAGTGCTGAATGGCTTGTTTTGTTTCTGTTTTTGTTGCATTTTGTTTTATTTTTGAGACGAAAATAAAACGAAATGATTTAATGATAAATTGAAAGTAGTATATAGTATTTTTATTTAGGTTCGTAAAAAGTGATGAAAGTTTTATATATATTATGTTTATAAATGAAATTAATAATTTAATGTTTAAGTTTAAAAAACTAACTAGCTAAATTTCTGGAGTTTTTATTTATGTGTAGAGTGATCTTTTTTGTAACAACTTTAGTTTTGATGTTGAATTCTTCCTTTGCTGCTGACCGTTATTGGGTCGGGGGTGGTGCCAGTACAAATTGGGATGCAACTGCTAACACCAATTGGTCTGCAACTTCTGGTGGTGCAAATAATGCATCGGTCCCTGTAACCGGAGATGAAGTCTATTTTGATGGTAATAGTGGTACAGCTACTTCTGTCATTTCGGCTAATATAACAATAAGAAGCCTTAACTGTACTGGCTATACCGGTACATTGCAACATGATGCTGCCATTGTTTTAACTATAGGGGATGGTACTGCTGGTACGGGTAATATAGCGTTAAAATATGTTGCAGGTATGACGTTAACTTTAGGCAACTATGCTTCTTCAGAAGTATTGTTTGCCTCCACAATTGGAACTGTGCAATCGGTTGATTGGGGCGGAAAAACCACTGCCAATGTAACCTATGATGGTGCTGGTGGTTCTTGGCAATTGGCAAGTTCTCATGTAATGGAATTTGGTTCTGTTCTCAAATTCACGAATGGTACCTTTGATACTAACAACTTGGCAATGACATTAGGCTCATTTTATTCAAAAGATGCAGGAGTTAAAACATTAACATTAGGCTCTTCTCAAATCACAGTTATTGGCGGTTTTACAGCTTTAAATATGAAGCACTGGCAGGCAAAATCTGGTGGAGCTTTAATCACGGTAACTGCAAATACGGCAACGGTAACTCTAGAAAGAAGTCCTAGAAATGAGATTCTATTTCATAGTGAGGCTGATCAAAATTGGAATGGATTATCATTAGTGGTTAATGGAGGAGGCTTGACAACACTATGGACGGGTAGTAGTGGTACATTAGTAAATCCAACTACATTTCGAGCTATTACTATTAATGGAACCACATCTTCTTCAGTAGGTGTTAATCGGCTATATATATTGGATGCCGGTATAATCGTTACAGGAAATTTAAACTTAAATGGCAAATCATCAAATAGAATGCTTTTTGATAACAAACGATCAACCGTTGATATTAATTTAACAGGAGCGGCTACTTCAAGTTTAGAACACGTAGATTTTAAAAATATTAAGATGACAAATGCAGTTGATTATTCTGGTATCACCGGTGGTGCCAGGGATAAAGGCTCGAATACTAACATTACATTTACAACCTTTACTCCAACTACTTATTATTGGTATACGACAGCAGCAGGAAATTATGATTGGAGTGATGTAGGTAATTGGTATTTAGCTTCAAATGGTGCTGGTGGCAATCATACTCGTGTTCCGTTTGATATTGATGATATTGTATTTGATTCCAATTCTGTCGGAGCCGCAAATACAACGATTAATGCAAATATCTCTGAATTGGGTAAAGATATTACTTGGACAGGTGTAACGAATAATCCAGTATGGCATTTTACTTCTGATGTTAGTGTATTTGGGTCATTGGTTTTGGATCCAAATATGAGCATGACTGTGGTAGATGCTGTTAGATTTCTTTATATGAAAGCAAATGGTTCAGGTAACACTTTTAATTTTACTACATCAGGGGTAACATTTCCACATCAGTTAGTCTATTTTACGCTTACCGATAATACAAATACTATAATATTGCAGGATAATTTTACAGCAAATCACATTTATTTTAGAAATGGAATTTTTATAGCAAACAATATAGATCTTAATGTGTTTTCTGTTTATATTAGACAGGATAGTTCCACAGTATTAAATATGGGTTCTGGAACTTGGGATCTCAGTGGTACTTATTCAATTTATAATACAACATTAGTTTGGAGACACCATAGTGGTACTGTAAATGCAAATACTTCAACAATCAAGTTGAGTAATACGTCGAGCACAAGAAAATATATGGGTGGGGGAGCGAACGCCACATATAATAATCTTTTAATTTCAGGTGCAGGTGAGGCGGTATATGAATTTCAAGAATCTTATACATTTAATGTATTTCAAACCGAGAAAACAGTGCCACACTCTATTTTATTTAAAGCTGGAGAAAATATTACAGTATCTACTTTCACTGTCAATGGATCTGCAGATGCACTAGTTACAATTGGTAGTGTAACTGATGCAACTCATACTTTAACCTATGCAGGTGGTAGTTCTGTTAATATTGATTATGTTCATATCACTAACTCAGTAGGTAGTGCTGCGGATTGGAATGCAGGAGTCAATTCAGTTGATGGGGGTAATAATACCAATTGGGCTTTTGCCGGTGGTGATTTGCCAGGTACATGGACTGACGCAAATGGTGCCAACAGTAACTGGAATAATACAGGTAATTGGGCAGGCGGTGCCATACCGGGTAATGGCGTTCAGGTTTATTTTATTAAAAAGTATAATACCTCTTGTACGATAGATATAGCTGTGGATGTTAAAGGAATAAGTTTTGGTCAAGGTTATACTCAGACCTTAACTCAAGGGGCAAATATTATGGCCATAGGATCCAATGGTCTTGATATTAAAAGTGGAATTTTTACAGGTGGAACACAGAACATTACCTCTACTGGGAGAGTTCTGCAAACTGGTGGAACATTCACGAATACAAATACAACTTTTCAAGTGACAGCTCAAAATGGTTCGACTTTTGACGTAAATGCAGGAACATTTACACACAATAGTGGTTTAGTTACCGTTGTAGGAACGTTGGATGCGAATGTCGTTGCCCCAACCGGAAGTCCATTAAATAATTTAACGATAAACACAACAGGTACGGTTGGTGGAACTATTTATATAGCCAATGATTTGACAAGATCAGCCGGTAATAACCTGGATGCTGATATTTATTTGAGCGGCGATTATTTGGGAGCTGGAGGTACTTCTGGAGGTACTGGTACTATTCGTTTTACCGGAGCAGGAACCCAAAGTTTTACAAATCCAAATGCACCAGCTGTTGTCGTAAATACAACCGGTCCTTTACTTATTCCTGCTGATATTACCGTTGGTGGCAGTTGGGCACAGAATGCTGGAACAGTTACTTGGAATAGTAATAAAGCAACCTTTAATAATGTAACCGATGCAGATATAACAATTACAAGTGGTGTGTTTTATGATCTTGAATTAACCAAGCTAGCTACCAATGATGTAGCACTTAGTGGTGATGCTACAATCGCTAACGACTTTACGATAACATCTTTGGCTGAATTAAATGGATCAAGTGCAATCGTATCTGGAAATTATATAGTAACTCCCGTAACGTGGACGGGTACTGGCAAAGTTTTATTTTCAGGTACCGGTAATAGTTCAATCAGCGGTGTTGGTCGTCAGGGGGTTACAACCGAGATAAATAAAACCGGCGGTACCGTTACTTTAACGGCTAATTTTGATATCTATAATTCCGGTCATGATATGAGCGTTACTGCGGGTGGACTAGACCTGGCAGGTTTCAATCTCACAGTCGCAGATATATTTACCGTGAATGGAACTATGTCATTAAAAGGTAGTGAGACGATAACCGTAAATTCATTAACATCAAGCGCTGCTGCAAATGCTAAATTTACTATTAGTCCGACTACTTCTACTATTGTTTATACTGACTCCGCTGTTACGGCTACCATTACAAGTTTAGCTAAAACATTTTATAATTTAACTTTTGGAGCCAGTAAAACCCATGAGATTGCTACAGGTGGTGGCAATGGTATAACAGTCGCTGGTGCGATGTCATCTAATGGGACCTCTGCTTCACGGTCAGTACTTAGAAGTGTGGCAGATTCAAGTACAACCTGGGAGTTAACCTTGAATGGGACATCTACAGTCGCTGATAAAGTTGATGTGAAAAATAGTGATGCGAGTTCAGGTACTGCTGTATTAGCAACGGGTTCTTTAGGACGTGGCACTAATACTAATTGGGTAGGGTTAGTTTCATTGCCTACTGTGGCATCAGTTCTTTCCACTTCCAATAGTGGCTCTTATGCAAAAAATGAAACGATTAATATTCAAGTGACTTTTAGCGAAGCCGTAGTCCTTACAGGTGGAAATCTTTTAGTTGCATTAAACTCGGGCGCTACTGTAATTATAACGCCTTTTGCTTTAGGAACTGTTGCAACGGGTGTTTATACGGTTGGAAATGGTGAAAATATTTCATCGTTGAATTCTTCAACGTTGTCTTTATCTGCTGGTACACTTAGAAATGGATCTGCCCAAGATGTTGATTTATCCTTGCCGGCAACTAATATAACTTCCAATAGATCAATAGTAATTGATACTATTGCCCCAACCTTTACTTCAAGTACCCTTGGTAGTGCAAATGCATTTGTTGATATTGTTTTTGATAGTGCTGTTTATAATACTAGTGGAGGTAGCGGGGCCATCACAGCTTCTGATTTTGTTTTAACTTTTGCTGCCAATAGTGGTAGTGCTACGGCTGTATCAATTTCAAGCGTAACCACAATATTAGGTGCCGCTTTAGCAGGTGGTGAAACAACTATTAGATTAGTTTTGTCTATTACAGGGACGGTATCCGGTACTGAGACAATTGTTGTTATTCCTGCCACGACTGCCATTTATGATTTTGCTGGAAATGCGGCAGCGGTCAGTAATACGTCTGGCACACTTTCTTTAACTGATCAACTCGTGCCAACCGTTTCTAGTGTCACTTCTACCACAGAAAATGGTGCCTATAAGACAGCTGATATTATAGTTATAGAAGTATCATTTAGCGAAGCGGTAACCGTTGTTGGAATTCCAAAGTTAACTCTTGAAACTGGTACTCCTGATCAATCAGTTAGTTATACAAGTGGAAGTGGGTCAACAAAATTGTTATTCAATTATACAGTTGTGGACGGTGATGATAGTTCAGATCTTGATTATGTTGCGACAACATCTCTTGCACTTAATAGTGGAACTGTAAAAGACGCCGCAGGGAATAATGCTATATTAACATTACCAACTGTCGGTGCCTCGAATTCTTTAGGCGCTAATAAAATTCTTGTTGTTGATACTACTCTACCAACGATTTCGAATGGTGCATTAAGTGCTGATAATACATATGTTGATGTGATTTTTAGCGAAGCAATTTATGCAGCTACAGGGTCAGGTCCATTATTGGTTTCTGATTTAAGCTTAATATTTACAGCTAATAGTGGAACAGCTACAGACGTTGTTATCGCGTCTTTATTAACTACAAGTGACGGAGCTTTAGCCGGTGGAGAGACAACTATTAGAGCGATGTTAACAGTTACCGGTACTGTTTCAGGTGTAGAGACCATTAATGTCAAGCCGGTAGCAGCAAATATTTTTGATATTGTTGGCAATAATGCAAGTGCTAGTGAAACAACAGGTGAGTTAGCTTTACTAGTTAGCGGTTCAACACCAACGGTTTTAAACATTACATCAGAAGCGACTAATGGAGTTTATGATATTGCAGATACAATCGCTATAACCGTTAAATTTTCTGAGATAGTTACTGTTTCAGGAACACCTTCGCTAACTTTAGAAACAGGTGATACTGATGCCACGGCATTATTTACTAGTGGTAGTGGATCAGACACGTTAACGTTTGAGTACGTTGTAAGTGTTGGCGATAGTAGTGCTGACTTAGATACACAGGCGACCAGTTCATTGAATGTTAATACTGGTTCAATAAAAAGTACATCCTCAGTAACAGCTAACTTAACTTTACCTGCATCTGCTGCAACAGGTTCGCTAGGTGCCAATAAAGATATTGCGATTGTAACATCTGCACCTGTGGTTTCTTCAATTACCACGACAAAAGCAAATGGAACTTACGGAGTTGGGGCCGTTATTCCTTTCAAAGTTACATTTAGTAGATCTGTAACCTTGTCAGGTGGTGAAATAAAAATCGCCCTAAATACGGGGGCCATATTGGTAATTACTGTTATCAGTGGTACGGAAGTCGAAATTAGTTATACGGTAGGTGAAGGTGAATCATCTTCAGATTTAGATGTCAATGAAGTAATGTTGACTAGTGGCGGGTCAATTGTAGATTCTAAAGGTAGAAGTTTAGTCTTAACCTTACCAGCAACAACTTTCGCTTCTGTTTTTGCCATTGTGATAGACCCAACAGTTATTAGCACTGAAAATACTAGTTCAGGTGGTGGTGGCGGTTGTAGCTATTCAAAGTCTGCAGGTAATGAAGGTAGTGCTGAATGGTTGGCTTTACTATTGATTATCTTCATCTCTGTTTCTTTTATGAAAAATAGAGAATAGATTCATTTTTGGAAGGAGTGATTGCTCCTTCCTTATTCTCATAAGTCCCTAAATTTTAAACTTAAATTACAATTGGCATTAGTTTAAGAATGTAGTATATTTCCGAAGCGCATCATAATGACGGGAGCTATGCTATGTCGCTTAAATATTTATTTTTGACTATTCTAATTACAACTTTTATTTTTTCTTATGCAGATGATGTCTACGTGGCACCTGATCCAGAGCCTACTTCAGAAGAAGTTTATTCCCTAGAATTATTAAATCGTTTCAGAATGAATCCGAATGCCGAAGCAGAAATTATTGCACCAGGTGGAAAAAGAGGCCCAGGTATTTCTTCCTGGATAAAAGTTGATTTTAAAATGTTTTATGATGAGTTAATGGCGTTGAAGCCAGTTCATCCCTTGGTGATGAATTTGGCATTACTAAAAGCAGCTAGACGACATAGTCATTACCAAATTAAAAATGGTCAAGGACATGTGGAGACCCCTGGAAAAGCTGGGTTTGTTGCAAAAGGATTTAGTCAGCGATGTAAGTTGGCCGGTTATACTGGTGGCCCTGGTGGAGAAAATTGTTTTAATTCTTCAAAATCAGCTTATTTCGGACATATTGGTTTTATCATTGATTGGGGAAAAGGTGGCCCAGGTGGAATGCAACCTGGTAGAGGCCATAGAGCGAATATGATGAAAGCTAAATTTAATGAAGTTGGGATTTCAGCATTGCCCTATTCTGGCAAATTCAGTATTACTCATAATCTTGGACGTGGCAAAAGTGCTCGCTATGCAGGGGGTGTTATTTATCGTGATAAAAATAAAAATGGTTTTTATGATGTTGGCGAAGGGGTTGGAAATGTAAAAATCAAAAGCCATGATGGCAAAAGTGAAACATTTAGCTGGAAATCTGGTGGTTATGCCCTTGGATTAAATAGTACAGGCAAGTTGAAATTGATAGCTTCCTTAAATGGTGTGAGCTATGAAAAGGAATTCGATGCTGGTAGCCACACTGTTAAATTTGATTGGTCTATACCGCAAGAGCAAGATTTAATTAAAATCAAAGAGTTATTAAAAAATATATCAGGAATCAAGAATAGCCCGTCCAACAAAAAAAGAATCTTTCAAGCAGCTGTAAAGTTATATTTGATCGGTAAGACTCTTGGTATGGGGCCAAAGGAAAAAAGTGAATTTAATAAATATGTTAAAGATGTGAAAAATAAAATTGATGATGACCAAAAGGAAATAAGGTCGTTGTGGTCAAAAAATGAAAAGAAAGAATTTAAAATCAAAGTTTCAAAACTTAAAAAAGAGTATGTTGGAACATTATTAAGTAACTGGATTTCAGATGCTTCCTACACTTATAATGTTAAAAAAGTAGTCTCAGATTTTGAAAAGAAAGTTGAGCTTACTCCAAAGAAAATGAATTCCGTTGTTAAACGAAAATTTTTAAAAAGTATTCAGGCTTCTAGAAGAAAAGTAAAGACTCCCGAATACTTGAAGATTATGGATGGCTTTGCAAATAGAATTCAAGCACTTGTTAAGAGTAAAAGAAGATAGCTTTGTACTTTTATTAAATAAAGCATTGCTTTCTAATGTTTGAGTTTATTCGATTATTCGACTCCCAAATGAAATCAAAAGTATCAATTTAGAGAAATCATTACTAGTTGCACAATAGGTAGAAATATCGACCTACTACAGTAAGTTATATAGAATTTTAATTTTACTGATTAGGAAAAACTATGTCAGATATTATTGAACCTGTGGTCTTCAATGAATTACCAATCGATAAAAACTTTTCTGAAGCCGAAGAGCCAAATCCTGCACCATTTGAATTTGCCGGTGCCATAGTAAAAAGTATTGAATGGAAGAATCGTGGTATTCGACGTTCACGTTTGCCTATCATTATTCCAGATGCAAATAATAAACAATTAAAAGAATTTAAAGACAGATATTCAGATTGTTTCGAATATGCTGAAGAAGGAAAATCCGAATGGGAAAAAATATTAAGAATGCGCCATTGGTTACACACGGCTGTGGTTGGCACATTGGACAATGCTTTATTCAGTAGACCTTATGATGATGGAGAAAACCCTAGTCCGTTTAAAATGTTTGAGACGGCTGGAGCTGGTAAGGGTTGGTGGTGCCCACATTTTAGCAGTATGTTGAATTTATTATTCATGGCTGGAGGCTGGGCTAGTCGAAAAGTAGGCAATTGCTCATTGCCAAATGACGAAGATGGAACAAGAACACATGGTGTTACAGATGTGTTTGTAAATGAAATTGGCAAATGGGTTCAGATGGATGCTCATTTTGATATTCATTATTGCAAAGATGGAGTTCCTTTATCACCCGGAGAAATTGGCCAAGCATTTTTTGAAAATGGTGGAGAAGGGGTAGAGCGATTTGTAGGATTAGAAGAAAATCTTAAAACGGAAAATGTTTTAGGAACCGCCAGCGGTGAGCATGAGTCTCAAAGAGCTTATTGGAATCGTCATGTGCTAGATAATAATTTCTTAAAAAGTACTGGGACATGGGGCATTGAAACAATGTTTCAGTTTATCGAAAGTCGCCATGAAGGGAAACTATGCTCGCAAGGTAGAGCCGAAAAGCAGATTGTACATAGTGGTTATTCAAAAGGAGTTTTTCATCATACAAAACGTAAATGGGATGTTTATCCAGATGTTGGAACATGTCGTATAGAAATATCAAAAGGTATTGAAAATAAAGGTTTTGTGCAGGTAAATATAGGTCATTGTACACCCAATTTTGATACGGTTTTAATTTCAATAAATGGAAAAAGAGAAGTCCCAATTGACAATAGTTTTAAATGGTGGCTTCATGAAGGTGAGAATGAAATGACTGTTAGAACTAAAAATCTATTTGGTCGATTGGGTCATCCATCTACCATGAAAGTTGTGCTAACAAAAAATATTGATGGAGATTATAGTAAGCCGCAAAGTGAATGGTAATTTAAGGCGTAGTCTCACTTCCAACAAAAAGCTCACTTTCAATAAATATAAGTGCTCGAATATTTAAAAGAGAAACCCCTGAAAGTTCCACTTTCTACATAGTTTATCCTAAGTAAAGTAAATTTACTTACATAATTCTTCATCGTAGAGTTGTATGTTTCAGTAAATTATTATATATAAATTTGTACATAAATATGATAGAATCCGCCTTTTTTTACACGTTGCGATGAATTTAGAAAGGTTAGTCATGAGTTTAAAATTGAAAGAAAACTGTAAATATGCATTAGTTGTACCAACAAGTATGGGTGTAAGAATCACTCCAGAAGGAGGTCAACCAGTTCATGCCAGTGATACATTTAAAATGCAGGCTACAAGTGCCGAGACAAATGTTGCCAGTGTATCTTCTTTTTTAGGCTTACCCGTAAAAGTATTAACGACCTTTGTGAAAGATAGCCCAATTGCCGCATTTATTAAAAGTAATCTTAAAAGTAGATTAATGGATTTTGAAGGCCCAGAAGTTGAACAAGATAATCCATGGGGATATCGTCACCAATTTAATATTGCCGATAGTGGATTTGGTGCTAGAGGACCAAGAGTTCAAAATGACCGAGCAGGTGAAGTAGGGCGAACCTTAAATGTTGCCGATTTCGATTTAGAAAAATTATTTGGCGAAGAAGGTACCCAGGTAGTGCACTTGTCTGGACTGATCGCAGCCCTGTCACCTGATACGGGGAAATTTTGTTTGGAAATTGCAAGAGCTGCCAAAAAACATGGAACAAAAATATCATTTGATTTAAATTATAGAGCTTCATTCTGGATCAATAGAGAAAAGGAATTAAGTGATATCTTTAAAGAAATTGCCAGTGTTTCAGATGTTTTAGTTGGTAATGAAGAAGATTTTCAATTATGTTTAGGAATTAAAGGTCCTGATGCTGGTGGATCAGCCATATCTGAAAAGATTGAAAATTTTAAAGAAATGATCAATAGAGTAAAAGAAGCGTTTCCTAATGCGTCAGTCTTTGCCACAACACTTAGAGAAGTTGTAAATACAAACAGTCATTTATGGGGATCAATTGTTTCAATTGGAGATGATTGGCACGTAATTGAACCAAAACAAATAACTGTTCTAGATCGAATTGGTGGTGGGGATGGCTTTGTGGGTGGCTTACTCTATGCTATACTAAAAGGTTGGGAAGAAGAAAAATGGGGTCAATTCGGTTGGGCGTGTGGTGCTTTAGCGACAACTTTATTAACGGATTATGGACAACCAGCTGATGAAGAGCAAGTTTGGAGCATTTGGCAGGGAAACGCCAGAGTTCGAAGATAATCTGACCTAGATATTACATGTTTCTCTAATTTATTTATTAAAGTTAGAGAAATTATTTTAGGGTAAATTTCGGTAAGTATTCTCCTATTAATACCATTATTGTGAAAGTCTTATTTTTAACTCTAGAATTACATCCGATTTCATAATATTTTCACATTTATACATAGAATTAGTCGAAATGGCTAATTAATAGACTATTAAAATAGTCTATATAATTGATAAAATTTAGTTAACCTTTCGTGTGCTTTTACGTATATATTTATAAATTATAGGTGATAAAAATGGAATATCATTCGTTACAAAACTTTGCCTTTAAGAAATTGCGTCGCCAATATTTTTTTAGTCATATGCCTTTGCCTCTATTAATTTCTGGAAGTTTGATATTAATTATTTTTGCTGTTTCAAAACAAGTTTTCCATGGAATCTTTCTAATAGATTTTGTTTTGCTTGGGCTTATTTTAATTAGCCTTTTGGGTTGGTTAATTAATAAATGGTTTCAGGTCCCTTTTCAAAAAGAAGATGTTAATGCATGGATTGATCAGAAAGTAGGTGCTGGTGGATTATTCATGACATTGCACGAAAAAGGAAATGCTCAATACAAATGGGAAGATCATTTGAATAAAATTTTAGTTCACAAAGAAGACCGATTGCCAAGATTTACATTGAGCGATATAGGCTTAGCTTTGCTGATATCCTTATGTGTTGTAGCCATTGTATATTTAATTCCTATTGCGATCCCAAAAATAATCCAAAGTGGAACCGAAATAGCAAAAGACATTACAGACCCTTTTAAAGAAGAAATTGCGGCCTTAGCAAAAGAGAATTTATTAAAAGATGAAAATGAAAAAGATGATTTAATGGCGTTTGTTTTAGATCTTGAGAAGAAAACGGAGGAAGAAGGATTAAATAAAAGTGTATGGGAGGCTAGGGATCGTCTCAAAAAAATGCTTGAGAAAAAATATTTGGAACAGCAAAATAAAGAACAAAAGATGATCAATCAATTAGATCGTCTTTCAAAAGCATTGACTAAAAGTGATAATATAGACCAGTTAAGCCAAGTGCTTGATTCTTTAGAAAAAAATATGATCGATTCTAAAAATAGTTTTTCGAAAAAGGAATTGGAAGAGTTGAGTCAGCAAATGAAAAATGTGCAGCAAAACATTAATGGATTATCGCCGGAAGAAATTAAAAATATTTTTGATGCCATGAAAAAAATGGGCAAATCATTGAAAATGCAAATAATGAAAAGGAAAAGTAATAGCGCAATGCAATGTAATAAAGGTGGGGCGTGTGCCGGAGGGAATAAATCATTACAAGAGGACTTGGATGGTTTGATAAAATCATTAAAACCTCGTGAGAAAATGGCAGGAATTGTTATTGTTTTGACCAAAGGCTCTGGCAAAGGTGGTATTGACCGTGGTCCTGGAGCGGCTGATTTAAACCACACAAATGATACAACCTTCGAAGGAATGTTGAAATTGAAGAAGATCTCATCTTCGGGTAAAGTTTATAATAATGATGGGAAAGTTGAAGAAATTAAAATTGGCGAACACGATTCAGCGGTGTTGGGAGATAAATCAAATACAAAACGAGATTTTACCAATACAACCGCTGATTCAGTAAATCAGGATAATGTTCCACCACATCGAAGAAAAATAATTAAAAAATATTTTAAAAGGTAATTGTATGAGTGAAGAAAATTCGCAGGAGTCTTTGGTAGATCAAGATATCCTTGAGGAAGTGTCTGGAAAACTTAAAAAATTAGAAAATGCATTAAATGAAGTTTTGATGGGGAAGTCTGAAATAATTGAAAAAGTATTGTTGGCCATGATTTGTCAAGGTCATTTGTTATTAGAAGGGTTACCCGGGTTAGGGAAAACAGAGCTCGTAAAGGGTTTGTCTCAATTAGTATCTTTACAATTCAAACGAATCCAATTTACTCCAGATTTAATGCCTGGGGACATTACCGGTACAATGATTTTGGAAGAAAATAAAGATGGCCAAAGAGAAATGAAGTTTAAACCAGGTCCTTTATTTTCAAATTTAGTCTTGGCTGATGAAATCAATCGTGCCTCGCCTAAAACGCAATCAGCGTTATTAGAGGCCATGGCTGAAAGACAAATTTCTGTCATGGGTACATCTTATCTTCTTGAAGAACCCTTTTTAGTATTTGCAACCCAAAACCCTATTGAACTAGAAGGTACATATCCCTTACCCGAAGCTCAATTAGACCGCTTTTTATTTAAATTGATTATTACAAATGTAGATGAAAAAGTAATGACAGATATTATCATGCAAAGAACAGGCAACGTTGCTAGTAATTTAAGTCCCATATTAGAAAAAGATTTTATTAATCAATGCATTCAATTAGTTCGTAAGATTTATTTACCTGTTAAGGTGGCCGAATACATTGCTCGAATTGTGGCAGGTACTAATCCGGCATCTGAAAAAGCTATGCCAAATATTAAAAATTATTTGAGATATGGTTGTTCCCCTCGTGCTGGAATATATATATCTTTAGCAGCGAAAGCTTTAGCTTTATTAAATGGTAAACCTAATGTTGGTTTTGATGAAGTTAATAAAATTTCGCCAAGTGTCTTACATCATAGAATGATTTTAAATTATCAGGGAAATCTGGATAAAGTTGATCCTTATCAATTGTCTCAAGAGTTGGTCGAGAATACATTAGAGATTGATCAGTCAGTTTTATCTGGGAGGATCTGAATGAAGGTAAAAAAAATAGGGTTAGTTTGTTTTTTATTTTTCTTTATTTATCAGTCAGTCTTTTCTTTACCTCGAAATGTTGAAATTGAAATTATTTCTGACTGGTTTAAAGTAGAGAAAGAAAGACGATTTTTCCCTATTAAGATTAAATTAAAGAATAATACCAATACCAAAAAATATGGTGAGTTTAAAATCAGTTTAGGAAAATATTCTTGGTCTCAAGCTTTTATTGTTCTTATGCCAAATGAAAAAAAAGAAATTTCTTATGTTTTAGCTATTGATGGTAATGATTACTATAGGAGTAATATTAATATTAATGTTTCAATTGGTGATATCCATGAAAATAGAATGGTTGAAGTTGGTGACTCCTATAGCTATTCTAGTAGTAGTAAAAACTCATTGGATAAATCCAATGATATATTAATAGTTTCAGATCCTTTAAATTTAGGATTAAATGCTGCTACCATTTATTATGAGAAAAATAAAAATTTAGTTTATTGCAAACCTGCAGATATACCAACAAATCAATTGGCGTTAAGTGAGGTTGATTTTATTTTAATCCCCTCGAGTACTTATCAATCTTTAAGCCATGATATGAAACAAGTTGTTGATACCTATGTTAGCTGGGGAGGCAATTTAATTATTGTAGATGCCGCTTCAGGGGATGTGAAAGATTTTGGGATGGGGCGGAAATACTTTTATACAGTAAGCTTACAAAAATTAAAAGAATTGCCGACGTTTAAAAAATCTCATGCATTATCTTTTTATCCTAAAAATGGCAGTACTTTTGAATATCATATCGCCGATGGGAATAGCTTTATCTTATTTCTTCTATTGCTTGTCTTTGTCATAATTATTGGTCCTATTAATTTATTTATTCTACATCGTATTAAAAGAAAGGTTTGGGCCGTTTTTACGATACCCTTTATTTCATTTTCATTTGTATTTGTGATGGTTTTATTTGCTATTTTCTCAGAAGGCTTCACAGGTAATTATCAATCCCATAGTTTTATTATTATTAATAGTGAAAATCGTCAGGCCATTGATATTTCAGAAACTAGACTGTATTCTCCAATGGCGTCCAGTAATGGTATTAGAAGAAAACTACAATCAGTATCATATCCTATTGCAAAACATTTGGGTTATAGTGAAAAGAATAGTAGAAGTTATCAAGTCGAATATGAAGTAGGCGCAGGCCAATATCTTAGGGGCGATTATTACATTTCTAGAGTTGATAATTTATTTAAAACCTATCAGGCTTTGGATATTAAACAACGATTCGAAATTAAAGAAAATGTCAAAGGGATAAAATTACTTAATGGTTTTAACGATGAATTAAAAATAGTTGTATATGACAAAAAGGAAAAAAAATATTACTCATCTTTAGAACCATGGAAAACTGGCGAGAATAAATTGATGTCTTTAATCCTTCCTGATCAGAAGAAAGCTTTTGAAGCTATAGGGTTGCCCGACGTCTACGATTATAATGTTACCTCTTATATGAATTTGTGCCTTAAAGATGAAAGTGACTTTACTATTGAAAAAAGAAATTCCCGTTATATTTTTATTGCCACCGGCAAGAAGAACCCGTTTTATAAGGTAGGAGTTTCTTCTGTTAATATGCAGGATAGTCATCACGTGATTGTCGGGGAGCTAAAATAATGGGTGATTTAATTGTTGTCGATAATTTAACTCGAATGTTCGGTTCCTTTACTGCCATTAAAGATGTTAGCTTTTCCTTTGACTCTGGAAGTATATTTGGATTTATAGGTCCAAATGGCGCCGGTAAAACTACCACCATGAGAATTTTATCGACTTTAGATATTGCAACAACAGGTGATGCCTTTATTAATGGTTACTCTGTTATTGACGAGCCGGATAAAGTTCGCTCGATGATTGGCTTTATGCCTGATTATTATGGGGCTCCAAAAAATATGACGATAAAAGATTATTTAGATTTTTTCGCTAGGGCTTATTTGCTGAAAGGTGAGAAGAGAAGAAAAAGTGTTGAATACGTAATTGATTTTATGGATATGAAAAAAATTCAAGATAAGCATGTTGTCACCCTTTCAAAAGGTATGAAACAGAGGTTGTGTCTTGGTAGAGCCCTTATTCATGATCCAAAAATATTAATTCTCGATGAACCTGCAGCAGGTCTAGATCCTCGAGCAAGAATAGAATTGAGAGAATTGTTAAAAATTTTGGCAGAACGGGGTAAAGCAATTCTAATTAGCTCACATATTTTAACGGAATTAAGTGAGCTCTGTGATTCTTGTGCCATCATTGAACAAGGGAAAATCCTAAGCCATGGAAATGTAAATGAAATTCAAGAAAGTCTTCAACTTAATAACAAGAGCTTGCCTGTCATTTCATTGTCTTTATTGGAACCAAATGAAGATATTCTAATTCATTTAAATGAAATCCCTTTTGTTGAGCAAGTCGAAGAAATTACCAAAGGCAAAAAGTTTAAATTAAAAGTGAATGGTAATAAAAATCAGATACCTCAAATTTTAAAAAACTTAATTGATAGTGGATATTTAGTAATGGAGTTTAAGCTAGAAGGTCAAAACCTTGAGGATCTATTCTTAAATATTACAAAAGGTGAAGTTCAATAAATTAATGATTAGAATTATTTTGATAGCTGGATGCTAATTAATGAGCACTACGATACAAAAACTAGATAGTATTGGTGAAAAGATTACAGATTATCTTTCGCCCTTAACAATTAAAGAAGTGCGTCAAAGTTTAAAAGGTAAATTGTTTTTATCCTCTTTTCTTTTAGGTATTGTGGCTTGTCTAATCCCTACAATTGGTTTTGCTGCAAGCGGCAGCTCGGTTTTGGGCCCTTCTGCTTTTATGACATATAGCGTCATTATGTTTATTGGCATTTGTGTTATTTTTCCGTATTTAGCTTTTTCTTCTTTGCATGAAGATCGACTGAATAGTACTTTCGAATTAGTTGGTATTACAAATTTAAATTCTTATCAGTTGGTATGGGGTAAATGGCAAAGCTCTTTGGTTCAAGTCTCCTTATTTGTTTCTTCTATCCTACCCTTTTTAACATACAGTTATTTTTTAAGGGGTTTATCAATATTAAGTATTCTAGGGATCATAGTTGTAGCCTTTTTTCTATCTCAGATAGTTAATCTATTGGCTATTTTAGCTGCAAGTTTATCACATCTGAAATCAAACAGATTAACTTTTTATTTCATTTTTGTATTTTTTCTCGCAGGAGGTTATAGTATTAGTATTGGTGTACATGCCAGTATAGCTGCGATGCGCGGAGGCGTAGCCGATTTCTTAAATAATTTTTGGAGTAATAGTGATAGGAATTCTCTTCTTATTGCAGTCTTTATTATTGAATGGTTTTTATATGAACTTGCAGCAGGGCAACTTGCCCCTGCAACAGCTAATCGCTCTTCACGTTGTCGGTACTCACTCTTTGCTTTATTTTCATTAATTTTAATTTGGATTTGTGTCTTTTTAGTGCAGAGTACTCATGGTGTCTCATTATATGAATTATCTTATTTTAACTATGTATCAGTCGCGATCTTAATTTGTGCGGTATTTATTATGGGTGAAAGTGATGAACTATCACAAGTATTATTCAAAAAGTATACAAATTCAAGAGGTGCTTCAAGTGCCATTTACAATATATTTTTTATTCCCGGCAGAAGCTCTGGATATTTCTTTTTAATGGGAATACTCTTTAGCTATTTATTAGTTTACATAGCTTTTGGAAGCAACATGTCTTTTTTATTATATTTTTCTAACGCTGTTTTTTGGTTGAGCCTTTTATATTTAATCAACATCTTACCCTATAATAAATATTTAACAGCACCATTGAGACGCACGGCTACTATTGCCATTGTGGCAGTATTGTTATTTGTACCAACCATTATTTTTTTATTTTTAGACAATCAGGCAGGTGCTATTCTGAACTATTTTAATCCATCTTTTTTTAAATCTAATAGCCATTTATCGGAACAAACGTTGTTGATTGGGAATGCTATTTCAGCAGTTGTTTTGTTTTTATTATGTTTTATAAGAATACGAACTTCTAAAAAAGAAATTCAAACAGTACGAAAATTTGATGCTGGTGAAAGGGGTGCGACTCAATAATATGTGGCCCGAAATATTCTTGAGCGTAATCTATTGAAAACCAAAATAGAGCGATTAGATTCTATAGCTGAAGAAATTACAGACTATCTTTCTCCTTTAACGATAAAAGAAGTGCGGCAAAGCATGAAGGGGAAGTTATTTCTATCTTCTTTTTTACTGGGTATAGTTGCATGCTTGATACCGTCCATTTACTTTGCATCCACAAATAATCAAGTTCAAGGTAAGGATGCCTTTTTTATTTTTAGCGTTATTCTATTTTCAGGCGTGGGTGTAGTTTTCCCTTTTATGGCATTTGCTTCTTTACATGAAGATCGATTGAATAGTACTTATGAGCTAATGGGTATTACTAAATTAAATTCTCATCAATTAGTTTGGGGTAAATGGCAAAGTTCCATGGTTCAGGTATCTTTGTTCATTTCTTCTGTAATGCCTTTTTTAACTTATAGCTATTTTATGAAAGGCATTTCATTTATTAGTATCTTAGCAATTGTTATTATTGCTTTTGTATTTGCCCAAGCTGCAAATTTGTTTGGTATTCTAGCCGGAAGTCTTTCGCATTTAAAAAAAAATCGAATGATCTTATACCTCTTGTTTGTATTTGTCGGGGTTGGATTCTTATGTGTGGCTGGAGGTATCGGCCTGGCACACGAAGCCTCCCGTGGATCTATAAATCAATTCCTCGACCATTTTTGGAAACTAAAAGAAATCTTTTGGATTACGCTTTTTATTGTCTCCATGACCATCGCTTTTGAATGGTTTTTATTTGAATTAGCTGCTGGTCAGTTGGCGCCAGTTACTTCAAATCGATCTTCTAGATGCCGGTATGCATTGACATTAGTTTATATTCTTTTTATAGCATTTGCTTGGGTAATGCTAGATTATTTGACGGCTCGTGCCTTGGGAAGGTCTTATGGGTATAGCTCAAGTTTATGGTTGGCTAGGTCATTTAGTGCAATGTTTGCATTCGTTTTTGTTTTTGTTTTTACGTTATCACTGTTTATTTTGGGTGAGACTGATGAGCTATCGCCATTGCAACATAAGAAATACTTAAATTCATCTGGTTTTCTTAGTCGAATTTGGAAAACGTTATATATGTCAGGAAGAAGTTCTGGCTATTTATTTTTACTATCAATGTTAGTCCTTTTTCAGTTTTTATTTTTAATAACTGATTTAAATATTTTTGATCAGTGGGCAAAAAGGGAGTCTATTCTTTTTTATTTTTTTAATGCTGTTTTTTTTATAAGCTTCATTTATTTAATTAATAACCTTTCTATTGTTAAAAAACTAACCGCTCCCTTTAGACGAATTGCCACAATAGTAATATTAGTATTATTCGTTGCTGGGCCTTTGATGTTTTTTTGGTTTGATAATCCAACAGGTAAATCATTTAATGTCTTTAATCCTATTTGTTTTACTGAGTATGGTCGTGACAAGAAGCTCAGGCATTATTATTCGCTTGTGAATGCAATTGCGGCGGTGTTATTATGTATCAGATGTATTTTTCATATTATTAGAGCCAAGCGGGAGATTCAAACGATCCGTAAGTTTGATGCCGGAGAAAGAGGCGCCTCACAGTAAAATGGATTTGAATAATATTAATTCATTAATTGGTCTCTATCAATTAACTTTACCGGAAAAAAAGGTATCTAATTCTTTTGGAGATAGATTGGGTAAAAATCATGGTTCAAGTATTGATTTTCAGGATCATCGCTCCTATTTTCCAGGGGATGATTTGCGTCATCTTGATTGGTCAGCCTATGCTCGAACAGATCAATTGATAATCAAAAGATTTCATGAAGAGATTTCACCTCAAGTCGATATCGTCTTAGATATTTCTTTGTCAATGGCGCAACATCCGTTGAAATGGGAGCGAACAATTGAGATGGCTTTATTTTTAGTTAACTTATGTAAAGCAGATTTTTTTCAAGTGAAGTTATGGGTTCTTGGAGCATCCTCTAGATTATTTGTTCAAGAATTACAATCCCATGTATTAGGATTAAAAGTTGAGGATGGTGAGGGCTTAGGCTTGGTGCTACACCGACCATTAATGTTAAGGAAAAATTCTATCAGATTTATCTTAAGTGATTTTATGTTTTCAGAATCGGTGGAAGCCATCGTAGATCAATTGTGTAGAAGTAGTGCCTATGTCGTTGGTATTCAATTATTAGATGAGTTTGAATTAAATCCTGGCGTTCAAGGTGGCTTAAGGTTAACTGATAGCGAAAGTCACGACACGCTTAATCTTAGATTGACAAATACTATTTGTGAACGATATATCGAAAGATTACAAAATCATTTGACGATGATTTCTCAAAAAATTGTTTCTAGCTCAGGTGTGTTGTTTACTCAAAAAGCCCAAATGAGTTTAAGTGAGCTTCTTCAAGAGCTAACAAAAATATGTCAAGTTATTTCGGTAAGATAGCATGAATATATTTTTAATTTCTGGTTTAGTAGCTTTGCCTAGTTTGCTAATCATTTACTTGTTAAGGCAGAGATATTCTCCAAAAATAGTTTCCTCCTTATTTCTTTGGGATTTTCCGGAATTAAGATCAAATCGTGGAAGAAAATTAAACCGCTTTTTTAACGAAAAATCGTTCTGGTTAGAATTGTTAACATTGTTGCTATTGCTTCTCCTGTTTTTGAACCTTGATTTTTTAAATGCTAAAAAAGTTTCTCACAGAATATTTATATTAGATGATCATATCAGTTTAAATGCTAGTTATGAGGGTGTTTCAATTTCTGAAAAAATTAAAGATGAGATATTAAATGAAATTCAAGAGTATTCTTTCAATTATGTTTCAATCATTAAGTCAGGGCGAAATCCGGTTTTATTAGTTGGGCCAACAAGAGAAATAGATGAAGTCAAAAAAGCATTGAGCGAATGGAAGCCAAATCATAATCGATTTGATTTTACAACTAGTTTTGAATTAGGCATTGAACTAGCTAATAAATCAGGTGAAATTATATTTTTAACTGATCGGCTGATGAATAAAAAAGAATTACCTTCTTATATAAAACTGAAATCATTCGGAGCCAATATGGTTAATAGAGGTTTTATCGATTTTTATCGAGAACGTGTTGATTCATCCGAAATCATATATTTTAGCGGAAAAGAGTATGGAAGTAAATTTTCTAAACCTTTTAAGCTGTCAGTATCAATTGGAATGAAATCCACCAGTTATATGGTCGAATCCAATCAGAAAGGCTTTTTTAATAAACGCATTGAAATAATTCCTAGTCAAGAGATTGTTAAAATAAATTTACCTAATGATGCGCTTCTGCAAGATAATGAATTGGTTTTGTTACCACCAGTTCAAAAAAATGTAAAAATATTATTACAGATTAAAAATGAGGATCTAAAAACTAATTTAATAAAAACATTTTCTGCAATAAGTCGCTGTGAATTTGTGACTGATAATCCTGATTTAATTATTTCGGACCAATTGGTTCGAATTTCGAAGGCTTGGGTATTTTATATTGGTAATCCTTTTGGTGATGTTTCTTCTAATAAGCGAAAATTAACAAAAGGATTTGTTACAGAAAAAAGTCATCCGTTGTTGCTAGATTTAGATTTTAGGCAGCGCCCAATGGCGCTTAATAGATCGGTTGATGACCAAAGAGTTAAAGTGTATCCTATCGTACATAAGGATGGCGATATTTATTTAGGTGAAGTCTTAGGTCTTAGTTTTCGATCTTTTATATGGAATATTAATAGTCAATATCTTGATTTTGCAAATGATGTTCAATGGCCTTTATTTTGGGAAAATTTATTAAATTATCGATTGTCATTTATGGAGGGGTTGCAAGAATCTAATATTATATCTGGAAAATCGTTAGGTTTATTTTTTCCTGAGCAAGTTTCTAAAGTCCAATTAAAATTTCCTGATGGCGGACTAGTTGATATTAACAATAGCGGTAAGGTAACCATACCACCTTTAAATCATAAAGGTTTATATACTGTGTTGATAAATAAAAAGAATACATATCAGTTTCAGGTAAATTTATGTGATCAATACGTCTCGGATTTATCAAAAAACTCTACGGAAGAAGTTGCGCCAACAATTAAACAAAGAGGCACAAGCCAATTTAATGCCGAAGATTCGTTTTCATGGTTCAAGTTGTTTATTTTATTTCTAGCAATGAGTGTTTTGATTTTCAATTTATATTTAGAGATGAGAAAAGAACGATGAGTTTTGAAAATCTATATGCTTTTATTTTATTGATACCATCATTTTATTTTTGGAGGTATTGTTGTCGTTATGCCCGATCAAAAAGAATTGCTTTGGCTTTATTATTGATTTGTCTTTGTATTATTATTGCTGGACCTAAACTAAGACTTGATAGTAGTGGCATAGATTTAGTTTTAATATTAGATAGAAGCTTATCAATGAGTGCCGAGGGAAGTCAGTTAGCCAAAGATACCATCTCTCATTTAGAAGAATACAAAGGTAAAGATAATCGATTGGGGATAATCACCTTTGGAAAAAATGTTGCGATTGAAAAAATGTTGGGTGATTTGTCTATCTTTGAAGTTTATCGAAAAAGTATTGATCCCGAGTCATCAAATTTAAATGATGCCGTGTTGATGGGGTTGTCCATTATTCCTGAAAATCGTAGTGGAAAAATAATTGTTTTGTCAGATGGCAAGTATAGAGGTATCAATCCTTCTAAGGCATCTAGTATTTCCATGATGAGAAATATTCCAATATATTATAGAGAGGTTATAGGGTCGTTTATTGAAGATTTAGCTGTGGGTAATTTTAATTTACCGGGCTCTGTCTCCATTGGTGAAGAGATGCAGTTTTCCGTTAATGTAAATGCTACCAAAATTTTTAAAGCAACATATATTTTGAAAAGAAACGGGAAAGTTATTTCAAAAGGTGATAGAGACTTTATTGCTGGGGTTAACAAGCTTTATTTTGTCGATAGAAATTGGAATGTCGGTACGACTAAATATGAATTAGAGTTGATAGCTGAAGATGATAGTGTCCTGCAAAATAATATTGGCCGTGGTGTATTATTAGTCAAAGGTAAAAAAGGCGTACTAGTGATTAATCAATCTGGAAGTGACGATGATTTCATAAGAGCTATTAAATCAGCTAATTTTAAAGTTAAAGTTTCCTCACCTGAAGAAATATCTTTAAATTTATCTCAAATCTTAAATTACTCTACCATTATATTTGAAAATGTTCCTGCTCATCTGTTTTTGAATTCTCAATTGGAAGCTCTTAAAATTGCTATAAAAGAATTTGGTCTGAATTTTATGATGACAGGGGGGAGGTCTTCATTTGGTATGGGTGGCTATTATTTATCTCCTTTAGATGAAATACTTCCGGTTGATATGATTCCTAAAGATGACAAGAAGTTGGCTAGTAGTAGTATTGCTATTGCATTGGATCGATCAGGGTCTATGGCGGCCTCTGCCGGAGGCGGACGTACAAAAATGGATGTGGCCAACATTGGAGCAAAATCTATTTTAGATTTATTAACGTCCAAAGATGAGTTGTCTGTGATTGCAGTTGATTCTGAACCGCATGTCGTCATCCCCATGAAAAAAGTTATTGATCGTGGTGCCATGCAACAAGAAATATTATCGATTGAATCTATGGGAGGTGGGATATATACCTATACGGCTTTAGAGGAATGTGCCAGGCAAATTGCAAAAGCCGGTGGAGCAACTCGTCATATAATTATTTTTGCTGATGCGGCCGATGCCGAAGAGCCCGGTGAATATATATCATTATGTGGTAAGCTTTCAGCATTAGGCGTCACAATTTCGGTGATAGCTTTAGGTTCAAAAACCGACTATGATGCAAAATTTTTAATTGATTTGGCTAAACATGGAAAAGGTAATATATATTTTGCAAAAGAAGTAGAATCATTGCCTAGTTTGTTTGCTGAAGATTTCATACAACACTCGCGAGCATCCTTTGTTACCGAGTCGACAAATTTACGTGTTGTGGGAGGATTGTTCAAAATAGGAGATTTTAAACTTAAAGAAGTGCCTAGCATTAATGGGTTGAATCTGAATTATAATAGAGAAGGTGCCACAAATGGTTTAATTGCCTTGACCGAATATTTTAACCCTGCTTTAAGTTATTGGAGAGCTAGTGCTGGTAAAGTTATGACGCTTTCATTTGAAGTTGATGGACCCTATGTTGGCGATTGGAAATCATGGCAAGGGTATGACAATTTTATTGCTAATCTAATACATTGGTTGACTCCTAAAGAAGATCTATTGGAGTATCAGTTAAAAGCTGAAAGATCTGGTCATGACGTGAAAGTAAATTTATATTATGATCCAGAAAAAGTCACCTTAGATGGTTTGTATCCCAATGCTTTTGCCTATCCCGATAATAAAGAATTAAAACCTATTCAGTTTCCATTGTATCCTAAAGGCTTTGGTGTTTTAGAAGGTCATTTTTCTATTGATGAAGGTTCGGTTTATCAAATTGTTTCTTCGATCAAAGGAAAACATGTGTTGGGAAATCCGATTAGTCTCCCTTATTCGCCTGAATTTGAAATAAATGCGAATCAACTAGATGGTGGTGCTGTAATTAAAAAAATGGCTAAAAAAACAAAAGGTGATGAGATTAAGATATTAAATGATGATATATTTTCATCAGAAAATCCCGTTGAAATAACGAAGAGCCTAATTAATTATTTTATCCTTCTGGCCATATTTTTATTTATTTGTGATATTATTGGACGTCGTTTAGATTTCTCAATTTTTTCATATTTGAAATACACTATGAAAAATAAGGACCTACATACTGATGTAGTTGATGCAGATGAAATGGAAGAGGAAGAAGAAGGATCATTGTTTGATGCACTTAAGAAATCAAAAAAGTTTTAATTTCTTAATAATCGCGAAATTCTTAAATTAAAACAATCAATAGAGAGATAGTACTTGCATTATAATTTCGAATAATGGCCCAAAAATGGCAACTGTTAGGTTATTTGCCTTGTAAGTGTGTCGTTTTTGCTAGATACTATAGGATATGCATTAATTTACATGAGTAATTAGTGGCATGTAACTTGCGATATACTCTTTGTACACTAATTATTTTAAAGGAGAGGATCATGAAACGATTCATATTTTTATTATTAATTTCGGGTTGTTTATTCAGTACCGCTTTTGCCGGAAATAAGAAAAAGCACGCTGCGAAACACAAAAAGCATCATGCACATCATCAAAAGGGCCATGAAGTTAGAACGGCACGTCGATCAAAATTAAGACTTCGCCTACAAAAAGAAGGTAAAACAGAAGCAGAAATTGAGAGTTTAATTGCTACAGATGATACAAAAAACTTTAAAGCAGAATTTCCTGAAGGAGAACTTTCTAAAGAGGAATTAGATGCTAAAAAAGCAATTGAAGAAGAAACCGGAACAGTAGCAGCAAAGCCTAAAAGGGATCACAAGCATGAGAGAAAAGCTAATCATGAGAGAAAAGCAAAGCATGGAAAAGCGGTAGAATCCCATAAAGAACTACATGAAAAGTTAAGGAAGCTATCTCAGGAAGAAAAAGAAAAGTTGATTCGAAATTATATTCATAAGATGATTAATAAGCTTCGTAAATCTGGTTTGAGTAAAGAAGAAATTAAAGAAAAGATAATGGAGTTTAAAAAAGAGCATGCTAAGTATTTTAAAAATCATAAAAAGCGTCATCGTAAAAGACGTCATTAAAAGCTACCTGTAAATCGTACCAAAGGGCAACTTCTGTTGCCCTTTTTTTATGCCTATTCATATTGTTTTTTAGCATCATCTCTTCATTAACTCATTTAAATCTGTCTGATAAATCTTAAGAATTAGCAAAAAGGAGTAATTTAGAAATATATGATGTGGAAGGTGGTTTTTAGGTGTTTTAAAGGTTATTGTTTATATTTGACAGTGTTCAGAAATTGAATGAAATAGTGTGTTGAAATTCCCCTTTATAGGCTGAATGTAGTCAAAAATAGGTGGTATATGGTTTGCTTTCTAGCATAACATATAAGTTAAAGTTAGAAATTAAAGGAGATTGAGATGAAACGGATATTGTTAATACTAATTTGCTCTTTGTGCATTTTTTCAATAGTTAATGCAGAAGATGATGGAGAGGGCAGAAAACATAGAAAACACCGCAAACATAAAGATTTGACGCCAGAGCAAAAAGCTGAAAGACTTAAAAAGATTGAAAAGAAAAAAGAAGAATGGCGTGCTGAAGGATTAACAGAAGATGAAATTGAAGAAAAATTAAAAAAAGCTAGAAAATGTTTTGGTAAACGTAGAGGCCATCACAAAGGTCGCCATGGTCTTAGACATAAATGGAAAAAAATGTCAGAGGAAGAGCGTGAAGCTGCTCTTGAGAAAATTAAAGAGAGGATGAGAGAGGCTGGCAAATCAGAAAGTGAAATTGAAGAAAAATTTGCCAAGCGAAAAGCACGACATGCCAAAAGAAAAGCATTCCGTGAGAAAATGAAAGATATGTCACCAGAAGAAAGAAAAAAGTTTATCAAAGAAAAAATTGAAGAGAAAAAAAATGAATGGCGTGCTGAAGGGTTGTCAGAAGAAGAGATTGAGAAGAAACTTAAGAAAAGAAAACATTGCCATAAAAAGCGTGGTAAACACAGAAAAAAACATCGTAAACACAAGGGCGATGATTCAGAAGAAGATTAAAACTAACAGAGTTCAACTATCATACCGATAGTTGAATTTATTTATAATTTAAACAGGAGTGTAAGTATGAAAAAATTATTATTAGCATTACTTTGTTCAGTATGCCTTTTCTCAGTAACATTTGCTGATGAAAATGATGGCGATGGAGAAAACAAAAAACATCGTAAGCACAAAGGACATAAAAAAATGTCTAAAGAAGACCGTGCTAAACGAATAGAAGCTTATAAAGAAAAACTTCGTAAAGACGGTAAAACAGAAGAAGAAATCGAAGAGATTCTTAAAAAGAAAAGAGAAGCCCGCGCTAAAAGAAAAGCTGAATGGAAAAAAATGAAAGATATGACTCCTGAAGAACGAAAAGCATATTTAGAAAAAAGACTTGAGGCATTTAAAGAAAAACTCAAAGCGGAAGGTTTAACAGATGAAGAAATTGCAACAAAAGTTGAAGAGATGAAGAAAAAACATCATGGCAGAAAACACAAAAGAAAACACAGAAGAAAACACCGTAAAGATGGTGATGGAGAAAATGGTGGTGGCGACGAGCAAGATTAATTCCACTTTTTAAATATTAAAGTCATAGAGAAACAATATGTTTCTCTATGACTTATTTTCATATCAAAGAATCTTATAACCCGGGACTTTGGACAGCTTGTCCATAATGTAAGTTTGCAGAAATGTCTTGGCCCTTCAGTATACTTAATATTTTAAAATCACGATTTAGATTATTTGGACAAGCCTTTTAACTTCCCGAAGTAACTACTGTTACAAACAATATTCTGTTATGTTTATGTGCATGCCAAATAAAGCAATGAAAATAAAAATGACTTAAAAGCTCCCCTCATTTTCAAGGAGGGGTGTCAGCTTGCTGACGGGGTGGTTGCAAAAAATATAATTTCTTAGAAGAGGTCTGCTTTAAATGAATAAAATAAAATTTGACCTTCCTATCATAAAATGTATTAGATTTACTTAACTATTTAAAGACTTAAATTTGTTGAATATTTATACAACCACCCCGTCAGCAAGCGACACCCCTCCTTGAAAATGAGGGGAGCTTTAGCTAGTGTTCAAAGTCTCGGGAAAAGGTATCTCTGCAGAATTATTTTTATTTGTGTTCTTATCTTGTGTCTTTTTGGATGCGTAAAAGCTTTAATAGCGAAATTATCAAGAAAAGAGTGTTTGGCAATTCTCACAAATATGTGTGCCTCGTTGGGCGACTACTAATTTTTTGATAATCGTTTCACAATTAAAGCAATTTTGAGTTTCTCTTCTGAAGACTAATAACTTTTCTTTATTGCGACCTTTCCTTTTTGCAACACTATAGAAATTTGTTTCAGATGACCCTAGTGTAGTCCCCATATTTTTTAGACCTTGTCTTAATACTTTTTTAATTCCTTGATGTAGGCGTTTAATGTTGTCCTCTGGAATCTTAGCAGTTATCGACTCAGGATGTATTCCTGCAAAAAAAAGTGATTCATCAGCATAAATATTTCCAATGCCTGCAATTTTAGTTTGATCTAATAAAAATGGTTTTATTTGTCTAGATGAATTCAGTAATAAATCTTTTAAAACGGTTAGAGTAAACTCTTTCTCTAAAGGCTCTACTCCTAAATGCCCAATGACTTCTTCGGGATTTTTCGTTAATGACCATTTCCCAAATTTTCTTGTATCATGATAACGCAAACTTCTACCGTCATTAAAATACAAAACCACATGTTCATGTTTATTAGGTTTAGAGTGATCTAAATTGATGGCAACTCTTCCAGTCATTCGCAAATGGATAAATAAGTGCATTTGATTATCTAAAACTATGTGGATGTATTTCCCTCTTCTTTTAATTTCTAAAAATTTTGTTTCCTTTATTTGTTTTTTAAATTTATCAGGAGAAATATTATGAAGAATGTTAGGCCACTTTACGGTTGCTTTTTCAATTGTGGCAGTGAGTTTTTCTGCCGCAAGATCTCTACAAACAGTTTCTACTTCAGGTAATTCTGGCATCGTTAATCCATTTCAACTAATTGATTTGTTAATGTGCCAAGACCATCAATATCAATTTCCATTGTATCATTAGGTTGCATAAAAATTCCAGTGGCCATGCCAACTCCGGCTGGTGTTCCTGTAGAAATGATATCCCCTGGCTCAAGGGTTAAGAAGCTGCTGACAAATTCCACTAATTTATAAACATCAAAAATCATGTGCTTTGTATTGCATTCTTGCTTTAGCTCTCCATTTACTTTGACGGATATTTTTAAGTCTTGAGGGTTGTTTATTTCATCTGCTGTTGTAATTGTTGGGCCACAGGGGCCAAAAGTATCAAAAGATTTTTTATACCAAAAACTTAATTGACGTGGATTTTCAATTCCTTCAATCATAAACGGCTTTCTCTCAGAGACATCATTAAAAATAGTGTAGCCGAAAATATGTTTATGGGCATCTTCTTGTGTGATATCTTTGCCACCTTTTCCAATGACAAATGCTAGCTCGCCTTCATAGTCAATACTGTTATGCTTTTTGGGTAAAACTACCTTTTCGTTATGACCAATCATTACGGTGGTCGGAGGTACCAGAAATAACCAAGGAGCTTGTGTGAATTCTTTTTGTTTGCTAGCATCACCTCCACCTTCTTTTATGTGGTCGATATAATTTCCTGCGACACACATTAATTTATTGGGAAAGCATATGGGTGATTTAAAATGGATATCACCTTGTATCTCTTTCAGGTCATTTTTGTCTATCAAAAGATTAATATTATCAAGAGACGTTGCTGAATTTTCAATAATTTCTTTTACGGATTCATATGAATTTGAGAGATCGTAGAAATTATCTTCAATTAAAATTCCTGGAAGTATTTTTTTATTGTATTCATAAGAGAATAGTTTCATGTTAAATCCTATTGATAAAAGGTAGTGTAGTCATCAACTGGCAGACGGGGTGGAATAAATGTATTTATTTTACTGTCATCGGCATATCCGCATGCCAAGGCACTGACAATAGCTTGGTCATCGGCAATATTTAAAACTTTTCTGATCGTATCAGGATAAGATGCCACACTGAATTGGGGGCAGGAAGAAATCCCTTCAGAAAGTAATCCAAGCATTATGTTTTGCATAAAAAACCCGGTATCTAAAAAGTTACCCTTTTCAGCGACATTATTGATATAAAAGATCATAAGAAGAGGGGCATCAAAAAATAAGTAATTTTGTCGATCGTGTTCTTTTCTTTGAGGTTTATTATCTTTGTCAATGCCTTTTAATTTAAAAAGTGAGAAGCCGCATTGTCTTGCTCGTTCTCGGTATTCTGGAGGAATTGGTTGCGGATTATATTGGTAGTCTGGTTTTTCATAAATATTTTCATCAAACTTTTTTAATATTTCCTCGGATAATTCATTTCTTGTTTGACCTGTAAGAACGGCAACCTTCCAAGGTTGAGAGTTTTTGCCAGAAGGTGCATTGCTTGCACTCTCAATAATCTTTTTTACAGTTTCGACCGAAACATCTTTTTTTAAAAATGATCGTTTGGAATGTCTGGCTTCAATGGTTCTGATTACTTGATTTGTCATAGCAAATATCTTATGCAATAAATTTAAAAATGAAAGGAGGAGAATATACAGTTGTTTCAGTTTTTTTCAAAAGAAACTATTGTAATTGGGAGGGAAGTTAATCATGTATTTGTTGATAATTATTTAGTTTAAAAATGGGGCTATAGTTAATTTAACAATCTCCAAAAGATTGACACTAATATGCGGATTGATATACTTTTGCCGATTCAAAAGTGACTTGTGTCAATGTTTTTGAATCCTCTAGTTGGGGGTATAGCTCATTTGGTAGAGCGTTTGTCTGGCAGACAAAAGGTCAGCGGTTCAACTCCGCTTATCTCCACTCTTTAACTACCTACTAAACAATAACATATGACTATAATAACTTATTGTAATATAAGTTTAAGTGTAAAAACAGTGTAAGTTTTGTTAATCATTTTTAAATGCCACTTCCACTATAGCTGGTATCCGACCTACTGTAAAAAACCTATAAGAGCCCTCTGTTACCTTAACACTTGAGTGACCCATGACCTTGCTTAGTTGGTAGATGTCAAGACCTTGTCTTAACCTGTTTTCAGCATAGCTTCGTGTATGGCAGGACTATGATCTTTTTTGGGCTTATTCTTTTGTCATTCCGCTTTCCAGATTAACACCCAGTTTTTTAAGAGCTTTTATTTGTTCAAGTGTTGCGGGTTGTTGTTGGCAATTGTGGGAGTATGTTCTTTAAGCCTTCACTGATTATTGATATTGGTGTAAAGCCTAGTACTGAGAATTATTATCAGTAAATCCGCAAGGTATGTTACTTTTACTGTGCTGAATTTGCATGGCTAGCCGAGTTCCGAGTGGATTGACTGGTTATTAGGTAATTCCTTTATACTTCTTATTGACACATTTCTTTTTGTATTTTTAAATTTTATTTCTAATTCTATTATCAATAATCCTTTTGCTTTAAAGTATCTTTCATAAATCTCTTTATCATGTTCGTAAATGTCTTTTCTGTGTTTTATTTCATTGATATTTACCCACACCAACTCACCTTCTGATGATGGAATTACTTTTTTTTCAGGAACACAATCATAATATGTAAATCCATATTCTGTTTTTCTTTCTTCAAATATAGATATGCCGATACCCACCAGCTTCGGCTTAATCGTTAAACCAGTTTCTTCCTTTATTTCTCTCACACACGTTTCGTAAGGTGACTCACCTGGCTGAATCAAATAACCATTGTGACCGTTATTGCGAATCATAAGGAGATTATTTTCGCATAGAATTAGACAGTTTGACATATTTTTCTTTTCTGCATTATAACTTGGTTATATGTAAAAGTATCGCTAGGTAATCTATCAGAGAAAAAGGGAATGTCTAAATATTTTATATGTAAGAAATTATAGGGCATAATAATTCAGGAAACCTAAATTAAAGGTTCAAGGCGTAAAGCCTAGTTCTGAGAATTATTATCAGTAAATGTACGATGGGGTGTTGTGGGGAGGGCTAGTTAGATGCTAGTTTTTACCCGATTTCGGAATTATTTCAGTAAGGAAATATTCCTTTTTCAAGACTCTTATCATATTTTTGAAATGCTGAAATTAATTCTTTCCTCAAAATTTTAGTATAAGGATTGTCAATTTGTGTTTCCTCCCAAGTGGTTTGAGAGTTTCCCTTAAGTCCATTTGATAGTTCCACCAGTAATGAACCTGATCCAATACCCCCAAGTACCTCCAATTGATTTTGACTAAGGTGTTTTCCTATTGTTAATCCAATAAAATGACCAAGACCAATGATTGCATTGAGTTGGTCATGCTCTTCTGCTGAAACTTCTCTTATTCCTATTTCATTTCTTCTAAAGAATGATTCAATTCTTGTGTCTATGTTACCAATTACACAATATTCTCCTTTTTTAATATCATGCAGACCAAAATGATTTCGTTGCAATTTTTGGAGTTCTTTTTCTGCCAATATTCTAGCTGAGCAACAGTCTATAATAATTGTATTTTCTTTTGAAAATTTATTTATCTCAAACACAAGAGGAGATAATGCATTAATAGGAACAGCAAGAAATACAAAATCAGATTTTGAGATGGACTCTTGGCGATCATTTGTCTGTTTTGCTCCTAATTTTTCAACTTCAATAGAAACTTTTCTTGAAGAAGATACAATAACTTCAAAATCATTTGAAAAAAGCTTCGTAAATCTTTTTCCCATTGGTCCGAAGCCAATAACTGTCATTGATAATTTTTGCATATGTTTATTTATTCCTAACGACCGAAATCAGTGGCACTTTACGAGGATCTTCCTGCGTAGAGTTGATTACTGATATATTTTATTTTGTTGCGTAAATGTGATGACTTAAAAGTGTCCACTGCATTGACCGTATAGTTTCCTTAATTTTAATAATTAATGCGAAAGGGGCTATTCTCCTGAGGTAAGCCAGAGCAAGAAATTGCCAAATT
>NVWA01000057.1 GCA_002746535.1 Planctomycetota bacterium
GTGTTGTTTATAAACCAGCAGATGATGATCCTAGGAAGAAGGAGATGAAGCTTATGCGTAATGCCGGTAAGACTGCTGTTCTAGGTTTAGGGTATGGCATGGGATCTAAACGGTTTTATCAAATGGTGAAGGATAATGAGCAAACTAAGGAATTGGTGGAATCAGGTGTTATTGATAAAGCCAAATCTAAGGAAATTGTGGATTCATATCGCTCTTCCATGAGTCAGATAAAGAATTTCTGGCATGGATGTGAGAAAGCTTTTGAATTATCGTTGGATACTTGTACTTCAAGTGATTGCAATACGATCTTATTTGATTATGTGGACAAGGATATTCATGTGACATTACCATCATCAAGAAAATTACGTTATTCAAAGCCAGAACTGGTGGAAGAAGAGAAAACTATTTCAACTTATGGGATTGATGGCAAGGATAAACTGATTGAACTTGCGGGCACTTCGATTTATTATGGCAAAGGTATTGGATTGTATGGGGGGAAGCTAGTCGAAAATATTGTTCAGGCCACATCTAGAGATATTTTGGTTAATATCATTCTAAAACTTGAGCAAAAGAATATTCCGGTGCTATTTCATGTTCATGATGAGGTGATTTGTGAGGTGAATATTAATGAGGCAAGTGAAGTGGCAAAGATTGTTGAGAAGGTGATGAGCACTCCTCCAACTTGGGCAAAGTGCCTCCCTCTTGCTACTGAAGTAGAAATATCAAAATGTTATTTGAAATAGGTACCGTTAGGCACATTAAAACAAAAGTGGGTTGTCGTTAAAACACCGGTACAGGTCAAGAATTTAACCGTTAATACCGTTTGGCAGTATATTCTTTAAAATATAATAATAATAAAAGAAAGAGAGAAAGAAAGAGAGGTAATAAAAGGAATGAAAAAATTTGGTCTATAGCCTGCCTAATGTGCCTAACGCGCAGATAACGAGGTCACAAAAAGTTATTTTTTGCCAAACGAAGTTTAACACACAAATTGAATAAACTTGATAAACCCACCCTATTCAAAATGAACGCACGTGATAACAATATATATAGCCGACACGCATTCTCTATCCCACGAGCATTTTCGCCTTGTGACCACAAGGGTCATCCTGCCCAACGAAGCACATGATTTCAGAATAATTCAATAGTATTTACGAATTGGAAATAATAAGTATATAGGGTAGTAACCTACTTTTGACTTTGGGGTAATCTTGTTTAATTTGATTTTAAGTTTAAGTATCAGAAATATATTTGTGAGTAAATCAACTGTGGTGACCATGTCTACAGTTGGATATAGGTATTCTAGGGTATCCTACAGCATGGTACCCCCCCCCCTAAAAAGGTACTTGCCAGAAACATTAAATTTGGGTATCTTACTGTCGGTCAAAAATTGTCGGTAGAATTTTTTAGAAAAGGTGTACTTGTGTACAAAGTCATGTTTAATGGTCACATTAACCATATTTTAAATTAATCAAAGTCTTACAGGAATGTAAGACTTAAGGCTTAAGAGTTAATTTAGGTTAATGGACTGTTGGTTCAGTTGTCCATTAAGTCTATTCACTAACCCCCAACCTATCCTATAATGAGTATGATACAACCAAGTATGCTCATCTCTCCACATGCCTTGAATCCATCGGCAGCATTTCAATTTTTTTGCCCACATCATTTTTTGCCTTTATAGAATAAGGAACACCCGTGACTTCAACTTTTAAAAAACTATTATTTCGTGACTCAGTGATAAAGGAGAAAATATTATCAGGAGACGCTAAAGAAAGAATAGCCATTGCTGATTGATAAATATCACCAAAGCTTCCATTTTGATTTTGATTTTTAATTATATTTGGAATCATAAATTTACACCATTCATCATAATAAATATCATTTACCAAATATGTACTAATTGCACCAAATAATAAAAACGTCTCTTCAGCTTTTTTAATAGTTGCAATTGATTTAAGAGAAAGAACCACAAAAGGGATCATCTCAACTCTTTCACTAGCTTTTGAATCCTTTTTCAACAGAAGTTGAAAAGCGCATGAAGAACTTGTATGGGAACCCAATGCAGAATTTAGATAATTCTTACTTGACAAATATCCAAATTTCTGGTGTTTTAAATTTAACCTCGATTTCAATATATCTTTAGCATTTTTCAAAACATTCTTATCAATATCTATACCTTGGCTAATAGCAGATTTTAAAGCAATTAATTGAATTGATGTGCCAAAGGAAGAACCATCTTTGCCACTATGATACCCCCATGATCCAAACTTTCCTTGAGATGTTATAATATATCTAATTGCGTTTTTGTATTTTTTATTGATTAAAGAAGTATCATTGTCCTTTAAAAGTGCCTCGCTAAGGCATAAAGCCGCAAAAGCATGAGAATACATTGATGGTATTCCGGCAGTGTTTTTAGGAGAACCATCCTCTTTTATTTGACTCAAGATCCACTCTAAGCCTACCTTAACATTTTGACTAAAACGTCCATTAATAGATGAGTTTCCATGAGCCATGAAAGACAAAAGCACTATTGAATTTATACCAACCCCATTGCCCTTTACAGGCCAAGATCCATTTTTATGCTGAATATCCGCTAAGTATTGTAAACCCTTAATTATTACTTGATCTTTTAAAGTAATAGTTTTTGTCACTTTTTTCTCGGCAGTATTATTTTTATAATCTCTAGAAAGACTAACGAGCTTCTTTTTAATATTATTTTCTTTTGTATTCTTCTCAATTTTATCAGACATCAACTCCTGACTTATACCAAAAGTTGTAAACACAACTGTAAATAATAATACGATAACAATTTTTAATTTCGTAAACAAATACATCTTTAAAACTCCTTTTACAATTGATTGTTGTATGGCCGTATTTTGCAATACAAAAGCCTTTGAATTTAACTCTGAAGCAATAAGTTTTTTATTTGGAATCAAAATTGCAAATAAAGCAGAAGCTAAGATCTCTTTTTTGGTCAACCTGCTTTGTAAATAGGAAGTGATTTTAATGACTCTTCTACGTGCAGTATCTTCTGTACATTTAATTTTATTCCCAATTTCTTTATAGGATAGTTCATCATAGAACCTCATCAAAAGTAGCTCTTTCTTTGATTTTGAAATTAACTCAAACGCCTTTTCAAACTCAATATTGGATTCTGCTAAATTTTCTTCTAAGTCAGAATCCTGAATTTCAACATTTCTAAATTCGATTTTCGTTCTTTTATTAATTGCCTTGCAAACATTTAATGATGACCAATAAAACCACGAACTTAATTCAGATTTAATCCTATCTTCCTCCTTAACATACAACAGGAATGTAGATTGAATTGCATCGTTCAATTGAGACTTATCTATTAACCTTTTCCTACAAACTGATTTCACAAGTGAGAAGTATTTGCAATACACCTCCTTCTCAAAATTTGTTTTAATATCATTGCTCACTTGTTTGCCTTCTAATTGCTTCAACTAAAATGTATATGGTCAATTTGTAGTAGAATCAGAAAAGTATTTCTAGAATATTTTATAATTTTCATACAGAAATTAAAGTCACTTCTTTCAATGATCTTTACTACATCTATTACAGACATATCAAGGTGATTTCAAATAGCCTTTAGAATATTCCAACTAGATCAAAGGAGCAACACAAGAATGAACAGACCAACAACAATAGGATTTAACAATTTCTTAACCAAGGACACTCTCTAAAAGGGTTAGTGAGCATTATACCAAGGTTTGCTGGTTGCCTAAATAAATAGTTGGTGGTCAATAGAGACAGCTTTGCAGTTATGAGTGGGACTCAGTAAACTGGCAAAGCAGGATAACACCTCCCATGATGAACCCAAATTAATAAATTGCCACCTGTTTTCATGAAGATTTCAAATATTAGAATTGGTTTGGAATATCTTTTACAAAATTTTACATCTTGCTATATTCAGATGACTACAAAATAAATTTCTATATAATCTTAAATATTTTATTCTAAATTTTATAAGGTGAAAATAATGCGTGATCTTACTTGGATATATCTACTAGTTGCAAGTGTGTGGATTGGAGCTAATATATTCTGTTTTGTTAAATTTAAAATTCATAAAGTCATAATAATTGTATGTTTTTTCGGGCTACCTATTTTGACATTATTCGGTCTTTATAATTTAACAGGTGCAGGCAGTAAATACATTCCAGTCAACGTTCCTAATGGTTTAACGAAGGGAGCGCTTCAATTAGCTTTTAAAGAAACAATGAAAAAGGAAAATTTACAGATACTTTTGGAGAAAAACAAGCTTATAGAGAAAATCACCCAAAAAGATATAGAGAAGATGCTTATTATTGGTGAAATTGATGGCACACAAAAGATTTTTACTGTAGAACTTTATACTGGAAATACTTGGAAAAGTAAACGTGATGCAATGTTTAAAATTGCAGATATATTAGGTGGCGATATTGAAAAAAGAATTTTTAATTCTACTCCGTAGGTTTCAATATCAGGCGTTTGGGAGTGTCTAGGAGGCTTTATTTCAGGACACTCTTGGCTATGTCAACGGAAATGATACCAATTATCAAAGCTATTCTCATGTAACTGGCACAAGCTCTATGTATCAGTTTTCCAATTGGAATTGCGATAGTCTTGGGTAAAAACAGTGCGCCATTTTCATCAAATGAGCAAGAGAGCCAAGCACCAACACAAGAATAAACACACAAACAACAATAGGATTTAATAATTTCTTAACCAAGGCTACTCTCTAAAAGGATTAGTGAGCATTATACCAAGGTTTGGATTTGGGGTAAGGGGAATGTTATTGGGTATATCCTTAGAGGGAAAATTGGATTTCTATTAGTTTTGTCTTCTTTATTTTTTCATAACGGGTAGGTTTTTAGATGGGTTATAACTATTTTTCAACATATATTTCAACATTGGGTCTTCATCCGATTTTCTACGCGAATACACATCGTACCCGTTAACCTTACTCTTAATACATTTTTTCATTTTGCCATCAGCAATATAAACAAAATCGTTCTTTTTTATTTTACCATCAATCAAAGCGTATACATATACTTTTTCTGACTTATATTTAGTTTGGTTATTTGATTGTATTAAAGGCGTAACAATCCTAACAAGATGCCCCCTTTCATCCGTCAAAATATAAGTGACATTTTTATAACCGATATAATCACCAAAAACTATTTTTGGTTTCTTAGAACAACTAATTAATAAAAAGGTAATCAGGCAAAACAGATAAATCTTCATAAAACAAACTCTCTAAAAGCAAAAAAAGCATTATACCAAGGTTTGGTAATATGTTTTGACAAGTTAACAAAATTAGATTTCAGAAATTCATTCTGGTTTATCGGAAATCTATGGCATTCTAAGGTCATTCTGACAAAATATATCTCAGATTCTTATTTTGACCTTACGACCAATAACTAAAGGAATTTCAATTGAATTATCCTCTGACCTGTGCCCAAAGACGTTTAACCCTTTGGCTTGTTGGCATTTCTCTTTTTGCTGGATTTGCACTTACAGAAGATGACCAACAGCTCAAAGAAGGGAAATCATCTATTAAAACCGAAAAAAGTACCCCAAAAAATTGGAAGGAAAAAGCCAAACTAAAAATTGGTATGGAATCAGCATCATCTTTTTCAATTAATCACACGGGATACATTGTGTGCGGAAAACATGATGACCCCTCCGGTACATTTCTCAATACCCTTTGGGCTTATGACAATAAAACAAACCTGTGGAGCAAAAAAAAAGACTTTCCTGGAAAAGGCCGAGAATGGGCAGTCGCATTTTCAATTGGCACCACAGGATACTATGGCACAGGTTGGAATGGAACAGTCTTAAATGACTTCTGGTCTTATAGTGCCTTAGAGGATACCTGGGAAAAACTTAAAAACATACCTATTGGCAGACGTGCAGGTGTAGCTTTTTCTATTGGCGAAAAAGGATATATTTCAACAGGATGGAATAATGGCCATATGCTCAATGATTTATGGGAATACAGCACCTCAAAAGATGAATGGAAAAAGCTCAAAAATTTACCAGGGAAACCGCGGCAAATGGCTTTAGGTTTTTCAATTAACAGCAAAGGATATGTTGGCCTAGGTCTATCAAAGAAATCACTCTCTGATTTATGGGAATTCTCTCCCGAGTCAAATTCTTGGGAAAAACGACTGTCACTTGTTAATATGCCATCTTATTATGGCTGCGCATTTGTCATTGGCAATAATGTTTATATTTCAACTGGAGCAAATGAAAAGCATGTATTGGAAACATGGTGTTTTAATTCTATAAGTAACAAATGGATACAAAAGGAATCTTTTCCCGGACGGGGTCGGCACGGTGCTGTGAGCTTTTCATTTGAAGATTCTGGTGTGATCGCTGCGGGATGGAACCAAAAAGACCCTCGCTTTGTAGATGTTTGGCAATTTAAGCCTTAAACGTCTTAAAAACAGTCAAGCATGTGAATCTGTAAAGAGCTACGATTACACCATCTAAACACCAACACTGTTATAAAAGCAGACACAACTAATGGATTTAACAATTTCTTAACCAAGCCAACTCTCTAAAAGCAAAGAAGCCATTATACCAAGGTTTGGTTTTGGGGTATCTAATAAAACGTTATCCGACAATTTCTAAATATTGTTCCTAATAAAAGATAAGTTATTTCGTATTGCAAGTAGAAGTATGTTTAATAAAGGATTCTAAATGAAAAAGCTTAAAACTATCATTATGTTGCTCTGTGCTCTTTTTATATTTTTAACTAACAACTTTGCAGATGATGCACCTAAAACAAATAAAATTATTGATAAACCAGTTCGTATTACAAAAGAATATAATATTCCAGGTTCAATTACACCGCCATTTGAAATAATTAAAGTTTTTAGAACCATTAAAACTTATTTTCTTAATAATATAGAATTAGAACAAGTAAAAAGAAAAGCTGCACTAAAAGTTAAAACTTATACTATTCGATCTAATCTACGTGTTACATGCGAAAAAAGTATATTCAGCCAGATTGACCCAATAATAAAAAATTTAATGAACAAAACATATCAAAACAAAAGTTTCGTCTTAAATAATGGAGAAAAAGAGAAAGCCGTAATGGTATATTATTTTAAAAATCAAAAAGCTTTTGAATTAATTAAGATTCTAAGAACTAAACTAAAGGAAAGGTTGAAAAAGAATTATTCCATTCATTATCAAGCAACAAAAAATGCAATGGTTTTTTTGTATGACACTCACACAAAAGATGAGGTCAAAGCGGATTTAATGTCCTTGATGCATTCATTAGATTTACCAAATAAAAAAAAATAGCCATATCAATACCACCGTATTATTATTGAGTTTGGCAATATAGCATTTAGTAGTTTGAGAGCTCGCATATATCAGGAAAGCCAAGCACCAACACAAAAGCTGATACAACTAAAGAATTTAATAATTTCTTAACCAAGCCAACTCTCTAAAAGCAAAGAAAGCATTATACCAATTTATGCTGTTTGATTAAATGTAATTATTATTCTCACCCTAGCTTGTAATTATAGAACCCCTCAATACCTACTCCCCTCCAATTTAAACCTATTAGCCGTCCTAACTCTCTTTGGATTACTCTTTATATTTAATCTTTTTGCTATACCCTGAAATGAAGCATAGTTGGCACAAGCAAATATAGACAATTCCTTAAAGGTATATTCCTTATTCATCTCAACAATAGTTTCACGGAGCTTTTCTAAATCTCCAGATTCATATATTTGTTTAAATTCTTCTTTTGTCATTGGATATCTTTCAATAGTTAAATGTATATTTGGTGGGTTAAACGCATCGTAGGTATCTATCTGTGTGGCTTTGATTTATTGCTGAAGCTATTGTCTTCAATCACTGATTTCTTAAGATTTTAGGATTCGATGATTATTTTTACCTTACGGGCGTAATATTACTTGATCTGATCAATTCCATGTAAACCTAATCGGTCTACCTGAGGATTTTTGATACTTCACCGTTAAGCGGCCAGCTCTTCGAATCCACAAGACACATGAGTACACTTTTCCCCTACGCATAAAGAGTCCCAAGCTGGCATAGGTCTTGAAATCGCCCGCACCAGAATCGAACACTGTATATAATAAACGGTCGCCTCCAAATCTTGGTTTCGACAAGTGCACGAACCAATCGGAGGATGTTGGCGAACCGAGCTTTTTCTCAACCTCAGCACGTGTAAGACCGAGAAGCTTCTTACTTTCTACAACTGCACGTACCTTCTTCCCGAATTCGTTTACTGTTTCATTTGGATTGGCAATAGCGGTGGACACTTCCATGATTTCATTCTGAGTCTTTAGATTGGCATGGTCAGCCACCTGGGAAACATCTGCGCTGCGTTTATGTTTGCGTCCACATCCCATGATAGTGAGAAGCAACAGAAATGTAAGGATAGAAAAAACTTGAATTAGTTGGATTCTTCCGAATGAAATTGGATGGTTAAGTGGCATGCATAATCCTTCTAAATTAAATCAAAATAGTTTCTGATTAAGCAATTCTTTATTTCACATGAATTACTGGAGCTTTTGACATCGGCAACAATATATTGCCACTTACATAGATCATCTCTTTTTTTTTTAAGTTTTCATCTCTTTTGATCGTTGTAGTGTCAAGAAGTACATATTCGGATTTCAGAAACTTACCTGGTTGCCCATCAGATGATGATACTGCAGCATAATGATCAATCCTAATGAAATATCCTTTACTGGTAAGCCCCTCATAATAAGCTTGATTTCCTTTGATATAGTCAATTGTTACTTGATTAAACTGATCAATGTTATTCAAGGGTTCAGTTGATTGAGACTTACCTTCTTTATTGATAGTCTTATCAACACGTTTTTCAGTACACCCAAAAAATAAACCGATCAAGCATAGTAACAAAATTAAGTTTGATTTTATCATTAAAATTCCTTAAATTTATAAACGTTTACAATTCAGTTACGGATAAGCAAGTGCAACAAACCAATACATAATATTTTCGTAAATCTTCTTTTATTCGAGTATGGGTATTAGACGTTATATCGAGACAGGAAAATAAAATAAATTTAAATTATATCAAAATAGTTTCTGATAGAAAAGACTAGGAGCTATCAAATATCATTTAAAAGTAACCCACCCAAACAAATCACCAAATATTATTCTTGGATCTCTGTTTTGGTTAGATTGTTTTATAGGAGTTTTAGTTTGGGGAATTCTACGGTTTTAAATAAGTAATTTAAATCTATTCCTCACCAACAGAACACAACTCCATGTTGCTAAATTATTCCATCAAATAGAAGCAACAATTAAATTACAATTTGTTAACAAAAATTCTGATATTTCTTTTTAAAAACATATAACATCTAAAAACTATTTTAGGGACAGTCGTCCTATAGGCACAAACTAAATGAAGCACAAAATTTACGGGAAATAATAATGATAAAAAAAAGCAATATTCTCTACACTTCACTACTTCTAGTGGCAATTATACTTACCTGCTCTTTTAAAAAAAATCTAGTGCCAAAGAAAGTAGCTTTTACTTGTATTGTTTTTGATCACAAACAGAATGAAGTCAAATTTAGTGGAAATATAAAACACTCAAATTTTAAAAAGTGGTTTATATCCGATTATCCTGTTGCAGGTGAAAGAATTGAAACGCCAAAAAATTCAATATCTTTTGGTGTTTTAATACTCAATAACAACGGTAATATTTTAATTATGCCACTTTACAAATGGAAAGATCAAAACTTGAATTATTTTTCTTGCCAGTCTCAACAAATCGGAATGGCACCAATGCTTAGTATTATAGATAATACTAAAAAAGGTTTTTTCAAAAAGTTAAAGATTGAACTAGATAAATTAAAATAATAAGTCACGATTTTTCAAATGACTCAATAATTTATTAGCCATTCAAAAGCAAAGAAGCCATTATACCAAGGAATGGTTTTGGGGTAAGGGGAAATGTTATGAGCAGAGCTCAGTTATCTTCTCACTAGAAGAACTTCCAGTTCCGGTTCTGGGCGGTTGGATCTACCTTACCCAGAAAGGCTTCGTTATAGTATTTAGTATTTCAAATTACTATTCCTTTACAATAATGAGCAGAGCTCAGTTAACTGACCTTACGGGCAACAATGCTTCTAATTCTTGAACAGTTAAGAGGTTTTAGGATTAGTCTTTTTCTTTTTCAAAATAATAAAAGCTATTTATTTTCTCAGCATACTTATGGTAACGTTCATGGGATTAAATCAATTATCGAAACCTTCTCATTTTGAATAAGGATCTTCTTTTGTATATTTTTCTTTTCAATACTGTTGTTCTTTTTACGAAAGGCAATAAGCATTTTATATTCACCTGGTTTAATATGCTCAAAACTATATTCGTACACATTGTTCTTGATTTGAATATTTGCCCCTTGATAAAATTTTTGTGATTTTTGGTATAAATAAATGGTGGCACTTTCTGTTTTATCATCCATTTCAATGGAACCTTTTATGAATCCACCTTTAATTAATTCCATTTGAATTTTTCCTTTTGAAGATTTAAGATAATGATAGATGAACGGAGCAAAACCCTTCTTATTGACTTTAATATCAAAAATCCGATTTGGCATATAAGCCTGTAATTCACCATTTCTATCAGTTGTCAAGACCGATAACTTTTGCCCAAAAGCCCACAGTTCAATAGGGGTGGACGGCATAAAATCTCCAGTAGAATTATCGATCAAGCTAATTTCAAATTTGCTACTAAGCTTTAAATCTATTTGAATTTCTTTAACACCTTCCCATGTTTTTAAAAAAGGACCTATCTTTTCGGGGTAATATCCTTCTGCCTCTAACATATAATATAGATTCTTGCGTATTCCATTTCGCAATTCAGGTATAAATTCGAAATAGTTTTGATCTATATTTTCCAGAGGAACTTCTCGTCTAAAATTTAAATGATATCGGTTTAATCGAACACCTTTGGTTATGATTTGTCCGCTTTCTCCTTGAATACTAAGTTTAACCGAACTTTTTTTCTGAAGAGAAATTACTGATTTGTGATCATCGGGTAAATTAAAATAACGTTTATTTGATTGGAAACTATTATCTGAAAATCTAAAATAATAACGTCCTTTTTCAAGGTTTTTAAGTAGCAATACGCCATTGTCATCTGTTGTTAATTGAGTCGATTTGCCATTTCCTGTTAAGCTAATAGTTTTTAATTTAAAAGGAGTCTCATCGTTTAGATGAAACTTAATTTCATAACTCTGACGCGACTTTAATTCAATAGTAACAATTTCAAGACCATTTTTGACAATAACTTTTTGCTTTTCTGAGAAACCGTGACTTTGATGCCTAGCACTTAAAAAATAAGTTCCTGTTTTTAATCCCTCAAAAGAAAAATGACCATTTTCATCTGCCGTAATCATTCGGCGACTGGGGCTTCCACGCCTAACATTTTTTTTATTCAACGTGACATTGGCAAAAGGAATTTCTTTAGCATCAAACGTTACAGTCCCTTCAATGGATAAAGATTTTTTTAATATGACCTCATCAACAAATCCCTTCTCGTCATGTCCTTCCATTTTCAATTGTTTGGTATATTTATGATAGGCAAAATATCCTTTTAACCTTATGACCACATACAAGCTTTTGTCAGGAATAACACTATTAAAGAATGCTTCACCAGCTGAATTAGTCATCACCGAATTTTGAACTTTATCCGTTGTATATTTTATTTCTATTCCAGACAATGGTTTCTTTCGCTCATCAAGTACCAATAATTTATATTTAACCCCTCTTTTTAAATAAACATCATAGCTCACCTTATCTTTATCAATGATAAGTGTTACTGGCTGATAATTATTGGCTATGATTTTTAAGCTAAATATTGAATCATTTTTTTTATTAAACACATACTGATTTTTACTATTTCTAAAAATGTCTTCAGAATATACATGAGAAATTGATCGCCTATAATATCGACTGACTCCATTATCCACATAAGCTTGAATTTTGAGCTTATTAGGCAATGGCTTTGCACCAAAAAGACTGAACACCAACTTTGGACTTGGTTTTAGCTGAACATTAAGTTCAGCAATCTCATTATATGAAACTTCTACTAGAAATTTTTCAGATCGCATAAAGCCATCTGCTTCTACGATGATCTCGTTTAAACCGATTGATAAATCAGAATATTCATGTTGGTTTGAGTAATTGTTGTATTGATAATCAAAGGGATTTACTTCCTGGTCTATCTGTCTCTTTCGACCAGATATTTTAACGTCTATATTCTCTAGAAAATTACCCTCTTGGTCAATAGCGGTGATGTTCAATCTTCCGCCACCTTTGGATAACGATGCGACAGCTAACTCACTCTTTTGTTTTATACTTTTATATATTTGCTTAACAGTATATCCTTTGACATCAACAAGAATGAAACAATCTCCCTTTCCATCTATCTGAATAGTGACTAGACCATAATTATCTGATTCGAAATGACTGGTAGTAACTGCTCGATGATTTAATTTGAGTGAAACACGTCCCTTAGTATTTTGAAGAATAGCTTTTGTTTCTCTATCTATTAATGTTATTGTTAAGATTGAAGTAAACTTAATTATCTTGGTCTTTTCTTTCAGCGTTTTTGTGTTCACAATGTTCACAGGTTGTTTTTGTACCACCAATGACTTATCGTCCTTTTTAGCCAATGGTATTTCTATTTTATTAGATGCTTTTACAGGAGTATCAAGTGTTGTCTCTACGCTTTTATCTGAATTGTTAGGAACTGAATCCTCGTTATTATCTGACTTAACGAGTTCCCTAGTAACTTGATAATTTGAATTCTGGTTGCTGTTGATCACATTTAAAAAGTATCCAATGCATATACATAATGCCAATAATACTGTACCTCCAATTGCCAATCCTATTTTCATCTTATCCATCCTTTAAAGTGTAATTCCAAGTCTAAATCTATAATTGAACTTCTTCAAAGAAACGGACATTAATTTTTCTAAAAATCCTAATATTTCAAAATGAAAACTAATCCATTCAGATTTTTATAAATTTGGTCTTTTCAGGGATAACTTTTATAAGAATGTATGAAATTCTTGAAAATAATTTGTCCGGTTTATCATTCAGAACCAATTATATATTTTGAAATGACACTTTTATAAAAAGAAAAAATGAATGACTCCTAATAATCACCAAGTAATCACCCAATATCTTAACGATCCTTCAGAGGAAAATTTTGAGCGAGTCGTGAAAGAATTCTCACCCATGATTTACTCAATTTGCTACCGCGTTTTATGCAAAGCTGATTTAGCGGAAGAAGCTTCACAGGCCACCTTTTTGTCTTTGATCGAAAAGAAGCATTATCTTCAATCAGGACCAAGTATGGTAGGCTGGTTACACAGAACAGCATATTTGTCTTCTTTATGGCTTCGTAAACAAGAAGGCGTCAGAAGAAAACGTGAGAAGAAAATTTCTGCAAAAACAGCAGATCATACGCCAGAACAATTGATGGAAAAAAGTGAAGTTCAAGCGCACGTTGACGAAGCGATTAATTCTTTGCCAAGTAAATATAAAGATCCTCTATTAATGAAATTTTATGAAAATAAAACATATAAAGATATAGGTAATGCATTCAAAACAACAGAAGAATGTGTTAGAAAAAGGGTTACTAGAGGCTTAGCAAAACTGAACACACTTTTGAAAAAAAGAGGTGTGGATGCTACCTCTACAATTTTAGGTGCTTTCTTGACGACTAAATTAATTGCATCAAATACAAATACCAGTTTCTTACCTACGAGTTACACAACATCAATTATAACAGAAAAAAGTTTATTTAGCGTTAACAATCTAACTATTACTAAAGGAGTAGACCAAATGATTATTTTTACAAAACTAAAACTAGGTGCCCTAATTTTAAGTGCATCAGTTCTTGTGGGAGCATCCGGGGCTGCTATGTTAAAAGGGACGGAAGTTAATCCCGAAAACAATAAACGTAATATTGAATATACAAACCAACACATTGATCATAATTCGAAACCAACACAAGATACCGCAGATAAAAAAGTAGTCTCTGTTAAGGATGATAATAAAAAGATCCCTTATATTAATACCGTAAAGCCAAGTGACCTTGCAATCGTAGCTTTCGATAAAAAAAACCGCCCTTCTGTTGAAAGTTATAAAAAGCTAGAGGAAACAATTCATAAAGATGAGCCAAAATATTACAACCTTTGGGCTAATAAAGCTATCGCTTTTTCAAAAGCTCCCATAGACAAAAAAAACTCATTAGTAATTATTCTTAAAAAGTTTTGTGAAAATTTAAATAAAACCGATGAAATTAAGGAAAGGAAAAGTCAAAAATTAAAATCGTTCTATGCTGATTACGGTAATAAAAAAACGGTTCGTAATAATAATGGCAAATGGGTCGAACAACTAAATGGTGGTAAAGAAACCATTAGCATAAAAGACTATAAAAGTAAATTGAATGCTATTTATAGCGAAAGCACTAAGGCTTTTGAACTTATTAGAAGAAATCAAATTCAAGAATTCAAACGAAGTGTAAACAATCTGTTTGGTGCCAATAACATAGCAGGTAAAGCTGTCTATCAATGGTTTGAGGAAAGCGCTTTTATACACGGTTCATGGTCTAGAAATTCAAATAAGCAAACTAAAGAGCAACGTTTTTATTATTTAGGCTGGTCTGCACACCGTCATCAATATAAAGTTAAATAAATTCATTTAGTAATAAATTATAGCAGGTCAGGCTGTGCAAATTTGTATTGGTATAAACGTAAAAATTTTCTTATAAAAAAAGGCTTTCATTAATAAATTATACTTCGCCTGGCCTTTGTAATTTATTTGTCGAGTAGACAAAGGAACTCCCATTACAGTATTGCAACAGTTGCTCCTAAGTCCCTCACAGAACCGTACAAGCAGATTTCCCACATACGGCTCTTCATCTAAACATTCGGAACTCTGCAACACAAAAGCAAATGCTCCTATTCATAAAGATTACGTTGTCACAGTTTTATTTCCTCATTGAATAGGATCTGTGTTTCCACTATACAAGTGTTCAAATGCGAGAACCTTCACTCACCGATGATTAGTCGGATCACAGCTAAACCGGTTCTCGTCCCAATACAGATAACCATTTGAACTGCTCTTTTTACATTGCTAGTTCATACTCGGGAACATCCCAA
>NVWA01000027.1 GCA_002746535.1 Planctomycetota bacterium
CTGAGCATTTACAAACAACAACAAACAACGGCAAACAATGACAAACGTGAATGCCTATTTAAGTCGTTTACTTGTAATGGTTTATACATAAATAGTTGTTATTTAAGGGGTTATGAAAAAGAGAACGTAGGAATCCTATGTTCTAGGCCTATTTCTGCTCATGGACATTACCTTATTCTTTGAGTTGAAATTATTATTCTTGGTAGATGGGTAGGTATTGGTAGCGGACGCATAAGCAGATTATGGCGAAGGAGGTGGAATAGGCTCCGCCTAGAAAGCCGCTGTGTTTTTTGAATTCTCCGCTGGGTAGTTGTAGTTTTAATAATGTCCGTTCCATTTTAGGTAAGAACTCTTTTCTATATTTTTTACCAAGTACATTGGCAGCTGTTGCTAAATAATAACTTTGGTAGTAAAACTGACTTCCTCGGTTGGGATCAACTTTTAATAATATTAAACCTGATTTGTGAACTTTTTCTCGATCTTCAGGAGTATGAATTAATCCTAATACTTTCATACCAACTACACCTGCAGTTGCCATCGCTGGTGTATTTTTATGTCCACCCTTATAAGCAAATGATTTTCTAGTATTGTTATACATTCTTCTCAAATAACCTGCTGCTAAATCTAACGTTTCTTTTGGAATCTCTATCTGACAGTTTTGGGCTGATCTTAATACAAGTATCTGCCATACACTAACTGATAAATCTGCCGATCCGCGATTGATGGGTTCATAATGCCATCCCCCATTATGCTGGCCTTTATGTTTGGACTGAGCATTTACAATTAATCTAATAGCTAGTACTAAACCCTCCTTAATTTTTTTATTCTCTTTATGAGTTGCCATCATTCCATAAGCTTCACATAAGGCAAGTGTCACAATCCCTTGTGTATACATTCGTCCTTTGCCTTCTTTACCAAAGTACCAACCATTTTGTTTACCAACTCTTAATAAAAAATTAATTCCTTTTTTCAGATTCTCTCCGTATTCAGTCCGACCTGGTTGTTGCCCTGAAGCCATCAAGGCAATACAAGCCAATCCTGTAATCGTATTTGGCAATGAGCCTCTGAATTTACCCGTGGAAGGATCTTGCTGGCTACAAAGCCATGCTAAGCCTTTATCAATCGATTGATCAACTTTGTCTTTTTTAGAAATTAATTTAAGGTGAGCCATATCTTTGGACACATCAGGAAATACAAGCAATGAGAATGAAAGAAATAAACTATTTAATAAAATCAATTTTTTAGCAAATGAATTAATTTCGATATTTGTAAAAGTTCTAAACCTTTTTAATTTCATTCTGATTTCCATTTTTGACTCTCTTTCAATAATTTTTGCAAATATTTTTGATTTGCATTTTTATAATAGTCACTGTAAGACGAGAATGATCCTTTATTTACTTTGTTTTTTAATTTATCATTTACACCATCCCAGGTATGCTTTAAAGAAGCAAGTGCTAAGTTCCCTCTTTTTTCTTTATAACTACCCTCTTTACTTTTTTCTCCTGTTCCATCGCCCTCTTTAGAAGAGTCAGAACCTTTTTTTGATCCAGGTTTATCGCCCTGTTTATTTTCACCAGGTTTGCCTTCATTAGATTTTTTACTACTAGCCATTGGTGATCCTGGATCTTTACCTTTTTGAGATTTACTCTCAGCAGATTGGCCTTGCTGATTTTTTGATTTAGGCAAACCAGCCATTATAGCTTGTTCTTGTTTATTTTTCATTTGACCTAAAGATTTAGCGGCATCTTCTAAGGCTTGAGTCGTTTCACTATCTGGTTTTCCGTCTTCAAGTCCTTTGGAAGCCTTCGACATTTGATCGAATGCTTTAGCCATAGAATTCTCTTGGGGAGATGAAGGGGTTTCTTGGGATTGATTTGGATTATTATTCTCAGGCGAAGATTGGGAGTTCTCAGGTGCCTGAGCATTTTGACCATTTGGTTTAGCCAACGATTTTGCAACTTGATCCAATAGTTCATTAGCTTTAGCCGCTTTCTGGTGGCCCTTTGCCAATTGATTCATCGTTTTTTCTGCATTGGCATAATCTTTATTTTTAGCATAAGACTCAGCTTGTTTTAGCTGGTTCTGTTTTGCATTCATTATATTTAAATCATTTTTTAAAGCTTGAATTTGAGTTTGTTGATTTTTCATTGCTTTTGCTAATGCACCTTCAAGACTTTTTTTACTCTTTGTCGCTTCTTGAAACTTATTCATTGCTGGCAAACCTGGTTTACCCGCAGCTTTCGCATGGGCCTGGGATTGAGCTAAAGATTTATTTGATTTAGCCGCTTCATTTAACTGACTCTTTGCTCCAGCATTTTTTTCAGCGGTGGAAGCTTGTTTAGCCAATGCTTGCCCACTTTTTATTGATTTCATTAATTTATCTAGTTCATCATTCATTGATTTATTTTCAGGAGCATTATCATTATTTTTTTGAATAGATTTCTTAGCATTCTTCCAATCATCTTTCTGTATGGACTGCAAGGCCTTCTGAAGATTTTGAGTATCGGCCGCCATCTGCTTAAGGGCTTTTTTAGTCAAGGCAATATTATTGTCATTAGCTTTAAGAGATTGCTTAACGGATTCAATCCCTTTATTAACATTTTTATTATCTTTTACTATTTCATTAATTTTCTTATCAAGGGCTTTCATAGTTTTATCAAATTCTTCTTTAGCTATAGCAAAAGCATTTTTCAATTCTTCTGGATTTTTTTTACTTGCTTGAACAACTTTATTGGCATTTTTAATTTGACCTGCAATTGCTTTATTTAAGGCATCACTGAGTTTTTGGGCATTTTTCTTACCCCTTTGTTTTGCCATTTCCTTTTGTAATTCTTGAATAGCTTTTTGCTGTGTTGCCATTGCTTTTTGAAACTCATCTGACAATTGCTTATTACCTTCACTTTTATCAATTTCATTGGCGGCTTCATTTAGCCGTCCTGCTTTAGCTAATTCTTTGGCTCTAACTAATTTTTTCAAATCATTAACTTTTTTCTGCAAAGCTTTAGCAAACTGATTAGCAGCTTCAACCTCCTTACTTTTCTTTTGTGCAATTTCTTTTGCTTGCTGACTTGCCTTTTGATATTCGCCCTTTTGCATATCCTCCAGAGCTTTCGCAATATTTTTCTTTTGATCACCACCAACTTGTGTCGCAAGCTCTTTTAGTAATTTCTCTGCATTATTAATTTTATCACTAGTCGTTAGATTAGGATTTTCTTGTTCAGGTTTGGATGCAATCTGTTTCTTAAGATTATTCAGATTTTTAAAAGCGGTTTCGAGATCATCTTTCTTGACATTTAATTTTAATTTTTTCAGAGCTCTAGCAAAATTATCCGTTAATGCTTTATTTTTATTTAATTCATTTGCAATATTATTAGCGTGTTGATAAGCAGCGGCTTTGTTGCGCTTTTTAAGATCTTTAAACCGAGTATTTTTGAGGTGATCCAATGCATTATCTTTTTGAATCTCTTTCGCAAGTTCATTTAATTTTTTTCTTAGTTGCGGATCTTCACGATGCAATTTTTGGCCTAAAGCAGCTAATGATTCAGCTAATTTATGATTACTTAGCTGAGGAATCTTTTTCTTAAAGTCTTCCACTTTCTTCATATTCATATCTGAAAGATTGCCCATGGGCATATTGCGCATTTCTTTACGAACCTTTAAATTATTTCCCTCTATTTTTTTCTGAGCATTTTTGATTTCTTCAATTGCAGCATGAGAATTCATCATTGCTTTTTCTAATTTATTCACATGAGCTGCTAGCTTATCTCTCAAGGCATCATTGATAGGATTCTCTTTATTTTGAACAAATTTATTAGGTTTTGAAAAATCTTTTTTAGAATTTTTTAAATTATTTTTTAGAGCCTCCAAATTTTTCTTTATCTTATCTAAGTTTTCCGGAGTACTTGTTACTTTTTTGTGCTTAGCCATACTATCCAAAGTAGGTTTTATTTCTTTATCATATTTATTTTGGATGGGAGTGCTGAATTTTCCAAGTTGATTACGAAGCTTGTCAATATTCTTAAGATCATCTTCAAAATTATTTTTAGCATCTATCATTTGCTGTACTTGTTTATTATCATTTGAACTTATGGCTTTTTCAATCTTCTCTAATTTTTTGATGGCATCGTCAACTAACGCTTCGCCCTTGTCTTGGAGTTGCTTTGGTGATAAATGTTCATTGAGACGATCTTTGATATTCTCGGTTTGTTTATGAAGCTGCTTACCTTTATTTATATGGGGTACTTTCTCTAATTGTTTTGAGTCTTTTGCTAATGAGTCGACTTCTTTTTTAATACCTTTTAAGGCATCATAATTTGCAAGTTTATTGAGTATGTCTTTACCAAAGGCTTCCTTTAATCGATCATCAATTTCTTTACTTAAACTGTTTTTTTCTTCAGGACTTAATACTTCATCCGAATTATTTTGAAATTTTTCATTCAGCATTTTGAGATCATCTAAATCAACTTTATTCTCATCATCATTTAAAATTTGATCAATTTTCTTTGCTAAAATCATATTTTGTTTTGTGTCTTGGATATCGCCTTTATCTTTTAACAACTGGTCTTCAATATTACTGACTAAATCATCTTTGATTTCCTTTAGCGTATTTTTTGTTTGGTTATCCAATTCAGGATCAATCTTAAGTGCCTCTATTACTTTGGCTAATTTATCTTTTGAATTAGACCGAAGTGATTTAATCTGATCAATTAATTTATCTTTATTGGCTTCCCATTCTTTTAGTGACTCATCAATAGATTTCTTAGCAGCAGACAATTGTGCTTCTGAAACATCCATATTCTTTTTCATAATATTTTTATCTGGCAAGCTCAAACTCTTTTCAGCATGTTGCCAATATTGATCCGATTTTTTTAATTCTGATAATGCCTTGGCCGATTTATTATTAATCACACTTTTTTCTAATTCATCTTTTAATAATTTAAACTCCATCTTTTTATCCATGACAATTGCTAAATTTTTATCTGGATTTAGTTTATTTACATTCTTACTTACAAATTCTTTGGTTAGTTTTTGTTCTTTATGAAAAGCATCTAGCTTAGGCTTAAAACGTTCTAAAGACTCGGCTTTTTTAATGTCATTTAAAATGTCGGCAGCCTTTTTTAAGGTTTTGATATCATTCTTCTCACTCGCTTCTTTTATTGTTTTATTTAATTCTGCATAAAGCTTGTTGTTATTATTTTTCTTTTCACCATTTTTAACAATTCCATCAAGTATTTTTTTTGTGATCGCTTCTTTACCCTTTGTATTCTCGACTTCTAAATCATTTATTGCTTCTTTAAAGGCGACCCCATCATTCTTAAGTCGATTTTGTATTTTTATCTTCGCATCAATAATTACTCGAAAATCATCCAGTTTTAATGCGAGTTCACTATTAAGAATATTTCTTAAAATTTTTGGGGTGCTAGAATCTTTCTTATTAAGCCAAGATAAATTTTTTATAGGTATGATTGATTTCGGCAACCCTTTGCCACTCCACATGAGTTGAATAGAACCCACTGCTGAAAAGTTAAAATACTCAATTAAGATTTTGTGAACACCTGGTTTTAATTTAATGGCACTAATAATTTCTCTGGGTCCATGATTACCGGCATTATTAACAATTAATTTATTATTAATGAATAAACGTGAACCATCATCGGAAATTAAATGAATATTGATATTCAGATGCTTTTCGATTTTTAAATAACCTTCAATCGTGCTGGAGAAAATAGCATTATGACCAAACCCAATCTCATTAATATTTCTAAAGTTAAGTTCTGATAATCTAAATAGTTTGTCCGGTATTTTAGTAGTCTTTTCTTGTGGAGATAAAAAACGATTTATTCCTTTAAATCCAAAAAATACTAATCCAGCAAAAGATGTATTTGTGGTAAATGAGGAATGGTAACTTTTTCCAATTTCCATTAAAGCGCTAATATCTGAATGAGGAGCATTTGCAATGGCAACATCACCAACAAATTCATTGTTCTTTATTTTTAATTTGAATACCAAATCCTTAATAAGTTCAACAGATTCATCCAATGAAGCCACTTCATTCTTCGAATTTAAATAATCTATAATGGCTGGTAATTCTTGAGTAATTTGTTGGTTTATGAATAAATTAATTAACCGAAATGAATCCTCTGAATGAGGATAATAATGCAACTTACTAGATTCATTAATAATCTGCTGTATTTGTTTTAAATTATTGTCTAAATTTTTTCTCAAGTCTTTTAATTGATATTCAAAATGCTTATTTTCTTCAACATAATTTTGTCCAACGACTTCCTTATTTTCATTTGCTAAACCATGAACTTCACTAATTTTAACAATGACCTTTTTGGTTTTCATTAATGCGTTTAGTATTTTGTTTAAACTTTGTCGGTACATACCTGATTTTGATATATCAATCCCTTTACTCAGAATTAGTCTGGAGGGTTTAGAGTTAGATTCATTACCTATGGCATCTTTAACGTTGATGGTTAACTTTAAAAATTTACGGTAATTTAATAGTTTTTCAATATCCAGGACATAACTATTAAGATCAGGCTCTAAAGAGATAACTTCAGCCTTCCCATCAATGTCTAAAACCAAATTTTGTTCTGAAATCCCAAAATCGTCTGATGATTTCCACTGGATTAATACTTTTGAATTTTTCTTAATATATAAAACACCAACAGGTTCAGTAAGTTCTATGCTAGGTTTGTGGTCAGGCAAAACCTTTATTTTAAAAATATATTTTCGAATACTTGTCAAACCATCAAAATCATTCATCACAATTTCGTACTGACCCTTTTGAAGCAATGTTTTTGAAAATACTCCTTGTTTACCATTGTTTTTCAAAATCAATGGAATTTGTTCATCCAACCAATTTATATAAGCGGATTTAATTTTTTTAGTAAAATTCAACGTGATCACTACTTTCGTACCTACAACACATCTTAAGTCACCTATTGTGCTACTAATATTTTTTTGAGGTATCAAAGTATATTTGGGATATTTATATTCAATTTCAAATGTTTCAATTCTGGGTCTAGGTATGACCATAAATATTTTTTTCTTTGTATTGATACGTCCGGAGTTAATCCAGTATTCAAATTTCCCATAAGCTTTATCCAATTCGGCATGATAATAGTTATTTTTTGTATCATAATTCATGGCAATACTTCTATTACGGTGATTGCGTATTTTTACAATTGGATTTTTGATATTGTCTTTATGAATTCTGACTTTGAATTCAATCTTTTGACCTTCAGGAGCATTATTTATTACAGGCGATAACAACTCAATAAAGTAACTGCCTGGTCTGGCATCTGAATCTGAAGGTGCAAGAATCCTTGATACCATTAATGGTAATTCAATAGATGGAATCACAAAGCAAATCATGAATAACATAATTACTATGGCAGGATACTTTACATAGGACCATTTAATGGGAAAAGTATCTTTGGTTTTAAAAGTATCTAAGTCCGACTCTGACTTCTTAAAAATAGCTTCCATCATTTTTACAGAGAATTCATCATTTTTGGCTGTTTGTAATTCAGTAGCAGATATGAGTGACTCTTTTAATTCGGGGTAAGATTTTTCTATCAACCAGGCGGCTTCTGCATTCGAGATATTACCATTACAGGAAAAATAGAAATCAATTCCAAAATAGATCAGAACACCACTATACCAAAAACACGTTATAAAATATCTTTGAGCAATCGTAAAATCAAAATAGTAATCAACAAAACACAATATAAGAATGGCAACAATACAAGTAAGTAAACATCTACCTGCCCATCTGATTAATCTAATTTTACGGACTCTATTGATTACATTTTCGAGAACAACATTAAGTTTATTCATATCAAAGATTCATCTTTCAAATAAATTTATAATAGTTTCATTCTTTTTCTTAATTGCCATTCGGTACCAAGAATCACAGTTGCAAGTAACATAATCCAGAAACTATGCCACAATTCTATTTCGTTAATTTTTTCAAGTGACTCATTAATAACTGGAACCTTTTCTAGAATATCATTTGCATTGACAAGTGGTTTATATATATCAGAAAACTTTTTTAGTGATTCTTCATTTAGTGGTAATTTCACATATTCACTGGTTGGTAAATCTTTGACCTCAAATGAACATAACGAACCTAGATTTTTATCTGAGAATTCAATTATATTTGGTTGCAGAGTGTATTTACCTTCAGGTAAATTTTTAATAAAACCTCTATATTCACCAGATATCAAGTCATCTTCATCAAGTTGAATGTTTTTCACAATTTCGCCTTTACTATTTTTCACAAATAAGGAAGCGGTTGCTTTTGTTAATGGTTTTTGTTTGTCGGTGATAAGCTTGGCTTTAATGTTAATTGTTTCATCGGGGGAATAGAGACCTTTTTCTGTCATCAATTTTACATTTTGATTATTGCCCCTAGTTCTACCAAGGGTTGCCCACAGTAAGATTTGTCCCCACAAACGATGATGATATTCCCAGCGAGCTTTATAACGCCAGCGCCAAAATTCATCAGAACCCATATATAATATTTTGCCTGCACCGGCAAAACTTTTAATCAACAAAGGGTGACGTGATCTCTTAGCATGTACAGAGGTTTCAGCTACTTCCGTACTTACACTATTTTTTTCAATCCAATTTAATTGCGGCAAACTCTTCCATAATTCACTCGTTTCTTCTTCGTTAATTCCAATTTTTGTAATCGAATCTAATCTACCTGAATCAGTTAGTTCAAGAAATATCCTTGAAGACTTCTTCATATCTTTATCTAACAATTGCTGTTTAATTGGAAAGATATCACGTAATATTGTCGAATAATAGGATTTAGGCATATGATTTGAGCCACTCATTAATAATAGGGTACCCCCCTGTTCAGAAACAAACTCCTTAAGATTTAATAATTGTTCTTGTGAGAAATGACGGGGATTAACATCACCTAAAATAATAATATGATATTTCTTGAAATCATCTTTGGTTTTGGGCAATGATTGCTTAATCTTTTTGCTAGCAGATCCTAAAAATATGGTTTTAAAATCCATTCTTCTATCGCGTTTTAACATCATATTGGCATATCGACTTTCCCATCGAGGGTATTCATCAATTAATAATGTTTTGATGGGATCTTTCAAAATATGCACCGCATTTTCTTTATGATTGTTTTTAATCAGTTTTTCTTTTTTCGCTGATTTGACAGAAGTGATATATTTCTGCAATCCGCTTTTCTTTTCAATGAATGAAATGGTGAAAAAGGATCGTACTTTTTTTTCTGGTTTGAGTTTAATTTCTTTTAATAATTCACCATCTTCTCTTTTGACCTGTACTGTAATAATCTGATCTTCAAAACCCTTTCTTAAAACAGAGCCACTTAATGAAATATTGTCATCGACAAATGAAGATAAGGGACCAGATATCTTTTCAAGAATTAGATCTTCTGGCTGCTCAACTCTACCAACACCAATATTATAAAGCGGAACCTTTATTTCTTTTACCATTTCACGAACTTCATCAAGAGTTCTACCAGAGTTTAAGTTTCCATCAGAAATTAGTATAATACTACTAACAGGACTACCTTCATATTGCCTTAACACATTTCTTACGACAGATCCTAATCTAGTTGTGGTTAAATTAGCTTTCAAACTGTTGACCTGATTTCTATTGATTAACAACCCATCTTCTTTCAAAGAGTATATTTTCACATTACCCTTTTCATTTAATGTATTTAGAAATTCTGGATTATTTTTAAAATATAATTTAAGTAGTTCCAATCTTTGTTTTTCTTTTAAACTTTTTACGATTTTGAGATACGGTCCATTCTTAGCTTGAATTAAAAACTCATCGTATTTATCTTGAATATCCTTTAAATTTTTTGATAGCTCTTCACATATTTGTATTAAGGAATCCTGTTTCTTCACAAAAGAATTTACTTTTGATTGTTTAAATAATTCCTTTAGTTGAATTTCTGTCTCTTTGAAGTTGTTGGCTATTAAGCTAATCGATTTTTTCCCTTTAACGTTGTTAATAAAACCATACATGAAGAGATCACTTTTGAGGTTTGCATTTTTATGTTTTTCAAATTCTAGAAATTGATTCTTTAAGTCAGTCTTAATAATTTCAAGAGAATCAATTTTATTACCATTCGGTTTTTCAGGATTAATTACACCCATTGACTCTTTTATACTTTTAATTTTTTCACTTGTATTTTTGATTCCTGAAATTACGGATTTAAAAGGATCGATTATTTCTTCTAGTTTTAATAATTTTAATGCAAGTGCTAGATTTAAAAATTCGCGGCCTTTGTAAGAATCAAAAATGCTCATTGATCCAGAGTCATCAATGATAATGGGAATGATACCTTTATAAGGAACTTCCTCTTTTTTAGTGATGACTGGTTGAAGAAGAATGCTAAAAAATAGTGCAATGGCGATTATCCTCAAAGCTGGCAAAAGATAAGACCATGGTTTAGATAGTCGTTCTTTTTTATAAAGAAATATAGTTACGCCAACCGTACCTATAAACATTAAAATAAGGATTAATATTGATGGCATCGTAGCTTGAAAAGAGATCATTTATTAAACCTTCCACTAAGATATAATTCGATCAGTAGCAATATCAAAAGTAAATATATAAAATACTGCCAAACTTCTTTGGCGCCGCTTTCTTCTAAATTATATTGTGATAATTCAGTATAAGTTTTCACAAAATTGAATTTTACAGGGAGTTTTATTTTATTTTTTTCTTCAAGGGCTTTTAGATTGCCTTCGCTTTCAGGGTATTGAACCGAATAATATTTTTTTTCTTTTTCACTTTTAACAACTGTATATAGACCGGCATTATTTGTTTCTTTATAGATACTGCTGATGAACCCTCGCGTAAAGCGTGAAGTTAATTTGTTTATTTTCCCGTTTGGTTCAATCATATTGATCAAATTCACATCACTGGCTTTCTTTGTAGAAACTATCGGCAACTGAACTATTAAAGGTTCCCCTAAAGAAACATTTAAGGGAGGTTTCACAGTACCACATAAGTAGATACATACATTTTGAACTAAAGGCAAAAAATGAGGCGTGATTGGATAATTTGACCATTTGATATCGGGGCTAACAGATAGCATCATGATACGGCCATCTCCAAATGTTTTATATAAAAGCATGGGATCATTTTTAATTCTAGCTAGAGTATATGATTCTTTATGGGTAGAAACCTGCCAGTATGTATTGATCTTAACCTCATCTATTTGTTTTCCTTCTTCAAGATTATAGATTTCTAAAATAAACCTACCCAAGCCAGGGTTAAAAAATGGACTCACCAATTTACGATTACGTTCTATTTTCTTCTTTATCAAACCTGGTAATAATCCTTGGCCATTCTTATAAACTTTTTGATACGCTTCAGGGGTCGTTTTATCGCCTAAAAATATAAATAACCCGCCGCCTTTTTTGACGTAGTTTTCTAAAGTAAAAATTGAGTATTGACTGAAGCTTGGCACATTTGCTAAAATAATTGCTTTATAAGAGCTCAAACTATCGAGTGTTAAATTCTCTAATTCATAATAAGGTTTTTTATCCACTTTAAATAATTGTTTATTTTCAAGTTGGCTAGCGGCCTCTAATGCCATAGATAAAAGACCCCCGTCAGATTTAAGGGGGTTTTCATCAGAAGTTCCTTCTAAAATTAAAACGGGTAATCTTTCAATTACTTCAAAGCTAAATTCTCTTTGATTATCAAAAGGTAATTCATCTGCTTCTAATTCTGCTTTTATGTGGTGCGAACCAGCTTTTTCAATTTGAACATCAAAAACAAAACTGTTTGTTCCATTTTTTAATTCAACATCTCTTTCGGTATATATTTCTCCATCTAAATAAAAATTCAAATGTGATTTAATATCTTTATCGCCGATATGTTCAATCTCTACGACAAATTTATTTTGACGATAAATATCAATAACAGGAGATCTAGTCGAAATACTTTTTATCCATTGATTATCTGTTTTTTCATCCTCATCTAAATTTAAAGAATAAAGCAATGGTTTGATTTTTAATAGTTCATAATGTTGCTTGATTTTATCCCATAATAATTTTTGATTAATCTTCCAATTAGTTTCTTGTTCATCACTAATAACAACAATTCTTCGTCGCGGTGCCTTTGACTTTTCTAAAAGAAAGAAGGCTTCTTCTAAACTCTTAATTATATTAAAATCACCTGAGCCCACTTTAATGGCATTTATTTTTTCGCTTAAAAAACCTTTATCAAAAGAGGGCTTAGAAAACAAAGGATTTGGACGACTACCACCTAGCACAATGTATAAGCTGTCGCCTTCCTTCATATCACGAATATATTTTTTGGAAATTTCTTTTGCTTTATTATAGTTGGCATTACTTTTCTTTTGCATCGAATAAGAATGATCAACGATTAAGACCGTGCAAACAGGTTGGTCATCTTCACCAGCAAATTGTCCTTGAATAATTGGTCTAGCTAATCCAATAGCAAAAAATATTAATACGGCCATACGTAGCAACATAAGTATGATCTGCTGTAATTTTATGCTGCGAGCTCTAATTTTTACCGCTTTTTGCAAAAACATCATCGCACCCCATTTTTCAACTTTGTATTTTGATTTATTCAAAATATGAATAATGAGAGGTATTAACGCTAATGAAATACCTAGTAAAAATAAAGGAGAAAGAAACAAAAACATTATTTTTTTAATCTCCCTGCTAAATAAGAGGCTACTGTTCTTTCAAAAGGGTCATCAGTAAATAATTGTTGAAAATCAATTCGTAAGTTAAAACATACTTTTTTTAAATTGGCTTTATGCTTATTAAATTCTTCCAAATATGCTTTTTTAATTCTTACAGGATCGGTCATTTGAATTTCATCACCTTCTAAAGATTCAAATTGTGTTAAATCGTTAAAAGGAAATTCGGTTTCTTTTCTATCTAATATCTGATATAAAATTACTTCATGTTTTTTATGAGCAAAATGATTTAAAGCTTTTTTCAATGATTCTGTATCATCAAAGAAATCACTAATAATTACGATCAATGCTCTTCTTTTTATTTTTCCTGCTAAGGCATGTAACACATTGGCAAGGCCAGTATCTTGACCTGGGCTAATATCATTTAAAACTTCCATCATATTACGTAAATGTTTGGCAGATGAACGAGGGCTCATAAAGTTCTGAATCTTGGTATCGCAAGTCACCATGCCGACTGAATCTTGTTGGCTCAACATTAAATAAGAAAATACACCCAACAGATATTTACCATAATCTAGCTTTGAATGTTTTTGTGAGGTATAACCCATGGATCCGGAAGTATCTAAAATTAAATAAGCTCTTAGAGACGTGTCTTCTTCGTATTGTTTGATGTAATATCGATCAGATTTTGCTAAAAGCTTCCAATCAAGGTGTTTTAAATCGTCGCCAAATACATATGGGCGGTGCTGTTCAAACTCAATGGCAAATCCTTTATAAGGAGACTTGTGTAAACCGGTTTTAAACCCTTCTACAACTGAGTGAGCCAACAACTCTAAACGTTTAAAACTTGCATATCTCTTAGGATTTAATAATTCATTCATGATCTACATTCCTAATAAATTAAACAGTGACATTACCTGGTTTTTCTACTTTTTCTAAAATCTTTTTAATAATATCATTTGTAGTAACGCCTTCAGATTCAGCATTAAAATTTGTTGCTAGTCTGTGTCTTAAAACAGGTAATGCCAGAAATTCGACGTCTTCACATGTCGCATAAAACCTACCTTCCATTAAAGCTCTTGCCTTAGCACCTAATATTAGATTTTGCCCAGCTCGTGGACCGGCACCTACTTCTAACCATTCTTTTACAAAGTCGAAAGAGTCCGCATTTTTTGGTCTTGTTTTACGAACAATGTCTAAAGCATATTTAAAAACATGATCACCAACAGGAACTTTTTTGACGGTATCTTGTAGTTCAATAATATCTGCTGCCGTTAATACTTCTTTGATATCATGGTTCATTTTCACTGTCGTTCTTTTTAATACTTCCAATTCGTCTTCTTCATCAGGATAATCGACAAAAATACTCAACATGAATCGATCCAACTGAGCTTCTGGTAAAGGATATGTCCCCTCCTGCTCTAGTGGATTTTGTGTGGCTAATACAAAAAATGGTGGTTCTAATTGATATGTTTTTCTACCAGCAGTAACTTGTTTTTCTTGCATTGCTTCCAATAGAGCCGCTTGGGTTTTTGGGGGCGTTCTATTAATTTCATCGGCGAGTACCATATTAGAAAAAATTGGTCCTTGGGTAAAATGAAGTTCGCGAGCGCCGGTTTCTGGGTTTTCTTGCATGATATCTGTGCCGGTTATATCTGAAGGCATTAAATCAGGAGTAAATTGAATTCTCTTAAAAGATAAATTCAATACTTTCGCAAGAGTTGAGACCAACAATGTTTTTGCTAATCCAGGCACACCCACCATAAAACAATGGCTTCCTGAAAATAGAGAAATCAAAAGTTGGTCGATAACTTCACCTTGACCAACAATGACTTTCCCAACTTCTTTTCTTAATTCATTCGCTGCTTTTGCTAATTTATCTGCAGCATCAATATCTTCACTCATTTGACTCTCCTTTATCCAAGGTTTTATTTTTTTTAGTTTCAATTTGACCTTCTGAATTAACTATAAATGAACTACCAAAACTTACATTTACAGGATCTGATGTTTCTTTTTGATAAAAGCTACCTTCATTTCTATTGAACTCTATCATTGTTGCATTTGGGTTTACTGTAATACGACCATCACCATCTCTTATTAAAACTTTGCCTTGTGGTGTCGAAATAATAAAAGGTCCTGATTGAACAGAAATCTTAAATTCAATTCCACCACGCTCAATATCTATGCGATGTCTTGCATCCTTCAATATTTTATTAATTAGTTTTTCTGTAAGGTCCGTATGCAATTGACTATTTTCTGCCATGGAAATAATTGCACCATCATTGTATATTAATTCAACTGAGGTTCTTTTTGAAGTCGTTATTTGGTCTTTTCCATAAAAATATTTTTGACCGTAGCCATCTTTTAGTTCACCATCATGCAAGATTTGAAATCCCCTAGATATATAATTAAGTCTTCCTAATGGCTTGGCCGTGAAAACAAAAGATGATAAAACTGAAATCAAGGCGACACTTACAATAATAATTCCCACAATTGTAAAAACTTTTAGACTAAAGGGTTTATTCAACTCTTTACCTCTTTTTTGGGAGGAATTATTATCTGCTAGATTAACATTCCATGCATTATCTCTTTGATTAGAATCCGAAGATTTTAGTTCATTTAATTTCTCTTGAATTTCATTAGCATTTTTTGATTCAAATTTTTGTAAAAATTCTTCATCAGTTTTCTCTGCATGATATCTTTCCCAAAAGCTTTTTAAAAATGTTTCAGAATTAGAAGAACTCAATGCTTGGGATACGAAGCCTCTAATTGCAAGCTCTGACATAATTAATTTTGATATCTTATCTTTTAGTTTAATGGCATTAGCAAGTTTAGTCGCATTATCAAAGGTGATCACACCGTCTTGATATTCATCTAATAATAATTGCATTTCATTTTCATTCATAATTACTACTTATTCCTATTTCACGTAATGACCGATAAAATCGGTAGAGGAAGTTAAAATCTGTTACAAATTTTTGATACCAAAAATAAACGCAAAATACTTGATCCATGTATATTGAAATAGATTAATTAATTTTGAATATTTTAATTGGTAGGAGCGTCAAAAATCGTTTCAAGTACTAAGAACAGATTGACCGACTTAAATTGACATTTTAATTTAAACGCCAATGAGTAGAGATGAATTAAGTACGTTAATCATCTCACCTAATAACTATTACTGAAAAGAAATATGGATCTAACGGTTTTTATTTAAAAAGAATTAAAATTATTATTTCAATATGTAAAGTATTTATAGCCTTCAAGTTAATTTGAGAATGAGATAAGTGCTCAATGGAAATTCATACTTAGATTAAAATCGATTTATTATTAATTAGGATTAGGTAACTTAGCTTCCATGCATTTTTTTAATTTTTCTCTTATGCGCATTAATTTCATGGAAATGGATGTTTCAGATTGATTAGCGACATCTGCTAATTGTTTGACTGAGATTCTTTCGAAATACCTAGCAATGATTAAGTCTTTTTGAGGACCTTTTAAATCACTAATACAATTTCTCAATAATAAAATTTTATCCTCTTTTATTTCATTATCCTCAGGTGATTCTGAAATATACTCCAGAATTGCCTCATCAACAATGGATAAATTTAACGATCTCTTTTTTTTGGAGCTATGATAAAAATCAATAATGTTATTGTGCAATATTCTTCGAATCCACGGATTAAATTCGCGCGCTAAATCAAATTTCTCCAGATTTTTTAAAGCATCTAAGAATGAATCTTGCACCAAATCTAAAATATCTTCAGAAGAATAAACATAACGAGCTGCATAGGCACGTAATTTACCTTGATATTCTTTTACCAAAACACCAAAGGCATTTTGTTCCCCTTGCAGAGTTAATTCTAATAATTCTTTTTCAGATTTATTCTGATAATCATTATTCAATTTATTACTCTTACAAATGGTTATGAATAAATAATCTAAATTATGTGTTCAATTATTAAAACTTTAAAGATTGAATATTTTTAGAATTACTAAATACAGCTATTTCTCTTTTAGATTCTGAAAGATATTTAAGTTCGACAAATATTGTTTTTTCGGGCATGTCATCAATAAATTTATCGGCCCATTCAATAATTAGAATACCTTCTTCGGCCATTTCAAATAAATCCAAATTAAATAGATCTTCAGAAGTTTCCATGCGATAAACATCGGCATGATAGACCGTCATTTTACCTGAATATCTTTGCATGATAACAAACGTTGGACTATTCACTTTTTCATTTGATGAAACGCCAACACCTCTAGCGATCCCTCTTGTTATACAAGTTTTCCCTGCTCCTAATTCACCCATCAGGGCTACTACTTGTCCAGGTTTGAGCAAATGGCCAATTTTTTCACCAATTAATTCTGTTTCTTCCATTTCATCAGTTACAGAAGATCCAATAAAATTAGTTTTAAAATTTGTGTTCAAATGATTTCATTTCTAATTTAATTTTTTCACCAGATTTTAATTCTAATGAATTATCTGGTCCTGCGGTAATATTCCCAATACAATATAACTTATCATTGAAAGGCCAATTATTGATTAATTCTTCCGATTTATTATTTGGTACTGTAAAAATAATTTCAAAATCTTCTCCATCAGTGAAAGCACCTTCAAGAGGGGTTTTATTAAATTGTTTCAAATCTTTTATCAATTTAGCTGCATCATCATGAATTGGTATATTATTCTCAATTAAAGTAACAAAACATTTACTGTTTTCACATATATGCCCAAGGTCTCCTAGCAAACCATCACTAACATCAATGGCAGCATTAATGCCAAATGAAGATAACCATTGCATCTCTTTTAGTCTTGGATTTACTTTATAATGACGGCTTAAAAGACTGCCACCCAATTTCCCTGTTACATATATATCATCACCTACTTGAGCACCATCTCTTAATATTGGTTTATTATCTACATAACCTGTGATGGCTAAATTCAGAAAAATGGGGCCACTACTCTTTGATGTATCTCCACCAATAATTTTCAAATCATATTTAGTGCAACAATCAGCAATTCCATCAATCATTGAATTTAGGGCTGATAAATTAATTTTATCGGGAATAGCAAAACTTAATAAGCCAGTACTTGGGAAACCTCCCATGGCAGCGATATCACTTAAGTTTACTCCAACTAGTTTCCAACCAATATCATAAGCATTCTCATCAAAATTTTCAAAATGAATGCCTTCGACTAAACAATCGGTTGAGTGCAATTGTTGTTTATGAGTATTTTTAGTGATGGCGCAATCATCACCTATCCCAATAAAATCAGGATCAGAATAATTAAATTTAAGTTTTAAATTCTCAATAAAAGAGAACTCATTAATAGGCATAATATTTATTCAAATAAAGCGTCAACAAATTTTTCAGGACTGAACGTTTCTAAATCATCTATTTGCTCACCCATCCCAATGTATCTAATAGGGATTTGCAATTCTTTGCACATTCTAATTAAGACACCACCTTTAGCACTGCCATCCAGCTTGGTCATAATTAAACCCGTTATATCATGAACCTTACCAAATTCGATTCCTTGTACTACTGCATTTTGCCCAGTGGTACCATCAAGGATTAAAATAGTTTCGTGAGGTGCTTCAGGAATCTTTTTCTTAATTACATTATGCATTTTATGTAATTGAGCCATTAAATCTTTTTGAGTATGCAATCTACCGGCGGTATCAATGATAAGAAAATCAACATTTTTTTGAATTGCTAATTCAGTAGCATCATATACAACAGATGCAGGATCAGATCCAGTTTTAGCTGGCTTCACAATTTCGACACCAAGTCTTTCGCTCCAGATGGTTAACTGCTCTACGGCGGCAGCTCTAAAAGTATCTGCAGCAGCAAGCATCACTGAATGTCCACCATCAACAATTGATTTTGTTAATTTTGCTATTGAAGTCGTTTTGCCAGATCCATTAACACCGATGATTGTAATAATTGTTGGACCATTTAGATTAATCTTTTGTATGGGCTTACCAGTATTCTCAAGACCATCTTTTAAGATACTTTTAATTTCATCTTGAATAAAAAGTTTGATCTCTGTATCATTTTCAACTTCTTTATTTTTATAAGCTTTGCTGACAGACTCTTTGATTGATTCAGCAACTTCAAAACCCATGTCTGATGAAAGCAATATTTCTTCTAATTCATCAAGAGTATCTTGATCAATTTTGGAGCCAATTGTAAATAATTTTTTTAGACGACCGGAAAAGATATCTCTGGTTTTTCGAAGACCATCTTTAAGTTTTTGAAAAAAAGATCTCTTTGGTTTTTCTTCTATAAGCTCTTCTTCAACTTCAATAGTTTCTTCTTCAACTTCTAATTCTGCTTCTATAGGTTCAGAATTTTCTGGATCAACAACCTTTACTTTTTTTTTGCCAAAACCAAAAACCATTGCTCTTAACTTTCTATAGTGATATTTTTGTTTTTAAAATTTTATCTAAGACACCATTGATAAAAGATCCTGTTTCTTTAGAACCAAATTTTTTACCTAATTCAATCGCTTCGTTAACGGCAACTTTTGATGGTGTTTCAATATTATAAATAAGTTCATAAGTTGCTATTCTTAGGATTATCTTATCAACTAAAGAAATTCTTTTCATATCCCAGTTCATCAAACAATCTGAAATTATTTCATCTAATTCACTTAGATGCTCAGAAACGCCCTTAATTAAATCTTCGGTAAATGTTTCTGCTTCTTCCTTGCCATCGGCATTTTCAATAAATACACGGAAAGTTTCTACAGAGTGTTCCTCTTTTCTGATTTCCATTTGATATAAAAACTGCAGAGCATATTCCCTGCTTTTACTTCTTGTTCTCATGATTGACCTATAATTTATGAAATTTGTTTATTTATATTAATCATTTCAATTGCTGACACAGCAACTTCAGCGCCCTTATTACCTAGCTTAGTTCCTGCTCTTTCAATCGCTTGCTCAATTGTATCAGTAGTTAAGACACCAAAAATAATAGGGATTTCAGAATTTAAAGAAATTTGACCAATACCTTTGCTAGCTTCACCGGCAACATAATCAAAATGAGCCGTGCTTCCTTTGATAACGGCACCTAAGCAAATTATGGCATCATATTTTTTTGACTGGACCATTTTTTTTGTGGCAAATGGAATTTCAAAGGCTCCCGGAACCCAAACAACTTCAATATTTTTTTCATCGCCACCATGTCTTTTGATAGCATCGATGGCGCCTTCTAAAAGTTTTGAGGTAATAAAATCATTAAATCTGGCTGCAACAATACCAAATTTTGTTTTGTTATTAGTGATAAGATCACCAGAAATTTCTTTTACCATTTCATTTCTTCCTTTAATCAAGTTTCTTATGTTTAAGCAGATGGCCAAAACGAGTTTTTTTAGTTTTTAAATATTCTATATTGTCATCTTTAGGATTAGTTTCAATAGCTATACGTTCAACAATTTCTAAACCATAACCTCTGATTCCAGTTATCTTAGAAGGATTGTTAGTTAATAATTTAATTTTTCTAACACCCATTTGATAAATCATTTGAGCTCCTAAGCCATAGGTTCTCAAATCAGGTTCTAAACCTAATTTTTTATTTGCTTCAAGAGTGTCTAAACCATCATCTTGAAAATTATATGCTTTTAATTTGTTTTCAAGACCAATACCTCGACCTTCTTGTCTAAGATATACAATGATACCTTTACCTTCATCTGCTAGCATTTTTTGTGCTTTGTGAAGTTGTTCACCACAATCACATCGAGTTGAATGCAAAACATCACCCGTAAAACATTCGGAGTGGACACGCACTAAAATAGCTTCTTCTTGTATAGGACCTCCAGGTTTCAAATCACCACAAGAAAGAATTAAGTGGTCTTTATCATCGTAAGCATTTTTAAAATAATGCAGATCAAATTCACCATATTCTGTTGGCAGTTTAGAAGAAACTGTGTTGGCAACTTGAACTTCATCATTTTTGATACGATATTTCTGAATACTTTCGACGCTGATTATTTTATAATTATGTTTTTTTGAAAATTCAATAAGCTCTTTGCCACGCATCATTGAGCCATCTTCACTCATGATTTCACAAATAACGCCAGCACCTTTTAAACCAGCTAATTTAGCCAAATCGACAGATGCTTCTGTTTGACCGGCTCTTATTAAAACACCACCGTCTTGAGCACGGAGAGGAAAGATATGACCAGGTCTTACTAAATCATCTGGTTTGACATCTTCTTTTACGCATGTCAAAATTGTTTCTGCGCGGTCTTGAGCTGAAATTCCCGTTGATCCGTTATTAACATCAATACTTATTGTAAAATTTGTAGAAAAACTTGACGTATTTCTCGTTACCATCGGAGGTAATTCTAATTTATCTGCAAGGGAGTTCTCCATCGCTAGGCATATAAGACCTCTACCAAGAGTTGCCATTGAATTGATTATTTCTGGCGTTACTTTTTCAGCGGCAACACATAAGTCACCTTCATTTTCACGGTCTTCATCATCAACGATGACAACTATTTCGCCTTTTACAAAAGCTTCTATTGCTTCTTCAACACTATCTAACATCTATTAACCTTTACTTAAAATATAATACAGTAATATCACATTACCTAAAGCTGACGCTAACAAAAATATTCGAGCCCAAAGTAATTGTTTTTCAATTTTAAACAATGAAACATCAACAAATTGCGAGTCTCTATTTGGCGGACTAATGAAATGTTCTAAGGCAACTGCTCGACCTTCTTCAATTTCCAACTGTTGAATTTCATCAGATAATTTGACACGAATAAGTTCTTGTTTTAATTCAGCAAATGAAACATGTCTATTACTTGCTTTTTTTTCCATCATTTTATAAACTATATTTGCCAGTGACTTCGGAATACTAGGAAGCTTCTTATCAATCATTTCTGGCTTTTCATCTATGTGTTTTCTAATAATAGTAGAGACACTTCCTGAATATGGCAATTCCCCTACTAGCATATGATACATCGTCACACCTAATGAATACAAATCTGCTTTAAAATCTATGTCATGACCCATGGCTTGTTCAGGTGCAATATAATCAGGTGTCCCTAAAACCTGGCCTTCCGTTTGAATTGATTCATCGTATTTAGATTTTAAGAATCCAAAGTCTCCAAGTTTTGCAATACCTTCTTTTGCCAATAAAATATTTCCAGGTTTCACATCACGATGAACAACATCAAATTGAAGAATATAATCAAGTGCTTCAATTACTTGAATGGCAATATTAATAACAATCAATGGAGGTATGGCACCTTCAGTATCAACAATATCTTCAACACTAACACCATCAATATATTCCATGGTAAAGTACAGATACTGACCTACTTGATTCACATCATAAATTTGTAATAGATTTGGATGACTCATTTTACCAACAAGTCTAGCTTCCAATAAAAAGCGTTGTTTAAATTCATCATCCGATAGCCATTTAGGGTGAAGAACTTTCATAGCAACATTTCTGTTCATGGATAACTGTTTGGCTTTATATACAGTACCCAGTCCACCATCACCGATTTTACTTAAAATACGATAACCTGGAATCTGAACTTCATCTTTATCGGTATCTCTTACAAGACGACTAATAGCCGTTTTTAAATGTGAGATATATTTTTCTTCAATAAAATCAAACTTTTTAACAACGTCTTCTATTGATTTGTATTTACCTTCTTGATTATTAAAATATTCTAGCGCAACATCTGCCTGACTTTGTTCCAACATGGCATTCTCAATGGCAATTTGACAAAATTTAAAAGCTTCATTTTGTTGAGCTTTATCTATAGGCATGTAAAAGTATCCTTAAAAGACGACTTATTTTTTAACTTTGACCTGTTCAATTTTCAAAGACAATTCCTTTAATTGTTCTGCATCCACTTTAGAAGGAGCTTCTGACATCAAACAAGCGGCCTTTTGAGTTTTTGGAAATGCAATACAATCTCGCAAACTATCTAACTTTAATAGTATCATACATAATCTATCTAAACCAAAGGCTAGACCACCGTGAGGTGGAGCGCCATAGCTTAAGGCATCAACTAAGAAACCAAATTTTTGTTCTGCTTCTTCTTTACCGATACCTAACAATTCAAATATCTTTTGTTGGATATCTGGTTTGTGAATCCGAATACTTCCTCCACCAATTTCGCAACCATTGATAACAAGGTCATAACTATCCGATAGTACCGATTCAATGTCCGTATCTAATTCCGAGATATCATTAATTAAAGGCATTGTAAAAGGATGATGGACAGAATTCAATCGACCTGTTTGGCTATCTTTTTCGAATAAAGGCGCATCCACCACAAATGAAAAGTGATAATCATTTGCATCGTATAATTTCATCAATTTACCAACTTGTAATCTAACTTGCCCTAATGAATCATGAACTACATTTTCTTTGCCAGCACCAAAAAGAATTAAATCTCCGACTTCACCACCTGCTTTGGCAACGATTGCATTTATCTGTTCTTCGCTAAAGAATTTAACGATGGGAGATTGCAGACCATCTTCATTAATTTTTATCCAAGCTAATCCCCGTGCTCCATAAGTTTTTGCAGTAGCTTCTAGGTTATCAATTTCTTTTCTTGTCAAAGATGCACCACCTTTTGCGTTGATAACTTTAACCATGCCACCTTCTTCGACAATGCTTCTGAATACTTTAAAGTCTACGTTATGCATTAATTCACTAACATTAATTAATTGCATCCCAAAGCGTAATTCAGGTTTATCAGAACCATATTTATCCATTGCTTCTAAAAATGGAATTCTTTGAAAGGGTCTAGAAACTTCAATATTTAGAGTTTCTTTAAAGATGGCTGTTACAAGCTCCTCTACCATATTTAAAATAATATCTTTATCAACAAAACTCATCTCAATATCTATTTGAGTAAATTCAGGTTGTCTATCTGCTCTTAAATCTTCATCTCTAAAACATTTAACGATTTGTATATACTTATCAAAACCAGAAACCATTAACAATTGTTTGAATAATTGAGGTGATTGTGGTAGAGCATAAAACTCTCCAGAATGTACCCGACTAGGTACTAAATAATCACGAGCACCTTCAGGAGTTGATTTTGTCAGTACTGGCGTTTCAACTTCAATAAAATCGTTTTGATAAAAATATTCACGGATACTATGAACTAACTTATTTCTAAAAAGAAAATTTTCTTGCATAGCGGGACGACGAAGATCTAAATAACGATATTTTAACCGTAGCTCTTCATTTACATTTACATAATCAGTTATTTCAAATGGAGGTGTTTCGCATTCATTTAAGATTTCAATCGAACTAATTTCAACTTCGATTTCACCTGTTAACATTTTATCGTTCACAGCTTCACCACGACTTATCACTGTACCAGTGACAGATAAAACAAACTGAGATCTTACTTTATGAGCAATTTCCCAAGCTTCTTTATTGATGTCTTCATTAAATTTAATTTGAGTCAGACCGAATCTATCTCTAAGATCGATGAATCTTACGCCACCATGATCTCTTGAATTTTCCACCCATCCATTTAATACAATTTCTTCGCCTATGTTTTCTTTTCTCAACTGACCACAAGTATTCGTTCTGATTTTCACTACTAAACCTCTCTTTAATTATGTTCTTTTTAAATTATATTGGAAAGAACTTATCGAATTAATACAGAAAAATAAATCTGCGTATTGTATCAATCTTAGAAGGGTTTTCAAAAAGAAGCAGGTTATATGGATATTATTTAAGGTTATTTCCTAATTCAATTAAATGACAATTTAAGCGAATATGTGTGTTCATATTTCTGAATACACACAAACGAGAATAGAATTTACTTTATTGAATATTTAAGGCTTTGCTCAATACCACTAAATGCAGGAGCTTTTTTATGTAAATATGGAATTTCATGGTTTTGTTTCGAGCTCAATTCACCTTTAAAACTTAACGTAATCGGCTGAATTAAATCACCTTTTTCGTTGGTTAGCTTAATGATTATTATGGGATTAAAGATTGATTCGTCTAAACCGTTATAAAGCGATATTTTCAATTTAAGGTCATTCTTATTCTCCATATTTGCAATAATTTTAGTGATTTGGGCACTCTTTTTGTCATTATCAAATTCAAAAATTGATTCTTTTAATGATACTTGTCCATTATCAACTAGAATTTCTTTGGCAGCACCACCCCACTCTAAAGAAAATCCAGCACCTGCAAAAGCAGGAACATTCTCAACTAACTGATCAAAACTAAATACATCGCCACCATCTAATTCTATTGGATTTCCTTCTTTATCTTTTAACTCAATATCAATTGATTTAATTTTCTCACCCATTCCATTTAATACGGAAGCTTTAATTTTTATTCCTTTTGCACGGTGGGAACCCTTATTTATGATAGATCCTACCAGACGACAATCTTTATCTTTTTTAGCTTGAACAGCTTTGCCTTTGCCTTTCATTTTAACATAAGAGTCATTCTTCTTTAATTTTAATGGTTCAAGTTTTGGCATTTTTTCTTTATCTTTGTAACTCTGTCTAAAATATTCAACTTGTTTTTCAGTCCGAATGCAAAGACGGTAACTGTTAAATTTCTTAAGTCCTAGGACCGTAACTTTGAAAGACGTTGTATCTTCGGTTACTTTATATATGTCAGAAATTTGAATAATGTTGTCATTTCGATCTAAGGTCTTGATTAATATTTCAGGATTTTTATCAATCCAAAGACTACCTAACTCAATCGTTCCTTTAACAACAAATTTTCTTTTGGTTTTAATATCAAGGGTCGATCTTGCTTTCCATTTTTTTAATATGGATACTTCCACCTCAGCAGCTGAAATAAAATTTAATAAAAAACACAATGAGAAAAATGAGAGAATTTTCATTTTTGTAACTCCAAAATTATTCAATATCATTTAAGGATTCTATAACTTCAAAAAAGTCATTTGCACCTAGGCTTTCATATATAATCCTGAATTTTTTACTTGGATTCATGAAGTAAATAGTTGATTTATTATCTCTTATAAGGCCATGCATTTCCATAAATAGCCCAAAACAGCGACTATTAATAAATTCAACTTTAGAAACATCTACAACAATGTTACGAAATTGATTTACAAAAGGTTCAATCTTTTCTTTTATTTCATCGGCATCTTCAAAATAACCGTCAAAATTAAGTACAACCAATCCATCAGATGGAAATCTTTTAATGTCAATATTTTTAGAAGAACTATTCAATTAATATCCTTGAAGTAAATGCCTGATCTTAGTAAATGATCTGCTATTGTAATTGATGCCATTGCTTCAACAACCGGGACTGCTCTGGGTAGAATACAAGGATCATGACGACCGTGGGTCTCAACTGTAATCTCCTGACCTGATTTATCAATAGACTTTTGAGGTTTTGCAATAGAAGCTGTGGGTTTTACAACCATTTTGAAAATTATTGGCTCCCCATTACTGATACCACCTAAAATACCACCTGAGTTATTAGTAACAAAACCATCTTTGTTAATTTCATCATTGTGCTCCGAACCTTTCATTTCTATAGCATCGAAACCACACCCAAACTCAATACCTTTAAATGCTCCTATAGACAAAATTGCTTTTGCAATATCGCAATCAAGTTTATCGTAAATAGGTTCACCTAGGCCAATAGGAACATTATTTATTCTGCATTCAATCATTCCACCAACTGAATCCAAATCTTTTCTTGCTGAATCAATTGTTTGTATCATTTCTTCAACCACATTAATATCAGGACTCCTAACAATATTTTTTTCGATATCTTCTTCAACCCATTGATTACTTTTAACTGTGCCTACTTGTGTTGTCGCGGCAGTAACTTTTATAGAAAATTTCTCTAATAACTTTTTTGCAACGGCCCCGGCGGCAACACGACATGCTGTTTCTCTTCCAGAAGATCTGCCACCGCCACGATAATCTCGGACGCCATATTTATGAAAATAAGTGAAGTCAGCATGGCCGGGTCTAAAGACATCTTTTATCGAATCATAATTTTTAGAACGAGCATCTGCATTTTCAATCAATAATGCAATGGTATGGCCTGTCGTTAGTCCTTCGAAAACACCCGATAAAATTTTTACTGCATCGGATTCTTTACGTTGTGTTGTAATTTTACTTTGCCCCGGTTTTCTTCTATCTAAATCTTTCTGTATATCTTCTTCCGATAATGAAAAACCTGGAGGCATGCCATCTATTATGACTCCTATGGCAGGTCCATGACTTTCACCAAAAGTTGTTATGGTAAATTCTTTTCCAATACTATTCGACGACATGATATCCTTTGAAAATTGGTAAAATCGTTACTATTTTAAGGCAGAAATTATACAGAAATAAATGCAATAAAGAAATCCAATTAAGAAAATTTAAGAAAATCCCTTAAGGATTAAGATTACATACTCTTCTTTTCAAATTCATTTATAAATTTCATAAAGAGTCTGTATTCTTTTAAAAACTTCGGATCATCCTTAATTTTATTGATAATTATTTTTGCAGTTAGTTTAGAAAGTGAAAATAATTTAAATTTGAACGTAGCATAAACAACTCCGAAATAATGTTGGTTTGGTGGATTTTTAGCACAAAATTTTCGAAATAATTTTAAGAAACTTTGCTCGGGTAAATACAAACTAAGAAGTGATACTCTAGCAGTAATTTGTCTATAAAAAGCTGTCCAGTTTTTCTTTTCCATTTTATCAAAGACATCATCTACGATATCCCATCTTTTTAAATGTGCGCCTTTCATAAGTAACATTAGTAAATACGTATTTTCAGATTGCTTACCTAAACCAATTTCTTTATTCTTGTTGTAGGCTCTTTCCATTAAATCCATAAGCTTTAAAGCTTTGGTCCATTGTTCTTGAGTGGGCTTCTCTTTTTTCTTAGCATCAATTTTCAACTCATGAAAAATAGCTGAACTATAAGAATTCAAGTTTAATCGAATCCATTCCCAATCTTTTTCCATGCTAGAATTTCTTCGATCATAGTGATTGATGTTGGTGTTTTTTGGAAAGCTTAATTTTGATAAATTATCAACGACATTATCCCAACCATTAAAAACAATGTGGTGTGATAATATCTGCCCATACTTTATTATAGACATCCGAACGTCATCTTGCCTGGTAAAATACTTCTGTTTATAAAAAGATTCTATTAACGGTTTAAGCTTGTCTATAATTTTTTTCTCTTCATCAGTTAGAGCTTTACCATCTTTTTCTTTTTTCTTAAATGAGGAACATATTGCAGATAATGAAGCATTCAGCATTATATTTAAACTTCTTCCGTTACGAGGAACGAAATTTTTAATTTCCTGATAAGCTTTAAGCGGTTTTTTGATACCTAATAATATATTCGCCAACTGAAATTGATAACTCTGTTTTTTTCTAGATTTATTAGGCAACTTCTTCAGGCGATTTTTAATTTCTTTAATTTTCTCCTCAATTACTTTAACATATTTATCATCTTCATTAAACATTAAACTCCAGCGTGAAGACATGATTAAAGGCATAACAGCATTTTTCTGATCATTTTCACTTAAATTATTAACGCCTAATTCAAAATAATCTACGCACTTATCACCAATGCCAAGTTCTCTATAAAGCCCAGATATTTCGTAGTAATTGGCCGATGCTTTATCAGTTTCTAAAACTTTATTCATGGTTTCAATACCCTGCAAGTAGAAATGAAAGTGCCAAGCTTCTTGTACATCAACCATTTTCTTACCATAATCTTCATCGATCATTATTCTTGAATCTAATTGATATCCTCTTCTAACTTGCTCACCTGCAAACCTTAGCAAAAATCCAACAGCTCTAGGATTAAATGATACAATATTATTTCTATCATAGCTTTTAACCCCTTTTTCCATGGCCTCATCCAAGGTTTTACCTGTAATTCTCCTAGGTGGTCCTGTATCAAGAAAGTTAATCGCATAACCATCTTTCAGCTTATCCACCCAACCACAAGTCGCGTGGCCAGGAACTCCCAAGACATAGGCAAGTTTCCCCTGGCGTCTAACAATATTTGCATAAACCTCAGCTAAATCATCGCAGTCACATAATAATTTATTTCCGAGACCACGATCCATTGTTTGATAGACTGTTTGGTGAAAATCACCGCGTTCTCTATTGTTTCCAATTAAATTATTTTGATTTGGCACCGGGCTGTCAAAAACATATTTAAAGAAAAACTTAAATAGTAAATGTAATTCTCCATTTTTCTTTAGAACTTTTGCACAATTATCTAGCCAAACATCTTTAGTTTTTTTTGCTTGCTCAGGTGTGTCCTTGAAGTTAATTTTAAATGGCTTAACTCTTCCATTTGGAACAAACATTTCTCTCATGTATCCATCAGAATCTAACCGTAATATATGAGGAGGAATTCTCCATGCAGCTGAACCCGTTATAGGATTTGCTCGACTACCAGCATTAATGTGTTTATTCCATGCTTTTTCATCAGTTGAAAAAGAATCTTTTTCATAATTATACTCTGCTAATACTCCGCCAGTTGAATGAACAGCTTGGACTTTAACAGGTTTTATATCATTGGGTTTAGACTCATGTTTACCACTAAAAAAAACTCTGTAACCTACTCTACCTAAATAATTTCTAGGGTTATCCATTTCTACAACAAATGGTTGTTCTGTAAATGAAGTTAGATTATTGTCCTTATTATATGTCCACACCATCCCTTTTTGGGAAGCAGAATCAAATAATTTAATTTCGGAGCCATCTGTTCTAATTCCTGAAGTATTCAATAATGGACTATCAACAATGTCTTTATACTCTTTTCGGAGTTCCGCCACTTTAGCTTTGATCTCAAGTGGACAATTTTTTATTGTATTTTCTACATAGTTATTAAAGACTGCCAGTTTTGCAAATTTGGTAGTAATAAAATGATCTCTCTTAATAGTTTTAGCAAGTGCACTTACAAGTAATGTTAAGGGCATTTTTACTTCTTTTTCAATGTTCACATTATCATTAATAAGTTTTTCCAATTCACCTGCTAACTTTTGAAAACGAACCGTTTTTCTTCTTACTAAATCTCTATTTGATTCACTTATTTGGACGGGATATACTTTGGAATTATATAATAAATAAGATTGGTTTTTCTTTTTATCTTTAGTTTTAGAAGCTAAACCTAAGCTACGATAACCAATTGGTGAAAAGCTCCAAATTAAATGCTGGTTCGTATTTATTATTTCATTTAAATGTAATCTTTTGACTATTTCGGAGGCATGATTTAAAGTCATATGCGCACTTCTAGTGAACCAGCCCCAATCATATGAGAGGTGAACACCATTCACAATTAAATCTACCATTTTTAAAGGAGTTTTTCGATTGGCAATCTTACGGTTTGTAATTCCAACCTCGATAACTATATCTTTTCCTTTAATTACTAATGCATTTCTTTTTTTATCCCTTTTATCATTTATATAATTTAATCTAGGGTAATATTTTTTGACAATTGAACCCAAGGTTTTGAATTCTTTTTCAGAAGTACTTTTAAATTGAAATTTCGGCTCTTCTGGTAAAGGTAATAATAATGCTTTTTGAAATAAATTTTGCTTTTCAACACCTACACTAGCATTAAGAACACTCAAGAGTAAACGAGTTCTATCAGAACCTTTTAGTGCGATTGATTTCACTTTCATTGCTTTAATTAAATAGACATATTTTTTATTGATACCATCAATATGACTCTCTAATTTTTTCGCATGCATATTTCTCATTTCATCTGAAGAAGCTTTGCTTCCAGCTTCATAAAAAGCCAAGCCTTCCTCATATATTTTATTCTTTACAAATATTGGTAGACTTTTAATTGAATAATTAGTGTTAATATAGGTATTCATTTCTTTATCATTAGGTTTTCTAATTGATTTTAAATAGGTGACGATTACTTCTTTGGCTTTTGGGAAATCCAATGCTTTTATTAACATATCGGATTCTTTGCTAACCTTTTCAAAACCGTCATCAATCAATTTACTTTCTTTAAGAAATAATTGCTGCATTAGCTTTTGAATATCAGCTTCATTAGCTTTTGCATTTTTTTCAGAAGATCTTTTTGAGATTGTTAATCGTGCATTTGCAAATACCTTAATATCATCTTTTGGAAACTTTTTCATCTCATAAAATGTTTTTAAAATGAGTTTTTCTAACTCTACTTGCCCTTGAATATAAACGAGATTACTATCAAAATATTCTTTATGCTCAGGCAAAAATATGTCTTTTTTTAATGTGTAAGAATTATTGGCTTGCTCTGCTATTGGCAATGATTTAGACGCATTCACATCACAGGCTTCAATAGCCTCTTTCATTTTTGCCATAGTTCCAATAATATAATTATCTCTTTGGACACCCTGGTAATAAAAATATCCACCAACAGCGACTAACAATAATGCAGCAATAATACTAAGAATTAGGGGTGAATTATTTTTAGATTCTGCACCTTCTCTATTGTAGGAGTTTTTCGAATCTGACTCACTACCTTCGCGATTGGCTAATGTTCTTCTTGTCCTATTTCGAGTATCACTACGTCCATCTCTTTCTGAATTGGGACTTCTTTCCAACACTTTTCTTCTGGTGTAACCAGGTGAGGAAATTTTTCTTTTAGTAGTCTTTCGAATATCCATATCACTGGCATTGTCACTTTTTGCTTCAGCAGGAATTATTTTTCTTCTGCTTCCTTCTGATGGAACCACTCTTCGTTTGGTCGTTTTTCGCACATCCTTCAATGATAAATCATCTTGATCAATTTCTCTGGTTACAATTTTTCTTTTTGTATTTCCTGTAGAAATAACCTTACGTTGCGTAGATTTTTGCTTATTTTCTAAAGGTACTTGATTATCTCTGTTCTCAACCAATTTTCTTTTGGTATTACCAGTTGAAATTACTTTTCTTTTGGATCCTGAAACACTTAAATCATTTGAATTATTGGCAGGTATTATTTTTACATCATCAGAATTATTAAGGGGCGTAATAACCTTTTTTCTAACAACTCTTTTGGTTACTACTTTTTTAGGCAGACCATTTTCATCAATAATAATATTATTATTTTCTGGGATATCTTTTTTGATGACTTTTTTTGTAATGACTTTTCTTTGAGAAGTTTTTCCAACCTCCTCTATAGCATTAGGTTTTACAACTTTTCGTTCGGTCATCCTGAAACTCTTTCTTTTTCTATTTAGTTAAAATATTTTTTTTATTATTTTATGTAAAAATCACAGTGGGATTCTAGGGATTCAATAACGAAATAAAAGTCTCAATGATATTTAAAAAATAATTTAAACTTCAATAAACATCAAAATTACTTAATGCATGATTAAAATGTAAACTCTTGGGAAGTTATTAAAATAAATATCGTATTTTTCATTTATTTAAAATTAAATATGGCTATATTCATTTATATATTTTCAGTAATTAGAAAGTAGATACTTAAATAAAAGTAAAAATGTTGCCTAAATTTTTAAATTTTTCATGATTTACTGGTAAGTAGTTAATATTCCGACTTTTTATGGTGTATACTAAAATCACAAGGCAAAATTTCGAACTTTTTATAAGGAAGTTAAATGAGTCAGCGAAGAACTCAAGAAGAATTTGAAGAATTGGCCCACGAGCTCACCGGCGGAGAATATGCAGTAATAGGTAGATATATTGATGCTCTTACAAACATATATTTTAGACACAATATTTGTGGTCGCATAATAAAAATGAGACCCAACCGATTCCTTCATGAAGGTGGAAGATGTAAATATTGCAATAAAATATCTAAAAAGGGGATTCCTCTTCCACCTCAAGATGAGAGGGTTAGAAGAATACTTGTTGTGGACGATGATCCAATTTTTAATCAAATCTGTGTAGAAAATTTGAGCAGTGATGTTTTAAATGTTGAAACTATAACTAATCCATTAGAAGCAATAGAGAAATACAAATCAGAACCTTATGATTTACTGATATTAGACCTTTTAATGCCCGATATGGATGGTTTAGAGCTAATGGCAAAAATCAAAGATGATTTCCCCGCTGCAAAAATAATTATGATTTCAGGATGGGAAGGCAATGATAAAGCAGAATTTAAAAACGTTTTAAATTCTACAAAATTATTAGGTGCTACTGAAACGATGCATAAACCAATTGAACCTGAAGAACTAAAAGAACTAGTTGAAAGCGTCCTAATTTTAAACGAAGAAAATGAAGAATTAGAGAGTCAGCCTACGATATCAAATAATTGAAATAACTCTGCTCGCTGAGAATTCTGGCGAGCTCTTTCTTCTTGAACAATCACATTTGCTTGATGTTTTATCACTTGTGTTTTTTGTCTAATACTATTAAATTTCTGATTAATTCTGGCAGTACGATTATCTTTAGATTCTTGAGGAGAAGGATTGTTACCAATTTTAATCCCTTGCCCAAAATTTCTTCCAACTTTCATATTTCGACCTCAATTCACTTCTCAAAATTATTATCGGTAAATAAACCGTAAATTATTACCTTATAATTGTATGTCCTTTTTCATATCAGAACAAGCATTTTCAATTGATTCACGCCAATCTTTTAGGTGTTTATATTTTTCATTTTCATACGCAAAAATGATCCCGCGGGAACTATTAATAATGCCACCAAGACCATCTTTATTCATTGAGGCTAGAGAATCGGCAGAACTTCCACCTTGAGCTCCATATCCAGGAATTAAAAATAATGTGCTTGGCATTAATTCTCTTAATTCTTTCGCTTCTTGTGGCCAAGTAGCTCCAACTACGGCACCGATCGATGAAAAGCCTTCTTTTCCAACAAAACTTTTACCCCATAGGGCAACTTTTCTGGCTACTTCTTCAAACAATTTATGACCACTCAATAAAGATTGATCCTGGAAATCTTGGGATCCCTTATTTGACGTTTTAACTAAAACAAAAACGCCCTTTCCATTGGTACAATGTTCAAAAAAAGGAATTAGGCCGTCTTCGCCTAAATATCCATTTACAGTAACGGCATCAGATAAAAAAGGAGCGTCATCTGATAAATAAGCGGCAGCATAAGCTTTTGCAGTTGAACCAATGTCTCCCCTTTTGCAATCAGAAATTGTTAATAATCCTTTTTCTGTAGCATACGATAAAACTCCTTGCAAAGCTGTAAAACCTTCAGGTCCTATTTCTTCAAAAAATGCAACTTGTGGTTTTATTGCAACCGCATGATTTTTCACGGAATCAATAATAGCTTTACCAAATTGAAGATAAGCTTCCCCCCAGCCATGTTTTTCAGATATCTTTTTGATTTCATCAGGTACCTGTTCTTTTCTTGGGTCAATACCAACTAAGACCAAACTTTTTTTAATTCGGCAAGAATTAATCAATTTATCAGCAAATGATTCCATATTTCACTTTCTTCTCATTTGAAAAGTTCCCTTTTCTGTTATACATATATCAACTGGTATATCATGTTTTTCGGTTTCTATTTCTTCAAACAATTGTAAATGAAAAATGAATCCTATTTTAATTAAGTTTTTTTTGAGTCCTGATAACAATTTATCATAATACCCTTTACCCCTACCTAATCGATTGCCTTCATAATCTATACCAATAGCAGGAACAACGATGCAGTCTACAATTTCTTCCCAATGTTCACATGATTTTTCGGTTGGTTCTTGAGTAGAAAATTTTCCCTTTTGTAATCCCGATTCTAAATCCAACAATGGATGAATTGTCATTTTATCATCAATACTATCAATCTTGGGCAAATAAAATGAAAATTCATTAAAATACTTTTTAATAAAATAGGTGGAATTTATTTCGTCAGACAACGAATAAAATATGACTATATTTTTATAGGATTTAGAAAGTAAATACTCATAAAGTTGAGCACAAGCTTCAGCACTTTTTTTTGAATATTCTTCTTTAGATAAGTTGTAGATTGATTTTTTTAATTGAGTGCGAATATCTTTTTTAGAAGCCACGATAAGACATCTGACTGATAAAAATTATCAATCAGATCTTTTAAATTTAAACTTTTGGTTTTCTATTACCAACTTTTGGAAGACCTAATACTTTACCTTCCTCAAATTTTCCATCAGCTTTTAATCTTTCAATTTTTTCTATACGAGTAAGCACATTTCTATGCTTTGTCATACTGCTACCTTTTCCAAAACTTGGATGCATTGACATTTAATTCTCCTTATTTATTTACTCTATAAGCAGACGAAAACGGTCTACTATGATTAATTACTTTTTTAACTAGCCTTTTTAAAACTTTATCGGCTTCCTTCTTTGTTTTAAAAGCACCAACGGAAATCAAATAACCTCTTCTTGTTTTCCTAGAAACAACGGGTTTGAATCCATCTTCCTCAAGCTTGTCCTTTATCTTTTGAACTCTAGAGCCATTTGGCACCGTAATGGCGCGAATTGTATATAAATATGGACTATTGTCTACAGTTTTTGATTTGCTTGGTTGTTTCTTTACACTGATAACACCACTAGTTTTTGATGTAATATTTCTGGATGAAATCGCCTTGTCCGTTGTATTTCTTCGAGAAGAAATGCCTTCACGAGCCTGATCAACTCCATTATTTGTTAATCTTAGATTTGAACTATCAACACTACCTTGGCCATTTTCACTATTTAAAAGAGTTCCAAAATAGAAAGAAAGGCAAATACTTACCACAAAAATTGCTAGCAATGATAATCCATGTGCCGGTGATAAAACAATTTGGCCTTGCAAATCATTTAATTTATTAAAAGAAGTATCACCAGAACTACTTTTAATTTGAATACTTTTTGTCTCAAGATCATTGCTATCTAAATATGGTAATGTTTCAGACTGAAAAGATATTGGTTTAATATTTGGTGCACTTGATACAGCAGATTCTTGATGGGAATTAATATCTTGTGACTCATCACTGACATTGTCCGGATTTCTATAGTTCTTCTTAGATAAGATATCGCTATCGTTCTTGATGTAATCCTTGTTCACATTTGGAATTTGCCACTTCTCTGCGACACCCCGAGGAATAGACGACCCTTTAGCTCTAATTTCAGTTGGGTTTAAATTAGTGTTATGTCTAGCCGTAGGCATATGTTTTGGCTGAGGACGTAATTTTAGATCTTCGCCAGGTGTGAATGAAGTATGGCCAGCAATATTTGTAGTCGTTGTAGGATCTACAATACTATCGCTAGTCTCACTATTTTTTTGTTTGAAAGCATCATAAAATGCTAATTTTTTTTTACTCACAATGTCACCTTTAATTATTTATAAAAGGAATTTATTAGGTTTACGCAATCACGTCCATTATCGTTTAATTTCAAATAATATCAAGATTGGCCATAATCAGAATGAGTGATTTGTAAGATTTCTTCAATAGTAGTTAAGCCTTTAATAACCTTATATATTCCATCACTTCTCAAACTTATCAGTCCTTTTTTCAAGGCCACTTTTTTAATGGCAGAAGCAGACTCTTTTCTAATGATCATTTCTCTAATTGTATCATTCATCACTAATGTTTCTGATATTACAGATCGTCCTGTGAATCCTCTATGCGAGCATTTTTCACATCCTTTTGCACGATAAATAGGATTATCTTTAATTGTTTCCTTATCTAATCCTAAATTTTCAAGCTCTTTTTCGAGAGGCTCATAAGCTTCTTTACAATGTGGACACAATAATCTAATTAATCTTTGAGCAATGACCCCAACGACACTGGAACATATCAAATATGGTTCTACCCCTAAATCTAATAATCTAGCAACAGCTCCTGAAGCATCATTAGTGTGTAATGTTGAGAAAACCATATGACCAGTCAAAGAAGATTGGATCGCAATATTTGCAGTATCTAAATCCCTAATTTCACCAACCATTATGATATCAGGATCTTGGCGAACAAATGTTTTAAGACCTGTACTAAATGTCAAATCTTTTTTAGGTTCAACCTGAACCTGACTAATTCCTTTTAACTGATATTCAATTGGATCTTCAATCGTCATAATATTTAATTTTTCAGCATCGATCTTCGACAAAAATGAATACAGACTTGTTGTTTTCCCACTCCCTGTCGGTCCCGTAACCAATAAAATTCCATATGAAGAATTAATTAAGTTTTCAATTGTTGGTCTTTGATTTTCACTAAATCCTAAATCTTCAATACTCATCAAGGCTGTTGATTTATCTAAAATTCTAAGAACAGCTCTTTCACCAAAAATGGTTGGCACTACCGAAATACGTAAATCAATTTCACGGTCAGCATATTTAATTGTTGATCGTCCATCTTGCGGTGACCTTCTCTCGGCAATATTCATTTTACCACGAACTTTTATTCTACTGATCACGGCATCTTTAATAGCACTTGGTATATCTTGGATATCTTCAAGTTGACCGTCAACTCTGATTCTAATTCGCATACCATTTTCGGTTGGATGAAAATGAATATCAGAAGCTCTTTCTTTTAATGCTTTTGCAATGACAGAGTTTACTAATTTTACAATTGGAGGTTTATTAGCAATATCTGTCAGATCTTCCGTTTCTTCAATTTCTTTTAAAACATTACTTAATGTATCTGATGAAAAATCATCCATTACAGAATCAAATTCACCATCAGCTTTTTGGTAAGCTCTACTGATTAAATTTTCAACTTCTTTTTGGCTAGCAACTACAGGTTCAACGTCATAACCAATAATATTGGAAATTTCATCAATCGATTGAAAATCAAATGGCCTATAAGTAGCCACACGCATCACATTCTCATCAATTCCAATGCCAATAATTTTTCTTCTTCGAGCTAGAGATACAGAAACCAATTCAGAAAATTCCACTGGCACAGAATATTCTTTTAATTCTTCTTTAAATTCAAGGTCACAACTCTTTGCAATAAGTTTTAAAATAACCTCCTCAGGTTCTTTTGTCTTTTCAATTAAAACTTCTTCCCAGGATTTGCCTTCTTCGTATACATCTCTGGCCACATCATCTTTATTAGAATCATTCAACACACCATTATCAATGAAGTATTGTAATATTGATGTTTCTTTTTTAATCATTACGTTTTCTCAATTTATTTTTTAATGAACGTCTTTGGATAGAAACTAGAATCTGATAATCCAGACCCTTTTAATTGGGCATTTGCCCAGATCTTTTCTTTCATTTCTTTATAAAAAACTTCATCAGACTCAAAAGACAAACCTAAATCATGGGCATACTTTTCAGCATCATTAAACGTAGAAATAATATAAGGAGAAATAAATATATATATATTTGAATGAGTCCTATTTCTTCTTTGGGATTTAAATAAATTTCCAAGAATAGGGATTTTTGAGAGTAATGGTACACCAGTTTCCTCAATACCTTTTGTATAATTCGACAACCCTCCAATAGCCACTACACCTTTATCTGGAACAGTGACAACTGTTTTTGCTTGTCGGGAACTTTGTGCTGGAGGAGTTCCATTGCCACCAGTACCGATGAAAGAACTGACATTTACACTGACATCAAGTATTACATATCTCTCAGCATCTTTTCTGCTAGGAGAGTTAATAGTTGGTTTTATTTGTAATGTTATGGGAGCCTTGCTAAAATCAACACTTTGAGTTGTCACTGAATTTGCACCAGTGCTAGTTGTTTGAAATGGAACAGACTGCTCAATTGTTATACTAGCTGTTTGATTATCATTGGCCATAATAGAAGGCTGTGCAATGGAATGAACGTCGCTATCTGTCTGTGAAGCATTTAAAATAAATGGCAAGGCTTCTTGAGAGCCATAAGTAACACCTATTAAAAGAGAATTAATATTGGGCACTTTGCCAGGTGCATTGCCATCAATATTTAAAGTTGATTGATTATTTGAACTTATAAATGGATTAATTTTACCGGCGACATTAGTTCTCGAGGCATTAATGGCAGCTAATTCTACCGATAATTCCCAAGCTTTAGATTCACTCATCTCAACTATGGATCCAACTATCATAACTTGATCACGCCTAATATCCAATTGCTCAATAATTTTTAAAAGATAATTATATTGGTCACTATCTGCACCAATAATCAAAAGTGCATTAATATTTTTTTCTGCTACTATAGTGGGAACATCATCTCTATTACGTCCAGTAGTTGGCAGATTGCCCCTAATTCTACTATTCGGTTTTTTCGCCTTTATCCGTTGGTATAGATTGTTTAGCGTAGCAGCTACTTCTTCTGCTTTTGCATTTTTTAATTTATAAAAACTTATCTCTGTATTTAATGGATTTTCTTTTGTAGGCTGATCTAGCTTTAAAAGTAAACCTTTAATTTCATCAATTTGTTTATCAGTTCCTTTTACTATTATTTGCATGGTTCTGTCATCAGGAATTAAAATTGGGGGTTGAGATTGCGAACTTTTACTCACACGTTTTGTTCGTAATTCTTTTATTCTACTGGTTATTTCTTTTGGTAATGTATGTTCCACTTTAAGAATTTCTATGCGGGTTGTATCTCCAGGAATATCCAATATCTTAATTAGCTCTGTTAAATATCTAATTGTCGATTTAGGAGCAATAATCATCAATCCATTATTGCTTGACAGTTGATGAAATTGAACATTCTTTTTTGTCGTTTGGGTGAATGGTCTTAGTACTTTTACAATTTCAAATGGTGGAACATAAGTAGTAGTTATCATTTTAATAGACATTTCATCTTGCGTTATATCATCATCTTTTTCTAAATCACCAGGCTTAAGTAAATTAATATTAAAGGTAGGCGTCACAGATGATTTAATAACTAATAAAAACGGTCCATTTAAAACAATAGATAATCCATTAAGACTAAGAAACCTTTCTATCAAATGAAATTCATAGTATTTATCATCGGTGTTTTCTTTTATCTGAGAGGCGACTACTTTAAAAGATGTAGATTTATTTATCGAAGAATCATATAGAATTTTTTTGTTCCTATACTTGGGAGGACCAACAGCATTAATAGCTTCAATTAATGCTACTAAAGGCATTTCTCTTTTAGACGTTGTAAAAATTTGGGTGACTGTTTTTTTTATTTTGGTTTTTGTTTTTGTTTTATCTTGAGCACACACCGATAGTGATAAAAATAAAATCAATAAAAGCATTACAATATTTTTCATAATAGATTTCCTAATTATTTTCCTAATCCTGGCAATGTTAATTTTTGACCAATTTTTAGCCTATCTAAATTAACTTTTGGATTCGCCAATTTAACGTCCTTAAGATATTTATAACTTCCATAATATTTTTGAATAATCAGAGATGCAATATCCCCTTTTTTTACTAGATAAACAATATCATGATCACTCAATACTAAATTTGATTTTAAAAGAGGTTTTGGTTTTGAAATTTTATTGTTTAGGTTTTTCAAACTAGGTAATTTAATTTTCTGTCCAATTTTTAAATTAATTGATTGAAGACCATTATTTGCCTTTGAAATATCAATATGTTTTTGACCATCCAAATAATAGAATAATGCTATTTTAGTCAAATTATCACCTTCTTTTATTGTATAAATGATATCTTCCATTAGTTCCTTGTTTAACGGTTCTATCACAATTTCCTTAGGTGGCTTTACAATTTTTTTGTCATTTATTGGTAGGCTAATCTCACCTGAGACTTCTTTGTTTTCGTTAATTGGATTATCGTTTTTATCATTATTTGTAATTTGATCTATTTCTAGGCCTAAGGTCTTATCAGTAGTAGTTTCTTTAATAATATTGTTTTCATCAGATTGGTCATTAACGTTGCTTTCATCATTATTGAAATCAATATAATCCAAAGAAGTTTCATCATTTTTATCAGCTTGATAATCTTTAGCTTTAATTTCTGCCACTTTTAAATTAATTGGAATACTTCCTTCCATAATTTCAATATTTTTATTAGTAGGATCATTAAATGAAGGAGTCGTAAATGCAACGAAGAAGAGACAAACAATTACAGATCCAAAAACTACTATTCCTATTTTTAAATCGCTATTCATTGGGATTGATTTTCATGATTTTAGTTGAAAAAGAAAGAATTCTAAAAGTTCTTAACTTATAGTCAAGGTGAAAGGATCGCTTTATTCACTTGTATATTTTATAAATCAAATTGAATTTAATTAAATTCCCACGAAAGCGTAATGACCAAAAAAGAAATAGAATTTTGCAATATTTGAAAGCTCATCACTTTCTTTAATTGTATAAAGAATGTCTTTGTTTTTTGAATCTTTTAGCCCTTTTTTTTCATCAACAGATACTCTTAATACTTTCTTTTCTTTTATAATGTCATGGATTGCTCTATGATTTATAACTTCAGGGACATTTAAAGATTTTTCATGGTAGTGTATTAGCGAATTTTGTGGTTTAGAAATTCTTGTGATTAACTTTTCTTTGAAAGAATAGCTATGTACTACTTCATTTTCAGTAATATGTTCTAACTTTTGATCTTTAGATAAAGCTTTACTAATTTTATGGTTGTCATCAAGAACAACATAATCCAAGGAAAAATCGTCTTTAAAGTCACTATTCAAATTATATTGACTATTTTTATGAACAGTTAAATTATTATTAGCTTTGAGTTTATGTGTCAACTCAATTGAGGATGAGCTTTTATCTCTCGGAGTTGTGAAGGCTACGAAAAAGAAACACATTACGATTGTAACCAAAACAACAAAACCTATTTTCAAATCACCATTCATAATTAATTGATTTTCATGATAATAATTGAAAATGATAATATTCTAAAATATCTTAACTTATAGTCAAGATGAAAGTAATCCATTATTTTGTTAAAATAATTATCATCCGACTAAAACGAATTGAATGTTAAAACATGGAAAATATAATGTTTAGAAAAGAAATAGCAGATATAAAATTTGTACAAATAGACACATTAATATAATAGATAAACTAACAATATTAATTAAACCTTTATTCAGGATTAGAAATCGACTTTTTTTGTCTAAATCAACCTAATAATTTTCTATTTGCATATATATCTGCTTGTTTCTTTTATAGTTTTATTTTAATTTTAAATTCTAGAGAAGGAAATAAATGGAACCTACCTATTTAATACCATGTGTAATATCAGGCGTAATAAGTTTGATCTGTGGTTTTTTTGCATCAAATTTTTTAACTAAATCTAAGTTCAACGCACTTGAAGCTTCCGAGAAAAAAAGATACGAGGATCTTATAGAAGCGAAAGAAGTTAAATTCAAAGGCGAAGCAAAATTAGAAGCTCAAGACGATGCAAAAAAGTTTAAAGATGACATACAAAAAGAACTTCAGGATAAAAGAGAAAGCCTAAAAGGACTAGAAAAACAAATTCAAAAAAGAGAAGATGTAATAGAAAAAAGGGCTGAATGGGTAGAATCCCAAGAAAAAAATATTAAATCAAACGAAGAAAAAAATGAAACGGTTAAAGTTAAATTAGATGAACGATCTAAAGAGATTCAAAATATAGTAGATAGAGAGAAGGCGGAACTATATAAAATTTCGAATTTAAGTCTTGCGGACGCAAAAGATTTATTATTAACAAAAATTAAAGATGAAGTAGAGACTGAATCTTCTCAAATCATCAGGGATAATCTTGAAAAAATTGAAGAGGATTCCGAAAAAAATGCCCAAAAAATAATCGGATTAGCGATAACTAGATTAGCCAGCCAAGTTACAGCAGAAACAACTACATCAACACTAGATCTACCAAGTGATGATTTGAAAGGGAAAATAATTGGACGAGAAGGTCGAAATATTCGTGCATTTGAAAAAGCTACTGGAGTAGATTTAATCGTAGATGACACACCTGGGGTTATCATCTTATCCTCATTCGATATATTAAGAAGAGAAGTTGCAAAAAGGTCTATGCAAACATTATTAAAAGATGGAAGAATTCATCCTGCAAGAATTGAGGAAGTCGTTAGAGGAATAGAAGAAACCCTTGAGAAGGAATTGATTGAAATAGGAACTAAAACATGTCAGGAAATGCGTATTGGTAAAATGCACCCAAAATTAAGATACTATTTAGGGAAAATGAAATACAGAACAAGTTATGGTCAAAGTATGTTAAGTCATAGCAAAGAAGTAGCTGATATTTGTGCCTCTTTAGCAGGAGAATTAAAAGTAGATATAACTGTGGCAAAAAGAGCTGGATTATTGCATGATATTGGAAAAGCCGCTGATCAGGAGATGGAAGGAACTCACCCTCAAATTGGTTCAGAATTAACTAAAAAGTATGATGAACACCCTTATATAGTTAATGCTGTTGCTTCCCACCATGAAGATGTTGAAATGATTAGCATTTATTCATTTTTAACTATGGCTGCGGATGCGATTTCATCGGCGAGGCCTGGGGCTAGAAGAGAAACCTCAGAATCATATATTAAAAGACTTGAAAACTTAGAAGCAATTGCAAATGATTTTGATGGGGTTGAACAAACTTTTGCTATTCAAGCAGGACGAGAGATTAGAGTTTTAACTGATTCATCAAAAATTTCTGATGAAAAAGCAACCATTCTTGCTAGGGATATTGCCAATCGAATTGAAAATGAAATGCAATATCCAGGCCATGTAAAAGTTACTGTCTTAAGAGAATTAAGAGTAGAGGTATTTGCTAAATAATTTTAAGGAAATTTTCTGAAATCAAAACCAAATATATTATTGGGAATCACAGGAAGTGTTGCAACTATAAAGGTCAATGAATTAAATGATTTATTATGTTCATGGGCAAATGTTAAAATTATAGCAACTAAGTCTTCTTTAAATTTCATTAATAAGAATGAAAATAAATTAGCCATAATTACCGATGAAAATGAGTGGAATACTTGGTCTGAAATAGGAGATCAAGTACTTCACATCGAACTTCGAAAATGGGCCGACATTTTTTGTATCGCACCTCTTTCTGCAAATACTCTCGCAAAATTAGACCATGGGTTATCTGATAATTTACTAACATGTGTTGCAAGAGCTTGGGATTTCAAAAAACCAATTTACATATGCCCTGCAATGAATACTTTCATGTGGAACCACCCTATCACAAATACACAACTAACCCAGTTAAAATCTTGGGGATATGAAATTATAGATCCAATAGAAAAAGAGTTGGCTTGTGGCGATATAGGCTTAGGCGCGATGGAAAATCCTGAAGTTATTAATGATCTTTTAAAGAAACATATTATGTAACTTCTGCTTTTATTTTTCTGCTTCAAAAGCATACGCTAAAGGGAAGTTTTCAGCTTTTACCCGAGGGTGATTTTTAAATAACCTATTAATTAATGTATCTAAAATAATTCCAAAATAGGTAATAACAAAAATTAGTACTTTTATTTTAAAAACGCCAACGTATTGAGAAATACCAGCTGAGAAAGGTCCAAAACCAAGATTAGTAATTCTAATATTACTAAAACCCGCTTGTTTAAATATTTTTTCTAATGAGGATTTCGTAAAACGAAAATTGTCATCTGGATCAGGATGAATTTGATATAAAAAAGGCACACTTCCATAAAGTTTCCCGTTCTTCTTCAATATTCTACAAGTTTCATTCGCACAATTCTGAAAATCAAAAAGATGTTCGAGTACATATATCAATATTAAAAAATCCTGAGACTCATTCTCTAATGGAATTGTTTTCTCTAAGTCTACTTGCAAGACATCATCAGATTGTGGATTTAAGTCAGAAAACATTAAATTACAATCATCATCTTTTTTTAAGAATCTATAATAAGAAGACTTTCCATTTCTAGCACCTAGATCAACACCATTACCTTTTAAAATAATACTTGAGGCCCATAAATTTGTTAAAGTTCTTAATAGAGTTTTACCTCTTAATATTTCTTTCCATAAGGTTTTAATCAATTATAGCTCCAACATAATATCATATTTATTTTAGAAAATATTTAAGCTGTATCTTCAGTGACTTCATTATCACCGAAGTCGCTATCCTCTTTACAAAAGAATTGAATTTCTGGAACAAATTTGATTTGCAATGCTTTACCGACTTGTCTTCTCAAATAACCTTTCGCTTGATCTAAAGCTCTCTGAGTGGTTCTTTTATTGGCATCACTACCAAGAACAGAGTAATAAATTTTAGCAATTTTTAAATCTGGTGTAATATCAACTGAAAGAATTGTAATAAAACCTATTCTCGGATCGCTTAATTCTTTAATAGTAATTGCTATTTCTTGTTTGATAAATGCACTAACTTTATTCTGACGGCGTTCAGTGGCCAAGAGTAATTACCTACCTATTCTGAAACTTTTTCGACATTTGAAGGTTTTCCAATTTTTGAGCGATCTAAAGTTCGTTTAACATCTTCTCGCATAAAGGTTTCAATAATATCATTTTCTTGTATATCATCAAAGCCTCTAATGACAATGCCACATTCAAATTTTTCTCGAACTTCTTTTACGTCATCATTGTTTCTTTTTAAAGATCCAATTTTACCTTCATAAAGTACAATACCATCTCTTGTAATACGAAGACCATTATTTCTATTTATTGTTCCATCCAAAACAAAGCAACCAGCAATGTTTCCAATTTTTGAAGACTTAAATACTTTTCGAATTTCAATATGGCCTGTTACTACTTCTCTCTCTTCATAACCAAGAGCACCTTCTAATGCATCTAAGACATCATCTTTAAGATGATAAATCACATTATATATTCTTAAATCAACACCAAACTGCTCTGCGGAAGCTTTTATTCGAGTATCAGCAATAACATGAAAACCAATTACAATTGCACTTGAAGATGCAGCCAACTTTATATCATTTTCAGTTATTGCACCAACAGCCTTATGTATAATGTTGACTTTCACTTCTTCTGTTTGGCATTCACCTAAAAGCCTTTCAATTACCTCCAATGAGCCCGCAACATCAGCTTTTAAAACTACTTTAATTTGACTAACTTTTCCAGCTTCGATTTTTTGTATCAAACTATGTAATGAAGCTTTCTCTTGGGTGTGCATTAATTCTCTTTGCATCGCACTTCTTTTATCTGCAATTTCTTTGGCTTTTGAAATACTATCTAATACATAAAAAGTATCACCTGCTTCAGGTAATTCAGATAAACCCGCTAGCTCAACTGGAACAGATGCAGTTGCTTTTTTTATTTGTTTATTTTCATGATCATATAAAAATCGAACTCTACCATAACCATGGCTACAAAGAATCACATCCCCTTTGTTTAAACATCCTTCTTGGATTAAAACAGAACAAATAATACCTCGACCTGGATCTACTCTAGATTCTAAAACAATACCATGAGCGGTACAGTTTGAATCTGCTTTCAATTCTAATATCTCACCCTCTAAAGCTAACATTTCTAAAAGATCATCAACACCTTCACCAGTCAATGCTGAAACACCTACACAAGAAGTACTTCCACCCCAATCTTCAGGAGTCAGCTCCATATTAGCAAGTTGTGATTTTACTTTTTCAACATTTGCGCCTGGCAAATCAATTTTATTTATTGCAACTATAATTGGTACATCAGCAGCTTTGGCATGGTTTACAGCTTCTACTGTTTGTGGCATAATCCCATCATCAGCGGCAACAACAAGTACTACCAAATCCGTAGCATTTGCACCCCGTGCACGCATATTTGTAAATGCTTCATGACCTGGTGTATCTAAAAAGGTAATCTGGCCATGTGATGTTTCTACCTGATATGCAGCTATATGCTGGGTAATTCCACCTGCTTCAGTACCAGCCTTACTTGAGGCTCTAATTCTATCTAATAAGGACGTTTTACCATGATCTACATGACCCATAAAAGTAATGACTGGAGGGCGTTCCTCCATATTTTTTTCGGATGCCTTTGAAGAAAGCATTTCTTTCAAATCATCTTCAATATCTTTATCTTCTTCTACTTCTAATAAAATGCCATAATCAATAGAAATTTCCATTGCAAGCTCTTTACTTAAAGAGGCATTTTGATTTAGCATTTGGCCTTTTTTCAAAAGGCTTCCCATTATTTCACTAACTTTAACCCCCATTGCAGCAGAGAGGCTTTTTAATGTAATTGGCAAACTCAAAAGAATCTCTTTCGGTTCATCGGGAATTTTAGAAACTTCTGGCTCAAGAACTTCTTCACTTTCTTCTTTTACCGTTTTATTGGCAGGAAGAGGAGATCTTTTATTATGTTTTTTATTTTTCGAATGACTCGTTAAATTTTTATCAAAGGTAAAAATCTCTTTAGTCTTCTTCTTTTTACTCGCGACTCCAGCAGCACCTTCATTACTATCGCTCTTGTAAATTTTCCGAAACTGTTTAACCAATTCCTCAGAAGTTAATGCTTCAGGTGCATCTTCTAGTGTCTTGGATCCCTTTTTCTTTTTCTCTTTTTTCTCTCTGCGTAGATTGCTCGCACCTTGAATTTGGGCGATCATTTCTTCTTTACTCAATTGATCTTCTTTAGATGGGCTTACTACTCTCCTAGTAATCTCATGTTTTGTTTTAATTGTATCAATTTGTTTTTTAGTCAACGTGGAGAAATGATTAGAAACTTTTACACCCCAATCACAAGCAAATTTAATTAGATCTCTTGATGGTACTTCTAATTCACACGCAAGTTCGTAAATACGAATAGGCAAACTTAATTCCTCTTAAATAGTATTTTATTCTTTTTCAATTTCAGTTTCAGTACTAACTGGTTTCGAAACCGCCTCATCAATTACTGGTTCTGCTACATCTGTTTCTGATTTTTCTACATCTGTTTCTGATTTTTCTACATCTGTTTCTGATTTTTCTACATCTGCTTCTGATTTTTCTTCGGAAACAACATTCCCGTCAACCTCTTTGTCTTCAACAGTATTCTCAGTTGGCTCCGAGGTACTTTCTTCTTCAACTGGTTTGTCTTTATTTTCTGTTTCTTCAGGAATATCAACTTTCTTTCTACTAGGAATATTAAAAACTAACTCACTACTTGATTCCGCTTTTACTTTTCGTTCTATTTCTTCATAATCTTCAGGAGTTAGTCCATCTATTTCACTCTCCAAAACTTTTCTAGAATATTCTAAAATTGCAACGGCTTTCTCATCATCAATAAAATTAAATTTGACAAGCTCTTCTAACTCTTGATCACATATATCCTCTAACGACTGAATACCTGAAATAGTTAAACTATCTATCTCTTGATCATTCAAAGAAGGTATTTTATTAAATTGTAATTTTTTAATTAAATCTTCCCTAAGCAATTGAGAGGATGTAATTACATCTAAATGATGCTTAGTAATTTGAGATGCTAAACGAATATTTGAACCTTTTTTCCCAATTGATAATGAATACTGCTCATCTGGAACTACCACTCTTGCCCTAAAATTTTCTTTATCTAACTCAATCCGATTCACTGCAGCAGGACTCATCACTTCTTTAATATATATCTCAATTTGGGCATTCCATTTAACAATATCGACTTTTTCACCATTTAACTCATTAATAATTCCTTTAATTCTAGAACCTCGAACACCAACACAAGATCCGATACAGTCAACTCTTTCATCATTTGAATATAAAGCAATTTTAGTCCTTTTACCAGCTTCTCTAGCGATGCCTTTTATCTCAATCGTTCTATCTGCAATTTCAGGAACTTCTGATACAAATAAACATTTTACAAAATCAGGATGAGCTCTCGATAATCGTATATTTACTTTTTGGCCTTTTTTCTCTACACTCAAAACTAGAACACGAATTCGCTCGCCCAATTTGTAACGCTCATTAAACACTTGTTCACGCAATGGTAAAATACCCTCAGCCTTACCTAAATTTACAATTGTAAATCCTTGTTCTTTCCTCAATACAGTACCCATAACAATACTATTTACCTTTTTGGTAAATTCATGAAAAACAACATCTCGCTCAGCCATTTTCATCAATGTGTTAAAAGATGTTTTAGTTGAATGGGCAGCTATTCGTCCTAATGATTTTGGATCTAATATACGGCCATCAATATAAGCTGAGATAGTCCCGAACTCTCTGTCTATATTTACTTGAATTTCTCGTGCTTCACGGTAATTTCTTCTTAATGCCGTTTCTAAAGATTCTTGAATAGATTCAAAAATAATGTCTTTATCAATTGACTTATCTCTATGGATACTGTCAACAAGTCGTATTAATTCACTTTCCATATACTGCTATAACCTTTTAGTAATGAGAAATCTCTTTGAAATAATCTAATATAATAAGAATTCTTTAGACTGTTCTACTAGGAAACTGCGAAATTCTCTAAAATTTCATATTTTTGTCAAGGTGATTAACTGATTACAAGAATAGATCTAGTGAACTCCTTTATAGAACAAATCAAGGCTAGTAATATTTCAAATGGAAAACTAATTAGGTTTTTTACAAACAACCAATAATCTTTTAGAATAAGGAGTAACTGACGCTCCATCAGTAGATCCAAAAAAAATAATATCTTCAAATCCAACAGTTAACAACATTTCCGTAATTTGAGGTTTTGAAAAAAAATGAACCGATTCTATATATTTTTTAACTTCTGATAAATCAGATTTTAATTGAATTAAAACTTCTTTTCTAACAATAGAATAATGTTCATCAATACTTCTTTTCTCAGTAATAACATAGGTTTCTATTTCTTTTTTTGAAATTGGAATGAGGTTATTTTTCAAATAATCAACATTCATAATATCAAGCAAAAAGCATCCACCACTATTCAAAGATAAATAAATATTAGTCAAAACTTTAATGTGGTCTTCTAATTTCTCAAAATAGCCAAAACTGTTGAAAAAACTACACACTGCATCAAAACAATCGTTAAAATCTAAATGCAACATATTACCTCTTAGCAAGAAAAGGTTTTTACATTTTTGCTTAAGTGCATTCTGACTGGCAACATTTAATAAAGGTATACTTAAATCATATCCAACAACTTTTTTTACTAATGGACTAAATAAAACTGAATGCCTACCTGCACCACAACATAAATCAAGCAAAGTCTTTTTATGATTGAGTTCTAAAATATCTTTTGCAAACATGACATCCTTTAACGCATCATCATCATCACGATGATCATAGATATCTAAATAATATTCATCAAAAGCTTCTTCATACCAATTCATTTAATAATCCTACTATTTTTTAGTACCTAATTTCTTAACTATATTAAACTCTTTTTTTGTTACGGGCTGAATTGAAAGTCTCATACCTTTTTTGATTACCATCATTTCACTCAATCCTGCTGCCGCTCTTAAATCATCTAATGAAACGACATCATTAAACTTATTTACAAATTCCACTTTGACTAATATCCAAGTAGGATTAGCTTCAGATGATTTTGGGTCAAAATACTTGCTTGTGCTATCAAACGCAGTTGGATCAGGATAAGGAAGTGAACAAATTTTAGCAATACCAGCGACACCAGCGGGCTTAGCATTGGAATGATAAAATAAAACCATATCATCAACTTCCATATCATCACGCATAAAATTTCTTGCCTGATAATTCCGAATACCATCCCAAGGTTCACGTTTATCTTTTTTTAAGTCATCTATTGAATACACATTTGGCTCAGTTTTCATTAACCAATATTTCATATTTTTTCTCCATCAAATTCAAATGATATTAAAGGAACATACATTTCATTTTCACTACATCCACCATGTCGGCCTGGGTGAAATTCATGCGTTTCACCTACTAATCTATCTTTAATTACATAATTATCTTTCATAAAAAGTATATAGGTACCAATTCTATCTAATAGTGCCGGTTCAATTTCACCCAAACCAAAATAATTATTTTCCAATACTTCTAATGAAGAAGATACTTCACAAACTTCTTTTAATTCATTTTTAATATATTCCAAGAACTCTTTCTCGCAATTAGGTTTCACATAACAATATGCTAATCGAGCTTCACCACACAAAGGTATCATCAGACAATCAGAGAGAATGGGATGATCTTCAATAAAGATCACCTTATCTTTACTCGTATTTACAAATCCGTGATCAGCTGTCACTAATAATAAACTAGACGTTTTTTCAAGCTGTTTACATAATAATTTTAAATGACTTTCTAATTGACCAAAATGTTGAACTGCTGAGGAACTATTATAACCGTGCTGATGAGCCAAATGATCATAATTTGGCCAATAGGAATAAATGTACTTTTTCCTATTATTAATTTGCGTACATTTGTAAATGGTATTAAATAATTCTCCTGCATTTTTGACTGGCTTTAAAAGACTACCCTTTGAATGCCAATTTGAATAGACTGAACCACTTAAACTTTTAGGAATTAAATAGAAACTTTGACTCTTAATTTTCGAAAATACTGATTGACTCTTAAATACATTTGCACTAAACATAGCGGCATTATTTAATCTTTCTCCACATCTTGCTCTAAAGGGCAATATAGTAGTTAGCATTCCTAATTCTTTAAGCCACATATTCCACCCAGTGATAGCATGTTGTTGAGGCGCATCACCCGTCATAAATGTGGTAATTGCACTAGCAGTCGTAGTTGGAAATACTGAAGTTAATTTATCAATTTTATTTTCATTCAGAAGACTATTGGGAACTTCATTCTCAAGAAAGTTATAACCCATTCCATCAATCACCAATAATATAACATTTTTATATTTCCTTAGTTTTGAAACGGGTAAACTTTCAAGTGGCTGATATTGACTTTTAACCTCAAAAGAACCTAATATAGAAGACATCAAGTTTACAATGCTTCTATTAAAGTCAGGCTTTTCCATAATTTTTTACTGAGGTCTAGGAATATATCTAGGATGCTTAGAAGACAAATCTACAGTAAATGGATCATCTTTAAAACGATCTGCGCTATCGTGTATAATTTGCTCTAAAATAAATTTTGAAATCCATTTTTCAATTTTCAGAACAACCATTTTTTTTCTCAATCTTCCTTGCATGTCTCTATTCAAGGTCGTTGGCATAGTGTTCGTAGTAACAATTTCATCAATAGCTTTTGAATTCATATTTTCACGCATTTCACCAGAGGCATAGAAGTGTGTGACAAAAAATATAATTTTCCTTGGTTTCCCTTGTCTTAAAATATTACTAGCTTCAACAATAGTTGAACCAGTTCGAACCATATCATCAAATATCAAGATGTCTTTACCTTTAATATCACTTAATTGTGTTGTTGAATTTGGAGAAACATGAATATTAACTTTTCGTTCTCCTTCTCTAAATTTATCCATAATTAAGGTAGATGCATTTGAATATTGTAGGCTTTTATGCATTCTATTTGTAAATTCAATGGCACCTTTATCTGGTGCACATATAACAAGATTCTTACCTTCATTTTCAGAATTAACGATACCACTTGTGCGAATATAACGGCTATACAATTCATCCGGTACTAAATTATAATAGTGGCCACCAAACTTTTTATTAAAGATTCTACCAACTGAACTGGAATGATTATGCACTGTTATGACTTCGTCTACACCAGCAACTTTTAGCAATTCTGCATAAAGATTAGTGGAAAATGGCTGACCATCAAATTTTTTATAATCTTTTATATTCCTCTCATAATCTACTTCACCATGGCTTTCCCTTGGACCTCTATCTTGAGCAGAATAAAATAAATCAGGTTCTACTAAAACAACCTTTTTCGCCCCGTTATCGACAGCTGCTCTTGCGATTATCAAATTTCTCATCGCAAGTTGATTTCTTGTTTTTTCAGTATAAGTGGCTGAGACGATAATGACTCGCTTGTTTTTCATTCCATACCCGATATTTGACAGATCGTGCTCATCTCTAATAAATCTAGGACAAAACTCAGTATTGGCAAAATCCTTTAAGGCAATTAAATCAGAGATATCCTCGATTTGGCCACACATATTTGCAACATCAATTGCAAATGGTTCATCTGAAATATTACCAACAATTATTGTATCTTCCAATGGACTACTCTCCTATGCAATTAAGCTGGGAATTATACTTAAAAAATATTAAAAAAGTAATGGATTCTACAATATCAAACAGAGCTTTTTACAAGGAATTTGATCCATTTTATGATTGACAATCTCAATGAATTCTTCCTCTAAAAAGAATGATTCCAATAAATGACAATAAAATGAGCCACACAAATAATGATTCGTTAAATGTTTTTTTCATATCATTAAGTTTAAAGTTTACATATTTATTTTTTGATTCTTCCATTGATATGGCACCTGGAATATTGAATAACCTTTTATTCGATATATATATATCTTCCATTTCCTTTTCAGGAATCCGAGAAAAAAGGCCTTCATTAAATAGCTCAAATTTTTTATTCTTTTTAAGAAATACTTTATAATGCTTATTACTTTTGAAAAAAAGTTTTTCTAATTTATTATTATTTTTTATTTCGACCGACCAAATATTTTCATCAGATCGACTAAGAAATATTTTATTAGAATCAATTTCAAGAAGAAATTCCGTCTGACTTGATACATTTTTATTATTGCAAATAAATAATATTCGAAGTCCACCATCGATATTTACAATTTTTATTTTTGAAGCTATCGCATTCCTTTTATTTAACCAAGAATTTAAAAATTCACCATACTCTCTTCCTTGAGAACTCATCAACCATTTATCCGCCCAATTTTCAAAATAACCTGATTGAAAGCTCATTACTTCCCCCTTTCCAAAATACCAATGAGCGACCAAAGGATATTTATCATTTATATCAACAAGAGAGCTTGCACCTTCTTTAAGTCCTGTTTTTAATATTCGACCGGAAAATGATTGCTTAAATACCTTCATATTTTTCATGAATGGGTGGTATTTATTGATAAAGATATCAAAGCTCCCTTTTTCTGAAAAACCAGATGTGATGGAATGTAGTGCTTCTTTAAAGCAATCTTTTAGATTAACCCAACCATGTTCATTTATATTTATCATATTCCAGTTTAGTCCAAATATTTCCTTACAGTCCTTCAATAATATGCTTGATTGATTTACATCTGCGCCAATTAAAACGAATCCAATTGATGGTTTTGAATCAACTATTTCTTTAAGTATTTTTTTAAATCCTGTCTCTTTGCTTTCTCCATCAGTAATTAAAACAATTAATTTCAATTCTTTATCTGACAATAAGATCTTAGAGACCAATGTTTCTAAAGCTGGCAAAATAAATGTACCACCAGATGGAGATGGGATTTTTTTAATTTGTTTATTCAAAGCTTTTGAAAAGGAATTTACCTTTTGAAGCGGCAACCACAGATTATTTGACAAATTATTTTTATTATATAAATGCACTCCTACTTCATCTTCATCTTCTAAAATTTGTACGATATCAAGTAATGAATTTACAGCAATATCAATTTTTCTTACTCCGTGGATGTCATCCTCCATTGAACCTGAGTTATCTACACCAAAAAGAATTGATATCAATCCACTTGGATTTACTTTAACTGGCAATAAACTTTCTAACTCAGTACCCATATAGTCACCAAACCCAAAAGATTCATTGCCACCTGCTACAAATAATTTACCACCATTATTTATAAATTCCTTTAATGCCTGAACTTTTCCTTTATCAATAAAATCGGACCACGAGACATTGTTTAATACTACAGATTGAAATGCTATTAGTTCCTTTAATGATCTTGGAAAATTTAATGGTGAAATTAATTCAGCATTTGGTAATCCAATATTAAAATTATTCTTTGATACCAATAATATTTTTTCTAAATTTTTTGACTTCAACAAAATACTTTTGCTGTTATTGTTCTTAAAGCTATCTTCCACTACACATCTCACTGATATTTTATGATTGCCTACATTATTAATCACAAGGGGAAATGTAAATAGATTCGAACCTTTTGAAATTGAGACAATAATTTCTTTAAATAAAATATCATTTATAAGGATTTGTACTGGTGCCCGTGTTGAATTTATCGTAGACAACATCTCTACATTTAATTGAAGGCTTTCACCAATCTCAAAAAACTCTGAACTATTAACAGATTTCACATAAATATCTTCAGGAACCTCATCAAAAGATATAAATTGCAATTGATGCTTACTTTTAGTTAATTTCTTAATTACATGCTTCAAGTTTCCATCATTTTGCTTTCCGTCTGATAGGATACAAATATTTAATTGAAATTTATCGCCCCATTCATCAATACATTCAATAATAGCAGTTTCAAAATTAGTTCTCTTATTTCCTAAAGGATTTCTCCATTTGCTACCTCCAACTAATATGGATTTTATATAATCGATAACATCCAAAGATGTCATGTTCTTAACATCGTCTGAGGCAAAACCTATACTTTCGGAAAAATAACCCCCTAAAATAAAATCTTTAGAATCCTTCAATGTCTCAAAATGATTTAATTTAGATTGCAAGTATCTACTATTTAGATTCATTGATTCAGATACATCAAGCAATATTATATTTAGCTTATCTTTTGGCTGATTAAATATGTTTAATGGCCACAGAAAAGACACCAAACCAAATAAAAACATACCATAAGAGAGTATTAATAAAAACCGATTTAAATAACCCATTTCCAATTTTCTTTTAATATAATTAAGGACAGACCAACTTTAATTTCAAATTCACTAAAAATGTTTTTTTTAATAATACCCAAATAAGGAACAAAAATAATTTCATTGTTGAATAAAACAACAGGAATATTTGTGCGCCTCCAGTGAGGTACTTTTTTCTTTTTCAATTTTTCTATAATATTTTTTATAGAAATATCTTTTTTACTTATTTCAATTGTTGAAAAAACAATTTTATCTAACATAGATTTTGGACATAATAATTCAAACTTTGGAGAAACTTTTACTTTTGCATCATAAAAATTATTTTTCCTCCATATCCAGCCTAATCCAATATTACGAGATTGATCATCAAAAGAGCTATCTCTTGGACCATCAAAATATATGACTTCTTTATTTTTATAAACATTTACACCCTTATTTAACTCAATAGAGTTAGAATTATTCGAAATAAAAGATTTCAACCTTTTCATATGGGCATTATTTGGAGTACCTTGAATATGAAATGAAAAATAAATATTTTCTATTAGTTTTCTTAATTCAAAGTTAGACGTATTCTTTATATCACATAATTTAAACTCAATTCCATTTAGAATATTACGACCTATTGGATATTTTAATAAATTTAACAATAACATGGATTTTTTTTGTATCTTAATGACTAATTCTTTATTATTGGCGGAAATAATTGGCAAAAAGTTTTTGCGCAAATTATTTCTAAAATATTTCTCATCACTATTACTTTCGTCGTCACGCCATTGTAGTCCTCTTCTTTCTAACAGAAGAGTTATGTCTTCCCTACTTACCATCAAAAGGGGTCTTAAAACAGGGAATTCAAAAACATTTCCTAAAATCGGCATACCCGATATACCTGATAACCCTGAACCTCTATAAATTTTCATAAAAACTGTTTCTAATTGATCATTTAAATTATGGCCCAAACAAAGCAATCCATTATATTTATATACCATTTTACCAAACCATTTATATCTATACTCACGAGCATTATTCTCCAAATTCCCTTTCTTATTGTTTTTCAACTTTGTGGCGTTATTAATTTCAATTGCCACATTATATTTTTTCGCAATAGATTCTACAAATTTTTCATCTTCATCAGATGAAACTCCTCTAATCATATGATTTACATGCAGAAGAATAATTTTAGATTCTGGAATAAATTTCAATAGAGATATCAATAAAAATATTGAATCTCGGCCTCCACTTATACCAATTAAAAAATGGTTAAATCTATTTACAGGAATTTTTGAGAAAATATTTTTAATTTGATCTGAATAATCGTTCATCTATAAATTTGATAGAAATTTTAAAAAATCAATTTGAAACTACATAAATTATAAATAAATTTATGAAAAGTTAATTATAAAAATTTCTCTCCACAATAAGATGGCTTTAATTTTAACTAATTACATATTCAACAAAATTAATTTATGTAATAAAAACAATTAATAAAGTTTTAAAATGGGTATTATTAGTTTAGCTAATGTATCACACGAAGTGTGAATTACTGAAGACGAATAAATCCTACAAGGCAATTTAGAAGCAAATTATAAATTAGTTTTTACGTGTCTTTTTGCCCCAACTAAGAACAGGTACTTCCGGAAACTTAATAAATGTAAATCCTTCTAATTTCGCAGCATCTAATGCATTCATGACGAAGACAAATGGAACATCTTCTTCAGCATTTAGTTCAACTGGTATTTTTTTAATATCTACCTTAATAGTTGCTTTAAAACTTGCTAAATGCCCTCTTAAAGCCATAAAATCTATCTTTTTACCATTTATTTTAATATCAACTCCACCAAATGAATATGGTTCAATGGGTTTGCCATTTCTTTTTATTTTAATATCAATCTTATCAATATCTTCTTCTTCTGGTTGAGCTGAACTCGGACCTGAAGTCTTAGGTAAATGAGCTTGAATTCTTGCCTCTGGTGATTTAAATGGCATTAATATAAAAAATATTAACAACAAGAATACGACATCAATCATTGGTGTCATATCACCTTCTGCTTCATCCAACTTAAAAGCTTTACGTCTTCTGGCCATTATTCAATCCTTATTTATGTTGCAATATCATTCTGCATTGTGATTTAATGCTGCAAATGTAGTTTTATAAAATTTTTCATCAATGCATGCTTTTAAGACTTGTTGAACATCTCTAAATTCGGCCAACTGGTCAACTCTAATTTTTACCAAAATAGAAGCATAAGCATTAGAATCTGCCTCTTTATCACCTGCCGGCAAATTTAAATATTTTCTTCTTAAATAATCTCTTAAAGCATCAAATGTACATTTTTCGCCACCGACCCAAACAGCTCCTTTACGTTCTATATTAATTATTATTTTTTCATCTTCTTCTTTAACAGCAGACTCAGCATTAGGTAGCTTGAGTTTTACAATATCTCTTTTTTTCAAGTCTGTAATTAACATAAAAAATATTATCAAAAGAAAAACACAATCGATCATGCTTGTCATATCCATTTCGCCAGGTGGCAAATCAACTTTTCTTCTTTTTCTAGCCATTTAATTTCCTATATTTGAATTATGATTGGTTTACTTTATCCAATAAATCAGAACAAATATTGTTAGTTTCAATTACAATTGAATTAACTCTATTTCTCAAGAAATGATAACCTGCTACAGAAGGTATAGCTACAAACAAACCCAAAAATGTTGTAACAAGAGCTTCCATAATACCTCGAGCTAAATCTTCAGGAGAAGCTGTACCAGCTGATGATGCAATTGTATCAAAAGCCTTAATCATACCACTTACAGTACCGAAAAGACCAATCATTGGCGCTAAACCACCAATTAAAGAAAGCCATCCTATTTTAGTCGCCAATAAGTTTGCTTGCTCTTCACTTGATTCAATCATGGCATCAATCATTTTATCGGGTCCGCTTTCGAATCGACTTAAAGCTGCTCCCATAATTTTTGCTATAGGTGCTTCTTCTCCCTCACAAAAATCTAATCCACTCTCAATTTCATCTTCTTCAATACAATTCTCAAGTTCGTTAATCACATAATTAGGTATGAGTTTATCTCGTTGCATCTGAATTGCATACATAATGAAAAGGGTCATAGAAATAACAGACAGTATCGTGATAAAATAACCAATCAATCCACCTTTTGTGTATAGTTCGAAATAACTACTTCCTCCACTTTCACCAGTACTACTAGCAGCTGGCTCCTGTGCTAATAAACAAACAGATGAAATAAGGCATAATATAAATAATACCCACATAATTCGACCAAAATTTTTCATTCTTCTCTCTCTCCCTAAAATTGATTTTCTTTTTATTTTAGTTGTCCATATAGTTTTTTAGCTTTCACGGACCACAGCCCATCATCAAAAGCCATAGATACCCTTAGTTCTTTTTTAGCATAAGATTTAAATTTTTTCAATTTAACATTATCTGTGTAATATAAATTTAAAAATGTATTTCCTGCTTTAAAAGCTGCTTCCGCACTAACATCACTAAATGAAACCCTCGCTCTTAAAAATTCATATAGAGCATCTTCTAGCTTTTTCTTGCTTAAATAGATATCTCCTAATGCGATGCGCATAGTACCAGTATCTTGCTTTTGGGCAATAAAAGTTTTTATTTTACTTTCAGCATTATCATAGTTTTTACTTAAAACGTCTAACTTAATATCCAAATCATTTAATCGACTTCTACTAGGCCCATCCTTTAAACCTTTTATTTTTCCCAGAGTTACACCTGCTTTTGATACGAGCCCATCAGCTATTTGTCTCTCTAATAACATTATTAATAACTTACCCAAAAATGGTCCAGACACAATACCATTTGCAATCAACTTTTGCATGGCTGGTCTTTTCTGATCATCCTTTAACGTTTTTATTTTTTCAAGAATAGCGGGGTAAAACCATCTAGAATCTTTTTTAATTAATGAAAAATATTTTTTCGCCTCTTCAGAATTTCCACGACGTAACTCTCCAATACCTATATTGTAAGTAGCCTTGTTCTTTTCCCATTTTCTAGAAGAATTTGCATCAATTACTTTCTTGTAATTTCTAATGGCTATCTTCAAAGAACCCGTTTCAAAATCTCCCTCGGCATTTTGCATTGTTCTAGATACTTCACCATACACGACTTTAAGGACTTTTGTCCATGGTCTGTGATTGGTGTTTCCCCCTGACTGAAATTTGAAATTAACATTATTTGCATCTTCACTTACAATTATAACTCTGTTTGATTTACCATTTAAGAAAAAGATTTGATCCTGCCCATTCTGGGCATTTACAATTACATTAAACAGTAAAAATAATAAACTACAAACAAACACCTTCATATTACCATTCACCTTTAAGATTATTATTTTTTGGGTTTATAAATTTTTGGAGGAAGCGCAGAGAAACATTTTTTCAAGATGTCTCTGTTAAATGAAACTATTTTATTGTGATTATAAGCTTCTTTAACTCCAACTTTTTTAACAAACTCTTCAATTTTTTTGATTTCATCATTAATATTAGCTGAAGAGGAAACTTCACTTGGAATCTTTTTATATAGATCGACCTCCATCAACATTTTATTGAAATTTTCTCTTAAAATTACTTCCAATAATTTAATATTATCCGCTTCAATTTTTTTAATTCCATTTATAGACTCAATATTTTCTTTGAGTTTTTTATAATTTTCATCACCAAGATTACTAAACTCTAAATCTACAAAACTATAGTCTGGAACGGTTACTGAATTATTTCTTTTTATAAGTTGCAATTCTTCATACTTAGCCTTTTTAGCTTTTGCTATGAGATAATCTTTTACAGCTTTAGCTTTCAATTTTTTATCTCGAAGACGGATTTCTTCTGGACTTAATGGCATTAAGTCCTCAGGCATTTTTTTCATTACTTCCAATACAGCAAATAAATTTGAGTACTTGGCATAACTTTCCTGATTGGAATATTCAATACTAAGTGCAGTAATTACTTTTTGAATATACTCTTCTTTCTTAGTCGCTTTATATAGCAATACGTAAGTGAGTAATCTTCTCTCATTATTATGAATATATTTATCTGAACCTTTTTCTTTTTTCAATCTTCTTTTCAAATCTATAAATGCCAATCTTGCTTCCGCAAGAAGACCCAACATTTTCTCACGTTTTTTTGCCTTACCTTGTTTTAATAAAAATGCTGCATATTCATATTTTAAATTTGCCAGCTTAATATCCTCAGAAAGTATCCCTGGATAAAAGACTTTAAGAATGGATAAAAATTCAATAGATTTATTAAACGAATTTGTCTTTAAATAACAAATAGCCAAATCATCAACAATCCCAAGATATGTCAAAAATTCAACGAGTTTTGTTTCCAATGTGGTTATATTTCCATTTGCTACATTTTTTTTCCAAACATCTTTACTTGCCATTTCTACAAATTTTTCACGATACTTTTTTTCTTCGACAGTTTCAGTTTTTGGCTTCCACTTTGGATCAATAATAATTTTTAAATTTCGCCGAAGTCTTCCAAAATCCCTCGTTTTTTCTTTCTTCTTATTTACAGCTAAATATAAAAAATACTTCTTAAAAAAATTGATATCTTTATCTGTAGTAAATTCAGAAATTACTGCTTTAAAATCTTCTGCCTTCAAAGGTTCATTAAAACCTTTAGCTTTATATTCCTCCAATGCATCACTAAAAGACGTGATAGCCCTGTCATAGTCTTTATTAGTAAACATAATACGAGCCACATAAATATTTAAATTTTTTATGTTCCCACCTCTTTGTAATATTTCTCGTCCTTTATCTACTAAGGCGGTGTCTTTAGCAGCATTATTCAACAGCATAATTCCCAGCCTTTTATAATAACCAGATAATAAATCTTTTTTCTTTTTTTCTGGATCTTTATATTGATAAAAAACTTTTGAATCTAAGTCTTCAATTTGCGTAATAATAGATTCACATGTCTTTAATAATTCCATCTTTTTGGGAACGGAAGTTTCTGACTTTTCTTTTTTAGAATTACTTAGAAAAAGACTTTGTAAAACATATATCATATTAGAATGCAACAAATCTTTTTTATCTTTTTTATAACCCTTTAAAACTTCAGTTAATTTAGTTATTGCATTATCGTATTCTTCTAAAGAAACATAAACAAACCCCAATAGTTTCTGCGTATCCTTTAACCAAACATTTCTTATATCCTGCTTCTCTTTAATAATGTCACCGGTGTCTTTTTTTACAAATTCTATAAAATTAAGGAACGAGTCCTTTGATTTTACAATTTGTTGTTTTGAAAGTTCATTGTGCTCATCATTATTTCCAGATTTAATAAATTTTGAATACTTAAAATAATACAGCCCTTTTAAATATAATGCTTTGTCAAAAGAATTTGATCCCTTTTTAACAAGGTTTAATAATTTTAAGGAATCAATATAATTTCCTGCTGCAGAAAGAAATGCAACTTTCTTAAAGACAACTTTATCTGGATTATATTTCTCAAGCAAATCCAATGAATCCATAACGATTGCATAATCTTCTTTATTTTTTGATTTTTTATGAACCCTAACGGCCAATATATTTAATAATTCAGCACTCTTAACATAACTGCCTTTTAAAGCCTTAGCATACTTCTTATCGTCTGGAGGATATTCCTGAAAAAACTTTAACAAAGCATCCCTACCAATTTTTTCATCTTCTGCTTTATAAGCGCAATAAGCCAAAGAAAAGTAACTTTTTGGTTTCAAACTAAAAGCAAGTGATTTAGGAATTTTTACACCAAACCCTTTCTGATACATTTCAATTGCTTCTTTATATTTTTTCTCTTGCTGAAAATTTCTAGCTACTTGAAAAAGTATTGATGGGTCAGAAATCTTTTCGCCTTTTATAACGGCAACTTTTATCATTGCATCTATAACTTTTTTCTTCCAACCAGCATACTTTGATGCCTGCTTATCTAATATTGCTTTAGATTTTTTGATTCCCAGTTCATATTTTAAATCTTTTGTCTTTTTAAAGAGATATGCATTAATATATAAGCCATCAAACAAAGCGCTATAATCATCTAATGTGTAATACCTGTAACTTTTAGGTAATAGGGATTTTACATACAACTCAAAGGACTCATGACCCTGCTCATAGGTTTTTGTTTTTAAAGAATTTTCTAAAAGACCTAAAATTGCTTTTGCTTTTATGGTTCTCATTTGAAGCTTATCAGCTCTTGAAGCTTCCATTTCTAATACTTCTTTAAATTTCTCTACAGCAAGTTCACCATTTTTCTTTGGCTCTTTTCCTTCTTGTGCAAGAATATTGTACATTCTTGCTGCATAAGTAGTAATTGTTGAGACTGGAATGGGTGCTTCCAACTCATAAGATATATCATTTGCTTGTTCAATTAGTTTTTCAATGCCATCTAATTTTCTAGGGTCACCTTTTGGCAAAATACTTGCTCTTTCGACTTTACATTCAAAATATCTCATCTTGGAAATTACATACGGGCTATATACATTTTTAAACCAAGATACACCTTCAGGTTTCTTAAGAAATTTCATTCCAAACTCTAAAGCTTTATCCATTCCTTTTGTAAAGTTTTCTTTTAAGTTTACTCCAATTTTTCCATATCCATCGCCAGCTTTATTATAAAATGGAATTATCTCTTCAGTTAAACTTGCACGGTCTTTATCTCGTAATCTATAATCAGATAATCCAAGTTTTAACATAGTTGCTAAACTGTAATTAGCATTTGCTATTTCCAAAGGAGTAGGATTGGTCTTACTTAAGTATTCTAGGGATTTTATAAGATGATTTTGTTTTTCTTCTGAGTTCCTAGCAAAATTGGCTAAGTTTTTATGAATAGAATACATAGCCATATTGTATTCTTTTTTACCCGTATCTTTATCCGGACCATTTGGTCGTGTCATATATTTTAGGGCTAACTTCGGATATACACTCGCAAGTTTTTGTGCAAAATCATAATCTGAGTCAGCGAATAAAAAAGAATTACAACTTATTGCAACTAACATTATTGATATTTTAAACCATCTAAGTTTTGCAGGTTGCATAATCATAAATCCCCTTCAATTTCTTCTAATAGAATAATTTCAGCATTGATCAACATTAAAATATTATCTTTTTCATTGTTCATCGTATCAGTTCTAAACAGTCTTCCCAATAAAGGGATTTTTGAAAGGATTGGTATTCCCGCAGTAGTGGTGGCTTGATTTGTTTTTGTTAAACCACCAATCATCATCACACCTCTATCAGGAATTGCAACTGTTGTTTGAACCGATGTCGTTTGAATAATTGGTGTTAAAGTTTCTAAATTTGTACCAAAAGCTGCACTAGTAATTGAAGGTAAAGGAGAAAAGCCCTTAAGCTCTCTCAAAGTAGGTGAAACTTGCAAAGTAATATATTTCCTATTAGCACTAATTGTTGGTCGAACTTCTAAAACAATACCTTCAAAAAACGTAGCTATTTGAGGGTCAAATGTCGAATCACTAATATTAAAATCAGAAACAAAAGACTGCTGTTCAACAACAGCAATATATGCCAATTGATTATTATAAACTAACAAACGTGGAACATTTAAGGTTTCAGCCTTATTAATTGTTTGAAGAGCAGCCAAAACAGCTTCAAATTGAGTGTTACCTAATACTGCTACCTGAGCTAATAAACCCCTACTATTATTCCCACCAGATGGAGCTCCTGTAAATACTCTCGCTCTTCCATCTACACTATCAAGATTAGTGATATCGGAAAGAAAACCAGCACCATCATTAACGCCTGTTCCTCCGGCATCATTCACTGTTGCTTGATCTAATCCTTGCCAATTTACACCAATTGATTCAAAAGTATTGTCAACATGATTGATGAATCGTGCATTTACAAAAACTTGTGTAGCCCTACTTCTTCTGAGCCTAGTCAAAAATTCTTCAATTTGCTGATGCATTTCATAAGTTTGAGTGACAAGCAATTGCCCATTACTTTCAACAATTGAAGTTCCTCGTGCATCATCCCATGAATTGGCATGCAATTTAGATATCATTAAGTTTTTAATATCATCTGCAGTTACTGCTTCAACTTCATCTTCATCTTCAAATACAATTCCACCACCATCACCGCCACCACTGTCTAACCCGGTAGCATTTGCCAATGAAACATCAGGTCCAGGGAAATTGCCTATTGCTACGGTTAAATCTCTTACATCATACCTTTCAAGTGTTAATTCACCTTGAACACCTTTCTCGTCCGATATAACCAAAGCTTCATCTACAAGCCCATATGTTAAGCCATATTGGGATAATAATAAATTTAATATATATTTCAGAGGTAAACTATTAACTTTTAGCTCTACTTGCTCTTGATCTGTAATTCCTAAACTATCAAAAGCTGTTTTATCAGTCTTAATAAACAAACCAGGATAATTTTCTCTTAACTCATCAATCACTTCACCCAAAGTTTGTTGGGACCAATCAAAGGTTCCTTGTTGATCCAAAATACCACGATACTTGGCTTCCCATGCTGAAATTCTTTTTTTAACATTTTTTACAGCTGATCTTTGAGAAATCCAATCCCAATCTTCACTATATGTAATAGGATCGGACCAAGGGATCATGTCCCTTAAATTCTTTTCTTTCCATCTTTTATTTTCTTCCTCAAAATTTTTCTTTATCCATTTTCGATTTTTCTTTTTGAGTTTTTTCCGTGATTTACTTGTTAACTTAACAGCCTTTTTATTGATGGGATCTAATCTTCTTATTTGCCTACAAATCTTCTCGCATTGAATATAATTGCCTCGTTTGTACGCCTTCTCAGCCGACTCAATAAGACTGCTTATTCTTTTGTCAGCCAAATCTTCCTCTTTCTCATTTCGTTCAACAGCATATATCACAGCATTTTTCTTCTTAAGATCTTTTAAGTCTTCAATTAAATGTTCTTTTTTAAGCTTAATATTCTTTTTTTCCTTAATAACGATTTCTTCAAATGAACGGACGTCCTTTTCATTTAAATCAACCCACTGCAACATTTCTAAAGTTTTTCTGTATTCATCTAAAGCTTTATTTAATAATTTTATTCTTTGATCGAATAAATCTTCTCCTGACAAATCACCACCACTTTTGCTGGATAAATTTTCTGACTGAACTTGATATCCTTTTGCAGTTTCAATTCTATTTTTAATTTCAATTAATTTTTCTTGTCTTTTAACTACTGTGATGTCTTTTAATATTTTATGTTCGGCTTCCACCTTATTAAATTGAGTTCCAATCTTTCCTTGTGAAGCCGATAGTAGTTCTTTAGCTTTTTTGTGATTTGGATAAATAATTGTAGCTTTTTTAAGTGAAGAAATTGCTTGTTCAAATAATCCCTTTTCATATAAACTTTTACCATGCTCAAAATGCATTTGTGCTTTTTTCATATTTGCAGCTTCACTTACTTTAACTCTATCAGCTGTAATTTTTAAAAGTCTAAAAGCTTCAGCTTCTTGAGCACTCATTTTTGATTTAGTAGAAGAAGATTCACTTTCTTTTTGACTGCCATTGCTATCAACATTTGCACCTTTATTGGATGTACCATCTTTCGTCAATTTAACATCTTCAGATACCTTTTCAGCTAAATCTTTATCTTGAGAAAAAAGATTTGTGCAACAGGTGACAAACAAAATGATAGAAATTGATATTTTGATATTTAGTACCATATTAGAGTTCACTTTCTATTTCTTCAAATATTATAATTCTGCCTGTTATCGAAATAATTAAATTTCTTTTGGCAGTTGAATGCGCTTTTGTCTTAAATAACCTACCCAAAAATGGAATATTTGAAAGTAATGGGATACCATTTTGAGATGATCCTTTAAACCCTCTTATTAACCCACCTAACAGTACGACACTTCTATCAGGAAGGTTCACTGTAGTTCTCAGTCTCTCATAAATAATATTTGGGATTTGAATCGTTAACGTCACGGTATCTAAAACTATGGCATTACCACCGCCACCTACTGCTCCTATTGCTGAAAACTGAAATTCTTGTAATCCTCTAGGTGATAACGTAGCTATGGTAGGTCTTACTTCCATAGTAATATATTTTCTATCTGAAGAAACGGTAGGTTTAACTTCAAGAACAACACCTTCAAAAAATTGGGCTACAACAGGATCAAAACCTCCATCAATAACCTCGTAGTCCTGAATAAAGTTTCTTGACTGAATTACAGCAACATTGGCTATAGAATTATTAAAAACTGTAACTGACGGTGCACTAATTTTAATTCCATCACCACTAGTTTCAACAGCATGTAATATGGCTTCAGCTTGAACGTTTCCTAAAATGGCAACTTGTCCGAATAATCCTAATTGCCTTGCTGTTGGTGAAGGATTAAAACCTGATGCAAATGATGATATAGTCGAAGGGTTTCTCATTGTTCCTCTGACATCATAGTCATCCAATCTTCTAACATCGCTCAACCAACCGGCGCCATCTCTTTCTGTTCCACCGATATCATTTACACCAGCTTGATCTAATCCTTTCCATTCAACACCAATTTCTTCAAGTGTACCTTTTGCAACGTCAATAAATCTCGTTTGAATCATGACTTGAAGAGTCTGAGCTTTTCTTAATTCTGATAGAAAAGCTATAATTTGTTCTTGAACTTCTTCATTATGGATAACAATCAATTTGCCTTGAAAAATTTCGATCGAAGTACCTTTAGCATCGTCCCACGAATCTCTTGCTATTTTTTCTTGAATCAATTCTTTAATATTATCACCTGTTAATCCAGATTCATCATCGCCGTCATCATCTCCAAGATCTTCAATTGTAGCACCACCTTGACCTAAACTTATGTCAGGACCTGGAAAATCTCTTGGCTTAGTTATTAAATCTAAGATTGAATAAGTTTGCATAATAGTTTCGCCAGTTACTTGTCCTTGTGGGATTATATAAATTGCTTGGCTATACAATGTGTAATCAGCGTTCACATCTGATAAAATCCATTTCAATGCATTTTTAAATGAAAGACCCTTCGACTCAGTCTCGATTGCAGCATCAGGATCTACACCACCGTCAGTAAAAAGTTTTCGGTCGAATGCAATAGTAATACCTGTCAACTCACTTAATTCTAACAACCCCTCTTTAAATCCTGTATTGGTGAAATCGAAATGAACAGGTTGCTCCATTGCTTGTAGCATAGATATTTTCCATGGTGCTTTTTTAAAATCTTTTGAATCTGGAGTTCTACTCTCTATTAATGATTCCCATTCTGCTGGATAAACAATTGGATCTTGGTGCGGAATATGATATTCATCAACAAGTTGATTCCCTATATCTATTTGATTTTTTAGCATTTTTGGAACAGTTTTATCATGATCTTTGTGCCTTTTTTTCCGCGCTTTTTTGATAACTTTTTGAGCTTTAGAATTTTTCGGATCTTCTCTAAGTATTTGCCTGGCAATTTTTTCAGCTGCATCGAAATTTTTTAGTCTTAATTGCTCTTTGGCAGAAACAAGTTGCTTGCTAATTCTGAATTTAAATATCTCCTGACTTCTTAGAGAATCTTCCTGTTCTTTTTTATACGCAACTTCATTTTGAAGTCTTTTTCTAGAAATATTCAACTGTGTTAATAGTTTCGTGACATTTTGTTTTCCAAGTACGGCTTTCTTGCGATATCCTTTTTCATCAAATTTAGGAAAATCCCTTCTTAAAGCTAACTGCTCAATAAGTTTCTCATATTTTTTAAATGCCTCTTTGAACTTTTTCTCACCTGAAGCCATAGAAGATAACTTGTCACCTGGAGCAGACTCATCAATTATTCTAACACCATCAGAAATTAAAAATTTAGCCTTTAATAACTGATTTTCTGCTTCGACTCTATACTCTTGAATTCTAACATTTTCATGGTTTCTAGAATGTTCGCCAGCAACATAACGAGATCTTGGAGACTTACCTCGGATATCCAAAGTTTTATCTAACCATAACTTACCTTCCTTATTATGTGGATTAGACCCAACAGCTTTACGAAAGAATTTTTCAGCGCCCTTATAATCTAGTTTTTCAAAACGATCTTTCCCAAGTCTTACATAATTCTTAGCTTTAATTATTAATTCCTGCTCCTTAATGCTATATTTTTTGGCAACACCAATCAACCTTTTTTCTGCAAGAAGCTCAATTTCACTTTTTGGTTCTTTTATTTTTTTAGTATCCTGTTTTTCTGGTACGGACTCTTCTACAGTACTGGCTTCATCTCCATTGATAGATTTTTTTTCTATCGGAGCAGGCTTTTCATTTTTCTCTTCAACTTTTTCTTGTGCTTCAGTAGACACAAAAAAAGTTATAAAAACTAAAAAAGAAATATAGTAGATTTTTTTCATCTTAATTTCCTATTGTGTTAATTTTTTGTTCTTTTAATTCATCTTTAATTACATAACTCTTTTTAACATAAACAGTTTTCTTTTCGTTGGTTAATTCATTCTGTAATACAACAAACCCAATGTTTACATTTCGTGCAGGTCCGAATTTTTTCTCTAATACTTTTTTACCGTTCTTGTCAAATATTTCCTTATGATTTGCATCCAGTTTTGGTCCCCATTTCAAAAAAGGCTTCACCTTCTTATCTTCAAACCCAATCTTAATGATCTTATATCCCGTTACATATTTTAAATTTATTAATATTGGTTTCGCTCTTTCCCTCATTTCAGGATATAATTTTCTCCATGTTTGCCATTGTGAGTCCGTCAATTCTGAACCCTTTTTAGGTACACGAATTTTTCTGGCATTCAACTTCTTTTTATAAATTCTAGTTACACGAATATCTTTATAATCACCGGAGCTTTTTCTATAGTGACTTCCTAACAAATCTTTCTCTACTAAATAACTTAATGACATTTTATAAAAACCATTCTGAAATTTAAAATATTGATAAATTTGAAATGATGCATGATATTTACCTGGCTGATTCAGATTTTCTTTAACTTTTGTTAAATAAAATACGTTTTCAGCATTTGTAGTAACTTCGACCGGATCAGAGGTTTTCGTTTCTTCTATTTTCTTAAGATTAGCAGACTTACCTGTGGCTTTCACCACCAAAATATACATATACTTTTTTAATGGTTCAAAATTATCATCTACAAATTTATAAAATACTTTTTCTTTGATTAATTTATTCAGATTTTTATTTTCAATTTCAGGCTTTTTTTCTTCTTCCTCTTCTTCCTCTTCTTCATCAAAGAGACTACCTATATTGGGTTTTGGCTTGTTGCCGGCATTTGGCACAACAACAGATACTTTATCTGAAATCGTATTTGGTATTATGAGAATAAGTTTTCCTGATTTATTTACACTTGGTTTTAAATTATACTTTTTAATAAAATCTCTAATAGACTTTTGATATTCTGGTTTGCCAATAAAAGTATTTAACTCACTAGCTTTTTTATCATCTACCTCAAATCTATAAACATTTGCAACCCTTTTTTTATAGTTGGTTCTGTCCGATAAAATATTATCTTCCCAAATGATTCTTATAGTCTTTCTGTCGACATATGGATTTGATTTCAATTCTTCTTGGGATGCCATACTTAAACTTTTAATTTTAGTTAGGATAGCAGCCTTATATATATAAACTCGCTCACCCTTGCTACCGCAGACAATACATGTGTCATTGCCCCCTACCTTTGCAAAAAACTTAGCACAATTTTTTCCTGGTTCAGAATTTGATTTCGAATGTCCATTTATAATATCTTTGATATTTTCATAAGGATCACTTAATGTTTTCTCTGAAAAGAGCTTACTTATGACCAAATTGCTAAATGGCTCTAAATGACTCGTATCCATTCGATCGGATAAAATTTCTTCAACAGTAGGATCATAAAATGATACTTCAATTGTGGCTTCTTTTTTCAAACCTTTTTTAATTTCTTTTTCAAATTTACTAATATTGCTGTAATCATCTGATCCAGACAATAGGCTAATTATGCTCAAAAAGATTGAGTAAACACAAAATAATGCAATAATACCAAACAATACCTTTTCACCATTGTTTATTAAAAATGTTTTAATTGTATTCAATTAAATCTACTCCTAATTCTTTCTCATTTTATTTACAAAAACACTAAACTTATAGGTGATTTCCATCGCAACATTTGGAAATAGCGCAAAATCTTTAGCATCTTTCAATTTTAATATTTTTTGATTTTCAATTTCAAATCTAAATAATTTATTAGACTCCAGTTCAGTAAGGATTTTGTTAAAATACGAATATGGAGCCTCAATAGATAAATAAACCCGAGTTGTAGCCATTCTAGAACCAGCTTTTTTATCAACACTCGACACACTAATTTTTTTGAATTTTGGATTTACATTCTTTATATCTTTAAAAACCTTTGACAAGGCACCAACAGTCTCTTCAATTACTATTAGTTTTTTATGAGCGTTAAAAAGGTCCTCCTCTTTTGATGTTTTACTTGACCATTTCTTAAAGCCCATAGCTCCAAAATCTTTGTTTTCAGCTCCGCTTGAATCTTCATCTGTAGCAAAATTGCTTTCATTCAATGTATTAACAATATTCACCATTCGCTTGTCATACCATTTTTTATATTGCAAAGCATTAGCATCTGTATGCTTCCATTTAGGGTCAAATTGTACAAAATGATATTTGGATTGACTATCAATTAGATCTTTATCAAGTGTTTCTAAACTTTTATTTATATTGGCCAATGATTGATCAATATTAATCATACTTGCAGTTGTTGGAAAATCAGGATTATGAACTTGATCCTTTAAACTTTCTAGAAGCTTAATAGCTTTATCTTTTTTCTTTTTTGCCTTATAAACTTTATCCCGACCGCCAGATACAAAAATAAAATACACAATTATTAAGGCAACAATTAAAACTCCAGAAACTATCCAAAAAATATTTTTCATTTTTTACCTTTAATAATTCAAACTCTACTTTTTACTGATTGGCTCTTTCATTTTTAAATTCAATACCTCAAAATCCACAAAAAATACAATATTAAATTCAAAGAATTTGCTTTTGACATCCTTAATACTTGCGATTCTTTGTGCAGCATCATCAAATCTTTCTAAACCTCTAAAATCTTCCTTATCTATTGCGTCTTTAGACTTTAAAAATAGGTTTGGTTTTACAACTTTTCTTTGGATCTCTTCTTTTTCGCCTGATTGTGGAATTTTAGTATTACCCATAAGCAATAGATGATTATTAATTTTGTATTCATCTATACTATCGTTAAATTTCTTTAGTAGTTCTAAACCCTTTTTTTCTGCGTGTTGCGTTAATCCATTTATCACAACTCTTAATACCTTTTTTTTGTTTACCTGAAACTTAAGTTCAGGGGTCATACCTTTTGCATCTACTTCTGATTTAATTACAGCATCTTTTCTTTTCATCCAATTTGACTTAATGTCTTTAAGCCAAATACTCCTAACAGGATCTATTTTAGTGTCTTCCTTTTTATCTTTTTTTGTTTTTTCCTTGCCCATATTTAACGAAAACAAATCAACCTCTTCAACGGCAGTCTTAAGCATTTCATGAAATACCTGAAACCTAGTATTTTCTTTTATGAATAATTTTCTGTAATCACCAAGAGACTTTTCCTTACTTTTTAATGATCTAACTTTCCCATCAAAGGTATTCGGTATTCCCGCATATCTTTGATGTACTTTTGTTGCATTTTTTTTTATGCTCTTAATCGAGCCTTTACTTGCTGATACGTCGTACCAACCAAGACCTAAAGCAATACTTAAAGCTACAATACATCCTATTACATAAATCATTTTTCGTTTTAGCATTTTTTGCAACAAAAGACTCTTTGGCACAAAATTTATTTTAACAAAACCTAAATCAACTCCTTGTGCAGCTAGACCTATTGCAATGGCAAAGCTACCATAACCTTCAGATAATAAAAATTCACCCTCACTTTCAGCAATCTCAACATTAATTGGCTCATCAATGTATTTAGCTGGCTTACTAATTCCGGTTGTTAAATATTGATCTAAACCAGGAATTCTTAACGCATTTCCTGTTAAACACACTTCATTAATATTAAGTTCTTTACGTTGAGATCTAAAAAAGCCTATAGACCTTTGGAACTCTCCCAACAACTCTTTTAAAGATGGTTCTATTATTTTAAAAATTCGGTCAGATTGTTCTGACTCTTTCAATTGTATCTTAAGTTTTTCCGCTTCTTCAAAAGGAATTTGAAACTTACTCTCCAAAGCATTTGTAAATGTAATACCACTAATAGGCAAAGATCTTGGCCAAAAGTTCATCGCATTGCATATTACAATATCAATGTTTTTCGAACCTCCTTCTAACATTACAAGTGGATTTTCTAAGCCAAATTCTATTACGCCAAAATTTAATACTGCAAAGGCACTACTTTGAATAACTTGAATATCCAATTTGACCGCTTTGCCTAGTTCCAAGACATTCTCTATTATGTCTTTTTTAACAGCAAAGATGGCAACATCCGTTTCTAAAGTTTCCTCATTCATTCCAAAAATGTGATAATCCCATACAACTTCATCTAATGGAAACGGGATTTGCATTTTTGCTTCAAGAGGAATCAACTCCTCAACGTTATCCACGGGAGGTAAATTGAAATATCTTGAAAATACACTTTTACCAGAAATTGAAATTCCTACAGATGCACCTTCCAACTGTTTATCTTTTACCAACATTTGCAGGGCACTTAAAGTAGCTTCATAATTATTTTCCAGAATTTCACTATCATTTTCAGCACTTGCAATGGGATAAAAAACGCAATCCAACAAGGTTAATTTACCATTAATAGCTTCAGCCTTGACAGCTTTTACGGACGATGAACCAATGTCTATTCCCCAAAAAACTTTTGGCATAAAATAAAAATCCTACGTAATTAAAAACAGATAAATTTAATGAACTTTTGATCCTTTTAATGGACAAAAAGTTTACTGATATTCAAATTAAAGTCGGGTCATATTAAGCATTGAAGTAGCAAAATCAATTGAATATTTAAGAAATATGATACAATTTGGAGAAAGCAATTTTTTGTCATAAACAGCTCATTTGAAACCATTTATTGAATCCACAGAACGTATTTTCACTATTTCTTTTACGTTTATTCATTACTCATTTAGACAAATTTCTACTCACATAATATTACTTTTTTTTATCATATTAATTTTACTAACTCCTGAATTTGCGTTGTTTACTTTCGGCGAAAATATCCGGCTAATATTAGAAACAACTTACTCAACAATATTAATTGGAGGAGTAATTCAATCCGTTTTATCATGTAGTAGTTCAATTCAGGAAGAAGTCGAAAATAAAGTGCTTTTGACGCTGATTTCAAAACCTCTGAATAGATTTGAATTTATCGTTGGGAAATACATAGGTGGATTAGCAATATCTCTCTACACAATAGTAATTCTTGGCATAGTTTTCGTGATAATGGTAGATTTCCGAGAGATTTCCAACCAATATGGCGAAAATATAATCTTATCAGCTGATTTGGCTTATGGTTTTCTTTTAATTTTTATGCAAATAGCCATTCTTCTAAGTATCTCTTTTTTAGCCATTCCTTATTTCAAAACACCGGTAAGTATTTGCTTTTCTCTAGGAATGTTGTTTTTATGCAATGCGAATGGGTTTTTGCTAGAAGCACTTACAAAAAGCGATAGTTCACTTAACTATCTTTTTGTGATTATATTTTATTTGATTCCCGATTTTACGATATATAATCTCGGCGAAATTATCGCAAGAAATACGACCGTGGACGGACTTTTGCATTATATTATTTTTGCTTCTTTATATACAGCCCTATACACAACCGTGATATTATCTATATCTAATTTAATGTTTCGCAGAAAAGAGATTGTTTAATAATGAAGTATGGTATATTTTCAGATGTACATGGTAACCTACCAGCTCTTGAAAAAGTTTTAAGCAAATTAAAAAGTTTAGGTGCCGAGAAATTCGCCTGTGGTGGTGATATTGTAGGATATGGAGCCGAACCGGAAAAATGTATTGAAATCGTCAAGAGCCTTGATTGCGTCACGGTAGCTGGAAATCATGATTGGGCAGTAGTAAATTTGATTAATCCGGACCTATTCAATATTTATGCAAGGTCTGCAGTCTTTTGGACTCAGGAAAAACTCAATGCAGATGATTTAGATTATTTAAAAAATCTACCGTTACGTGCAAATTTAAATCTGTTTGAAGTTTCACATGGGACAGTTAATGCCCCAGAAAATTTTGATTACATTCAATCTTTAGAAGATGCTCAATTATCTTTTGATGAAATGGAAACTAATTTATGTTTCTTGGGACATTCTCACGTTCCAATTTCATTTTTTGAAATTGACAACTCTGTTTCTTATAGCTTAGAAACCAAAATTGTAATTGATTCAAATATTAAAACACTAATTAATGTTGGCTCTGTGGGTCAACCTAGAGATGAAAATCATCTTGCATCATGCGCTATTTATGACACTGATAAAAAAGAGGTACACATTCACAGAGTCGAATATGACATTGATAAAGCGGCAAAAGCAATCATAGATGCAAAATTACCAAAAATACTTGCTTTTCGTCTCTATGAAGGCAAATAAGTAAATCTATCAAATTTACGATTAATTCATTAAAAACATAAATAAACACGCATCAACAGACCTACACCTATTCTTCCATTGAATTTGTATTGAATTTGCAAAAATACTAGCTGTTTAGGAGGAAAATAGATATTGTTGACTATAATTTAAGTTTGTAAAAATATTTTATTAAAACACTTGTTGAGGTCAAAAATTAATGGGTTTACTTATAGGTGGAAAAGTACTTGTAGGTCTCGATATAGGAACAACCATGGTGAAAGCAATTCAGCTAACACGTGTTAGAAAGAATGTGCAAATAACGGGGTTTGGAATCGCTAAGATAAAGAAAAGTGTGAACGATGCAATTATTGAAGCATTTGAATCAGGCGATATAAGTACTCGAAGAGTTTGCACTGCTATCTCAGGAAGATCCGAAATAGTCGTAAAAAATATATTATTACCTGAAGTTTCTAATGAAGAAATCAACCATGTAATGGAAGGTGAATTAGATAAATATATTCCTTGGGAGATAGAAGACTGTTTTTTTGATTGTCAAAAAATGACGGCCTCCGAAGAAGAGTCTAAAGCCAAGAAAATGAAAGTACTTATGATTGCTTCGAAGAAAAGCATCATCAATACGCATTACCAGATGTTAGATGCTGCAGGTTTAAAATCTAAAATTATTGATTATGAAGCATTTTCATTAGGGAATTCATATGAATTAGGTTTCAGCCAAACCGAAACAATTTCAGAAGATATTACTGCAATCGTAGACATAGGTGCTACTAAAGTAAACATTAATATAATGAATGGCACCGAATCGTTTTTCACCAGAGAAATTGATACCGCGGGCAATGACATGACCAATTCAATTGCTAAAAAATTTGGAGCTCCACCTGAAGACATTGAAAATATGAAAAAAGATCCAGGCGAAGTTTTAAACCCAATGCTTGAAGTTATCACTCCAATTTTAGAAGAAATTTCAAACGAAATTCAATTATCTTTTGATTATTTTGAAAACCAATTCGACCAACAAGTTCGTAAAATTTTACTTTGCGGTGGGGTTATTCGACTACCAGGAATTAGCGATATTTTAGCTCAGCAATTAAACACACCGTGTAGCATTTGGGATCCAACAGAAGATATTGATATTGACGGCTCAAAAGTTGATGTCAAAAAGTTAAAAGACAATTCAATGATCTTAGGAATAGCACTAGGACTGGCGTCGAGAGTATAATTAATAAAGAAATTTTATAAGGTAAAAAATGATTAAGATCAACTTACTTCCAGAAAATCTTCGTGAGGTTGAGCATACCCCCTATCCAAGATTAATAACTATTTTTATCAGCTTAATATTTTTTCTTTTCCTAAGCTATCTTTCAGTTTTAGCTGCAATAGAAGTAAGCCAACTTAAAAGTAATATAATAAGCAAAGATGAAGAAATTACTCAGAAAAAACCTGAGGTAAAAATAGTTGAACTTTTAAAAAAAGAAATCAAAGATAAAAGGAAAAGAGACGAAGTATTAAAAAAAATAGTCGCCTCAAAAATCATGTGGGTTAGAAAATTGGATGAATTCAATAAGCTTGTTTCAGATGGACCATATAAAGGAAAACTATGGTTTGATGGTGTATATATTGCTGCAACAAAAAGCAAGATTGATTTTTCTCCTGACTCTCAACTAATAATGAAACTTACTGCTCAGGGTCATTTAATGACCGATAGCAATGAGAAAGTTGCTACTAAACTTGGAGAATTGCAAGAACACTTGAGAAGCACTAAAAACTCTTTTGGTTCAAATATAGATCAATCAAAATTTAAAATTACTCACTATGCTGTTGAACCTAAACCAGATATCAATAAAAGTATTGTAAGCTTTCCACTTGAAATATTCTTTCTTCCAAAAACACTATTACCTACAAAAAAAGCTAAAGCGAAAAAGTGAGATTAAATGAAAAATTTAAAAAATTTAACTGAAAAGCAAACATTAACTTTCACTATTGTTGGCGCTGTAGTAGTTTGTCTTATTCCATTTATTTCTCTATGTTATTTCCAGTATGAATCTGGGAACGGTTTTACCTCTTCATTTCTAGATAACCCTAGTAACTTATCTTCTAAAATTGTTACACTTGACAATCAAATAGATGTTATGGACAGAATAATTGCCACAAGAAGCAAATTAGAGATAGAAAAAAATAGTTTAAATGAAATTTATGAACGAGCAAAAAAAGCTCTCCCTGAAACAGAAGATCTCGAAGATTTATATCAATTGTTGGGTGAGATTTTTGATAGGTCTAAACTTAAATTAATCCATTTAAAGGATATTTCACCTAAAAAAGATACTGGAGCTGGCGGAAGAAGAGGCAAAAAAAAGAAGGCGACCTCTTCGGACAACATTAAATTTGTCCAAATGGTTTACACCATTGAGGGCAATTACCAGGAAATTCTAAATTTTATTCATCAAGTAGAAGATCACGATTTTGAGAGGTTTGTGATGATCACATCTTTAAAATTAGATCCGAAGACAGATCCCAAAAAAGAATCGAATTTAGAATATATGCGAGCAAAAATCATGTTTCTTAGCTTTTATTATTATACCAAAAAGAAAGGAAGTAGCGCAAAATGAGGACTCCTTACATACTAATTATATTACTCTCTTCTTTGATGTTATGCTCTAATTTTGTTTTCTCAAAACCAAAGAAAAAAAATGAAAAAAAAGAAAAAGATTTATCGAATCAGCTTCTTGATGATTTTATAAACAGAAAATCATATGCAAGAGATGATCTTATAAGTATACCTAGCCCATTTAGAAATTTAATCTTAGTTGAAAGATATAGACAAGAAGCAATAAAAAGAAAAGAAAAAATAGACAAAATCAACGAGAAAATAAAAGAAGATGCTGAAATTGATGAAATTCCCGACGATAAAAATACTAATCAGCAGGTTGTAGACCCTTTTAAAATTAAACAAGATGTTATTCAATTTGTTAAAAAAAATATGAGCAAGGTAAACAAACATGCAAATCTCAGGGAATATGGTTTAGCAGAGAAAAAATTAACCGTGATGATCACAAAATTAACAAAGTACAAAGACGATGCAATGATTGCAAAGTTGGTAGAAGTAGAGAAAAGAAAAAAGCAAATTAAACAAGAACACAAAGATTGGGACACAATCAAGGGAGTAATAAATAATTTAACGGTTGATGCAATGTTTATGTCAAAAGGAAAGCCAAAAATTGCTCTAATTAATGATAGTGCTGTTGAAGAAGGTAAAAATTTAAATGACGCTTTAAACTTACCAGCAATCGCCCCTATAAAATTGCTTTTTGTTAGCACAAGCTCAATTACGATACAATTTAAAAAATTCACATTAAAAAAAGACTTAGTAGACAACGATTTATAAAAATTTTAAAACCAACATTTGGAGTAAAGAATGACAATCTTTAAATTTGCGAAAACATGGACAAGCCTATTTGTTAGCGTTTTGCTTTTACTTTCATCCAGCCTTTTTTCAAACGAGAGTAAAGGCACCAGTACTATGTTAAACTTTAGTTTTAAAGAAAAAAAACTATCTGAAATTCTACAAGTATTCTCAGATGCAAGCGGAGTTAATATTCTTACTGATGAGGAAATTCAAGATTTAAAAATTACGCTAAAGCTTGAAAATGTTACATTAGAAAAATCATTGACGGAGCTAGGTAAAAAATACGATCTACTTATTACTGACAGCATTGATAACGTTATTCATATTTCCAAATTAATTAAAATTAACATTGATGTGAAAAATCCTATTACGCTAAATAATATTTTAAAACTTTTCGAAAGAGCATCTGATAGGGACATTATTCCCTCTTTAGAAGTGTTAAATGACAAAAGAAAGCTCAGATTAAGTATAAGAAATGCTCCTTTCAAAGATGCCTTATCAACAATTGTTAAAGCTTTTGATTACGTTTGGTTTCAAGACTCAAATGGATTTATTATTGTTGCTAGAGCAAAACGTATGGAAAGTGAAATGATTACACGAGTATTAAAATTAAATTATCGTGGTGTTTCATCCATACAAGCTAGTGAAACAGAGAGTGAGGATAAAGGTACTTCCATAAATTTAGATTCTGCTGGAGGTGCTGATGCCGGATCATCACAAGCTGTTATTATCGATATTTTAAAAACTACCATTAAATCTTCTTTTGGAAAAATAGTTTATGACGCAGATACCAATTCAATAATTATAACCGATTTACCTGATAAAATTAGAGCTATGCAAAAGCTGCTAGATCAACTCGATATACGACCTACTCAGCTTTTGATATCAGCAAAATTTGTAAGTATAGATACTGATAACTCTACCAACTTTGGATTAGATTGGGTAAATGGCTTGGCAATTGGTGCACAAGGTGCTGATATTACAAGCGGAATTGCTTTCCCATTTACAACGGGTAGTGGAGGCTTTGAAGAAGATATTACAATTGCTGCAGGACCTAATGCTGTAACTACAGATAGTATTTATACTCTTGGTAGCCTCAGTTTTAGTCAAACACAATTATCATTAAAACTGTTAAAAGAATATGCGAACGGTGAAATCATTCAAGAACCTTCAATAACGACACTTGATAACAAACAGGCTACTATTGGCGTAACAAAAGATATTTATTATGTCGAATCAAATACCATCATTTCACAAGCCGCTACAAATATTGAAAATGAAGTTAAGTCTGTTTCATCTGGAATTACGCTAATATTGGTAGCACATGCTACAGGAAAAAATGGCGATATTGTGGTTAACGCACAACCTAGTGCAAATACCTTTATTAAATTCAATGACTTAAACGGAACAATAGTTCCTGAAATTGAAGAAAGAAAAGTTAACACAACCATGATAATTAAAGATGGTATGACAGGTGTAATGGGTGGATTGAAATTTTCTTCTGATGTAAACAATAGACGTCAATTGCCCCTTTTAGGAAGAATACCAGGGTTAGGATGGCTTTTTAAGAAAAAGACTTCTTCAAAATCTGATAAAGAATTATTAATTTATATTTCGCCAAAAATAATTGTTGATCATAAATCAGATAATTTAGTAGATCAAATAAACAGTTTATCTGATAACATTAGTAAGGATGGATTGTTCCCTCAAAATTTCGCGAAGAAAACTGAAGAAATTCCAACAAGTAAGTATAAAAGAATAGAAGTAGATGAATCCTCTGATGAGGATACCAAAAAATAATATTTGCTAGCAGGTTTAATCATATTGACTCTAAGCCTGCAATTTTTTAATTTTCAATTTGCAATCACCCGCATTAATTAAAATATGACTTTTATTTTATTAAACGTTATCGAATTCTACATGTTCGAATGAGCCAATAATATCTTGTCTTTATTACCAAGATTGTTAGAATTCTCGACCTTAAAATCCGAAAGGTGTATAAATCAGGAGATACAAATGTACGCAGTAATCAACGATTCAGGAACCCAAATCAAAGTCGAAGAAGGTGATATTATCAGAATTGATTTGAAAGATAAAAAAGCCGGTGATGAAATCGAGTTCACTTCAGTAGATCTATTAAGTAATGGAGATCAATTATTAACTAATAAAGAGGAATTGGAAAACGTTAAAGTTTTGGGAAAAGTATTAAATGAAATCAAAGCTGACAAAATAATTGTAACACATTATAAAAGAAAAAAACATTCTACTAAAACAAGACAAGGTCACAGACAAAAGTATTTAGAAGTAAAAATTGAGTCTATCGTAGCATAAGAAATAGCTGCACATAAAAGGAGAAAAAAATGGCACATAAAGTTGGTCAAGGATCTGCAGCAAATTCCGCTGATAGCAAACCTAAATTCAGAGGCATAAAGAGAAATCATGGTCAAGCAGTTATTTCAGGTAATATAATTGTTCGACAAGTGGGCAGTAAATTCAAAGCAGGTAAAAATGTTGGCAAAGGTAAAGACTTCACTCTATTTGCTGTAAAAGATGGAAAAGTTGAATTTAAAAAGGGTATAGTAAGCGTCTTATAATTCCAATTTGATCCTGTCTTTTATTAAAATCTTCTAAATAAATATATTTATAGATTTTGATTTCCCACTACATAATTATTTAAATTCAATTGGATATTCATTCCTTTCATGAAGCCATTTTATTTTCTTATCGTGTCCTTGATATCTATTAGTGTTCTTATTATTTTCTTAAACAATCAAATTTCTACTTATCCAATAAATGCAAATGGCCACACCCTTTATTGTGAACTTGCCATTACCGATACTCAAAGGGCAACAGGATTAAAACATAGAAAATCTTTATATCAAAATCATGGAATGTTATTTGTTTATAAAGATTCACAACCACGAACATTTATTATGCAAGATTGCAAGTTCCCAATAGCAATCATTTTTTGTGATAGTGCTGGCAAAGTAGTATTCATGGAAGAGATGCGAGTAAATAAACCAAAAGAAGATATCCATTATAGATGCAAAAAAAATGCAATGTATGCAATTGAAGCTAATAAAAAGTGGTTTTCAAATAATAATGTTAAAGTAGGCGATTATATCAAAGGGTTACCATTTAAAGTTAAGAATCAATGAATCGAATCAAACCAGACCACTCATATTTAAATTCTTGGCCAGAACATTTTGATATTGATAACTTAAAAAGTGTTTTAGATGAAAGAGACACTTGGTTTGATCGTAAAAGCGTAAACAAATATTATAAATTGCTTGAAAAAACTCCCGATATAAAAGCAAAAATAAATTATTCTGACAAAGGTATAATTAAAATAGGTCAAGAATATGATATTACAATTGAAGATAAAGATCATATTGTAGCCTTCCTCGAGGAATTAATTCCTTGGAGAAAAGGACCATTCGAATTATTTGGAATTGAAATAGATTCTGAATGGAGAAGCGATTGGAAATGGGATAGACTTTCAGATAAATTGGATTTAGAGAATAAAAAAGTTTGTGATATAGGATGTAATAATGGTTATTATTTATTCCAAATGTTAAAATATAAACCGTCATTTCTTCTCGGAATCGATCCAATTCCTAAACTATGGTTTCAACATTATATATTTCAAAAATATATACAAGCACCCGAATTATTTTTCGAATTATTGGGCGTTGAACATTTACAATATTTTCATGATTTTTTTGAAGTCGTATTTTGCATGGGGATTTTATATCACAGATTAGATCCCATAACCACACTAAAAAATATTAAACAATCCATGACAAAAGATGGAGTTTTAATAATTGAGTCCGCAGGAATTCCTGGAGATGAACCAGTGGCGCTATTTCCCGAAAAGACATATGGAAAAGCCAAGAATGTTTATTTCATGCCCACAGTCAGCTGTATGCAAAATTGGCTATCAAAGTCAGGATTTAAAGATATAGAAGTAATCTATAAAGGTCAATTAACTTTAGAAGAACAAAGAAAGACTAAATGGTGCCAATCACAAAGTCTACAAGACTTTTCTTTAAATAATAACCCAGAGACCACTGTTGAAGGCTATCCTGGCCCAATAAGAATGATTCTCATAGCAAAAATATAATAGTTAAGGAATTGGCGGGGGTTCTATCAGACTAACATCTGGAGGGGCTATATGCAACGGCCCTGTTTTTAAAATAAATGCAGATCCAACCAAAACGTCTCTTAGAACTTCAATGGGTCTATTTTCTGCAGAATATGTGAAAACTTTTTCTTTATCATAATGTTTCAAGACTTCACTAGTTTTTGTGTGATACTCTTCAATACGTTTTCTAATAACACTTTCTTCAGCATCGTCACTTCGTTTTTCGATTTGAGCTCTTCTTAAAATCCTTTTCAAAATTACGTCTTCATTAAAAATATCCAATACAATAATATGAAGGATATCAACAAACTGGTCCAACATTTCCGCTTGTTTAGTGGTTCTTGGTATACCATCTAAAAGTAATAGTTGCTGACCAGGAAAATAACGATTTGTATCTACAAGTCCCCTTGTATACTTTTTCCAAACTTCAAATGTAACTTCATCAGGAACAAGCTTACCTTTTCCAGCATATTCATGAAAGAGCTGCCCATTCTTACTTTCTGGTGATAAATGTCTAAATATGTTCCCTGACGATAAATGAAAGTGATTTCCTGCGGCACAAATCATTTGACCGATGGTCCCCTTCCCCGCACCAGGAGGACCAAATAATAAAACGACTTGAGGTCTATGCATTCCGGAAAAAGGCATTCTACAGAATCTTTCTAAACGTAATTAAAACACATAAATGAAATTTATCGTAAGCTTGATAAAAAACAACTAAATATTTTGAATTTTAAAACCTATTCTTTGAACTTCTTTGCATATCCCTTAAATCCGATTTCTTTTTCAAATCATCTCGTTTGTCATGCTGTTTCTTACCTTGACATAAACCAAGTGTTATTTTGGCCCATGGCCCATTAAAATGGACATCAAGAGGGATTAATGTGTATCCATTGAGTTTTATTTTTTTAGCTAACTTAATGATTTCGGATTTATGCAATAATAATTTTCGTTTTCGAAGAGGATCTACTATTTCATGTCCAGCATTTTCATATAGGCTGATATGCAATTGTTTTAACCATATTTGGTTATCAATGATATCTGCAAATGCATCTTCCATAGTTAATTTATTTGCTCGCAAAGATTTTACTTCCACACCTTTTAATTCTATACCAACTTCTAAAGATTCAATTATATGGAAATCGTGTTTAGCTTTTCGATTTGTAGCGATTTTAATAGTAAGCTTTTTATTAGATTTTTCTGGAGGAGGCATTGGAATTTAATTCAATAAAAGAAAGTGACCCTACGGGGATTTGAACCCCGGTCGCTAGAATGAAAATCTAGTGTCCTAGGCCTGGCTAGACGATAGGGCCTCTTTTTTTTGAGCGCAGAATCATATCCCCTATTGTCATACTGTCAAACAATTATTCCGAAAATACACGTATTCTCGGTACAGAAAAATTACTATATTATAGCAAAAAGCCAAAGTATTTGGCAAATATTGTCTTAATTAATTTATAAATCAAAACGCACCTAATCTATATGAAGTATGCTATTGGACTTTTTTCTTAACTTTTTATGACTTTGAATTTTTTTAGTTTTAAATTTAAAATTAACATGCTTTTTTGATGACCAAATAATTGGAATTGCCTCAGCAAAAAAATCTATAATAGGATAATTAAACCACCTTTTTTTAACTTTAAACTTAGTATCAATGATTTCATATCCATTTTTTTGGAGTCTTATTCTAAATTGACCTGTTTCAACATAAATAAGAGAAACCGGTGTTTTCCCAACATTTTTTCCATTTACTTCAGCTTGAGCGCCGGTTGGATTTGAATCAATGATCAAATGTTGCTTAGTACATCCTGTAATAAGCAATAATGAAATAAAAATTAATATTCTCAATCTTCTTCTAATTTAGATAATAATTCCAAAGCTTCTTTTGAAATATTAGTGTCACTATAATCCTTTTTTATTTTCTCTAGCTTTTTTAATGCTAATGATTTTTTATTATTTCTTATCATGTTCTTGGCGCCTCTCAATAGCGTTGCGGCCTCACGTTCTTTCTTTTGAGCTGCAATAACTTCTTTTAGAATAGGGTCGGAATTCATTTTATCAATTTTTAATTGAGCTAGTTGACCAAATGAAGTATCAGGATACTTGATTTTCAAACTTCTCAATGTTGATAACATCTTGATATAATCTTCTTTTATTTCATATTTATTCGCTTTTTCCCACAGAGCCTTAGCTCCTAAATTTATTTTTTCTTCTACTTTCTTCAATTTAGCGACTTCTTCTTTTTTCTCCATCGATCTCAACATAGCCACTACACTTGATCTCAATGACTTTGGAGGAGATTCCTCAGAGTGAAGCAAATTCATATCAAGATCATAATAAAAGAATTTTGAAAAGTGGCTGTTAGTAACGCCATATTTCTCCTTATCATCATCACTTAACATTCTAGGATCAAGATTTACGCAAATAATTTTTTTAGCTTCTTTCAAAAATTCCTTTTTGGTTACTGCCATTGGCCTAGTTCTAAATGAATGAATTCCCACCCAAAGTAAAATTGGTTTCTTATTCGCTTTACTTGCTCTTTTTGCTATTGCCAAATTATCATACCAACGCAAACCACCTGCTTGTAATGAACTTACAGATAAAATACTAATAAATAAAATAATGTAGAAATTTTTCATTCTTAAACCCACTAAAAAGTGTGAAGTAAATAGTATTTATCAAACTACTAATTTAAGTAAATTATGCAATAATTTAAAACGGTCGAGATTGAAGTTTTTTAACCAATTCTTGTTGAAATAAAGTCAACTCTTCTTCTGTAGGTTGATTTTCAGTAACTGGCTCAATTCCTATTCGACCTTGACGATCCAGCATAAATTTAATTTCTGTTCCAGATTTGAACTTTGCACTACCTTGTGGAGCTGCACCCGGTTGCAAAATAGAACTCATCTCAATGGCACAGTCTTCAACGGGACCTTCTTCATCAATTACTTCTTCTTCTTCAACTTCTTCTTCTTCATACATGTCCCGTTCATCTTCTATTTCACTAACAATCAAACGAACGTCCATAAACGTAACATTCATTTCTTTTTCACTGACCAAGACATCTAGAATCTCATTTAGAGATAGACCTTTATCATATAATTCAGTGACAATTATCTTAAGATTAGCATCAGCCATTTCTATTGGCCTCTTTACCTGTTAATCCCATTATCTGAAAACCACCATCAACAAAAATATTTTGGCCTGTAACTCCTGTACTTAAATCTGATGCTAAATAAGTACATACTTTGGCAACTTCGTCTAAGGTAACATTTCTTCTTAGTGGCGCTGTATCTTCTGCATGATGTAATAATTTTTTGAACTGTGAAATCCCAGATGAAGACAAAGTCTTAAATGGACCTGGACTTACAGAATTAACGCGAATGTTTCTTTCGCCCATATCGTTAGCTAAATATCTCGTCGCAGATTCAAGGGCTGCTTTCGCGACCCCCATAACATTATAATTTGGTATAACTCTATTAGAACCATTATAAGTCATGGTCATTACACTTGCACCATCTTTTAGCATAGGAAATGCAGCCTTTGCCAAAGCAACAAACGAAAAAGCAGAAACTTCTAATGCCATTAAAAAACCTTGTCTAGATGTATTTATAAACTTTCCATCCAAATCATCTTTATCGGCAAATGCAACTGCGTGAATAAGAAAGTCTATTTCACCAAATTCGTTCTTCACTTCTTTAAAAAATTCATCTATCATTTCATCATTATTCACGTCACATTCTTTAATAATTTTAGCACCAATTTTTTCGGCCAAAGGAACAACACTTTTAGCTAATCGAGGATTTAAATAATTGACCGCTATTTCAGCTCCCTCTTCTCGATACATTTTTGCAATTGCATACGCAATGGAAAACTTATTGGCAATACCAAAAATCACACCTTTTTTGCCACTTAATAAACCCATATTTTTCACCTTCAAATTAGTTAAAAACTCTGTCGGACATATTATTTTCAGCCCATCTTAAAAATTTAGGAATAATAGAGAAAAAAAAAATTGAATCAAGATATATACTTTAAATATGATGATTTTAGACTTTAAGAAGTTCAAAATGAACTTTAACATGCTTCATTTATCACCACATCCTCAGAATTCATTTCTAGATCTATTTGAACCCAAAAATATTATAGAAATGCAATTCTCATTTCAATTTGAAAACTTTCAAATGTTCTTTATTTCTCACCGATAAAAATAGTACTTATCCCACCACTCAAACTAACCATCTTGGTAGTTGAAAAGCCATTTTCTTCCATGGTTTTTAGGATTACATCTGGAGGTGGAAACTCCCGAATTGATTTAGATAAATAAGAATAAGCTTTATAATTTCCAGACAAACAAATTCCCATAAAAGGGACATAGGTTCTCAAGAAGATTGAATGCCCCCATTTCATAATTCGATTTTTAGGCCTTGTCAAATCTAAACAAAATGCTCTACCACCAGGTTTCAAGACTCTACTCATCTCCTTAAAGGCTTCTTTCAAATCAGCCAAATTTCTAAGTGCGAAACCAATTGAAATAATATCTATTGTACTATCGCCGGCATCTATATTTAAAGCGTCTCCCACTTTAAAATCAATGGAAGAAACAACTCTTTTCTTTGCTTTTTCTTTTGCACATTTAATCATTTCTAAAGAAAAATCTGTTCCAGAAATGTTCAGATTCATATTTTTTTTTGAAGAAAACTGTTCAAAGGCAAAAGAGATATCTCCTGTTCCGCATGCTAAATCCAGAACTTTTTCATTTCCTTTTAACTGAGACTCCTGAATTAATCGTTTACGCCAAAGGCTATCTAAACCATATGACATAAAAAAATTTAAAAGATCATATCGTTTAGATATTGAATTAAACATGTTTTCAATTTTTTCAGGATCTCTCTGTGGAAGATGATATTCTTTTTCCATATTAAAGCTCAGAATTCCAAAACTGTAAGTTATCACAATTAGGACATATTTCCAATTCGAAAGACTTTTCATAAAAATAGAGTAACGATTTTTGTAAATTTTTATCTAGTCCATAACCAAGTGCTTCAAAATAATCAGATAATTCTGAATCATCTATTTTAAGTTCTTTTTTTGCTTTCAGCAGAACTCGGTCTTTATCAATCATTGCGTAAGACTTTTTTAAAACTTCAATTGTTTGAATGATGGCATCTCTATTTTTTTCTAATGACTTTTTCTGTATTACCCATACAGCAAAAACAATCGATTGTCCTGTAACTCTGAGCCATTCCGAAGCTAAATCATAACAGTAAGGATAACTATCTTTAAATTTAAAGGCTGCATCGCCAATAATCAACTCGGCATCTAAACCTTTCATTTCACCACAATCTTCGATGGGCACATCTTTATATTTACAATTCAATTGAAATTCTTTTTCCAACAAAATTCTTAACAAAGTTCTTGAGGTGGCGCTAGCTTCAGTAAATCCAACCGTTTTTCCATCTAAATTTTCCAATGAATACATGCTGGCCAAAAGAACACTAAAAACAGAACCATGCGAGTTAATACTTAAATCATCTACCAAATAATACTGATCTTGATGCTTAGCATATTCAATGGAAGAAACGGGAGATATATCCAATTCACCGTTAGCCATTAATTCATTTAATCTAGCAGGATATGAAGAAATTAATTCTCCATCCCATTCAACATCCCCTTCAAATAAGGAATCATAAACGGGAAGTGAATTTGCATAAGAAATATGACCGAGTTTTATTTTGCCCATTACGCTAACACACTTAAAATTCTCATTGATTCCAACGATCGCATACATTGTGCTCTAAATTAAGCATATCTAGGACCTTGCCAACCATAAAATTTACTAGATCATCAATAGAATTTGGTTTTAAATAAAATCCCGGGGAACAAGGAAGAATAATCCCACCAGCTTTAGAAACTCTCAACATATTATCCAAGTGAATTTCTGAAAAAGGTGCTTCCCGCGGGCACAAGATTAATGTGCCTTTCTCTTTCAGCATTACATCAGCAACCCGCTGAATTAATCCAACAGATAGACCAGAGGAAATGGCACCCAAAGTGCCCATGCTACATGGTAATATTACTAACGCATCTACTTTGTTGGTACCGGATGCACAGGATGCAAAAATATTATTGTTATCTTCTACTAGGACATCCTTATCTTTAAAAAAATCACCTTTAGAATACTGTTTATCTTTCTCTAATTCATATTTGGCTACTTTGTATCCATTGTCTGTAAATACAACACTGGTTTCAATTCCTAAATCAAGCAACTCTTCTACCAATCTGATGCCATAAAGAGAGCAACTTGCCCCTGTCAAACCTACGAGTACTTTTTTCACTAGAGAATTACTTTCATCAAGACTATATCCAACCCAATAAAACAGACAAGAACAACTGCAATAATGGAATTAACTTTAAAAAAAGCAACTTTTACTTTCGTTAAATCTTGCGGAGAAACTAAACTATGTTCATAAATAAATAATAGTCCAATTAAAACAGCACCAAACCAGAAAAAATAACTGAGCGGATTAAATAAACCAATAGAGATCACACATAACATACAAATAAAATGTGACACCCTAGATATTAATAATGCTTTATAAAGACCGAATTTGCTTGGTATAGAATAAAGTCCACTTTTTTTGTCATGAATATAATCCTGACATGAATAAATGATATCTAATCCAGCCATCCAAAAAATTATCAACAGTCCAAGAATCATTGGACGCCAATCAAATTTACCTGTTACAGCAAACCAACCACCAATAGGTGCAAAGGCTTCTACGATCCCCAACACAAAATGACTAAACCATGTAAATCTTTTGCAATATGAATATCCAAATAATAATAATGCTGCAAAAGGAGATAAATAAAAGCACAAATCATTTAATAGAAATGAGCACAATACTAAAAAAAACAAACTGACAATAGCTAATGCCCATACTACCCCTACAGACAATCTGCCTGAAGGTAAAATCCTGTCTTTTGTTCTTGGGTTCTCAGCATCTATTTTTCGGTCAATAATTCTATTTAGTGACATACCTGCTGTTCTAGCAAAAATCATTGCAGCAGTTACTAATATCCAAACACTCAACCCAGGCATGGTGTTATTTGGTGAAATACCAGCCAGCAACACCCCAATATAGGCAAAAGGCAATGCAAACAAAGTCTGTTTTAAAATTAATAGCTCAGTGATCAGGTTAAGCTTTGAAGCCACATCATTCTTCTTCAATTAAATTACCACATCCTTTAAATAATTATTTTTTTTGTTTACCCGATTTTATGATAAACGTGGGCTCAGAACCAATTACTTTGTGATATTCAGCAATTAAAATTTTTAGATTAAGCTTACTATTTATTAAATCTGTTCTAGCACTATCAAGATCATCGTATGCTCTTGTCACCTCTAAACTATCAATCAATCCATTTTTCAATCTAATTTCAAAACTTTCCACCCTTTTGGTTTCAATTTTTACCTTCTTCTCTTGTACTTCTATTTGTTTTATTTTCTCATCTATCAATCTCAGAACTTTTTTAACTTCTAACTTTATATCTTGTTGTTTATCCCACAATTTAATTTTTTCTTTTGCCAAAATGAATTTTTTGATCTCATAATTCGCCATTTTGCGTTTACGAAATAAAGGCATTGAGAAATTAAACGTTAATGAATGTTCCGGTCTATCTGAAAATTTAGAAATGGAATCATAAGAGCTACCAGTCTCATTGACAGAAAGAGCATAAGTCACACTTAAATTTGGTTTTTTACCTTTGCTAGATATTTCTAATTCCCTTTGAATTAATTCCATTGAAATAAGACTATTTTTATAGTCTGGCCTATATCTCATGGCATGTTTTAAAGAAAATTCATAATTCATTTTTGGCATGGTAACGCCTAAACTAATCTTCTTTGAAATATTGATCTCTTTATCGATATCTAGACCCATACTTCGCCTAAGTTGATCCAAAGAGTTTTGAATGATTGTCTTTGATCGTAAGATTGATTCTTCCCGACTTGCAACTTGAACTTCAGCAGTAGCTACATCAAGAATTGTTCCCCTCCCTGCATCTTTAAAATCAACTACACGAGATAGAAATTTCTTAGCTTGCTTAAGAGCATTTTCATTAATTTTTATTGTTTCAACACTTTTTATATATTGATAAAAGTTTCTAGTGACTGAAAACAATACGTCCCTAATGCTTACATCTAATTGATTTCGGGCTTGTTCATCTTTTAGTCTAGTTCTATAAATTGGAAAGGAATTTTCCTTTTTAGAAGAACCTGCCAATAATTTTTGAGTAATGCTAAATGAAACTACACTGTCTTTATCATCAGTGATAAGACCTGATGTTTCAGATAAATTTCCGCTTAATACGATGTTTGTGCCTGTTTGAAAAGATTTAGTTGTACTTAGAGTTTGAGAGTATTTATCGGGATCATCAGTATAAACAGACGTAGAATTTAAATTCCATTCAAAAATTGCATTTGAAACCTGATGCTCCATTTTAGTAATCTTTTTATCGATTTTGAATTTTTTAATGGCTGAGTTATTTTTAAGTGCTATTAGCAAACATTTTTCTAATGAATATTCTTCAATTTTTATCTTTTGTTTATCTTGTGAATTTAACACTGAAAATAATAAAAAATAAATTACTGCCCATCTAATCATTAGCACATTTTTCCACTTAGCTGATTCCCACCTAATATATGTGCATGTATATGAAATACGGTTTGACATGCATCCGATTTAGAATTAAAAACGACTCTAAAACCATTTTCATGCAACCCTAATTTTCTAGCAACATTAGAAATTTCAACAAAGTAATCCCCTAATAAATCTTTCGAAAATTCATTAGATGCATGAATTACATCAGAAATATGTTTTTTAGGAATCACCAAACCATGAACATCTGCCTGAGGAGATACATCATGAAATGATAAAAAATTCTCTGTATCATTTATAATTTTACTAGGGATTTCCCCACTTATTATTTTACAAAACAAACAATCTGTTTGTGTCATACAAACTAGCCTTTTTAATTAGAGGTTTTTGATAAGCTGAATTATATTTCCCGTGCCAATGTAAATCACATCATCCATGTAATAATGCATAAGGAATAAACCCCGACCACCCTCAGCAAATAAAAATTCTGATTGTTCAAAATCCGGCAATTCTTTTGGAGCAAATCCCTCACCTTCATCTTCAAAAACAATACTCCAACGTTTCGACTCAGAAAATATTAAAATTTTCACCATTTTTTCAGGAATATTTTGGTTACCATGTCTAATTGCATTAGTGAATGCTTCATCAAGAGCTAAACGAGTACCCATTTTAAGTTCTTCATCAATCAACTTATGGTCGAAAAGCGTTGTCATGATAGGATCTAAGGTATCATTTTTTTTGACTAAAACAGAAGGTACTTTCTCTTCAAATATAACCTCTCCAAATCTCTCGATTTCAGGATTTCTTTCAGGTATAGTCATTATTTTAATTTATCCATAAACACTTGAAGAATTGTAGTTTTAACGTTATAAAAATAAATGAAATAAAAACTGAATAAGACCACTTTTCTTTCAACAGATCTTTATTTTAAAACCTAAAAGATTTGAATAAGTACATAATAAAACATTGAATTATAAATTTTAAAAATTGAATATTTATTATTTAATTTAT
>NVWA01000058.1 GCA_002746535.1 Planctomycetota bacterium
AGAAATTGCAGGGAGAGTGGCAATTTTTGTATTTAAAGCAGGTTATATGTATAATGACGAGAAAGATAATTTTGTAATTAACTTTGGAGTTGGTTTCTAATTATAATAGATACCCAAAATATAAATCCAAGGAAACACCCAATAACAATTCCCCTTACCCCAAATCCAAACCTTGGTATAATGCTAACTAATATTCCCAGCTCACCCTCCTTTAACAACCTCTTTAGTTGGTGGGGGATGTTGGTATACTGGTGATGTGAATTTAGAGTGTCCTAGGATTTTAGGATTTTTCTAAAATTTAGAAAGGTCAGCTATTTATGAAAATTATTAATATATTTATATTGTTTTTTCTTGTTACCTCTTACTTAGTTAGTAATGAGAAAGAAAATAAAAAAATAGTTGAAGAATATTTAAAAAAGAGAAACAAAAAACTATTCGAGCTCTACAATACTGTGGGGCAAAAAGACGAATTTATATTATATAACATCTTGAGGTGTTATAAAAGAGAGGTTTCTTGGCTAGGTGATAAAGATGGGATTGAGAAAAATAAATTGTTTTTAAATGATATTTATAAAGGATACTATGATGATCATAATCGTATGGGTTATCAGATTAAATATGTATCTAGCCGAATGGAACTTGTCAGGACGTTCTGTACAAAAATAAAAGATGATAATGTAAAGTTCGACACATCGTATTTCTACAAAGGGGCAGTTAATATAAATTTTTGTTATATGTACCTTTCAAAAAAAGTAAGTGATAAAGAATGCATTAATAAATTAAAAAGTGAATTTGAGAAATCAACTAAATATATATTGGCTACCTTTGATAAAAAGGAAGAGTTGGTTAGCTTGCTTTATAATCAATTTCACCGTTGTTATAGTATAAAATCAGTATATAAAAACTTTTTAACTGATAAAGTAAATGATGATTTGCTTCCTAATATCAAAGATGGCAGTATTAAATATTTCTTTTTTGCTATTACCTATCGCAATATTAATTATACCCCGAAATCAAGAAAATTAATTAGCAAAGCTGTAATGAGGGTGGGTGATATAAATAATGAAGAAAGTAAGATTAATTTTAAAGGGGCTATAAATGAGTTGAATCCTTTTATTAGAGATTTTGATAAAAAGTATAAAAAAATAATATCTAAAAAAGACTTTATTGACTTTGTAAAAATATATGATTTTGCAGATGCAAACAGTTTATTTAGCAATAATCCTACATCAATTGCTAAACATAGAGCCAAGGTTATTGAGGATTATCGCTAGTAAAAAAATAGAAAATAAAAGGGGCAAACCAAAAAAAGAAACCCCATAAGAGAGCTCTATAAAAACAACAAACTAATCAAAACAGAAACCCAAGAATGAAAAAACTTCTTAATCCGCTAGTTGTGTCAGCTTTTATTTTTGTGTTGGTGTTAGGTAGTATTGCTCACTTAATGTATGGTTCATGTCAGACCACAAAATATCATTACATTATACAAAATTATTATATGCAGGAGTATTTTCCTCAAAAATTAATATTTGTAAAATTTTCTACACCTTTTGCTGGACATGGTGATTCTACCATCGAGGTATCCAAAAACTACAATGGGTTATGGTATCATTGGCAAAAAAATGGTTTTTTGAGATCTAAGATGAACTATTTAAAGGGGCAGTTGCATGGAAAAACAGAAACTTGGGGTGAGAAAAAGGATGCGTATGGTGTAGAAACTTTTATGAATGGAAATAAGACATCGTTAAAAATTTATGTTGAAGGTAAACTAGTTATGGAAGAATATTGGAATGATGATGGCAGTCGGAAGTAGATACCTCCTTTGTCGTGTTCATTTACCAAGCTCCACCCTTTAACCAAAACCCAAACCACAGAATAGCAAACCACTATCTCCAAACTCCCCACACCAACAACATAACTAATCTCATATAAACAAAACAACTTTCAATCTCAAAACAAGTGCTAAATCGCTTTGGTGTGGTAGGATTGTTGCTTTGGTTTTAGAGAGTTGTTTGGCTAAGAAATATTTGAATTTTATTCGCTAAATCTATTAGAAAGGGGTGTATGATGAATTCTTTTAAATACATCGCATTAATTACCGTGGTTTGCATTTTTACTTTATCAATGATTATAAAATCTGAAAATAAAAAAGATTCTTTAGAATCTCCAAAGGGTCCTATATGGGCTGGAAAATGTAGCAAAGATAAATTTGGATTTTATGCTAATTTAAATTATGAAACGTGTTCAATTAAATTTAGATATATACCAAGCGGTAATTTTATAATGACCAATTTGAACGAAAAGGGAGTTATCAGGAAAAGTCAAGATGGAAAAGAATTCACTCCAAAAGTCACAATATCGAAAGGTTTCTGGATTTCAGAATCTGAAATAACTCAAAAAACCTATAAATTAATAACAGGTGAATCCCCATCTACTTTTAAAGGTGAATTAAAACCTGTTGAAGGAGTAAATATTAAAGACTGCATGAGCTTTCTCAAAAAGATTAATGTATTATTAAAGGATCAGGGATTTAATTTACCAACAGAAGCACAATGGGAATTAGCAGCGAGAGGACCAAAAAATAAGTACAAGGACTTACCAACTAAAGAGGTTGCTTGGTTTAGATCCATGGATGATTTAAAAAGAAGATTTAGAAATCGAATAAAAGAAAGTACAAAAGTTGTTAAAGGAAAAATTCCAAATAATTTTGGGCTTTACGATATGCTTGGAAATGTTGGTGAATGGTGTATAGATAACCATCAAGAATTAAAAAACAAAGAATTAAAAGATCCTTTAGTAAAAAATTCTAGCGGTAAAAACGTAATCAAAGGTGGACGATTTAACGGGTCTGGAAATTATTGTAAACCAGGTTATAGAACATATTGTTCTGCAAATTGGGGTGGAAGATATGTCGGTTTTAGAATTATCTGGCAGAAAAAAAACATAGTCACAGAAAAATAATTGTTGTGTCAGTTCACTGAGCTCTGCTCATTGTTAAAATATTTAATTAACGCACCAGCAATCCTTGGTATAATGGCTTCTTTGCTTTTAGAGAGATGGATGTGAAAACATTATTACATTTTCTGCTTATATTATTTATTCTATGTCTTGTTGGTTGTGGTAATGGCAAAAAGTTTGTAAATCAAATTAGAATTGAAAATAATTCTAAATCAATGCTTTATGCAGAAATGAGGGTAGGTGATGAGGCTATCTTTAGTCCTGGCATTGTTAATGGGGAATTCTAGGACACCCTAAAAAATTTAATAATTTAAGTTTGTCGGTCTACATTAAGCGATTGATGGTAGAAGAAAGAAAATAACGGGAATGGAGCTCTTTGCGACAAAACTGCAAATTGGGATTGAACCCATTCCGTTATGGGAATTGCAATTAAAACCTTAAAAGGTTTCGTGGCCAGTTGTATCGGCCCAAATTTCACCAGTTGCTTTATTATAATTCCAACCTTTTTTATTTTGAATCGTACCAAAAGCAGCTGTTGTTTCAGTTACGTTTGATTTATTATTCGCTGAGTTCGTTGGAATCTCTTTTAACAATGCTTCGATCTTAATTCCATTAATTGTTTTAGTTTTTGTTAAGTCAGTACATTTATTAGGAAATTTTTTAGTAATCGTTATATAGGTTTCTATAGATATTCTAAGTGTCGCTAAGTTAGTTTTAATCGCTTTTTCTTCTGAATCAATAGCTATGCTTCTAAACTGAGGAATTACTATAGCGGCCAATGTGCCTAAAATAATTACAACGATTAATATTTCAATTAATGTAAATGGTTTTCTTATAGTTTTTTTCATGTGAATATCCCTTTCGAATTGATTTATAAAAGCTCAATCAACGCTACTTTTTCCCATGTCGATTGAATTCGTTCTTACACTTCTATTCGGTAGTATTAATGCAGTGTGATTACTGAAATGTGAAAATTAAATTAAATTGAATGAATTTTCATTTTTATTTATTTTGTGCTTATAATGTTTAAGAAGCATTACAGCGTAAAATCAGGTTGTATTGCTTTAAAGTAGTCGAAAAACGACTATATCGAGTACAACTTAGACGCTTTTTATAGTTTCTGTTTCAAGATCATAAAAATTCTATAATTGTTATTCAAGGAATTGACATCCGATCCCGTATGGTCAAAACAAAGATCAAAGGCAAACCAACAAGTTTTCCAAGCTCAGACGCGGGGTGATGGTTGGGGGGTTGATTTTAAATGGTATTTGACAAATGAATCTATCTGTGATAGGAATTAAATGTCAGGCCTTAAAAACATTAAAACCTAGCCATAGCATTTTCCCACCCAAGATATTCCATTTAATCAAACAGTAAAATTGGAATAATGCTCCTAATCTTTTTAGAGAGATGGCTTGGTTAAGAAATTATTAAATCCTATTGTTGTGCCTGCTTTTATTTAATACAACGGTAGTTCTATTTTAAAGTTTCATGTATTTCTTTTTTGATATCTATTAAATTTTCTTTTTTACATATAAAAATTAAAGCATTCCTTGAAGAGAGCTTACTAAACAATAAAGACTGATTATGCTTTTTTTGTAATTTTTTACTAAATGGTTTAAAAACTTTAAATGGTAATTCATTCTTTAGGTATTTTATAATAACCATTCGTGTAGCTGATTTATAATTAATTTGAAAGGTGGCGTCAATTATTTTCCTGTTTATAAAATTGCGAATTATGGGATCCATCTCTTCCACATATTTCTTTGGGCCTATTACTTCTAAATAAGAGTCGTCATTATAAACTTTTCCATTTTGATCTTTAACTTTAACAACTTCTTTTCTCTTTCTAGTTTTCATTTCAATCTCGTCATTATAGAACTTATTATTTATAATTCTTAATGTAGCTATAATTGAAAATGCTGGGGAATAAACTTTTGTGAAATATTTTTTAGAAATGTGGGTTCCCTTAGAACCAATTTTTTCTTTCTTTGAATCATCGCTGGAAGAAAGAGTGCCCAATACTAGAAATAAAAAGAAAGCGGATAGACTAAGAAATTTCATGAATTACTCCTAATAATCATTATATTAAAATGCTTAGACGTATTTTATTGAGATGTATTAGGGAGTAAATGTAGATTACCTATCTCAAATCGCAGAAATTTCTAAATCAAAAAACTAAACTCAGACGCGGGGTGATGGCTAGGGGTTTATTCCTCATCCAAAGGCAAAGCTGGTAGCAAATCACCCCAATTATTCTCAAAGCTTAAATCTCTATAGCCAGACATTTTAATTGTTTTACCATGTGCTATACCAAATTTAAATGTTGAGCCATCAGCGTATTTATAAGTTATTATTGGATCACCACCACACATACAGTCTAGCAAGTTAAATGAGAAAAATGATGGCTTGATACCAGTTACAAAAGTCTCAATGTCAGGGGAGTTCTTTATAAAGGAGAAGTTGGTTGAGACTGAGAAAGAATTTTACGACTCTAATGGCCGATTCCTAAGGGGAGAATCGTACGTTAAAGGTGAGTTAATTAAAACCATGAAAGAATCCTACGATTCCCAAAACAACTGGGAAAAGAGAGAGTATTTTGAAAAGGGCATACTGGTAAAGACAGAGGATGATTAATATCCACCCAAAATATAACCCTCCCACCAGCAAACCTTGGTATAATGCAAACTAATCCATTTAGAGAGTTGCCTTGGTTAAGAAATTATTGAATCCATTAGTTGTGACTGCTTTTATTTTTGTGTTGCCTCTCGTCTCTATTACCTATCTTTTTTATGGTCCATGCCAGTCAACTAAATATCATTACATGTGTCAGAGGTATTGGATGCCTAAGGTATTACCTGTGTGGATGCTAAATAAATTTAGTAAGCACACTTTTAAAAATGTTAATCATAGTCCAGAAATGGTTTTTTTTGGTCTTGATCACGATTATTTAAAAGGATCTAGGTATAGTGGGATTTGGTATGTTTGGTATAGTGATGGCAGTTTACTGAATGTTTATAGTTATAAAAATGGTAGAATCATGGTTCAAGAATTCTATGACGAGATTGGTAAATATGTTTACAGAAAGAGATATATCTATAAGAATAATAAGTTATTCAAAATAGAGACTGAATAGTATTATTCCATTTAGCCCACAACCCAACTTTGGTATAATGCTCACTAATCCTTTTAGAGAGTAGCCTTGATTAAAATATTATTGAATGCTATTTCATTGGGATTTTGGAGAAAGAGCCGTGTTAAACAAAGGAACATTTTATTAATGAAATATCTACCAATTATATCTTTTGTATTAATTTTTCTTTTTACGTCTTGCACATTGGTTGAAGTGAAGCCAGGAGTTCCTGAGACTCCACCTTGGGCAAATGAAAGTGGAAATGACAAATATGGTTTATTCGCTATTTTAAAATATGAGAAGAGTAAAATAAAGTTTCGATATATTCCAAAAGGGTCATTTGTTATGGGTAATGAAAAAGCAAAAGGAGGGAGCTCAACTCCGAATCGTATTGTAATTTTGACTAGAGGTTTTTGGATTTGCGAATCTGAAATGCCACAAAAGTTTTTTAAATCCGTCACAGAAGTAAACCCATCTAAATATCAAAACTTAGAAAAGCCCCTTGAAAATATTACTTATTACAAGTGTGTGGAATTCACAAAGAAATTAAATAACCTATATTTGACGAAAGGCTTCAACCTACCATCAGTGGCTCAATGGGAATATTCAGCTAGAGGTCCAATAAATAAATACAAAGATATGAAAAATAACGAAATTGCTTGGTTTGGTCAGTCAAATAGTGATAGTTTTATGATAAAACACAATAAGAAATTTGGTACTCATATAATAAAAAGAAAAACTCCAAATCATTTTGGGTTATATGATATGTTAGGTAATGTCGGTGAATGGTGTTTAGATGATTTCCAGAAATTATCCAATACAAATGTCACTGATCCTGTCATAACAGTTAAAAAAAAATGGTTAACACCACATAAAGTTTATAGAGGAGGAATCTTTAACAGTGGCGATTATTCTATTTCACCAGGATATAGAACTGAATGTACTCCAAAGTGGCGTGGTCGCTATGTTGGATTTAGGCTTGTTTGGCAAACCCCATCAGCTCAAATTAAGGCTCAATCACTAAACATCAAGAGATAACATTCTTATTTAAACCACAGAATAACCCAATAACATTCATCTTACCCCAAAACCAAACTTTTGTATAATGCTCACTAATTCTTTTAGAGAGTAGCCGTGATTAAGAAATTATTAAATCCGTTAGTAGCCTCAACTTTTATTCTTGTGTTGGTGCTTAGTTCCTGATGTTTTCAATCAGAAACTATTTTGATATAATTTAAAATTATTTTATTTTGGAGTCGTATTGATGCTCTTTTTTGTCATCTTAGATTTTGAGATGAATTATTAGGTGAATTATGTCGTTAAAGATTAACTCAAATTTTGAAATGGAGGTATATAATAAATACTATAGGCTAGTGTATTCAGTTTGCTTGAGAAGGCTGATTTTAAAAGACTCCGTTGATGATGCCATTCAATCAACATTTTTACTTTACATCAAGGATCAAGAGAAAATTAAATCTGATCTAAGTACATGGCTTTATTGGGCTTCTAAAAATGTTTGTATTGTAATGAATAGAAGCGTTAAAGATCATGTTGGTCTTTCAGAGAACTTGGCTGAGAACCAAGAAAATGAAAGCAATATTTTACTTGATAAATTGCTTGGTTCTTTATCAGCAAAGAAACGTAAATTGCTTTTAATGAGATACTATGACAATATGAGCTTTAAAGAAATTGCTGATAGAACCAACTGTAAAGAATCCAATGCCCAAAAAATAATTGAGCGAACAATATCTCACTTGCAATCTAAATTCAAAAAGAAAGATGTTTTGGTTACAGCCTTACTTGCTCAGTTATTTCATGTAAACAAAGCTTCAGCATCGACATTAAATTCCAGTAGTTTTATCCTCCAAAATAGTTTAATTCAACAATCAATTGTAAAAGGAGTTTTAAAGATGGTGTTTGTTCATAAATTAAATTTTTTGTTATTGAATTTATTAATTGCTGGAGCTATCTGTGCTGGTGTGCTAGCAATAAATGCGCAAGAAATGAATGTAAAAGAAATGATTTCAGCAGATAGAAATAAACCTGAATCTGAATTATCTGAAAATAAAACAAAAGAAGATTTCGAAGCAGAAAAAAGAAAACATGAGATTATCTCAAAGATAATCGGTCACGATATGGTTTCTAAATTATACAAGACGGATCTGCATCCTACTCATGAACTAATAAAAATATTGCGTTCTTTGCAGGGGATATTTAAAAGACGATTGTGGTTTGTATACGTTAAAAGAGAAAAGCCTGTTAAGATGATTAATACAAATGGCGCAGACTTTATTGAAAAGTTCTATTTTCAAGTAAAATGCGAGAAGAAAATATTAGATTTGATTGATGGGGTCATTACAAATTTAATAAGTGAAAAGAGAATCAATAAAAAGTTTATTATTATAGAACAAGGTCATGAGTTTGTCGTGCATATCCATTATTTGAATAAAAAGATTAACTTTAAGAATGCCAGACTTATTCGAGCTCGCAGGAAATTTCATATGGGTGCTAACACTTTTTTTGTTACAAAAAATGCCCTGCTTATTGCATTATATCCAAAAAGCCATCCTGATAATAAAAAGCTCTTTGATGAAATTATTGAAATTCATAAATAATAAATAATATCAATATAAAGGATGGCCTTAATGACAGTTAACTGAGCTCTGCTGAATATCTAAAAGAGTTCACTTCGTACAAAGTATTACATGTCAATCCTCAACTCCATAACATTTCCCCTTATCCCAAATTTGAACCTTGGTATAATACTCACTAATTCTTTTAGAGAGTAGCCGTGATTAAGAAATTATTAAATCCGTTAGTTGTGTCTGCTTTCATTTTTGTGCTAATACTTGGAAGTGTTGGGCATTTAATGTTTGGGCATTGTCAAACTAGTAAATGGCATTACATCTTTCAAAAATATTATGTCAAAGAGTATCTTCCCGAATGGCTGTTGCTTGATTTAGGACAATTTGTAGGACCATATCCTGAATTTACAGGTGTCTGGAAGTCGTGGTACAAATATGGAGCTATAGAAAGTAAAGGCGAATATTTAAAAGAATCACCTGTGGGTCAGCATTTTTCCTGGTGGGATAATGGTGCTTTAAAACATTCTGCTAATTATGTAAAAGGTAAACTAGAAGGGCAACAAATTATTTACTTTGATGATGGTGCTAAAGAAGCTGTTTTTAATATGAGTAATGGTCTTTATGTAGGACTATGTAAAACTTGGGATAAAGATCGTTCTTATTATGTAAGTAATTTTGTTAATGGTAAAAGAACAGGTGTTTTAAAAGGTTTCTATAAAAACGGTAATAAAAAGACCATTAAAAATTTCAAAAATAGTATGTTGAATGGAAAATATAAAACATGGTATATTACCGGCCAAATTAAAGTCTCACGTGAATACCTTAATGGTCGTGAGCATGGGAAATATATTTATTGGGATGTGAAAGGGAATAAAAAATGTGAATTTCCTTCTCTAAATGGTAAATGGCACGGGCCCTCATTAAAATGGTATAAAGATGGGGCGTTAGAAGAAAAGACTTTATTTGATCACGATAATATTTTATCCCAAGAAAATTATTTCAATGACGGCACAATAAGATTAAAAGCATATTACGATTCTAAAGGTAATTTTCAAAAGAGAGAGGTCTTTAAGAAGGGTAAGTTGATTAGAACTGAGACAACTGAATGAAAAAACTCCTCAACCCCCTAATCATATCAGTCTTCATAGTAACCATGCTCCTTGGCTCTCTTGCTCATTTGATGTATGGGCATAGTCAAACCTCATAACATCATTATATGACTCAAAGATACACGAAAGGTCAAAATATTAATCTCACTCGATTTTCACGTTATATCGCCTTAGATGCTGTCACATTTCCGAAAAACCAGAAAGGATTTCTGAAATCTTGTCTGGTTAACTTGCCAAAACATATTAGCAAATATTGATATAATGGTTTCTTGCTTTTGGAGAGATGGCTTGGTTAAGAAATTATTGAATCCGTTATAGTCATAACTAAGATCTAACGACGTTGTGGATCAGTTATTTTTTCAACTTTTCAATCTTTTTCAATTCACGCTTTTTTATTTTTTTGCCATTGGACTTTATGAATTTAAGAATTGCAGGAATTCCTGATGTGATTGGTTTCATGTGATTGCTGGTTTTAATTTCTTTGAATGTAACAGATAATTTTAATTTTTTGAGATCTTGGGCTAATTTTTTTGCTCTTTTTATTGAAAAAACCGGATCGCTTGTTCCATTAATTAGTAAGATGGGAACAAAGTTTTCCTTTTGTAGTCCTTTTGGAATTTTAGTTAAGCTAATAGGACCATTGATACTTATTAGACCTTGAAAATCCTTTGAGTCTAGCAATAGAGCATTAAAGGTTGTGTCTGCCATAGCTGAAAAGCCCATCCAGAACCAAGGACATTCATTTATTTTTTGAATACTGTTACATTCATTCAAAGCATTCATTACCTTTTCTTTTGCCTGAACTGCATTTAAGGCTCTAATATTCACTTCAATTACGATTACTTTATTATTTTTCTGAATCTCAATGGCAAATCGACTGAAATTGCTGTTTGCTAATCCCTTTTCAACAATAATTACTGGAACTTTTACATTTGAACTTAACCCCTTTGGCATGTAAAAGGACCCATTAATTCCTACATTTGTTTTAGCTATGACACCTGTAAATGAAACCAAGATTATTAATATCATAAAAATATTTTTCATTATTTACCTTTCCACTTAATAAAACATACCTATTCCCTAAAGGACGTTAGATGAGGTGAAATCGATTATAAAAAACAAAAATAAAATCATTTATTTTTTATTTGAAAATTATATATATTTAGCTTTGTCTAGCTTTGACTCAGACTAGGCTACACCAAATTCAAACCTTGGTATCATGATTTCTTTGCTTTTAGAGAGATTGCTTGGTTAAGAAATTACTAGAATCCTATTGTTGTATCCGCTTTTATTCTTGTGTTGGGGCTTGGCCGTTAGGTAAAAATATTATTCCCTATTAGCCGAAATTAATCATCTGGCTCGATCCAACTCACCCTCCCTTTAACAACTTCTTTAGTTGGTGGGGGATGTTGGTATACCTCACAAATAATTTTATTGCATCTTTAATGTTGCGATTTTATGAAATCTACAAAAATTACTTCTGTTATTTGTATTATTTTAATGTTCATATTTCTAAGTCCAAAAACATTAAATGCAATCGATCTTCGGGGTGATTGGGATGGTAACATTGATTTTACTGTTGGTCAGAAATATTTAGATTCTGACTATTGGGGTTCAATTGATCAGCAAATTCAACCTGGTGCAAATTATTATGAGTTGTAGGGTGTCCTAGAATTTCTAGAATTTATTAGCATAATTCTTTGGGTATTGATAATGAGTATAATTACAACTAAGTGATTAAGTTACCAATAAGTGAATTTAGGTTTGACATTAATAGTATTAGTCTCAAAAGACTTACATTTGTCATATGGAAGCACGAATTGTATGATAATCTGAAAATCGTTGATTTAAAAATGCAGCTTCATCTGGACCAGGTTTAATAATGGAATCTAATTTTAGGTATTTTTCAGAGCCTGTACTGCTTAATGCTAATTCACAAACCACTTCGAAAAACAATAATGTTAAATTTCACCAACATCCTGGTCCAGAATTAATACTAATTCGAGAGGGTTTTTGTCAAATTGAAGTAAATGGAAAAACTATTGAGGGCGGTAAAGGATCTCTGATTATTATTCCAGGCAACATGGAACACAACCATTTAAACCTTTCTGAAAAGAACACACGAACATATTGTTGGTTTACCTTATCTGCCCTCCAAATGTTTACAGTACCTTTAGTAATGAAAATTGAGGAAGACTCATGGATCATTAAATGGATGGATGATTTGGTAAAATTAAATCAAGAGGGGAGCCATGTTCTTAATCAATTAGGTGGTGGCATATTAATTTCAATTTTGCAATTACTAAAGCAATTGGAAAAACCTACAGAAAAAGAGAATGCTAAAAACTTTATTTTAAATGAGGCCATAGGTTTTATTGAAAATGATTTATCCAAAAAAATTAGTGTTAATGATCTAGCAAAAATGACCTGTCTAAGTGCCAGCCAATTTGCCGCCGTATTTAAAAAGGAAGTCGGAGCTGGGCCAATAGCGTTCCAACAACAATTACGTATGAATTTAGCTATTGAGTTGCTTAAAGATCCCTATATAAGAATCGCTGAAGTTGCCCTCCAATGTGGTTATGATAATGCTAATTTTTTCTCCAGGCTATTTCGAAAATCTTATAATTGTTCGCCAATCGAATGGAGAAAACAAAACAATGTTTTGAAATAAAATTTAACACCAAGCTTATCTAATTGCTGGTGAGAGAAAAAGGAAAGCATTAAACCACTCAAAAGCTTTTAGTATATTTTCTGCTTCAAATTCAACGGTACACCCATCAACTCTGGTAATGATATCTAAATGTTCGATAGTATCTACATAAGATGGGTTGGCAAAAACGACTTTGACTTTCACTGTACCAGCAAACACATATGGCTTGAAATTTGATATATTTAAAACGGCTTTAGCTGATGTTTCTTCAATTAAACTTCTAGCTTTTTCTATAGGCATACTCAAAGCCGAAGAACGGCTAATGCCAGTCTTTACTGATGCCGTTAGAGTTTCTGGTAAAATTTCTAATGCTTCGTCACATGCCGCTTTATCACCAGCAATCAAACCAACAGGAACCCCATGAAACCCACAAAGTGCTGCATCCATTCCAATTTCTCCGATTTCAATATCATTTACAAACAATGAAAAGATATGATTTCCGTATGTATGAGCCATGACCCCGTGTTTGGTTCCTGCTTTAGAATGATAACCAATAAAGATGGCTAAATCGAATGATGAATCTACACCAGCCATGTGATTCATTGGTTTCGGTTGACCAGAAAGAAAATAAGCTCGAGGATCCAGCAATTCTGGCAGTATACTTCTCATATTGGCATGACTTTCTCCTACATGTACTTCACTTGCCCCTCCTGCGAAGACACCACGAATGGTTGCGTTTACTTCTTCAGTCATAAGTCGTTTTTGAAGATCAATTTCAGAATTATCCCATTGGAATAAGCCAGCAATCCCTTCCATATCTACTGCAATAAAAACTTTCATAATAGTTATCCTAATTAATGATTTGATAAATTTAATAATTTGTAATGTTATCAAAATATTGCCAATAGCGCAATATGACTATACTGCTAATAGTTAGCAGTAAACTCTTATAAAACGTTTGGATGAAAGAAGAAAAGAACAGGCATGTAGGGTGTTTTATATAATTTTTTATGGTCTCCTTTTTATTTTTATAGATGAAATGTTACACAAAAAAAAACGAGGGGCGTAATATTTTCCGCCCCTACATATAATTAACAAGGAATTCTAGGACACCAAAAATCTAAATATAGTTTGGCCCTAAATCCATTAAGAATTAAAGGTCTGTCCCCCTAATAACTTTCCCCGAAATAAAATGTTTAGTTGGTGGGGGATGTTGGTGTAGTTGCCTATTGGGGTTGGGGGAGTAGAATGGTGGTATTTCTGTTTAATACTTCTGGATTGTTTTAAAATGAAAATGATGAAATACTTATTATTGTTTTGTGTTATTTATTTTTTTGTAGGCTGCAGTAAGCGAGCTGAGTTGAAAACATTCTGTGATGACTTGAAATTTGAATTGGTAAAAGAAATACCGTCTTATTTCATTATCTCTCAGTACCGTATTATTGAAAAAAGAAAAAAAGAAAATATAGAATTCTTATTCAACATGTCTTGTATTGCTGATAACGAATCAGATGCCTCAAATAAGTTTAGTTTATACTCTAAATGTATGAAAAAATCATTTGATGCCATTAAAAAAAGGAATAGTAATGATTATGTTTTAATCACACCCTCTCAATATTGGGTAGTAAACAATGTTGCTAAGGGTGTTGATAAGTTATCCATATCAATATCGTACAAGATTCGTACCATTAAATATAGAAACCAAGAAGGCGTGCTCTACAGTATAGAATACTACGACCTCAAAGGAAACTTCCAAAAGAGAGAGCTCTTTGAAAATGAGAAGTTGGTTGGGATTGAGGCTAAGGAATGATATGCTAAGAAAACTGTTTATTATTAATATGCTTACATGCCTACTTATTTTAATGGGTTGTGCAAAGAAGGAAAAAGTATGTGATCAATCAGAAATAGGCAAAATTACTACTGAGATTACTCGTTTAAAGAAATTAAAGCAAGATACCATTGATACTACAATTAAATATAATGTTCTCCTCTCAAAGTTAAAATCTCCGATTGACAGAGATGATGTCATAAAAAAATTAGGCTTAGAAAATATTTATAAAAGATGTAACCGTCAAAGTACTTTTAATGGTAAATACGCTCAACATGCCTATTTAAAAAATGGTAAGGAGAAAGATGAAATAGGAATATACTTTTTCTATTTTGCTGAAGCTAAAGATGGCAGAATTATTAAAAGTAAATTTATTAAAGCCATTGCCACGAATGATAATAAGATTGATAATACCGATATGTTGTTAAAGCTGCTTGAAGGAGCCTTGGTCTCCTTGAAAGATAAAGATAACCTAAAAATCAAAGACTAAACTCAGGTGTGGGTTGGGGGAGCGATAATTCTTATTCTGTTGCACAGGAAGGCAATACTCCAGATTTGGATTTTTATTGATTTTAAGTCTATTGAAAATCAATGAAGAATATTCTAAAATGATATAAAAAATATGCTTGATCTTTATTATATAAATA
>NVWA01000028.1 GCA_002746535.1 Planctomycetota bacterium
TTTTTCTTTAACAACGTCAATTTCTTTTTCTTCTTCTTCCTCTTCTTCAGGAGGTATTGGAGTCGTTGTAATTATGGCATCTTTTATTTTGTCTTCGCGATCCATTAATATGTATAGGAGAGAACCAATTAAAATTGCATGAACTAAAATTGAAATTATCCATGCTGGTGCAGCAGCGGCACCTTTACTTCTATGCTCTTCTTCATCATCAAGAAACTCTTCGTCTTCATTGTCGTACTGTTCCTCCTCATCCTCATCGTATTCATCGTCATATTCATCATCTTCATATTTGGCCATAAAGACTCCCTCATTTATTTTAATATCGCTAAATTAATTCGATATCAATAGTAATAATGATTAAATATAAAAATTCAAACATCTATAACCTTCTAAAAGAGTTAACATGTTTCAATTTAACTATTATTTACACTGTAGAAACACTATTTAAGATAATACTATCTTAAGTTTAATCGTTTTTTAAAAGATCCAGTTCCAAATCGAGGTCATTACCACATTTAAAATGGCCTTTCGGACAACTTTGATGGCCGTGATTTCCACAGGGACGGCACTTCAGCTCTTCTTTAATTTCAATAACTTTTGCCTCTTTTGAACGAGGGCTAAAACCAAAACTTGGCAAAGTGGACAAAAAGAAAGCAATTATTTTTGCATTTACAGCTGATGCTATATGTAAAGGCCCACTATCATTAGAAAAACATAAAAATGATTTTTCAAATAAAGCCGCAGAATCCAAAAAGCTTAATTTACCGGCAAGTACTTCAACGGTATCTAGACCGCAATTATTTTTTATATTATTACACAAATTCGTATCATCCGGCCCACCTAATAAGAATATTTTGTAATTCGGACCATAAAATTTAATTAATTCAAGCCACTTAGCAATTGGGAGCTGTTTCGTGAACCATACTGAAGCTGGACAAATCGTTATATAAGGCTCTGTGATATACCCTGAAACATTTTCATGATTTTGCGATGAAGGGTAAAGTTTCATTGGGCCTGGGACATCATCAGTAATTTTTTGAATTAAAAAATGATTCCTCTCGATTTCATGAAACCCTTTATTCCAGTTTTCATAATTTATTTTAATCTGAAAAAATATTGAAAAAGGATTTTGTTTAAAACCAATGACTTTTTTAGCTTTTGAAAAAGCACTTAAAATTCCAGTAGAAAAATGTTTTTGTAAATTAACGAGAAGGTCATATTTATTTTTACGAATCACTGATAAAGTGGAAAATAAGTTTTTATATTTCGCCTTTTTTTTATTCCAAATCAAGACTTCATTAATAAAAGGATGTTGATCAAATAAAGATTCATTTCCTTTTCTTACTAAAATATCTATTTTGGATTCTGGATAATGTTGATGTAGCTTTTCAAGCAAAGGAGTCATTAAAACAGCGTCACCTATAAAAGCGGTTTGAATCAACAAAATCTTTTCGAATTGCAAAATGATGAGTTCCTGTATTTCTCACTAGAAAAGGTGGTGATTTTACTTGAATAAGGCTCGTTTTGACAAATAAAATAGCTTTTTAATTGTAATTTTCTAAAATCTGCGCTCTTTCAGAAGTTTGTTTAACAACTATTGAACTAAAATGAGGGGTTTTCTTTGGCTGATGTATTAATTATAGATAGCGATTATCCAAGTCGATTAACAGTTAAAATAGCATTAAAAAATCAAGGTTTCATCACTGATTTATCAGACAACGCTGAAGAGGCCCTAGAAAAAATTCGGATCAATCATTACAACTGGATATTATGCGATTTGAAAATGGGTGAAATTGATCCTGTAGAAATTTCTTCAAAAATTAAAGAAATGAAGCCAAATATCAAAATAATTTTGACCAGTAATTTCATGACTATCGATGAAATGAAAGGGGCAGAATTTGATACCTTTATTGAAAAACCTATCAACATCGTTGAGCTGACTAAAATTATTCGCTCTCAAGATAAAGGGTTTAAAGATAAAGCTAAAGGCTTTCAAATTGATCTGGATATCTCAGTCAATCAATAATCTTTAAGTTATTTTTAAGCAAGCTTCTCAATTATTTGAGGTACAAGCCTAGCGAGTACCTCTAGGGAATAGCCACCTTCTAAAAATAACCCATACGATCCATTACAATATTTTTTCGACACTTGCATCAATGAATTTATAGCGTTAAAATAATTCTCATCGCTGACATTCATTAATCCAAAAGGATCATCTTTATGAGCATCAAAACCGGCACTTATTAATAAATATTCTGGTTTAAAATTATCGGCACAATTAAATAGATTCTCATTGAAAGTATCTAGCCAAACTTGGCCATGAACTTGTAAAGGCATTGGCACATTTTTGGTAAGACCTTGGCCTTTACCTACCCCTATTTCACTATCATTCCCAGTACCAGGATACAAACTTGCTGGTGCCCCGTGAATTGAATAATAAAAAATATTTTCGTCTTCTAAATAAATATCATTTACACCATTCCCATGATGCACGTCAAAATCTACAATCATTATTTTAGCATTTGAATTTTTCAATCGAATAGCTTCTGCCCCTAGGCAAATGTTATTAATAAAGCAAAACCCTTCGGCATGACTCTTCCCTGCATGATGGCCTGGGGGACGTATAATCGCAAAACCCTTCCCACCATTATAAACCTTGTTACCCAGAGCATAGGCACATCCGGCCGCAGCTTGGATAGCCTCTAGGCTATTTTCACTAACCGAATTATCGTTGGACATAAATGATCCAGAGGCACCCAATTCAGACATCAGTTTTTTTATGTAATCGGAGGAATGAACCAAAGACATTTCATTTAAATTGGCAGGCTTAGGTTCTACAAAACTTACTGCCAATTGGGGAGTATAGCTTAATAGACCATTCCAAATTGATTCAATCCTAGCAATTTTCTCGGGATGCGCATAACCAGTATCATGAAGAACACAATTACGATGAGAATATATACAAAATTGACCTTCAACAAAAGGATACCTTTGCAGTAAATCTTCAATGACAGAGTCACTCATAATTTCAATCTAGCTATATTATGTTTTCCAAATGAACAGATGAGAACATTACCTTTGTGATCAAACCCAAAAGAAGAAAAGTTCCATTTTGATCTGTATGGAAGGGTACGGTCAACAACTTTCCCTTTCACATATTTTAAGGCCCAAATCTTTTTAGTGACATAATCTCCATAAAAATACCAGCCATAATATTTTGATGACTTTTTACCTCTATAAACTACTCCACCCGTAATCGACAAACCTAATTTTCTTGGATACTCAGCGATTGGCTTAATCGCTTTAGAGTTACTCTTTTTAAAGACACTCGTACCTTCCATATCATTCCATCCATAATTGCCACCTTTGACAATAATATCAACTTCTTCCAGTTTATTTTGCCCAACATCCCCGCAATACAAGGTTCCCGTCAGCCTATCAAAACTGAATCGCCAAGGATTCCGTAAGCCATAGGCATAAATTTCACCTTTAATCCCTGACTTACCAACAAATGGATTATCTTTTGGTATGCCATACTTTTTGTTTTTAACATCAACATTAATACGCAAAATGTTTCCTAAGAATGTCCCCCTATTTTGTCCATGACCTTTAGGATCAGCACGACTCCCACCATCACCTACACCGATATACAAATATCCATCGGGGCCAAATTCCAGATGACCGCCATTATGGTTTCCCCAGGGCTGGTCAATTTCCATTATAGTTTTTTCAGATTTTTTATTTCCTGAAATTTTCACTTTTGCAATAATACTTTTACGAGGTTTTTTTACAGAATAATAGATATAAAAGGTTTTATTAGTTTTATATTTAGGATGAAATGCAAAACCAAGCAATCCTTCTTCATTACCTTTTCTTGATACTTTTTCACTTATATCATAAAACAATGTCTTGGTGTTTTTGGCTTCATTGAATTTATAAATTTTACCCGCCTGCTCAACTACAATTAAATCTTTTGATTCAGGCAATGGTCCAACCCATAAAGGTCTTGTGAAAAGGTTTTCACAAATCACTTCATAAGAAAATTGGTCTTGCGCATAAGACAGTGAATAAATACAAATTAAAAAAAATGTTAATAAAAACTTGTTCAACATAAGTAACCTTTCAGTAAGTTTATTTATTATTTTTTGAATCGTTTAAAAATTTCATCCTCACACCAATATTTAAATAACTATGAACAGATCTTTGCAGTCGCCAGATCAAAAGATCCATAGCAGTTGACCCCATATCTACTGCATTCGATTTAAGTATACACTTACTATTCGAATATTTACTGGGAATAAAATTCACACATTCTAGAGGATATCCTAAATCATGAAAGCAACCCATTAAACTCTCTATGGCAGTCGAGTGATTACCAATAAAAGCTTCTGGCCTTTCTTCAGCGGGCAAACTCGATAAATTATCAATAAGCTCTTTGATAGGCTTAGAATTATTACTGATCATGTGAATCCAACTGTTCTGAACGTCCAACCCCAGAAGATCCATGGCATGCCTATAAGCCGATAATCTTAATAAACTATCAGGATTATCGGCCCTTTCACGGTTTTTATGCCAATCTTTATAATGCACCCCTTTTAACCGGCCCGGCAATGTCCAAGAAGGAGTACCAATAAAATGAATTCTTTTCATTCCTTTATTAGCTAGATATTGCACACCTTCGAAAAATGCATTTTTAGGATCATTAAAAACAAAGTCTGCTTTGTCAGCAAAATTCTCAAATGGGCAATCCAACAATACGGCCGGAATATTTAAATTCAAAACCTTACTCAACCATTTTTCATTTTCTAAACACATCACAATTAAACCATCATACCTACCATCTCTAATCAATTCAATGGAAGGATAACCTACTTTCTCTAAAGCCGATTCACCCAATGCTTCTAGTAATAAACCGCGATCCTTTTCTGCCCACACACAACGACTAGGCTCGTAGCCTGATTTTGCAGAGAATTCCGGCGTTACATCTAACATGTCGCAGCGATCGAGAATTCCATTTGTAAGCTCGCCAATAAAAGTTGAGACTAGTGAGTCTTCATTAACGGTTTGACTCCAAATTAAACCAATCTTCAATTTCCGCCCAGCAATCAATGGAGTCTTTTCTAAATTAGATATCATGGTTCCGACACCACGTTGACGCACAATTAAATGCTCTTTAACTAATTCATTCAAAGCACGAACAACTGTCATGGTGCTAACGTTTTCTTGTTTCGCCAATTCTGTTTCTGAGGGTAAGAAAGAACCCTTTTTTAATTCCCCAGATAAAATTTTCTCTTTAAAGGATTGGTAAATTGCAATATACTTTAAACCCTTTTTTAATATTTTTTTATTTTTCTCAGTCATAAAGGATTTTCAATAATTGAACTAATTTGTGGCAATAAGTATTCAATACACTAATGTTTTATGATAGTCTAAATAATTCGCACATCAAACAAATTTAACTGGATTGCGATCACTGATCTGATTATAAACCACAGGACTTCAAAATATTAAGCGAAATTTCAAGAATGGTACAATGTCACTTTTCTTTCCCTTGGACTTCTTTGGTCTTTTTATTGAAATCCAATTTAAATAATCTTTTTATTTTCTGAACGCAAGAATTTTGAATTAAATTTGAAAATTTAGCCGAGAGCCTTTCATTCGATATTTCGACACCATTATAAAAAAAAATTACCGAAGGCAGATTTTCTCGATTTATGCTCAACATCTTTTTTTCAATTATTAATTTATCTATGGATTCTTTGTCTCCAAAAACATCTATATTAACCAATGCAAATTCAATTTTTTTAATTTTCTTATACCTATTCGAGAGACTTAAAAACTCGTGATAAAAGGAACCTTCCCCTGATGAGAAAACCCCCATGGCCAAAAATTGATCAGGCAAATTTTGATTGAATCGTTCTAAACTAAGTTGGTTTTTATTTTGCCGTACGACTGCTCGAACTTTTTGATCAACCTCAAATAATTCATTCCAACTATTTCTTAAACCCCCATTAGTAACATTTGCAATTAAAATAAATAATCCCAATAGGCAAAAGAAGAAAAGAAAACTTAAAAAAAATGATCTTTGTCGTGGTTCCCGAGATTGCATAAAACGACCACTATTTGACATTATTTATCCTTTTCAATGGGAGGTATGAATTCAAGCTCAAGGCCTTCATTACTAATTCGATTGAAAAAGCAGGATCTTCGGCCAGTATGACAAGCCGCCCCGCCAATTTGCTCAACCTTATATAAAAGAGTGTCACTATCACAATCAAACAATATATCTTTCATCTTCTGCAGATTTCCTGACGTTTCACCCTTTTTCCAAAGCGACTGTCTTGATCGACTAAAATAATGAGCATAATCAGTTTCAATAGTTTTTTTCAGCGCTTCTTCATTCGCATAGGCAAACATAATGACTTCAAGACTAACGTGATCCTGCACAACTACAGGTATTAATCCATTTCCTTTCTCAAAATCTAGCTTCTTTATAGCATTTTCCACACTCATCTTTATTCCAAATCAATAAAAATTCAATTTATAATTTTCATTAATTATCTACAATGACGACGTCAATTCAATTATCAAAAAAACATTTTACAAAAATAAATCTATTGAAATCTTTTTACTTCATTGTCACTCTTATTACCTGCTTATTTCTCTCAAATAACCTTTGGTCAGAAGATCTCAATACCATAGCAAAAGGTAAAAACTTCTATTTGAAAATTAATGGCGAAGTAATTACTTTCGATCTATTAAAAAAGAAAAAAACATCTGTCGTGGCGGTCAATGGTATCTTGCTCCATACTGATCATATGACCATAACGGCCCAAAGTGCGGTTTGGTATCCTCACTCTCAAGAAATTTATATCGAGGGTGATATAGAAGTAAAAGGTAAAGGTTTTCTTTTTCGCGCAAACCAAATGATCTACAATACTAAAACGAAAAAAGGTATCATTAAAAACCCTGAGGCAACCTTAAAAGCACCTGAAAAATTAAATAAAAACAAAGACAATGAATTCATTGAAATAAAGAAAGGTCGGCACCTTTTCATAAAAGCAAAAAATGCCCATATCATAAATGAAACTTTCGTCTTAACTGAATTGAAAATTACGACCAACGGATTTATCAATCCACTTTACTATGTACAGGCATCAAGTGCAAAATACAGACATGGAAAATCATTCCAAAGCTGGAACAACGTATTAAAAATTAAAAAAATACCTATTTTATATTTTCCCTATCTTGTAAAAGATTTAAAAAACAATTGGCCTTGGGTTAGAATAAAATTAGGACAAAATTCAAGAAATGGACTTAGCGCAGAAATGGGACTAAAACTATTTTTTGATGACAATGCCATTACCGCAACAATCTCTCAATTGGAATTAAAAGGATTAAAAGGCAAAGCACAATTTACGAGGAACACCAAAAAATCTGACACAAATATTTATTATGAAGGAATTCAAGAACGATGGAGAGGTAATTCTAAAATTGACTACAGCAATTTCAGCCAAGATTTTAAAACTGAAAATCAACAAACTCAGGTCATCACCAATGAAAAAAGATATCGATTAAAAGCCATCCACAAAAGAAAATTTCTTTGGAACTTTTCTTTTGATTTGGAAATTGATAAAATTGATACGACCGACACATTTGTCTGGAAATCAAGCGAGGAATTTGAAACTTCAACCGAAATAGACGACAACCCCTTTTTTACAGATGATGTAGTATTAAAAAAAGGTTCCTACCGGTGGGATTATGACCGTACTAATTATTATGAAGGCAAATCCCCTGAATCAACCGGACAATTAAAATGGATATACGGACCATACTTTGCACGATTAAGATATAAAAAAGATATCAATCGATTTAAATATAATGAAGAGAGTAATAACAATGAAGAATTAAATATTCTACCTGGCTTTGATTTTAATATCCATAGCCAAAAAATCACAAACCCATGGATACCTCTATATCTTGACGGATATTTAAGAGCTGAATCCCTCGAAAAAGAAATTACCGACGACAGAGATGATGTCATAAAATTCAGCTCTGAGAGGCTATCTATACGAACAACATTATCAACAAAGTATTCACTCTTCGATATGTTTAACTTTGATTTTTTTGGTGGCTTTGACGAAACAGGTTATACAAATGCAACCTTCGACCCAAGGCTTGGCAGAAGACCTGATTCATTCATTGGCACATCAACAACATTCGATTTTGATATTGATTCAAACAGTAGTGATAATTTAAATCGCTTCATGGGAATATATGGCGGAATATTTTCTATGACGGCTCGAAATAAATATGATTTGAGTAGCAACTTTTTTAATTTCGACGGCTTGATCCACCGCGTCATTCCTAAAATAGAATTTTATGGTAGCGACAATCCAAACAAGAAACCCAATGAATTGCCACAGTTTGATGAAATTGATACTATCATCAGAGATGATTATATGATATTTCGGCTACAAAATTTAGTGGATGTAAATACCGACGATCAATGGAGAAGTTTTTTCAAACTTGAAAGCTGGGCCAAATTACATATTGATCAAAGTAATAACAAATGGGAATATTTAGCCTCAGAAATTTCCTTGAAACCATTTACATGGCTAACAGCAAGATCATTTATAGAGTTTGTACCGTCACGAGGGTTGACCAAGAGTACTTCAAGCTTTGATATCCACTGGCAAGACAAAGTTTTAATTAACATTACTGAACGATGGGAAGAAGACTTTCCATGGCAAACAGATTTTTATTCTAAAATTAAAGTTGGTGAGCGATATGCTCTATATGGAGGGTTTAAATTTTTAAACAAAAGTGCTCCCACAGGAAATCAAGAAAGAGATCACTTTACCGAATATTATTTTGCAATTCAAAGAAGATATCATGAAGTTACATTTCGGGTGGAATACAAAAGAGACCGTCTATTTAACGAAAATACTTTTAGCTTTCACGTCAGAATATTTTAACTCTAAGACCAAATTACGAAAATCTAATCACGTGATTCTAGTTCCATCGAATCATCCACTTTATTAAAATTTCTTTTCAATTCTTTTGCTTTTTGGAGTAAGAATTCATATTCCTCTTTTTCTTCAGAGACCAATTTATTACATCTAATTAATTTTAAAACTTTCAATGCTTCATCTGGCTGTTGAAAATGAGTTATATAAACATAAGCACTTCTCAATAATGCTAAATCTACATTCACCACCTTATTATTTACTGCCGTATACACTAATTGAATCGCTTCTTCCCAAGCTTTATTACCTATAGCCAAATCAATTAAGCTCATACAATTAACATTTTCATTTTTTTGAATGAATGGGTTTTTCATCCAAACAGACATTGCTTCTGAAAAATCGCATTTTTCAATGGCATCATTGATAGAATTAATGGCCACCTCTCCTTTTAACTCTTCTTCAATATTCTTTTTAATAACTTTTTCCTTTTTACTTATCGGCATAAAAGAAGGGTCTCTATGTCTTCTTCGTACTGAAAAAATATCCCATTCATCACAATCAACCAATTGTTTTTTTACCATATAACTTCCAACAAGAAGCCCAACAACTCCACCAACAATACCTGCCACAATGTAGTCAGCTGATCCGCTTATAACCCATAATATAAAAACCCCTAAAACCATTGTATTTACAAAATATTTGATTTTAATTTCACGAAACCCATTATATTCAAAGAATACAAACTCATCTTCTGGAGCCCAGATATAGGCTATTGTCGTCAAGGAAATCAATATACCAAAAATTCCATAAAAGCCTCCATTATCAGATCCGAAGTTGATCAACTGCATTGAAAAATTAACAAATACACCAATTCCAAAATAGAGAATTAAAAACTTTTTATATCCTACTTTACCCTCTACTAAGGCACCTACTATAAACAGAAAAAACAATTCAACAATTAACACGAACCCATTAATCTCTACAAAACAAGCCGTAACCCATCTATAAGGAATTAAAGAATCCCCATAAACAACAGCATAATGATTCATATAATCTATAAGCTCGCCACTATAAATATTTGGTTGGCAAATACAGACGATCCAATTAATAAGTATTAAAATATAAGTAAGGTAAGGCTTATAGTTTAAGGGAGCATTCGTTCTAATTGGAATCATATTTTTCCTTATAAGTACATACATACTAAATATGCAATACAACAGTAGACCTCTCACTCTACTCGCTAATACTTTATAAAGCTTATCTCACATAGATCAAGAATAATTTTATGGTTAAAAACTTTGATTAAAACATTAAGCAAGTGGAGCACCATGATGCATAATATTTATTGCAAAACTTCTTTGGTTAATAAAGGTGTTTAAGACTTCATCCCTGTCGACAGGAAGCTCAGATGAAATATGAATTTTACGCAGTAAGCCGGGCTTTATAAAGTTCTGACTTAGCAGCGGCATTACAATTTCATGAGTTTTTTGGTTTCCATCAATTATGATAACCTCATAGGGGAACTCATCTACCTCACATGACAATCTATCGGCCCCGACATGTTTCAATTCAACTTGCTGCCTAGGTACTCCCGCTTGTATGAGTTGTGTATAAATTAAATTCCATTTGATAAACGCTTCAATATTTGTGGAAAGGATCTCTATGGCAACACCTAAATACAAAGCAGCACACAAGGAACGAATAATTGTTTTCTCAGGAACATGATTACTAACAATAAAACAGGCATATGGTTTAATTAATTTAGTATTATTGTAACTGATTTGACCGGGAATCTTGTGATTTAAAGAGATGTCATTAGCATTTTCTTTCTCTAACCAATTAGCAAAAGCCGTACAATCATTTACCCGAAGAACACCGCCTAAAGATTTTTTATTGATCACACCTGGTATGAGTTGAGGCTTAATTCTTTTTTTCCTTTTGATTGATTTCTTAGATGAAAATGAATCAACAGAGCAAACTATATTTATTATCTTATTATTCTTTATATGAAATTCTTGCAGATAGTAAGGCCCGCCAGCTTTAGGGCCAGTGCCAGAACATTTAAATCCGCCGAAGGGCTCAATGCCAACTCGTGCACCGGTAATATTTCTGTTTATATAAATTTGACCACTTAGCATTCGACTAGCAAAATAACTAATCTCTTTTTGGGACTGACTATAAACTCCACCTGTTAATGCATATTCTGTAGAATTGAATATTTTTAAGGCCTCTTTTTTATTTCTATAAGAGACGATATGAAGAATGGGTGCAAATAATTCCTTTTGGCAATAGCTTGAAATATCATAAGAGCGTGTAGAATCAATCTCAACAATTATTGGCCCAACGCAATACCCAGAATATTCTTCATTTGAAGTATCTAACCACACCTTACCATTATATTTATTAGCTTCTTCCAACACCTTAGGGATTTCACTTTTAATTCTATTTTGGTCTTCCTTTTGTATCAATGGATTAATAAATGTTTTCAAAGAAAGAGCCGAGCCAACCTGTAATTCTTTAACGGCCTGCACCAACCTATTGCAAAATATTTCTTTTATTTTTTGATCGATGATTACTCTTGAAAGTGCTGAACACTTTTGCCCTGCATGAGAAAAGGCGGATGTTATAACTCCTGAGACAGCTTGGTCTAAATCTGCTGTGGAAGAAATGATCATGGCATTTTTACCTCCCATTTCAGCGATTACTTTTACAGGATATTTAAGGTTATATTTTGGATTATAAAAAAATCTTTTCTCAGCTTCTCGAATAATCTGAAGCCCAACATTTTTTGATCCCGTAAAAACGATCATTCCAACAGCAGAATTTTTTACCAACTCTGCACCTATTAATTCGCCCTTCCCTGGCAAGTGAGCAAAGACCTCATCAGGGACACCCGCTTCATAAATCAAATCTGTAAAAAATTGTGCGATCAAAGGTGTTTGTTCTGCTGATTTTAAGATAACAGGATTACCTGCTAACAAGGCGCTAACTACCATTCCAGATGGAATAGCCAGAGGAAAATTCCATGGAGCAATAGCGACTGTAATCCCTCTTGATCGAAAGCTAGAGTCCGCCTTCTCTTCTTGATCTGCATAATAATTAATAAAATCAATTGCTTCATCCACATCACCCTGAGCTTCTAGAATGGATTTACCTGCTTCATACATAATTAGTGTACTTAATTCATTTCTGTGGATTAATAACAAATCCGACAATTTCAAAAGTGTTACAATTCTTAGTGACCTGTCTTCAAACCATGGGTTTGTTAAATATGACTTTTTTAATCTTTTAATTGAATCAGCCACATCCTTTAAATCGGCAAAATCAATACTGCCAACTAATAATTCCGGCTGCGAAGAAGAATAGATTAAATTACTTTGGATTTTCGTTCGAACTGATGGATTACCAAAATGATGCCCAAGATACTGAATTATAAATAAATCTGACTTTCTTTGAAACGTTTTCAATTCAACATCAATATATAATCTAGCCGGCGAAATATTACGAAAACAACCATTTGAATTATTTAGCACTGGATCACATTTCAAATTTTCTTTCAATTTATCGTAAACTACCTCTGGAGCGATGTACTTGTAATCACCTAAATGAGATCGCATGATTGTGAGCACGCCAATTTGAGAAGAGTTCTCCATGATTCGGCGAACAAGGTAGGCCATGCCAATTAGCAAGCTTCCAATAGGCACATAATTTCTGACGACCCAACCGACTTTCGCCATTCCAAGAGATAACGCTTCATAAGTCATATGCAAACACTGATGTTCGATAACGGGAGCAAGTGGATAAAGTTTTTCTCTTAAAGCTTCGACATAAGAGTGATCAGCTAAATTGTGGGAGGCAAGGCAAAGCTGCAAACACTTATGTTCTTGCAGAATAGCTTCTGCCAATTGACGAAAATGAATATCTGTTTCTATTTTATTTAAAAATTGTGGCGCTTTAAAACTATTCGCTTCAGCTTCAATTGTTTCAGCATCCCAATAGGCTCCTTTTACAAGTCTAATAGGCATGATAAGATTTCGCTGTTTTGCTAGGGATAATATATCTAGAAAGTGCTTGTAAGCATCTTTTACATATGCTTGCAAAACAATACCTGTATTCTGATAAGTTTCTAATTCTGGCGTATTTAATAATACCTGCTGATAAGCTTCAAAAATAATATCTCTGTATTCATAATGTTCAGCATCTATATTAATAAAAACATTCTCAGCTTGGCCACAAAGCAAAATTTCTTTTAAACGCGCATCAATTTGATTGATCGTATATTCCTTTGCATGGCTTAAAAAATTAGGACATAATGCTGAAACTTTTACTGATACATGCGCTTTATTAATGTTTGCCTTATTTTTTAAACCATAGGCAATATGATTTTTCAAACCTTTAATAATCGAAATCACTTTGTTTTTATAAAGATCAGCTTCTTCAGAAGTCAGTATTAATTCCCCTAATTGATCAAGCGTAAAATCACGAGAGCTTTGACTAATAAGCTCTAATTGTTTAAAAGAACTGTCAATCGCTTCACCTGCAATGAATCGTTTAGCAATCTGCTTCACTATTTTTCTGGTTGCATTTGCTAAAATCTTTGCCGGAATAAGTAAACATCCAAAATAAATAACTTGAAATAAAGTTTTATAGGCCCAGGGAAGATCATTTTTATTAAAACGAGAGGGACGTTGATATAAATATTGCAAACATTCTAGTAATGATTCTTTTACTTGATGACCATCCTTGTCAAAGTTTAATGAGGGCAAAATAATTAAAAATTGTAAAAGATGGATTCTCAAACTTTTGTATTTTGCTGTTGCGTCTAATGCTTTATTGCTAATCATTTCCATAAGACTACTTTTATATTCTCTCATTTTTGGCAGCAAGGAATTTATTTTTTTTTTTGTTAAGTGATCAACTTCTTGAAACTCTTGAATAGAGCATTTAGTTTTTGCAGATCTAGTTTTTAAGGCAGGATATTTATGCCCTAAATAATCTAATTCATTTATAGTTTTAAAATTATTTAAAATTAACTTAATCTTTTCTGTGAAGTCCTGTCCCTTTAAATCTTTGAAATCTTGCTTTATAAGAAGTTTTTCTTTCTTTAATCCTGGGGAAAGAAATAGAATCTCTTTCAGCTCAATATTAATTGCCACAATAATTGGTATATTTTCGATAATTAATTGATCCAAAAAATATGCGGCAGATGACTCACCACAGCAACTTATTTTTGAACATAACTCTTCTTCCAGAAGTTTTACTGTGACTGATGAAAATTCGTATTTATGCAGATTAAAAATAGTTGAAAAAAAGCTCCAACTTGTCAATTGTGTGCCTTTAAAACTAAAATAGATAGGATTTAGATAGGTTTCCATGGAATCTTTCATAGAGAATTTTTTTGACGGCTGAATCACAAATAATTTCCTAAAAGGCCTTTTTTAGTTATGACCTTATTTTAGTCCTTTATTCGCTAAAAAGGAATGGACAATGCTGACAAATAAATGTATTATTTCGATATGGAAATATTAAAACAAAAACTAATTATTCATTATGCAAACAAAGAATACCCCCATCAAGAATGGACTTGGGATAGCAAGAATCAGCCGCCAGAAGATTTAGTTTTATGGCTGATCAAAGAGGGGCAAGCTGATATACATATTGAGGGTCAAGCTAAGATTTCCATAAAAAGGGGGTCCTGTTTATTTCTAGATCTCTCAAAAAGACACTATGCCATGCAAAACCCTAAAAAAATGCTGAACTCAGTAGCCATAAGGTTTAAATGCTCAGCAAGCAAAAAGCCATTTCTTTCTTTAAGGCAACATAGCTCGTTGCCTCATTTTTCATTTATGGAACAACTAATGAATAGCTGTATAGAAGCCCACTGGGAGGAGAACACTGCAATTGCAACTCATTGGCTCAAAAGCGCTTTGTTGCAATACAACAAAGTATCAAAAATCTTTGCCGGGAAAAAAATAGATTTAAATATACATGAAGTGATCGATACAATATGTAAACGTATTGATCAAAACCCTGAGCATCCTTGGTCAGGGGCGGCATTAGCTAAACAATTAAATTTTTCTGCTGATCATTTTATTCGACTATTCAAGGCTCAAATAAATCAAACCCCGAATGAATATATTGTTAACAATCGAATCATGGCTGCACAAAGTTTATTACTCCGTACTAGTTTAAGCATTCAAGAAATTGCTAAAACTTTAGGTTATTCAGACCCATACTATTTCAGCAAACAATTTAAAAAAATTAGTGGCAAAAGCCCCAGGCATTATAGACAATTTCACACTAATGAATGATGCCTATCAGCTAAATATCCACTTAGATAAAAAAGTTGAAAATTATTATCAAGTTAATCTAAATAAATTTGCCTGAGAGACCTTTTTAAAGTTTTATATTGCAAAAAATTTGGTATTTTGCCGCTTCTATTTGGGACATTTTGGCCGTGACCGTGCTTTTAATTTCGTTATTTTCTGAAAGAACAAAATGAAGAAAAATATTCTTATTTGTATCTTAAACTTATTCTTATTGACCATCGTTATTGGAGAAGATGATAATGATTTAATAGAGCGATTCAACGTTGAAGATGACGATGATGAACTTGAAGAAGAAGAAGAAGAAATAGTCGAAGAAAAAAATAATAAAAAGAAGACGGCTGACAAAAAAGTTAAAAAAATAAATGTCGACGGTATTACCATCGATTTAGGCCAAATCTCAAACCATGGTATTAGTGACTTTATTCAAAAGTTCTGCAAGGATAAAAACATAAAAACTAAACAAATAGAATCTAAGCTCTTCAAGATAATTACTGTTGGTGGGTTACAGCTTACGCAATCAAAATTATTATTGAGCCTAGGAGATAAAGTTTTAAATAATTTGGATAAATGGACTGGTTCCCAAAAAATATTCAACAAAGTATTAAAGGTTGATTCTAAATACTGTTTAGTTCTTTTTAAAAATGGGTCTGACTTCAATAATTTTTTGGATTATTTTACAAAAAACACGACTTTCAAGGCAAACGCTCTAGCTAAGCAATTAGGCAACTTTGTAACCACAAAATTCGACCTATCTGTTTATACACCTACTAGAGCAAAAATAATTGAAAATGTAGTCGTTTCCTCAGTAAGCAAAATGGCTACCCAATCAATCTTTAAAAGTTTAGGTAGCCATGGAACTAAATTCTTTTTTACTGAAGGAATTTCTTCGAATATGCAATATGATTTATGTAATAAAAAAGTATTGTGTTACACCATTTCCTATGAGATGAACAAATTGTCCAAAGATGAAATAAATAAAAGCTGGGCAGAGTCAGTTAAAACTATTATAAAAGATAAGGATAATAACATCAGAAGAGATGCCTATTTCCTAATGGAAATCGATTTAGTTAAAAATACAATGGCCGATTACCAACAGCTATGGAGTCTAAGTCGATATGTAATCTTGCGTTCTAAAAAGAAAAAAGGTGATCAAAATAAATTATTTAATCTAATCAAAGAAAGTGCTAACAATAAGCGAATCACAGACATGGTTAAAAATGCTTTTAATTTAAAAGTAGCCACTTTGACAAAAAATTGGTATCGCTGGGCTTACGCACAAAGATAAAAAATATTATAAATGATACATTACCAGTGAGATGAATTCTAGGAAATAAGCACTATTTCCTTTTTACTTTTCTCTTTTTAGTTTTCATCCCTAATGCCTTAACTATTACGGGGGTAATAATTTCAGAACAACCTTCAGGAGTAGGATGAATTGAATCAGGCACATATTTATCAAAAAGTTTTTTGTTCTTAGATTGCAACTTGAGCCAATTAGGATGATGATCAATCAATAGAAGTCTTCGTTGTTTTGCAACTTGACGATAAACTTCGTAATACTTTTTAATGTTTACTCTTTTATCTGCCTGGCCATTTCCAGGAGTCATTGTCATCAAAATAATTTCACACTTTGAATTACTTTTTAAAATCATATCAATCATTGTTTCAAGATTCTTTTTAGATTTTTTGACAGAACAGTCAAATCGCTCAACGCTGTCATTCATACTAAACTCAATAAACACCGTATCTGGTTTTTTCATAATCACACGACTTTTTAAATTAACTAATCCCCACTGTGACCACTTCCCAGACCCACCACTATTAATGCTTGTCACGAGTTTGGGATATCGTTTATTTAAAATCCCTTCTAACTCTTTAACCCATCCACCATGCGAAGTCAGGCTTGTGCCATAAGTAATTACAACTTGCTTTTTTTTAGCTTCAAGGTTTCTAATTAATCGACTCATTCTTTTCTTTTTTCCTTTTGCATTACTAATAGAACTTACAGAAAAACATAATATTAATGCACTCAATATTATAAGTAATCTCATATTGTACCCACCAAAAATGGTTATTTTTTCTTTGATTAACAACTAAACAAACTGTAATAAATTATTTTAACGATTCCCTTTTACATTCATACTCAATCGATACACCTTTTTCCCACATGTTATAGTAAGCTCATTAAAATCTTTACCTCCAAAAGCAACATTAGAGCAAAACTCTGGCACTTTGATAAAACCAATTGCTTTGCCTAGAGGAGTCACAACCCAAAGACCTCCCAGGCCAGTGAAATACAGATTACCCTTTGCATCAATCGTCATACCGTCAGGAGATCTCTTGCTTTTAGTTTTGGGTTTAAAAAATACTTTTTCATTTTTTAATTTTCCATCCTCCATAATCAAAAAACTTTTCCATTCTTTCAAATGACTGTCACTCACATATAGAGTTTTGCCATCTCTCGAGGCAATAATTCCATTTGGTATAGACATAGTTGAGATCACTTTTGCAACAACACCCTTTTTAGATAAATGATAGACAGCACTTCGCTTTTTTTGCTTAAAGTCTGGATCAGTAAAATAAATACTTCCATTTTTAAGCTGGCAAAGATCATTAGGATTTAGCCAATTTTTATCCGAAGCTAATACTTTCTTTTTGACAGGACCCTCAGGGGTTAACTCATAACTCAATACTTCAGGAATGATGCAATTAACGGCTAATAAATTTCCATTGATTCCAAGAAATGTACCACCAACTCCTTTTGTATTTTCAACATCTGATGCATCACCAACTTTAATAAATTTTTTCACTCGATCATATTTATCCTTATATCCAGTGAAATACAATTGCTGATGTTTAACATCCCATACAGGAGCTTCAAAAAAGCTTTTTGATGAAAAAATTTCAACAAGAACGGCACCTTCTTTAACTGTTTTCGGGAGTACTGTTTTAGTACCATTAACTAAAACATCTTCTCCAAATAATATGTGTCCAATAAAAAACAAACAAATCATCATAACTAAATATAATTTCATTTTTTCATTCTTAAAAGATTTAACAATTCTGATTTCAAAGAGAAAATATGCTATTTAGAAAAAGGGCGTGGTCAATGTTTTTATCTCTGTGCCATTTTGTCTCTGTGTAGAATAATTATGATTTCAAAGGATGTCTTTGTATAAGCAGAACTATTCAATTTTATAGGTTTAACTTCCATTGGAAGTTTACAAATATATAATGAATATATAATTCAAACCAATTACAGAGCCTATATGCCCGCATCCATTTCTTTATCTGCCATTAGCTTCAAAGCAGGTGGAAAAAATATTTTAAATAATATATCACTAGCAATATATCCTGGAGAAATCACAGCAATTTTAGGACCTTCAGGTTCCGGCAAAAGCACATTACTTAAAACGATGATATCCATCAATAAACCCTCTTCCGGTATTATCAAATGTAACGGCGGATTAATGACTGAGAATATTGATGACTTCAGAAAAGACTTAGGTTATGTACCCCAAGACGATATCATCCATCAAGATTTATCTGTATTTCAAAATTTTTATTATGCTTCTAGATTAAGGCTACCACCAAGTCTTTCGGAAGAAGCTATAAATGCAAAAATTGGTATATACTTAAGAATATTAGGGATCGAAGAAAGAAAACATTTAAAAGTTCGTAAACTTTCTGGTGGCCAACGCAAAAGAGTCAACATTGGAATAGAGTTAATTGCTGACCCAAAATTTTTAATTCTAGATGAACCTGCCTCTGGTCTAGACCCTGCTACCGAAGAAGATTTACTGATACTTTTAAACGACCTTAAAAAAGAAAAGAAAACAATTATCCTAACAACCCACTCAATGGAATATCTAAATAAAGTCGACCGATTACTAATAATGATGGAGGGATACCTGATTTTTAATGGCACCCTTAGTAATATGAAAAGTTTTTTTGGTATTATTCATAGTGCCGATTTATTTAAAAAAATTAGAGATTCTTCCGCCGAACAATGGCATCAAAAATTTACAGCCTCACAATTTCTTAGCGCAGCAGCACTTCCAATGGGTGAACTTAAAAGATGAAAAACCCTCCTGGATTTAAACATCATCTAAATATTTTAATTGAACGCAATATTGCACTTCTCCTGAATTCATCAGGCACCATATTATTTCTTCTGCTACCCGCGTTTACGGGGTGGCTCATAAGTTTGGCCTTTCATGAATCCGACAAACCCACCTATTTTATATTAACTTTTTCAGTCATCTTCATTGGGTGCATGAATACGTCATGCGAAATCGTCAGAGAACGCACAATACTTGAAAGAGAACGAATGTTTAGTTTAAGCCTAACGGCATATGTATTATCAAAAACTCTTGTGATGGCTGTGATAAGTATTATCCAAATTGTTATCTTACTTTTTGTGGTAACAAGATCACTACATCTGAGCGGAAACATTATTCTTCTTTTTATCTTTTTATTCATCACATGTATCGCTGGCAACGGTTTAGGCCTAGTCATTTCTACTTTTGCAAAATCCTCAAAGTCAGCTGTCGTCTCCATACCATTTTTAATCATACCACAAATTATTTTCTCAGAACTCGTCCTTGGATCTCAAAAAAAATATAGCGAAACAATTCAGTCATTTACTCTTTCAAAATGGTGCTATCAAGCCCTTGAAAATATATCAAAAAAAGGCGCCGATTTAGACTGGTCGATACTAGGAGCATCCTTTGCCATTCTACTTGTAAGTTCCCTAGTATTTCTTATGATTTCGGTTATGAAATTAAGGATAGATGAATATTGAAAAAACTAATTGTAATTGTGAGTTTAATTGTAGTTGTGGTTGGTTTAGCATATGTTTGGGATAAAGGATTGTTGCCTGGTGTTCCATTAACTGATAAACAAGCCGTGTTTAAAAATACTTGGAAATTCTATGAAGACATTAAATATAAAGCGTATGAAAACGCCGCTTCTTTGCATAATGAAGAAGATCGGGATAAAGCGAATATTCCAAAATTAATTGAGGATCTTTTTCGAGTACCCCCCGAACAAGTTCATATAACAAATGTAGAGATCACGAATGTTGAAGTTCACTCAAACGGATTGAATGCCAGTAGTTTGACAAGCATTACGGCAAAACTTTTAACAATTAATAAATCCCAAACTCGAGAAGGTCTTCTTTATTGGACAAAAGAAAACGGCAAATGGTACATGAAACTTTCTTCTTCTCTTCAAAAATTTAAGTAATGAAGGTTTCCATATTACAAATAGATGCCGTAGCCGGCACCTTTGATTCTAGGGTGCAAACGGCCATGGAAATGGTTCAAGAAGCAGAGGGCGATCTGATCTGTTTGCCTGAACTATGGGCAGTTGGTTTTTTATCTTTTGATGAATTTCATGAATCGGCCGAATCAATAACAGGCAATCTTGTAGAGCAATTTCGAAATCTTGCTCAACAAAAAAAATGTTTTATCTCAATGGGTAGTTTCATAGAAAAGGATAATGGCAACTTTTATAATACATCCGTAACAATCGATGCCGATGGCAAAATAATTTCAACCTATCGTAAGATACACCTATTCACGTACGCCGGACGCGAACATGAACTTTTATCTGCAGGTGATTCTATTTCCATTGCAGTTTCTACCTGGGGAACTTTTGGGTTTTCCACCTGCTATGATTTAAGGTTCCCAGAACAATTCAGAAAACTAGCTGACAAGGGTGCCAATATAATAGTCACACCTTCGGCATGGCCCTTAAAAAGAATTGAGCATTACCGACTATTTTGTCAAAGTAGAGCCGTTGAAAATTTATCTTTCATGATATCCTGCAATTGTGTTGGCGGCACGGATAGCTACCAACTTGGTGGGAATTCCATGATTGTTTCTCCGTTTGGAGATATCCTATTAGAAGCAAATGAAGAACAAAATATTTATGAAGTAACTATTGATCAAAATGAAATCGAGCTATGGCAGAATAAATTCTCTGCATTGAAAGACAAAAAAAAGGAACCTTTTTGGCATGACCAATGAATTCACGTTTAAAGATTTAAATTTATCTCCAAAACTATTAAATATATTAAATGATATGGAATATCAAATTCCTACTCCAATTCAGATGCTGTCCTTCCCCATATTAAAATCTGGAAAAGATGTACTTGGTATCGCAGAAACAGGATCTGGGAAAACTGGCGCTTTTAGCCTACCTTTCATACAGAAGCAAATTGAATTAAAAAGAAAAAAGATGAACATATTGATCATCGAACCAACTCAAGAATTAGCAACTCAAACGGCCGCGTTAATAAGTGAATTTACAAAATTTTTCCCCATATTTGTCCATGTTTGCATTAAAGATAAGGCACCTAATCTCACGTCAAAAGAACTTAGAAAACATCCACATTATTTAGTTGCCACACCCAATGCACTATTAACTTGGTTGAAGAAGGATAGTAAAATTGTTGGTTATAGTCACATATTAGTACTAGATGAAGTTGATAAGTTAATGGAGAAAAAATTCTTTTCAACCGTTAAAAAAATTCTTTATTATATGCCTCCTAAAAAACAAACTGTTTTATTTACCTCAACCATCAATAAAAATATTGAAAGGTTTACAAGACAATTATTATCAAAGGATTATGAAAAAGTTGTCGTTGATGGCGGCAAAAACAGGTTCTCAAAACCAGCCGAAACCATTGATCAAAAAATTCAATACCTAAAGTTAGAATCTAAATTAGCTTTCACAAAAGATTTTTTAAATACTGAAAAACCTAAATCAACTATTATTTTCTTCAGAACGCAAGCAAGAGCAGAGAAGGTTTTTAAAAAGCTAAAAGAAAGTGATTTCTCTGTGGCAATGATACATGGCGGTAAGAGTGCATCTTTAAGATCATTCGCCATGAAATTATTCAAAGAAGGAAAAGCAAAAATTTTAATAACAACTGATATTGCCTCAAGAGGCATAGACATAAAAGATGTTTCTCATGTCATCAATTACGATATGCCAAATAACCCCGAAATATATGTGCATCGAATTGGCAGAACAGGAAGAGCCGGTAAAAGCGGAACTTCAATCAGCTTAATTGCTGAAGATGACATGATGTGTCTAGAAAAAATTCAAAAGTTAATTCGACAAAAAATCCCTGTCATAACAATTAAAAACTGGGAGCAGATAGTACATAAGAAAAAAATGATCATGCCTTCAAAAGAAAAAGCGTTGCAGCAACATGCTAAAAAACGGGAAATAAGAAAGATTAAATCTAGTTCAGCAAAAAAGAATAAACCAAAAGAAAAGGTTAAAATTAAGAAAGTGCACACTCAGCAAGAATATAAACAATGGAAACTTGAAAAGAAATTAGCTAAAAGAAATCAAAAAAAGAAATCTTAGTTTTTAGCCTACCCAGCTCTAAAATATACCTTTGCAATTCGTCTATACATTATTACTATTTCATCCTAATAAATTTAACATAAGGAACTTTCCAATAATATGAAAAATGTGAAAATAATCGGATTGATTTTTTTAGCAACTATCTGTCTAAATATTACTGATGCTAAAAAAAAGAAAAAATACCCTTTCCACAGAGCAATTACTAAAAATTACATAATTGAAGTTAGTAATACTCTTCCAAAGAAGTTTCTTTCAGAAGCTAAAAGAAAAGTTCTGGCCGCCGAAAGATTTTTCACAAAAATCTTTAGAATGCCAGCAGGAATATTAACAGGTAATTTGAGTTCAAACTCACAAGCATTTCAACGCTTCAAGAATGAGTTGAAAAAGAACACAAAAGTTGGCGGACGGATTCCGACCAATATTTATGAAGAATGGTTTGGAATATCGGGGAAAGTTCACTATCGAATTTGGGATACTCAAAAAGATTTTGCTAATGAATGGTTTGATCAAACAGGAGTAAAAGAAGAGGATAGAGCAAAACAAGGGATTCCAGGAGCCTATTTCTCGATTGGTCGAGATGTCGGAACTGATGTCGATAAAAAATCATTTGCGACTAGAAAAATCAGAGCTTTTGTAGCAAACAAAACACCTAAAAGTGTCATCGCTAGCTTATATCATGAAATAGGTCACTTATATTTAATGAGCTACCTAATGTCTTTTCAAGGACCCAAAAACTCTGTTCCAGCGTGGTTAAACGAAGGTTTTGCAGAGCTATTTGCTTATGGCCTTCCATCTGATAAAAAAACTAAAAGAAAAAAGTCTAAAAATAAAGCCATTCTTTATGAACTTGTTCAAACGGGAGAATATTGGAAATTTGATCAATTTTTAAAAATTGATAATGCTCACAACTTAAAACTTGTTGCCGATAAATCGGCAAAATCGGAAATTGTATACACGCAAGCGTGGTCTGTTGTAGAATTTTTAACTTCATCACCAAAATATTCTTCTAGATTTTTAAAGTTTCTAAAGGATTTACGTTTTAGCAATGTTAAGAATAATGTGCTTAGAGGCAAAAAGGCTACATTCTTTGAAATGCAAAAAATAGCCTTCAAAAAAAACTTTGGTTCTGATTTAAGCAATCTAGAGGGCTATTGGGTAAAACATGTAAATAAAAAATATAAAAGTGATCTAGAGAAAAAACCTGAAAATAATTATTACATTGGGGATTTTTATTTAAGAAGAAACAATATTGAAAAAGCCGAATTATTCTTTGGCATCGCAGCTGAAAAAGCGCCTCAATTTTGCGAATCACATTTAGGTCTAGGTAGACTTGCCTATAGAAAAAAGAAATATGCAGAAGCATCAATATATTTTGGAGACGCTGTAAAAGCAGACCTAGAAAATGAGGAAGCTTATATGTGGCTAGGTTACGCACAACTTAATTCTGGAGCATCAGCTAAAGCACATTTATCTTTCAAAAGAGCACTAGAAATTGATTCTAATGAATCGCAGGCCATGGCTGGCAATGGATATGCACTTTTAAGTTTGCAAAAATATCAAGAAGCCGAAGCATCATTTAAGATGGCTTATACAAAAACTAGAAATCTAAGACATCTTTTTGGTCAAGCAAAATCACTTTATGGAATGGGTGAATACACAAGCGCTCGAAGATTATTTTCAGCATTAACCTCTTCTTCAAAAAACCCTGAATTACCTTTCTGGGTTGGAATGTGTTCCGCACATTTAAAAGAAAAAGACTACGCTTTAAAACAATTAGAAATTGCTTCAAAAGCCAATAACAGATATGCAAACGTCGCTAAAACGATGATTAAAGCAATCAATAACAAAACAAAATTCCCAGGTTTCAAACCTTAAAAAAATTAATAGTAGCTCTTCCCCTTTAATATTTAAAACGAGGGGAAGCTCCTATCCATCAATTTAAGCTACAATTAATTCTAACCCTGCAACTATATCGCTAGTTTTACAACAGAATCAAATTTCTCTTTGCCTTGATATTTGCCGGSATCATTGATATATACAGATGCCATAGGAATATCAACATCATGGGTAAAAAAACAATAGTAATTCTCTTCAATTGCTCGATCTAACGTTTTCTTTTTTTCTTCAATTACTTTCTCAGGATATCGATCATAACCCATAGATAATGGCACATGAACCCAAGGCAAACCTGGAATTAAATCACTACAAAAGAGAACACCAAACTTCTCACCTTTAATCCAACTATGCATTAAACCAGGGGTATGGCCATGGGTAAAACTAAATGATAAAAAAGATGCTAAGGAYGGAGGTAAAACAGTTTCTTCATCAACAAGTAATAAACGGTTCGTAGCTTTAAGTTTATCTGTAAGTAAAGGAATATATGAGGCCTTGTCTCGACTGTGCGGATTACATGCACGATCAAACTGTTCTTTGCCTACCAAATACTGTGCGTTTGGAAACCTAAGTAACCAATCGTCTTGATTAATTCCCGGCCAACTAGGTACTAAACCTCCGGCATGATCAAAATGAAGATGTGACAAAACTACAAAATTTATGTCACCTTCATTGACATCTAATGCTTTTAAGCTTTCTAATAATACTGACTGATCAGCATTTTCAATTCCATATCGATTACAAAATTTAGGTTCCATATAATTACCGATTCCAACTTCAAAAAGAATCTTGAGACCTTCTACTTCTAATAATATACCTCGTCCTGCCATGGGAATACGATTGTCATCATCTACCTCAACCCACTTTTCCCACATTGGCTTTGGAGCATTTCCAAACATGGCGCCACCGTCAAGCCAGTGAACATTCCCTTCAACACTACTTATAATCATATTAGACGCTTTCTAAATTCTTTGCTTAGGGTTTATCAGATCGAAAAAAAAACTTAAATTGAAAAAGATGGTATTGGAGAATTTTAAAACTGAACGCTAGATTCAATCCAATCGTCAATTTTTTCACGGGTAAATTTTCTAACGTAATAAATATACACAGGATAAAAGATAACTCCCATTTTTTTGGAACTTAGATGTTTCTTTCTTTGCATTTTTTTAAGTCTATCGAGATAAAAACTTAAATTTCGAAAAAAATCATCATGACCTTTCTCATCATCAATTCTATTTATCATACCGCTTAAAAAATCATGTACTTCTCTATTCGATTGTTCATTAATAAGCTTTCGTATAATGACATCATCTGCTTTTTGGAAGAAATTCTTTTTTGCTTCGCTATCCATTTGTGAATGCTGAGTTGCTACCATTGGAAAAAGTTTTCGTACAGTGCTAGCTTCTTCTTTAACTGACAAATCCCCATCAAAAAGACTACCAATCAGTTCTACAGCATCTTGATCATTGATGTCACCCTGAATCAATGATTTTCTATTTCGCTCTTCTTCCAACTGGCTATTGAAAATTTCTTCATCGAGAGGAACTACTCCTCTATCCGTATTAGATTGACTAAAGTCATCTTCTAATAGAGACATTGCATCTTGAGAATCCTGATCTAAGGAATTATCTTCTACATCATTTTTTATTGTTTCGATTTCTTCAGGATTTAATGCAACAACCAAACTTTTTTTAAATCCGTCAAAGGTTTGATAGCAAGCAAAATCACCTGGCCTGAAATCCAATCCAATGATTTTTTCAACTTTTAAAATTTTCCCCTCAACATCAATGGTAATTTTTCGATTTTTAGAATCAGAATTGATAACTTTACATATTTGCCGAGAACTCAATGTTATTCCTAAAAGTTAAGTTTTGACTTTTTATTAATTATCTGTTTATTTTTGACATATTTAAACAAATTTTAAAGAATAGTGCCTTTATAGATTACTTTAAATTGATTCATTGAGCTCACATTCACAAATCATTAAATTTTATTGTCATTTACTATATTTGATTTTAAAAAGTCATTACTGGGGTCTTAATATGGATTGTTTTTAAATTAATTTAAGTTGCCTCGACTATCCCAAATCTATCAAATTTGACTTAGGTCCAGGTATGAGAAATTATGCCCCTCTGTTTATTAATTCTAGATGTAATAGCAGTCATTACATTTTTACACCATTTAAACCATCGAACACTTATCCATAGAAAAAATAACTTAAGGAAAAGATTCAACTTAATAAACCTATTAAGCCTGTCGAGATATGAAAATTCTGCCTAGATCTGGATAAGGTAAATTTTTTCTATGCAATGAATGGATACCATTATTCGAACAATTAAAAAAGATATTAGTCTTTACGTTTCGTACACTTCTAAGCTCAACAATTAGTTTTTTATATGCAAATTATCTTCCAAAATTTCACTAAAATCTTGTAAAATATACTTTATAAAGTATAAAATATAAAAACTACCTGTTTAAAACAATAAAACTCATAAGCTCTTGTATTTAAATAACTTATGAATATTAAAAATATAATTAGAAAACGGATTTTTCATTAAAAGCTGATACGGACGGAGTCCCTTCTCCTTTAAGGTGATTATTTACTATACTAAAACTTTTATTGATGATTGATTTTAAACCTTTAAAAGTCGATAAATTGAACATATTTTTAAGAAAGGTGATACCTGAATGCTTTCGGGAAAAACCATTGGGGTGGTAATACCCTGTTACAACGAAGAAACACAAATTTCATATGTTATAGAATCTATGCCTGCTTTTGTTGATCGGATTGTGGTTATCAACGATCATTCAAAAGACAAAACGCTAAATACGATCTTAGAAATTCAAAAAATATATAACCTTGAATCCATTTTACCAGTAGTCGAAAAAACTAAAAATGGAAGTAGTCGTTTTTCATACGCAGATGATATGGCCTTAAAGATGATTGAAGAAGAAGACAAAAAACATATCCCTTCAGAAATCCATGAGATCAATAATAAAATAAAGCTAATTATAATCGATCATAAAAAAAATGGTGGAGTAGGTGGAAGTATCGCCTCTGGATACAAATGGTGTCGTGACCATGACATTGACTGCACTGCCGTTATGGCCGGTGATGGTCAGATGGATCCAGCGGAATTAGAATCAATCTGCATGCCTATCGTAAATGAGGAAGTCGACTATGTCAAAGGCAACCGATTAATTCATAGAGCTGCTCGCAGAGTTATTCCTTGGAAACGTTTTTTTGGAAATTCTGTTTTATCTATTTTAACAAAAATTGCTTCAGGCTATTGGCATATAAGTGATACGCAAACAGGATATACTGCCATTAATTTAGTAGCACTTCAATCAATATCATTATCAAGCATTTACCGTTCTTACGGCATGCCAAATGACATGCTGGTAAAATTAAACATAGGATCATTCATTATTAAAGAAGTACCGATCAAGCCTGTTTATAATATAGGCGAAAAATCAAAAATGAAAATTCCTATAGTGATACCAAAAATTTCTTTCCTTCTAATAAAATTATTTCTAAAACGGTTAGTGGTGAAGTATTTCTTGAATGATTTTCACCCATTGTTTTTATGTTATTTAATGTTCATCTTTTGTTTAGGGCTAGATATCGCAATTTTCGCCAACTTAATCTACATACTACAAACAGAAGAGATTTTTCGAGACAATTACTTCCTGTTAGGCTCACTAATGACAATGCTGACAACACTCTTTCTATTATTCGGCATGTGGTTTGATATGCAGGATAACGAGAGATTGCAAAAGTGAATAAAGTGGCTCTATCAATCGACATTGAAGATTGGTATCATGGGCCGGCAGTCATAGGTTCAAGTTTTTCAAAATACAAAACGATAAATGACTTCGAAAAAGAAAATGATTTCGAATTTCATAAATTAAATAAATACATTCAACGTATCTTAGAAATTCTTAAAACCTACGATGTAAAAGCTACCTTTTTTATTATTGGTGATCTCGCAAATCGATATCCAGAAATTGTTACGTCCATCATAAAAGATAAACATGAAATCGGATGTCACGGAATGTATCATTATTCTAAATACGACCCCGCTGAAGATAAAATGCGATATCCTGCAGACGAATTTAAGGAAATGACATTAGCATCTAAAAAAATTCTTGAGGACCAATCAGGGCAACAAGTAAATGGTTATCGTGCTCCAGGGGCTTATGTCTGCGGCGAAATGATCGACATCCTGGAAGACTGTGGCTTTTCTTACGATAGCTCTGTATGCGTCAATAGCATTTATAAAAAATCCGGCGGTAGCTTAAGGGGTGTTGACACAAAACCCTACACACCTAAAAAAGGTTCATTAGAAAAAAATAACGAAAACAACGAACGCACCATTTTGGAATTCCCCTGGTCTTATTACAAATTATTTAATTTTAAATTTCCAACAGCAGGCGGTCCGTTCCTTCGCTTTTTCGGTTCCACTTATATTTCAAGAGGAATCAAACAAAGTTTAAAACGTGGCCATACCGGATTCTATTCGCATGCTATCGATATTTCAGAAGAAGAATTTCCTCAATTAGGTAAACACCGCCCTTTTTATTTTTTGATCAAAGGAAAAATGGTAGAAAAGAGGCTAATACGATTGATCAAAAAATTTAAAGATCAAATCTCAACCTATCAAGAAATATTAAACGAGATCAACGTTTCATGATCAACATAAAAATAGCCTCTTCTGATGATAAGGTAAAATGGAATGAGTTTGTTTTATCACACCCACAAGGCAGCTACTGCCATCTATATGAATGGAAAAATATATTAAAAGAATCATATAACTTATCATCCCTTTATTTAATGGCACTTGATGGCAATAATATCACGGCCGTACTCCCGATTACCCAAATCAAAAATATTAAATTAAAAAAAATGGGAGTCAGTGTTGCCTTTAATGGTTATGGAGGGGTACTACAGCTTACAAAACCTGAAAATAAATCTTGGGAAGATTTGTTTTCAGAATTCATTTTTAAAAATACAAAAACAACTCAACTTGAACTAAGGCATTTGGGGAATCAATACGATTCAAAAGAAAAAGTGCAAGAAGTCTCCATGATCTTAAGCATTCCAGAAAATAATGAAATTCTCTGGAAGAGCATTGGCTCAAAGAGAAGAGGACAAATAAGAAAAGCCGAAAAAGCTGGTGTACATATTTTAGAAAATGATGATATTAACGGATTCTATGACGTCTATGCAAGAAATGTAGGTCGACTGGGAACACCTGTGCATAAGAAACTTTTTTTTCAAAAAATAAAAGAGCATTTTAAGGAACGGTCCTTGTTCTTGACAGCCAATAGAGAAAATACTACTATAGGAGGTATGTTGATTATAGACTATCAACTTACATCAGCTAACCCATTTGCATCTACACTACAAGATTACAATAAATATTGTCCAAATTTATTGATGTATTGGCATGCAATTAAAAGAGCTCAAAACAATGGTTTTAAATTTTTTGATATGGGTAGAAGCCAAATGGAGTCTGGTACTTTTAATTTTAAAAAACAATGGGGGTCCACACCTTATATCATTCAGAATCACATCCTATCCAAAGATACAGAAAATTTAAACACAAATGTAATGATTTATCGCAGTGAAGCAATGCAAAAGCTGAGTGCTATTTGGTCAAGAATACCTTTTACAGTTCAAAAAATAGTTGGACCACATATAAGAAAGTACCTCCCCTAAAACAATGCTAATTGGTTTATTAACAACTTCTTACCCGCGCTCCAAAGATGATATATCTGGTATTTTTATTCATAATATTCTAGAAAAAACAGTTCATCTAAACAACAATCTACAATATCAGGTCATTATGCCGGGGGAATCAAAAATTAAAAAAAAAGAGATATGGGGTAATATTCAAATCAATCGTTTTCAATATTTTTTCCCATGCTCTATGCAAAAACTAGCGACAGATTCAGGGATCCCAACAGATTTATCATCATCATTGATGGCAAAATTACAATTACCTTTTTTTTTATTATCCTTTTGGTGGAAAACTATTTTATGCTGTAGAAAATGTCAGGTACTACATGCACATTTTTTTCCTTGCGGTGTTATCGCATTAATGGCAAACATTTTTTTAAGAAAAAAAACACTTCTAACGCTACATGGCACTGACTACAGGATGCTTTTAAAATATAAAAAAAATCGTTTGTTAAAATCAATCATACATAAATTTGATGGGATTATCTGCTTAGGGAATGAATCATTAAATTTCATAAAAGATCTGCAATACCCAGAAGAAAAAACATTCTTCTCTCGCATTGCTGTTGATACCAAAAAATTTGCTCCCACCCAAAAAGAAGCTAGAACTAAAGACTTCTTAAGAATCCTATGGGTTGGTAGAATTGTTCCCATAAAAAATATTGAATTACTATTAGAAGGCATAAAATATTTACTTGACAAAGGTATTCCCTTGAAGCTGACTATTGTTGGCACTGGTGGTGAACAAAAAAAAATGGAAGAAAAAGCAAAGAAATTAAAAATCGATTCAAATATTGAATGGGTAGGCCAGGTAGGCATTAATGACCTCCCACCATACTATCAAAATACCGATCTATTTGTTTTAACATCAGATAGTGAAGGGCTACCATCTTCGATGCTTGAAGCCATGTCATGTGAGAAACCTGTTATACTTACAAACGTTGGTTCTATTTCTGATGTGGTTGAATACAATAAAAATGGATTTCTTTTTGAACCAAAAAATTTAAATGAATTCACAGAACTTCTACTCAAATTCATTCAGTTAGACCATAAAACGAAAAAAGAAATTGGTAAAGCTGCTCGAGAAAAAATTACAGCTCATTTTTCCATTGATAATATTTCAAATGAACACTTGAATATATACAAAGCTATTTTAGGAACGTGACTATGAAAAATAATAATTTAAAAATATGCGTTATGGGACTTGGCTATATAGGACTACCTATTTCGTCACTTTTAGCCACCAAAGGATTCAAAGTACATGGCGTTGATATCACAAAGAAAACTGTCGATACAATTAATTCAGGAAAAGTTCATATTGTAGAACCGGATCTTGACATACTTGTTAAATCAGCTGTAAATAGTGGTAATCTAAAAGCTTCCCAAAAACCCATTGAATCCGATGTTTTTATTTTAGCAGTACCCACTCCATTCAACGAAAAAAACAATGTAAAAACCCCCGACATCTCATATGTGATGAAAGCTACAGAAGCGATAACACCTTTTATCAGAGAAAACAATTTAATAATTTTGGAATCAACGTCCCCTACATTCACAACAGAAAAAATTGCAGAACAAATTTTTAAATCGAGACCTGAATTGCAAAATAAAATTTATATCGCTCATTGTCCTGAAAGAGTATTGCCAGGCAATATCATTAGAGAGCTAGTCGACAACGATAGAATCATTGGCGGCATCAACGATGAAAGCTCTAAAAAAGCTGGTGAATTTTATGAAAAAATTTGTAGCGGGAATATTTACTTAACTGATTCTAGAACAGCCGAACTTACTAAGCTAGTTGAAAACAGCTATCGTGATGTCAATATTGCTTTTGCTAATGAGCTTTCAATAATATGCGACAAACTTGATATTAATGTTTGGGAGGTAATTGAAATGGCTTCAAAGCATCCACGCGTTAATATATTAAGCCCTGGCCCAGGTGTTGGGGGCCACTGTATAGCTGTTGACCCATGGTTTATTGTTTCATCTTGTCCTGAAGAATCTAAGCTTATACGTACTGCTCGGGAAGTAAACTTAAGTAAAACCCAATGGGTACTTAATAAAATAAAAGATAAATCAAAAAAGATAATTAATCCTGTAATTGGTTGCTTGGGATTAAGCTTTAAAGCAGATATAGATGACCTTAGAGAAAGTCCAGCGATGGAAATTGCGACAACATTAATAAAAGAAAAGTATAATGTTATTGCCAATGAGCCTAATATTGAAGATAAGGAAGTTGAAAACATTCCACTATTTGACGTTAAAGAAGTAATTGAAAAGTCAGATATTCTTTGTTTGCTCGTCAACCATAAAGAATATAAACATATTCATCGAAACTCATTTGATGAAAAAATCATCATAGACACTATCGGTCTACAACAAAATTTAAAAGATTAAATAATGTGTGGAATTGCTGGCTATATCGGCCTACAACCTAGAGATCCAAGACAAACATTAATTAATTTTAATGAAGCAATTAAGCATAGAGGGCCAGATGCATCAGGATTCTGGCACAAAGATAATATTGGCTTAAGCCATACACGATTATCCATTATCGATTTAAGCGATGCAGGGACGCAACCCATGCATAGTAAACACAACCTACACTTAGTGTTTAACGGTGAAATTTACAACTTTAATTCACTAAAAAAAGACTTGACCAATCAAGAATTTAAATCTCATTCTGATTCAGAAGTTCTACTAAATTATATTGATCAATTTGGCATTGACAAAACTTTAGATGCCATTGAAGGCATGTACGCCTTTGCTCTCTATGATGGAAATGATCAATCTTTATATTTAGTAAGAGATCGTATGGGGCAAAAGCCCTTATATTACTGGCATGAAAAGGGTCAACTGGTTTTTGGGAGTGAATTATCCGTCATCAAATCTTATCTTGGAAAAAATATACCGTTAGATCAAAATGGAATTGCACTATATTGGAAATACGGATATATCCCAACACCACACACAGCATATAAAAATATTTTCAAACTCCCACAAGCTACAGTACTTCACTGGAAACAAAAAAAAATAAGCTCTAAAACTTACTGGAGCATACCTCCTGTAAGCGAAAACTCACAAATTGATAATATCCTTGATGAGCTAAATAATCGAATTCAAAAGTCAGTACAACAGAGACTCATAAGTGATGCCCCACTAGGTGTTTTCTTAAGTGGCGGCCTAGATTCTGCAATCATCACCTCTTATGCTAAAGAATCAATTGAAGACTTAAAGACATTCAGCATGGGAATGAATGATAAATCTTTTGATGAATCTGCTGATGCTCAAAATTCTGCTGAACAATTTAATACAAATCATATAAGTAAAAATATTTCTTATGAATTTGAAAATGATTTAAAAAATATTGTTCAACATTTTGGTGAGCCTTACGGTGATCCCAGTTCACTTCCAACCTACCATCTATCTAGGATTACGTCAGAATATATGAAGGTAGCATTATCTGGAGATGGTGCCGATGAACTCTTTGGAGGTTACTACCGCTATTTAATCAGAGATAAAATGGATGCTTTCTCTAAAATTCCTGGCTGGATACGTAACCCCTTCGTCAATTTATTAGCTTCTATTAAAAAAGAACCGCCGGGATTTTATGGGAATTCATTTATAAAGAAGTTGGTGCTCTTTAACAATCGAACTGATTTACTTTCAAAAAGCAAATACAACATAGCCCCCATTGTTTTTTCACATGAAGAGGTCAAACAGTTCTCACCCGACCAAGAAGAAATCACAGAGGATCCAATAGTTCAATATGCCGATCGCTATCAACAATTGCGCGCACCTCATCAGATGATGTGGGTAGACACCATGATGTATCTAGAAAGCGATATTAATATTAAAGTAGATAGGATGAGTATGGCACATGGATTAGAAGTTCGATCCCCATTTCTAGACCATCGAATATGCGAACTTGCAGCACAATTAACTTATCAAGAAAAGCTCAATGGGAACAATCAAAAGTATATCCTGAAACAAGCTGTTAAAAATCGTATTCCACAAAACATTATTAACCGACCTAAAAAAGGATTTGGTCTTCCCCTAGGCTTGTGGTTTCAAACGAATTTAAAACAATATTTTGAAAAAAACATTCTAAACGACAGCAATGGACCGTTTGATATTGCTCCACTGAAGAAATTATGGGCAGAACACCAGAGCAACAAAAAAGATCATGGGCTAAAATTTTGGCAGTTTTGTATTTATAAAGAATGGACCAAAAGCCTCTAGTCAACCGTATTAAACAAAATGATGTAAATAGTCGAAAAGTTTGACGCATGACTATTTATCGCAGTGCAACAAATTCGTCAAAGTTTAGCACTAAATAAAATAAATATAAATAAGCAAATGATTCAAAATGGGCTGAATGAACAAAATCTTATGAACCGATATATATTATTAGTCAATATCAACATTTATTTCACGCTTACTCATATCCAAAAAAATATGACACGGACGGAGTCCCTAGAAATTCAATCATGAGTATCGAAAATATTTTAATGGTCTCTTATTACTACCCACCAATGGCACGCACCCATAGTCGCTATTATTTTGCCAAATATTTAGCTGATAATGGCTTTAAAGTTGATGTACTAAAATCTGATAGACTTCATGGTTTTATGTGCCCTCTAAATATCGACAACTCAATTACTGAGGAAAACAAGAACATCAATATTCATAGCATGAAAGCAATGAACTGGTCTATTTTGGGTGACATACTAGCAATGATGTCTTTCACTCCTGATCAATTTTATTGCTGGTACACCGCCTTTAAGAAAAACATACACAATATTATCAAAAATATAAACCTAGAGACTTCAGCTATACTGTCTATCTATCCTGCATTTACAAGCTTGATGGCTGGTCATTTTATAAAAGAAAAATACAACATCCCTTTTATTGTCGACTTTAGGGACGAGTTTCTTGATGTTCAAGCACCTTCAAACGGCCGAAAAAGGGTTTTCCTAAAAAGCTGGGAAGAGAAAATAATTAATAGTGCTGATTTAATATCTGTATCCACAAACATGGCAAAAGATTCTTTACAAAATAGATATCAAATTTCTGATGAGAAGATAAGTGTCACCCACAATGGCTATGACCAACCTATTACCATTCAAGAATCAGTAAAAAAGAATAAAGATACTTTTAAAATAATATATGCTGGCGCTATCTCTGCTCATCAAAAACCAGAAATTCTTTGCCAGGCTTATAAACTTCTACTTGAAAAAAGGCCAGATTTAAAAAACAAACTGAGTATAGATTTCTATGGACCAGACAGACCTTATTTTCACATGACATTTAAAAAACACCTGATGCCTGGAATTGCATACAAAGGTTTTGTTCCTTATGATGAAGTTCAAAAAGAGATTCTGAAATGTGACTTTGCATTTACCTCCTTGGCTGATGAAAAATACACTTATGCCATCCCCAGAAAGATTTTCGACTATATCAATTTCGAAAAGCCCATTTTAGCCGCTTTCCCAAAAGGAGAGGCACAACAATTAATCGAAAACAATAAACTAGGTTTAGTATCTCACTATGATGATATAGAAAGTCTTTCCAATAATATTTTAAGATTAATTGAAGAACCCAAGTTAGCAGTGCAAATAAAAAATGAAATTCAAAAGAAGAAATCAGACTTCTGGATAGGGTCTCAAATTAAAACATTAGGTGAAAAAATAAAAATATTATCTCCAGTAGGTGCTCCACAATGAGCATGTTCTCTATATCTCTCAAAGAATTATGGGCCATGACTCACCCAGCTACTTACTTAGAAAATTTTTATGCAAAAGCAAGTTCAGACAAGCCAACATTCGTACTATCTTTCGATATAGATCTCGTTAGAGATATTAAAAATATTAAAAATTTGTCAAATGAATTAAGAAAAAGAGAACTAAAAGCATGTTTTGCCGTTATTGGAAAATATGTTGAGCAGTATCCTGAAGAACATAAAGTATTAATTGATGACGGTCATGAAATCATTAATCATACTTGGTCACATCCTAATAGCATTGAATTAAGTCCCAATAAATATTTTGACCGAATGACGCAAGATGAAAAAAAAGATGAAATATTAAAAGCACATGATGTTATTTCAACAAAACTTAACTACGAACCAAAAGGCTTTAGAGTTCCACATTTTGGAAATTTATTTACAGACGCCATTTATCCCATTTTAAAAGATTTAAATTACCAATATTCCAGTTCAACTTTATCCACAAACACCACCTCTTATGGTCAACCATATCTGGCAGAAATGGGCATATTAGAATTTCCAGTAGCAACTTGCCCCAAACATCCTTTCAGTAGTTTTGATTCATGGCATTCTCTAAAAAGACCTCCAGCTTTTCCAAAACCAGGAGCATTGCATAAAAAAAATGGAGAATTCAGAACTCTCTTTCAATTACTCTCTAAATGGATTTTAAAATATAATATCTACATGAGTCTCTACTTTGATCCCGCAGATTTTACACCTGAAAATGATACCTATCAAATACTTGATGATATTTGTGAACTAAAAGACCAGATAAACTATTGCACCTATTCAGAATTACTTAAAAGTTATTTACCAATTAAGGCTACTCATGAATAACAAAAATTTCGAATGGTTAGATTTCTTTGACTGTTTCAATTGTAAAAAAAAGTTGGAATTATGCGACCCAACTGAAGCAACAGTATTTTGCAAAGAATGCCGACAAGAGTTTATTCTAACTGAATCGGGATTACCTATTATCATTAAAGACATCAAACCCATTAAAGAAGAAATTGAAACTAGAGGAAAAGATAAAGAATACTGGTTTAATGATGATCAAGTCCAGAAAATGCTGGAAGGTGCCTGGAGACATGTCTTCAAACAAAGGTGTGAATATTGGAAAGAAATCCTAAGCAAAAAACTTTCTGATGAATCAGTAATAATGGATTTTGGCTGCGGTGATGGTGCCAATTTTTCTATATTAAAAACTTTGCCACACAAAAAGCTAATCGGCTTTGACTATAATCTATTAAGACTAGAAAAAGCTAAAAAGTACGAAGGCTCAGCCGAATATTTAGTCATGGGGAATATTTTTGAAGACTTACTAAAAGAGCAAAGTTTTGATATGATATTTTGCAACCACGTTGTTGAGCATATCGAAGATGACCAAAAGATATTAGACTTATTTTATAAGTATCTTAAACCAGGCGGAGAACTCTTCTTGGGAGTGCCTAATGAAGGCTCTGTTATCTGCACTATTAGAGATAAAGCCATACAACCAGGCTTGCGAGAAAAAACAGATCATGTTAATTTTTATACGGCAAAAACTATTTCAGAGCTTGTTCAAAATTCAAAATTTGAAAACATTAAAACAAAAAATCTTGGCTTTGTTTTTCCACACACTTTCATTGATAAAAAATTAAAAAGCTTTAAGCCCACACATGATCTTTTATCGATGACCGCTGAAAAGCTATTTAAATCTCAAAGCGACTCAATTTATTTATCGGCGAATAAACAATCATGAATTCAACCTTACCTATTAATAACCTGAAGCAAGGGGCTTTAAAATAATATGTGCGGGTTCAACGGTATTTTACAAATAAAAAGCCAAACAGATATGAACGCAAAAATTATTGCCATGAACAATCTTATAAAGCACAGAGGCAAAGATGATGGTGGCTATTTAATTATTGATGATTCAAACCAGAGCCTGGAATATTCTGATCTAAACTCACCTGAAGAATTATTAAAAACTTCAAAAAATATTATTCCATTTAATGAATTAAAAAAAAATAAAACGGGTATTATAGCATTAAGTCACAAGAGGTTAAGCATCAGGGATTTATCTACCAATGGTCATCAGCCAATGCTTAATGACAACAAGTCCCTTTCAATGGTGTACAATGGTGAGGTTTACAATACCGATGAATTAAAAAAGGAACTAATGGATTCAGGCTATCAGTTTAAGTCAAAAACGGATACTGAGGTCATTCTAAAAGCTTATGAGCAATGGGGAGCAAAATCATTTAATCGATTAAACGGAATGTTCGCTTTTGCAATACATGATAAAAAGGAAAATAAAACTATTCTTTGTCGTGATCGATATGGCATTAAACCATTGTATTATGCAAAAACTAAAGAAGCTATTATTTTTTCTTCTGAATTAAAACCAATACATCATATTATAAAAGCTAAGCCTGACCACCAAACCATTTACGACTATCTGTACTTAAAACAACAAAATCTTAGGACAGACAACACCTTCTTTAAAGAAATAAAGAAAATCCCCTGTGGCTCCTATGCTATTATTGATCAAGATTTAAATATTATCATTAATAAATGGTATGACATCAACGAAACTATTTCCGCTCAACCTATTGTCCCTGCAGCTGAAGCCGAAGAAGCCTTTAAAAATCTCTTGATTGATTCAGTAAAATTAAGATTGATAGCAGATGTACCAGTTGGAACAGCATTAAGTGGCGGATTAGATTCATCTGCCATAGTTGCCTCTATTCACAAACTTTTGCCCAATCCTGAAAACATAAATACATTCAGCTCAATTTTTGATGAACCAGAAGCAAATGAACAACCATTTATCAAATCGCTCATTGATAAATTAAATGTAAAAAACAAATCAATAACGCCCACACCAGAAATGTTAATGGAAGATATTGATGATTTAATTTACTGTCAGGAAGAACCATTTCTTTCACTTGGGATGTACGCACAATATTGCGTAATGAGATTAGCATCCAAGGATGTTAAAGTCACGTTAGATGGTCAGGGCGGGGATGAAATATTAGCAGGATATCACCGTTTTTTTCCTGCTCTTTGGCTTGACCAACTGAAAGGATTTAATATAGCGGGTTTTATTAATTCTTTCACAGGCTATGCTAAAGAATATAGCTTGAATACAGCCTGTAGTTGGACAATAATGATGAATCGAAAAAATATTGCACGATATCAAAAATTTAAAAAATTTGATAGATTCCTTCAACCCAATTTAGTAAAAAATGGGAATCCAATACTGCCGAAATCAATGAATGCTAAGAACCATTTACAACAAAGCATGCTTGACTCCTTATTTCATTTTGGCTTACCAGCTTATCTCCATCATGCTGATAGAAACAGCATGAGATTTAATATTGAATCCAGAATTCCTTTTTTAGATCATCGGCTAGTAGAATTTTCTTTGGGACTTCCTAAAAGCCTACTACTACAACCTGCTGAAACAAAATCAATTTTGCGAAAAGCATTTTCCGATATATTGCCAGAAAAAATCATAAAGAGAAAAGATAAAATGGGATTTCCTACACCACAACAACGCTGGCAATTAAAAGAACCTATGAAACATCTTTTTACAGAAACATTAAATTCAGAATGGCTATTTTCTGAAATCATCAATAAAAAGACTTTTGAAACACATCAACAATCATATTTCGATAAAAAAAATAATGATTGGCAAACAGTCTGGCAAGTATTCTGTTTACAAAAATGGCATCAAATATTCTTTGAAGATTTTAATTATTTTAGAGAGGAAACTTACAATGAAAAAATCATGGCTTGATTATTTAGCAGAACCAGAAACCGGCAATGAATTGACTTTAGAGGAGTTTGAAGTTGAAGATGGTCATATTATGCAAGGCCTCATAACCGCTCAAAATTCGGGAAGGAAATATCCCGTCATTGATGGCGTTCCTGTATTCGTAGAAAATATTGGCGAATTATATAATCACTGGATTGAAAAATATAAGTCCAAAATTGGTGAGGTTCCTAAAGAATGGAACGCTGGCTCTTATGAAATGGGAACCCACAAAGTACAAAGTAGTTTTAGCTACGAATGGAAAAAATACAATCGCATGATCGAAAACTATGACGCCCAATATGCTCACCAAACAGGCATTGAAGATTCATTCTATAATGGGAAAACAATTATGGATGCTGGTTGCGGATATGGAAGACATGTAAATTATATTTCATCAGTAGAAGACACCAAGGTGGTTGGAGTTGATTTAAGCGAAGCTATTTTTGTAGCATTTAGTTTATTAAAAGATAAAGACAATGTTGTACTAGCGCAAGGGGATTTAAATAAACCACCCGTTAAACAGGTTTTCGATTTTGTTTATTCATGGGGAGTATTACATCATACTCCAAGTGTTAAAAAAGGGTTCGAATCAATTTTACGTTATGTAAAACCTGGCGGACAAATAAGTTTTAACGCCTACAGAAACTGGAATGTCATTGGAACTAAAATACAGGGGTTTATCAGATTCTTTACCTGCAGGATGCCAAAATCACTTTTGTATTATCTGTCTTATTATTCAGTACCAATGAATTTTTTCTATCAGATAATTGGACAATATATCCCAGGCATAAAACAGCTGACACATGTTTTTATCAAACCAAACCCAGACTGGAGAATTTGTCATACAGATACTTTTGACTGGTGGCACCCATTTTATAATCATTACCACAAATTAGGTGAACTTAGAGACTGGGTAAAAGAAAAAAAATTAAATTTAATTCAGGATGATATCACCTACAATGCCGTTAGAGCAGAACTAGGGTAAAGTGACTAAATTAGTCGTTATACCTGCAGATCCTATTCACCTTTACCTTAATAAAGGTGAGATCAAAGAGAGGTATTGGAATCCCTGTAACTTTTTTGATGAAATTCATATTTTAGACCTATCAAGCGTTGTCGTTAAACCTGAAGATATGCAAGCAGTTGCTGGAAATGCTAAATTACACATACACACTATGGGTGATGTTAGTATTCTTAAGCTTCCCTCTTTTTTTCGAAAAATTAGAAAAAAAGTTGGTGAATTAAAGCCAGATTTAATTAGAGCTCATGGCCCAAGACCAAGCTCCTCATTTGCTGTACATGCTGGCAAAAAAAATAATATCCCAACCGTTTCGTCTGTTCACAATGAAGGTGATGAACAAAGAAAATATGAAAAGAACTGGAAATTTTATGCGGCCATTTTATTTGAATATCATACCTTTAAGAATAGTGATACCATTTTATGTGTAGCAGATTATCTACAACCATATGTTCGAAAATATGGCGGGAAGAATTTAGTAACAATTTACAACAAAGTCTATCTCGATAAATTTAAACCTAAACAAATAAAAGCGGAACTTACGTCCTCGAATAGACCTTTAAATATCTTAACCGTCATGCGATTAGATAATCAAAAAGACCCCTTTTCAATTGTAGAAGCTATTAAAGGTTTAAATGCACACCTTACGATTATAGGCCAAGGCGATATCGAAAATGATGTGAAAAAATTAGTGAAAAAATTAGAGCTCACTCAACAAGTAACTATGATCCCATCAGTACCCAACAAAGATATTCCAACCTATTATCACAATACGGACATATTTGTTATGAGTACAAAGTATGAAGGATTCTGCATACCTATATTGGAAGCAATGGCAGCAGAAACAACCGTGGTTTCATGCGATACTATGCCTATCCCTGAAATTTTAGGGGAAACTGGAATAATTGTTCCGCGAAATAAAACAGGCTTCCATGAAGCCTTTAAAAACATTATCGAGAATCCACAAATATTAAAACAAAATGCCGATAAACAATTGATCAGAGCACAAGAAATAGATGGGTACCAAATGGAAAAAAAAGAAAAAGAACTTTACATAAAACTAATAGACGACAGAGCTAATTCAAAGAAATAATTCAATATTATAATTTAATCTCATTTAAGAAGACAAGGGCGGATAAAAAGTGAATACCAAATCTTATACATATCATAGCGAAAAAAGAGAGATCTCGTTTTTTAACAAACGTTTTGATATATATAAAAAGCAAATATTTCAAAGATACCAGAGGCTTCACAAAGCAATCCATCTTTATAGTAAAGAAGGGGAACTCAAAGACATAAAGGCCTTAGATGTAGGCTGCAACTTTGGATTCTGGTCTGTAATTTTAAATCAATTGGGGGCTGATGTGCATGGTGTTGATATCTCAGAAGATATGATTGAAATAGCTATTGACTTCGTCAAGCAAGCAGACTGTGATCAAGATCGAATCAAAGTTGAGCATATGAATTTTTTAGATAAGAAGCTACCTAGCGAATGCTATGATCTCGTCTATTTTATGGAAGTAATAGAACATGTAAATAATCCTGTTGACTTTTTGGCTGAAATTATGCGTGTATTAAAACCAGGTGGAAGTCTAATAATTTCAACCCCAAACGCAGTCAATACATTTTCTATCTTAAAACAACTCTGGCCAAATCTGAAAGGGCTCTTTAAAGAAATTGAAAAAGAACCTATCGATACAGGAACTCATTTGGATCATATTTATGATTGGAACCCATTTGCATTTTATAGATTATTATTTAGAAATGGATTTGAATATGTTAACCATGATTTCATAACACTTGAAATACCTTTTTTATATCATATTCCATTAAATATACCGCTGTTGTCGAGATTTTCTCGTGGTATGATATTTAATGTAAAAAAACCACTTGATACCAATTAAAATGATACCACAATTCGATCACTTAGGATTAGCAGTAAAGCATCCAAAAAAAGCACAAGACTTTCTTTCCCTATTAGGTTATCATTTTACAGAGCCTACTTTTGATGAATTACAAAAAGTTTCAATCATTATGGCAACAAATAAATATCAGCCAGACATTGAAATTATTTTTAGTGATGATGAAAATTCTCCAATAAAAAATATCTTAAAATCAAATGATCAATTAATTTATCATTTATGCTATAAAGCTGAAGAACCTCAATTATTCATAAAGAACTTGAAGTTGAATAAAGTTAAAGTGACTTGCATTTCTTCTCCCAAAAAGGCAATTGTATTTCAAAATAAGAAAGTAAGCTTTTATTTTGTCGATGGTTTCGGTGTAATTGAAATAATTCATCTATCATCCTAAATATAAAAGGGAAAACCATTTGATTGATTGAGTTTTCCCCACTTACTTTAAAACTATTTAATACCCAAAGATCAATATTATAAAAAGCGTAAATAAACTTTAATCATCTTTTAAAGGTTAGATCCAAATGACTATAAAAACAAATAATTTTAATGAGCTTCTAGAAAATATTTATCAAAGATCACCTTTACAAAAAAAATCGATCAAATCATATCTCTCAACAAAAAATCAAACATTTTTTGACGAAGCCGAATCAACAATCACAAATTACAAAGCGGCACTGAGTTCTGAAGGGATTTCTATAAAAACAATTGCAGATGGTTTTGTTCAATTGTGTAACGATACATTGGCAGAACAAATTAAATTTTCAAAATCTGGTAAATATTCATGTCCCTCTTTTGAAGAGTCATCAAAGTCCGTTTACCATGACAAAATTGTTATGTTATCATACATGCTGGGCTTGCTAGTATCCCAGTACATATGGGATAATCATAATAAAATGCTCGACTTCTTTAAAGAATGCTTACTTTCAAGAAGCAATGACACAAACAATTATTTAGAAGTAGGTGCTGGTCATGGCTTACTATTAAATATTGCATTGGATCTTCTAAAGGCTAAAGAATACGAAGCCATAGATATAAGCGAGACAAGTATTGAACTCACTAAAAAAATCACAAAACATTTACATCCAAATAGAAATATTCAATTTAATTATACTGACTTTTTAACTTACGATTCAAATTTAAAATTTGACTTTATCACAATGGGCGAAGTACTTGAGCATGTAGAAAATCCACACCAATTTCTAAATAAAATATATGACTTATTGAGCTCAAATGGAGTTAGCTATATAACGACTTGTACTAATTGTCCGGCAATTGATCATATCTTTTTATTTAAAACTTTAGATGAAATAAGGTTGTTAATTCAAGATTGTAATCTTACTATAATAAAAGAATTTAGTTACGAAGTAAAAGCTATTTCAGCATTAACCAACAACTCCATCCAAGCGCACAATTATTGTGCTCTGATTAAGAAGAATGCTTAGTATGTTTGAAGAAAGTTTAGTCAAAATAAACACTTTCAACAACTCAGTAATATCATCTCATTCCGATTCTAGAATTGAATTAAAAATTAATATGAATAGAAATGCGACAATTGAAGGCTTGCAACCATATTTATGCTATTACATGTTGAAAACAGGCTTTTATCCTAATATTAACTTCGCTACATTCAATACTGTCTTAGAAGATCTCATCAATACTAACAGCCCTATACATCAAGATGACGATGCTATTGAGCTTTTTTTCATTGATACGAACCAATTTTTAATGGATAACTTAAACGCAGAAAAGGCATTTAAAATCATCAAAGAAAAGGTTAGCCTAATTCTTGAAAACTTGATATTAATAAATAAAACTATAATTTTAAATAAGTTGGTTGCATTCGCATTTCATACAGAAAAATCGACTGCTGAATTGGATTCAATAAATAAACTAATTGCACAAACAGCAAAAGAGTATAAACACATTCACCTCCTTGACCTTCCTTCTATCATTGAAGAAATAGGCACTGCAAAAGTATATGACAAAAGATTTTTGTTTATGGCAAAATCACCTTTTTCATCACATGCACTAAATAAAATCGCCTTCAACCTAACCCGTATTATAAATAATCTAAATGGGCAACCTATCAAGGCTATTATTGTTGATGCAGATAATACACTTTGGAAAGGAATACTTGGTGAAGACGGGTCTGATAATCTTGCGATTAACCAATCACAATTTCCCGGAAATTGTTATTATGAATTTCAAAAACAATTAATTTATTTACAATCGAAAGGTATTATTTTATGCTTAGTCAGCAAAAATAATGAAAATGAATTAATTGAGTTTATGAATTCTAGCAAAAACTGTTTATTAAAAGAAGCAAGTTTTGCAATTCACAGAATTAACTGGAAAAGAAAAAGCGAAAATGTTTTAGATATTATTCAAGAGTTAAATATTGGGAAGGAATCGGTCATATTCATTGATGATAACCCATATGAAATTGAAGAAGTCTGTACTTTTATTCCTGGAATAAACACAATACTTCTTCCATCAACACCTCAAGAGATTCCCTTTATTCTAAAAGAAAGCAATTTGTTTAACCATTTACCAGAAAATCAAATTGATGTGGATAAAACACAACAATATCAAACTCAAGCTACAAGAAATAAATTTAAATCGAAATTTGAATCTTTCGATGACTACCTTAAATCCTTGGAAATTGTTTCAACAATTGAAATTGTAAAAGAGGAATCCTATCAACGTATTGCAGAGCTAACTCAAAAAACAAATCAATTTAATCTCAGTACTATCAGACTGGATGAAACTAAATTAATTAAGTTTATAACAAATGGGCATTTAGTTTTAAAGCTAGACGTAATCGATAAATTTGGAGAATATGGATTAACTGGCGCTGCATTCATTCGTAGCACCCAGGATGGTTTTTTTATTGAGAACATTCTTTTAAGTTGCCGAATTTTAGGAAAAAACATCGAACAATTATTTTTAAAAAAAATCATATCAATGCTTCAAGAAATCAAATCAGATGCTATCATCGAAAGCCAATATATTAAGTCCCATAAAAACTCAATGACAAAAATTTTTTACACAGATAATAACTTTAAATTAATTTCAGAAAAAGACAGCATTACAAAATATTTATATAATTCGAAAGGATAATCATGGAAGATCAATTAAAAGAAATTTTAGCCAATATATTTAATATACAAAAAAGTGATATCAATGAAGATAGTTCACCTGAAACTATTGTTGCCTGGGACAGCCTAAAACATATGCAACTAATCATAATGATTGAAGAAGCTCTTTCAATTACTATAACCCCAGAAGAAATAGCTGAAATGGTGGATTTTAAAAAGATCAAAGAAATTATTTTAGAAAAATCTAAAAACTAATCCTGATCTTTTAATACATTAACTATGATTCATAAATTAATAAACTTTTTCACAAATAGAAGGAATCTAAACCAATGGAAACCCAGTGAAGAAGAACAAGTCTCACTTCAACAAAAATTCTCCATCAAAAAATTCAATGATATTTTAGTATCACTTAATATTTCTTCAGCTACACCAGTATATTTCCAATCAAGGATTTCTAATAGCACCATCAGTCTTACCGACTCACTAGAGATTTTGGACTGCCTGAAAAACCTTACAACACCAAAAGGTTGTCTTCTAGTACCGGCCTTCCATTATCAAGGAAGCCTCCTTAGCACACTAGGGTCTGTTAAAAATTTTAACTTAAATACATTATACACAACCACAGGTGCTATTCCCGAATTTTTTCGCAGAAGCGCCAATGTGTGTCGATCAGAACACCCAATAAATTCATTCTGTGCATATGGTAAGATGGGAGAGGAGCTCATCAGAAACCATGCAAAAAGCAAATATTTATATGATGAACACAACCCTATATCGAAGATATCTCTTCTAGATGACGCCATTTGCATTTCAATCAATGCACCTTTCTCAAGTTATCATCCCATACACAGAACTTCAAGCCTGCTTTTAGATAATCATAAATTCTATTTACATAAAAAAATCAATGCTAATTATACGCTTGAAAATAAAAATAAATCGATGGCTTTTTATATTCCAAATGAGTTTTCCGCTTATTTAATCGATATGAATAAGCAGATTCATCAATTAAATAATTTTTACGAAAAATATTTTCTGCCTGGAGGGTTTATATATGTATATAAAATCAAAAAAATTGAAGATCATTACCTTCAAAATTTTAAGACTGAAAATGCACTCAGTCAATTCAAAAGAAGAAGAATACCCCTTGCATCTTTTTTAGGAAATCACTTTTATATTAAAAAACATTTCGACTCGATTGATAACATTCTTCATCCAAAATAAATCCACTTATAACTTATCCTATTCTATTGAATTAATTTAATATTATTTCAAACAATTCTTAATTAAAATTAATATGAGCCAATATAGCACAACTCTATTTAAAACTTTTATCGTAAATATGATTTTCTATTCCAAAAATATTTTCACCCCTATTTTAATTAGTAATGCTATGGGATTAAAATATTTAGGAGCTTACAATCAAATTCTTGCAACGATTAATTTACTAATTCCACTATCTTTATTAAGCTTAGACTCTGCCTACACCAGGTTTTCACCTTCCAATAATAGGGGAAAAGATCATGGTGAATACTTTACACTATTATTGGCAATTTTTCTATCGACAATTTCTTTATTCCTGATTTATTTATGCTTGTCGAATTTTCTTTTAAATCAATTTTTTAAAGATGAAAATTCATTTGAAAATCCCTTAAGGTATGCAAGCCTACTAATTATCTCAGAGCCTTTGTTTCTTATGACTTCAGCCTATTTCAGAGCAAACTTAATAACAAAACACTATAACTCTCATCAAATTATATATGCAATACTATTTATTTTAAACACAGGTGCTACGTTCTATCATCAAGATTTATGCACAATGTTTATTTTACAATTTCTTTTTACCATTATCTTAATTTTAACAGCAAACATATTAATAATTAAGAAATCTGTTAACTGGAGAATTAATTTTAAATTTCTCAGAAAGTGTTTATTCTTCTCTGCACCAATTATTTTATTGCCCGTAATAAATTGGATTATTAATAGCTCTGACATCTATTTTATTACTTATTATCTAAATCTAGAAACAACTGGTATTTACTCCACATGCTACACCCTATCGATGGTAATTATGTTTATCTACAGTCCGTTCTATGTATATTTAATCCCAAAATTAAAAATACTGTTTGAGAATGACCTTAAAAACGATTTGAATAAACTATTTAGCCTGTCGTTTTTCTACCCTCTTTATATCTCTTTTCCTATTACTATTTGCATTTATTTAAATAGCGACGCTATTGTTTCATTTATTACCGGAGAAAGGATCACAGGTACTAGACATATAACTCTTATTTTATTAATTAGTTATATGTTATTTTACAGCGCAAGCACTTTTTCTGCTTTACTCAAATTATCCCAAAAAACTAAACACATAATGCTTTCTAACATACTCGCAATGTCATTTAACATATTAGCAAACTTTTACCTGATACCAATACTGGGCATGATGGGGGCAGCTATTAGCACATTAGCTAGTTTTCTTTTAATGTTAATTTACACAAAAATTGTATTAAAATCAAATTCAATTCACAAATTAAATTATTTAAAGTTTATTTATTCAATCATTTTATGTTTCATTATTTATTGGATTGCCGACACCTGTTTAGGCTATAACAATGAATCATTATCAGTCAGTGTAAAATTATTAATTAATTTTTTAGTAATCGCGACAGCACTAGGCTTATTTATTAAATTAAAAATTATAGATATTGATGAATTAAAAGCGATAAAAACCTAAATCTTTACCATATACCCACTCATAATCATCTCTTTTGAAAATTGTATTAGAAACCTCTACTACTTTATTTAGCATTTTATCTGACTTCCTTTGAATCAATAAAATTTAGCCTCATTCTTTTATTGTGCTTTTTATTCTTCAAAAAATCCACTTAACATTTGGCAATAAAGACCGCAGCATCCGTTTCCTTTCCATTCTCTTTTTATATGTAAATATTTGGTTTCTTGCATTTAATATTCTTGATCGAAAAACCCTCTTCTAAAATGCAGCCTTAAAGCTTACACCCCACCTTCAGTCACACATCCTTTTAATAGTATTTACATTCTACTCTCAGCTGTTTCAAACTGCTCACCTATCAGGAGCCAACTGCTTCTAAATATCATTTGAATTTTTAGAGCCATCATCAGAATGATTATCGCCACTATGCAATTCTAAGAAGGATTTATATCACACGGCATTGGTTAAATAAAAAAAACTCTCGCTACTTATTCAAATTAGGCGAAAGCCTATCTGGCCGTGACATTTCATTTTTTAAATAATAAAAATCACAATCTACTGTTGCTTTTGCAATGAATGACAATCCTTAAGATTAGCAACAATCTACAGCTACCAATAATGCTGCTTGAATAACGTCCAGCTTTTAATTCAAACGTACTTAAAATTAATTCTGAGATTTTATATAATCTCTTGTCTTCAATTCCTGCAGCAAGCGATTATTCCATTTTAAAATCACATCTGGTTTAGGGTGAGAGGAATCATAGAAGTCTATATCATCATTCATATCTTTCAAATCTATAAAACCGGCATTTTCTAAGCCAAAAAGCCAATTTTTTAGTTGGTTGATTTTTACCTCATAGTCTTTGTACTGACCCATTCTTTCGCTCAACCAATGGGGAACAGGAAGATTCACAATTTCTATCTTACACCCTCTCTCGATAATTTCTTTTATCATCCCTTTCAATTCTTCAAACTGCTCTTCTCCCACCGTACCATCATCTCTTTTGAAATAATTCTCCCAAAACAAAAACGCCTTATCCTTCTGCGCTTGAGTCATGACTCGGTCGTTAAGCTTAACAAAAAAGTTATCACCCAGCCAGCCACCACCACTCACAACTTTCACCAAACGGCTTCTAATTTTTACAGGATACAACGCAATCAAACTACACACCTTGTCGATAAACAGGAAGGGTGTAATCATTTCTTTTTGGAGAATAAAATTATCAGGTTTTAACCTGGGGTAAAATTCATTTGCATCACCTTCAAATAAAAAGAATTGTTTTTTAGATAAATCAAACATCGTCAAATCCTTCTTCCAACGATATTTATTTTCCACAAAACTTTGAAATGTGATTCCAAATAAAAATATCAACCCGTCCATACCTGATACTTCTTTCTCATTTAATAGCATTCGGACCTCTTGGTTCATCTGAGTTATATTTGAAGCACTTAGTGACAAGTTGTGAAATTCACATTTTATCTTTTCAGACTCAAGCAATTCAGGCCTTAAGCCTTTTCTGGCAATTGAAGAACCATAAATGAGCATCTTTTGTTCTTTGTCCCACAGTATATTTCTGTGAAACATCACTAATTGACTTTCACTATTAAACAATGTTTGGCTAACGTTATTGGTATCAATCCTGGATGGATAAGAAAAAAATACTTTTGAACTAACGCCAAACATGGCCGTAAAGAAAACGAAAGAAATTAAAAGATACGATAATTGCTTAACAATTAGTTTCATTAAAACTCCTGATATACAAAAGCAGGTGGAGCCCCAACATTAATCAATAGGCAATAAGCAAGAAAGTAAAACTTTGCTCCTAAATAGGTATTTCGAAACAAAAGAGTATCTATAATTTTTTCAAATGGACTACTCAATAACAGCATCCACTTCAAGACCATTTCAAACATAAACATCAATATTGAACTAATTAATGTTAGTACAAAAAATCCTAGAAATAGATTTCCCATAATTGAATAGACAGAATCACCAAATAGTGTTAGTAGATCTCCAAATGTCCCCCAAAGGCATGTCATGGATATAGCCAGATAACTAAATGTAGCTCCTCTACAAATAAAATCGTAGAACACATTTTCTTTTAACTTTTTATATCTCGATTTACCAAAATATTTATCCATATTTACCTGATAAAGTTTATTCCCACTAACACCAAACCCCTGAAATAAGGCGTATAAGAAAAATATAGAAGTCGCACCATGCCATAAACCCATTAAAAAGAAGCATACAAAAAAGGCTATAACGGCTAAGTAAGGCGTTGCCGTTTTTGAACCCCATCTGCTTATCAATACTTTGAGTATAGTATTAAATACATATGTTTTTAACCATAAACCTAATGTGATATGCCAACGAGCCCAAAACTCAATATAGTTTTTTGATCTAAAAGGCTCATTAAAATTTTCAGGCAACTTAAAGCAAAAAAGCTTTCCAAGACCAATAACTATATCCATATATCCACTAAAATTAAAATACACATAAAAAGTAATGCTCGTAACAGAGAATAAATACCAACCTAAAGTCAAAAAGGGGCTTCTTTGTATATCCATTATATTGATGGCATAGCCTAATTGATGAATGTCAGAAGAGAAAAATCCAGCAATAAAAACTACTTTTAAATATCCCGTTATAATTCTAGAGAAAGCATCAAATACTTCTTTTTCATCCAACTGGTATTCCAGCTGAGCTTTTTGCTGGTCCTCAAAATCCTGATACCGTTGAATTGGTCCTGATGCAATACAAAGGAAAAAACAGGTGAAATTAAAATAATCTAATAACGAAACATCACCCTCAATCGTATTAAAACGTACATCAATATTTAGCTGCACGATTCTAAATAACATATACGAAATCCCAATAACCAGAAAACTGGATTCCCAGATTGGAATAAAATCAAGAAAGACATAACGCTTCAAATACAAAAAAGAAAAAACATAAAAAAGAATGAGCAACCACATCAACAATGTATTAGGAAACTTCTTCAAAATTAGTGTGCCGATGTAACCGCAAGCAAGAAAAACCAATAATGGCAATATGCTTTTGAGCGATTGAGCAAAACTAAGAAAAAATATACCGTTCAAAATCATGAAAAGCAACTTAGTTCCAAGCATAGATCTTTTTATGGAATAATATAAAGGTAAAGCGATGGTAATTAAAATAAAAAAATTTAGAGAAACAAAGCTCATAGAGATCTAGCTTTTCTGCGGTAGACTGATTTTAAATTAAGAATTTAACTTCCTTACTATTAAATCAATCATTCCTCCTACATTTTCAAACTCTGCGACTTCTGAAGCATTGATTGTTAATCCAAAAGATTTTTCAATTGAAATCACTAACGTTACATGCATCAAAGAATCCCATTCATCAATATCATCAGCGGTAGTAGAATCTTGAATCTGAAGATCATCATCGTCAAATACATCTTGAAACACACCCTCTAATTTCTTTACTACTTCATTTCGTTCGGCCATCTAATCTCCTTTAAGTATTATTCATTCTCTTTATAAACACTTTACATTCATTCTCACCGTTTTCTAAAGAATACACCCAATCCGACACAAAGGGATCTTTCATTTCTTTTTCCATGGTAAACCCTAATTTATGATATAGGTTTTTAACAAGTTCATTCTTTGAAGTCGCTATATACTTCGCACTAATTCTAGAAAAACCTTCTTGTTTTCCAAACGCGATCAATTCGTTTTGAATAAACTCTTCCATTCCTCGAGATAACACACGGCAGCTCATAACCCAGGTATCGATGTATAATTCTTCACTAGATTTTTTATTCAAGATCAAGAGGGAGATCAAGCCATTATCACCAAAGCGATCTTTTAATTTAAAATAAAAAGTGGCAAAGTTATTGTCTTTCATGATCTTTAGCACATCATTTTCAGAGTATCGAATAGTCGTTAAATTAAACTGATTACTCTTATTAATCAATTGAGTAATTCGAGGCAAATGAAAGTCATCAAATGGTTGCACTATCGCTTCCATTTCTAAACTTTTCAGATATCCAGAAATATCGGTAAAGGTTTGCTGAAATTTCTTACGTTCATAATTTTTTCGATACATGTCATTACGAGATTCATCTTCGTTAGAAAATGAAATCGTCTCAAAGTAAGAATGTCTCCCTAAGCATGATTTATAATCTACAGGATCTTCAGGCAATTCAGGAATAGAGACTTCTGGTAAAAATTCACGAACCAAATTTCTTTCAACAGGATTATCATCAACAAAGACAATAGAATTTAAACCGATATTTAAACTATCGGCAATCTTCTTAATGTTCTCTGCTTTATTATCCCAGTTGGCAACAAAAATAGCAATGTCATCTAGTTTTAATTGCATGTCAGGATGTTTTTCAAAAGGAAGTTTAGCATTCGCTTCTTCATTCTTACTACATACAGCTAAGATAACACCGCGGTCTTTAAGCTTCTTAACATATTTTTGAAAATCAACAAATGCTTCACCAATGGCTCCGTTACCCAACTTAATTCCATTTAAGCCATCGTCTCCAATGACACCTCCCCATAGCGTATTATCTAAATCTAGTACAAGACATTTTTTCGCCAGACCTTTAATAGAGGCGATTAAACGTGAAGCGTGAAAAGCAAGAAGACCAATGGCATCCATAGAAAAAGCATGTTTCGAGTGATACCAATAACGACTATCTTCCCACCTAACCTTACCAAATACTCCGCTAATATAGTCTAGGTCAAAGATAGTTACACCAGAAATCGTTTTGCGCGCAAGAGTCATATTGTAAGATCTTAAAACAGAAACATTTCCCCATGGCACATTCGATTCAAAATTACCAAAAACTCTCTCTAGAGGTTGATCAGCATTGTTTTGAAGAACAACAGCATCTGTTCTATTCAAGATAGTCTTCCACAATTCAATACGGCCATCCACAGACTCTTCTACCAATAGATCAACTTCCTCAGCACTAGCACCTGCATCGGCAGGAATTTTAACATCTCTATAGTTTGTAAAAATCCAAACAACATCTGGCTCAAAAGAATAAAGCCCACTATTAGGGTCTAATATTGTTTGATCAATAGTATCAAATTCAGCTACAAAGAATTCTGCATCAAAGCCTTCACCAGCCAAACAGAATTTAAATATGTCGACGAAATGATCTACGGTACATGATGGCAATATGGCAATTTTAATTTTTTTTAATCTCAGCGATTCGCAAGATATCGAATTAAAAAGCTTATATAACTTGTATTGCTCAGGGTAATCTAACTCAGGATTTGAATTTTGAAACAAAAAATCAAAGGCTTCTTTATGACCTTTCTCGCGTATTATTTCTTTGAATTCAATTTTAAGCTTTTTCATATTTCAACTTGACCCATAAGAGATAATTTAAAAACCACCTAATGAACCGCCATCGACTTTAACAATTTGACCATTTACATGGGATGCATCATTTGAGCAGAGAAATAAAGCTACTTTTGCTATTTCATTTGGTTGAGCAATTTTATGCTGCAGATTACTTTCTTTCATAGACTCCCGTGATGTAGCAAGAGCAACTCGATTCATTTCGGTCTCGGTTATACCAGGAGCAATAACATTGGCTCGGATACCATATTTAGAATACTCCAAGGCAAAACCTTTTGTCATGGTTTCAACAAAACTTTTACTCGCAGCATATAACACATTCATTCGTGTAACACTTGATGCAAATGTGGAAGAAACCGTCAAAACAATCCCTGCCTTATTTTTTTTCATTATCTTCCCAGCCTCTTTTAATAGAAAATACACTCCCAACTGGTTTGTATCAAGTAAGGCTCGAAGCTCTTCTTCATCTATTTTTGCGAAAGGTCCAAAATAGTGTTTTCCAGCATTGGCGATAACAATGTCTAAACTATTAAACTTTGTTAAAGCTGTCGTGCATAGATTGTTTGAAACTTCTGGCTCTGAAATATTGCCTTTTATAAAATGAATATTTTCTTTAAATGGATTCATCTCAACACGCAGGTTCTCAAGAGCATCTGATTCGTTTTGATAACCCAGAATTAAATTGGCACCTTTTTGAGCAAACTGCAATGCCATCGCGGCACCTATTCCACGACTTGCTCCAGTAATGACTATCGTTTTTTTCAAAAACTCATTTGCCATGATAAATCCTGTTAAATTCTTTTGGCCATAGCTACGTATGAAATATCAACTTTTCTTTTTTCTAATTCTTCTGCTGATAAATCTTCTGATGGATAAACACCTTCTTCAATTAAATCAAATCCTGATTCTTTAATCATCTCCTGAATTTGGCAGATGTTTTCATAATGATAGATATGATCAATTGCAGGACTATTTGCGCAAGTAGAAATAAATATGACACCATCATCAGTTAGAAGTTTTTTAAGACTTCGTAAGATTTTTGCAGGATCAGCAACATGCTCTAAGACTTCGCCTATGGAAATGAAATCATAGGTTACATCAGTCTTAAAGTCATTGATATCACAAAGATGTAAATTTATTTTATCTTTTAGCTGAGGATGAAATGTATTTATTATCTGATCTGTAATATCAATCGAAATTTTACTTATATCTACAATATCATAATTTGTGAACTGAGAAAAAGCATCTATCATTTGCAGATGAAACAAACCATGGCCACATCCAACCTCAAGAATATTCTTACACCCAGGAGTCTTCTTTATTTCTTGTCGAAAAAATTCGAAGGTAAGAAAGTGCTGAACCCACAAAAATTGAGATAACGCTAATCCCAACATATACTTTTTCATTTGAACTTCATTGTTATAAACATTTTCAATGGCATTAGCCTGATCGTCAGTTGGATATTTACCTGTCTTCATAAAGCTTATACGACAAAACAACATATGGTTTACCATATCAAGATAAGAATCAATTATTTCAATCCAAGTCAATCCTACATTTTCAATATATTTGGAGTACAGTGTCACGAAATCATTTAACTGTTTTTGTGCATCTGGATATTTTTCAAAAAATTTTATTATTTTCTTTTTTTGCCGAGGGGCTTTTTCAAATAAAAGAGCTAATACACTATCTGCATTCATAATAATTCAATTCTATTTTTTCAGGCGTTCGTAAAAAGAACAATGATTTTGCTTTTAACTAATATCAACTCAGAATTAGTCTTTTTTACATAAGCTTTCAAAACCATAGTTTTTGTTCCCGTTGATATTTGATCAACATGACACCCTACAGTAATTTTATCATTAATATAACATTTATCGGTAAATTTATTATTCATTGAAACTAACATAGCATTTTCACCGGGGAAGTGTACACCTACAAGTTGTGATAAAAGACTTGCCAGAAAAGCACCATGTACAATTCTACCCTGAAACCCTTTACTTTTTGCAAATTCGTCTGAAGTATGAATAGGACTACAATCACCTGAAACTGATACAAAGTCATCAATCATTTTTTCTGTGATAATTTCATCAAAAGAATACTCTTGGTCTTCAACAAAATCACCTATCTCAAACGATTGAATTTTCAAATGTAATTTAACCTTATAAAAGATACTATTCGGCTAAAACCAAATGAACAAATTCTTTTTTAGCCACACTCGCAAATATAGTTTGTTCTTAAATTAATTCAAATTATTTATCTTAATCCCCATAAATAATCAATCGTATTATCCCAATAATAATTATCGACATATCCACCCGATTTAAGTCGAATAATTTAATTAATTAAAGAAATAATAGACTATTTACCACGGTAAACGGATGGCTTATTTTTAATGATAAATAAATCTAGCATATGGATTTTTACCCATGTAGCGTTTATATTCTATTTCATAAATTAATTTTAATTATATTATTCATAGTAGCCCACCACCGATTAATTTAAACTATTCATTTAAGCTCTATTCTAATATCCTCCTCAACTGACAAGACATTTCTTTTTAAAACTCTAAAAGTAATGAGTCTGTCTATGACAATACTTTTTTCAGAAGTAAAATATTTTTCAATATACTCTCGTGGCTCAGGTCGCTCCATCATTGAACTATAATTCTCTAAGGGCACAACAATAAAGTCAGGCTTTATAGACTCATCAAGCTTTTTATAGCTACCCCAATAGTTAAAGTATTTTGGATGATATAGTAGCGAACTAGTTTTTGTATTGATAGATTTTGGGAAAAATTTAAATGTATTAGGCTTGACAAAAATCGTAACCTTGTCTCCCGAAAACCTTTTTTCCAATGTTTCAGAAATAACCTCTACGCCTTTTTTATGAAACACATCCGGTTTTCCTACAGTGTTAAGAATTTGATATTTCGTAATATTAACCGCAGAAAGAACTAAAAAAATCGAAAATAAAAATATTATTTCACGAGCATGGATCTCTGTTTCTTTGAATCTTAAATAAAAATAATAAATAGGAATGATCAATAACGATAAAATAGTCAAATGCGGGAAAACATCTGGATCAGCTAAATAAGCGAACATATAAGAAAGCACAATTATTAAAGCTGAAAAAGAAAGATACTTAAGCATCTGTTCATAATTATTTTTAAAAATAAGAAAGACACCTATTATGGATATGGGAGCGATACAAGCAATGCGTAAACAATTGAGCTTATGTGCCATCGCTAAAACAACTAAATTACTTATTATCATTAGGCCAAAAAAACGAGTGTCCCGATCTTTAAAATAAATCACAAATCGTACCAAAATAGCTATTGCAAAAAAGCTTGTAAAAGAACGACCACTGATTAAAAGTGATGAAAACGGCGTCCCCAAAATCTTCATTAAAGTCAAAAAATTACTCTCCCCCTTATGCTCCGTCCCCATATGCATTTGCATAATAATAGCCTGATAAATAGTTTCATCAAATATCACTAGAAATATAAATGGCAGCATCGTCAAGAAGAATGCTAAGTAATATAAAAGAAAATTTCTACACTTCACTGAAATTTCTTTTGAATGAAACAGAAGAACCAATGACGATCCAACAACAATTGAAGCCCCTTGAACGAATGTAAGTATTGTTATCCCGGTCATAATTCCAGATAGAAAAAGAAATCGTTTTTTTTCGGTACACACAAATTTATAAAGCAAAATTACCGTAATTGTAAAAAATAAAATTAATAACAAATCACTTCTTAAAAATCTTATCAATAGAAACATGGTTGGGTCTAAAATAAGAAATAAAATTATAAAGGTAGCTAAAAGAGTATTGGTGTTCGCTCGTGTAATTTTAAATGAACAATAAATTATAAAAAAAGAAATAATACAATTTGAAACCCAAAAAAACCAATACCAATTATCGACTCCTAATATCTTTAAACATAATGCCTGAAAAGGCACATTAACAACCCCGTGTATAAAATTAAAATCAGAGATTTTAGCCCAATCCCCCCACAGAGGAAGCACAAGACTTCCTTCATAAATAGCAAATATTGAACTTGTATAAAAACCTTGATCAGAATGATAATCATTATGAATTGAGTAACGAACATAGTGGATTATAGATAAGATTAATATTATACTAAAGCAGAACCACTTATTATTTAGCTCACTAAAGTTTCTGTTGACCATTATTTGCCAAGTTCATCTAAAATTAATGTATAAGTCTCCACTATATGGTCGTGACTAGAAGCACCAACAACATAGCTTTTAATTTGAGGTATTTTTTTTAAATAGCCTATTGCTTCAGCTGGCTTAATTAAACCAGCAGCCAGAATACTCATCGCAATAGTATGTGTGGGATAAGCAAGCATTGTTTCTTCACAAACCTTAGGATTTGGATTCATTTGATATCCAGCTCCATTGAAAGGTGCCATGATTACAGGATGGGTAATATCAATATTACTCAAAGATTTCACAAGCTGATCAAAATTTAAAGTGCAAAAGCCACCTTTACAAGAAAATTTTTGCGGTATATATTCATTAAAAAAATGCAAAACGGATGTAAAGCCTAAACCCAAATTCAAATCGGTAAGGTTATTATGTAAAAAAACCGTCTTAATCTTTAATCCTCGAAAAGGAACCATCTCTAAATCAATTAACGATTTTAAAATAGAAATTTGATCCTTTTTAAAAAAGCCCACCCCACCTTTTAGCGCAATACCTATTTTATCTTTTAAAGTGGCCTCTTTTAAGGCGTCCGTAATCATATTAATCATGCCTTTTTCATTAGCCATTCTGATATATTTAGCAACGTAGGGTAAAAGTATATATATATTTAAATTATCTTTTAATGCGGGATCAGCAAGAATGGCCTTAGCAATTTCTTTAGCACGAGGATGCGTGGAAAGCATCAATCCAGTGGCTCCCTTATCAATAGCAAAATGAAGTAAATCTATTATATTTTTTATTTTACTAAAATATTGAGCTCGCTTCGCTCCTCTTTCAGAGGACATATGGTCTACACCAAAAAATTGATTATGACCTATGATTATTTTATCTAACTGAAATTCCACTACTAGCCTCTCTTCAATTTACTATTTCTACTGTATCTTTAGTGGTTGCCGAAGAATAAACCGCATCAGTAACTTTCTGAACTAAATAGGCATTCGGAATATCGTGATCTATTTTTAAATTTTCTTTTATTGCCTGAATAAAAAAATTGTCTTGCCTTGTATAATGCGTCCCTCCAACATCAATACTAACTCCAGTTGATAATTCCGGCTTAGTCCATTTAAAATAACCAGCTTTAAATTCGTCAGCATCATTATGAACATATAATTGAAGCGTATCGTCATTTACATTAATTTGTCCATTTGTACCATGTATCTCTATACTTGTTTCAAGCAATCTTTTATTAAAAATACTCCAGGAAGAAAAGAAAGACCCTGTCAACTCGTCATCATAAATGAAATTACAATGACAAAAATCTTCTAGTTTTTCAGAATAATAATTATTAAAATTAGATTGGACTTTATTCGGAAAACCAAAATACCAGCACAACAAATCAATTAAATGAGTTGCTTGAAGTATGACAACTCCACCGCCAGATTTCAAAGGATCTGAACGCCATCCCCTGCCTTTACTAAAGATCTGAGCAACCTGCATCTTGGCATTAAAGTTTATAATTCTACCAATATTACCACTATCAATTAAGCGTTTTGTTTTCTCAAATGTCTCGATATATCTCATCATATAACCAACCATAGAACTTCTATCTACTCGCTGGCTCAATTCCAAGACTGGCTTAGCTTCACTGCAATTAATAGCTAAAGGTTTTTCTAAAAAGACATGCTTATTACCTTCCAAGCATTTTATAGCCATTTCACTATGCAAATGGGTTGGGGAGGTTATATAAATACAATCTAAATCTTCTTTTGAAAGCATATCCTCATAGTTTTTGTATGTTGCAATTTTAGAGTTAAAGGTTTTAAAAGAATTCAGAATCATGTCAGAAGGTTCGGATATTGAACTGATAACACAATTTTCATTATGATTTAATATTGCAGAATGAAGCAAACCCATTTTACCCGCGCCGATTACTCCAATTTTTAGCATTTACATTCCTCGAGTTTCAAAAACCTTTTCCCCTTATAATTTAAGAAATAAAATCCAATATCCATTTTATTTTTCACAAACCATTACTAGACGATGGCCTCGTAATTTTCCACTGAAGATGTTTTCAGCAATAAAATCTTCAACTCGAATGAAAACACTAAAAATAGGAAGACAGACATATTTATAAAACGGAAATAATTTGGATTTTGTGAAATTGGTAATATCAGCTTGATGCTCATATTTCTTACCCATCAATCGACCAATTAGTTTTAACATCTGTGTGAAAAATTCTTGTATAAAAACGCTATGATAACCAATATATTTTATTTTAAATCCAGCTTTTAAGGCTAATTCTTTTAAGCTATCTTTAGTATAGTAACGTTGATCTAACAGATAGCTGGTTTCACTATCATGAAAATATTCCGCCATTGGTGTTTTAGAAAGAAGTCCATTTTCAGTTGGCGTATAGATTATCAATCGACCGTTCTCTTTAAGAACTCTGTACGCTTCTCTTGCTGCCGCATGATCATCTGGAATATGCTCAAAGGCATCTGTAGAGACGATGCAATCAAACTCATTATCTTTGAACGCTAATTTTTCTGCATTTCCCAATTGCAAGTTAGCATTGGTAAACTGGGCCCCAAATTCTATTGCTTCGGGAGACATATCTATTCCAAAGCAATTTTGAAAAAGAGAATCTATTTGGCTTAGCATAAACCCGCTTCCGCATCCAGCATCAAGGACTTTATCCTTTTGTACCCCATCAAGGAATTTTTTAATAACTCTAACTTTAAACTTTGTGGTTAATATATCGTTAAATGGATGCCTAGGCCGCATGGCTGATTCTTTTAAATTAGGATTATTGATGATCATTATTATTATTTTTTATTTCAGACTCTTTCAGTCGATATAAAACCTCTTCATTTAATTTTCTATTGGAATTAATTAGACTAGCTAACACACCAGTTAAATATACTTGAAAAGCAACCACTAATAAAACTCCCGATAAAATAATTGTGGGCCAAAATGACGTTCGAGAAGCATCGGCATACAAAATCATATATAAATACCTTAACAAGAAAAACACTGAGCCGGTTAAACAAATGGTACCAATTATTGAAAAAAATATTCTTGAATGATAAAGAATAAAAACATCTATCATTGTTTTACCGGACTTAAACACATATTGAATAATGTTTTTAAATAAACGCGATTCTCTGGTTTTAGTATTTACGCGAATGGGGACATAATCAATTTTTAAATTTAAGTGACCGGCTTGAATCAGAGTTTCCATACAATAAGAAAACTTTGAGAAAACATTTATATGTAATAAAGAATGTTTACTATATGCCCTAAATCCAGAAGCAGCATCTGGTGCTTGAGTACCCGATATTTTTCTTAATGTCCAACTTCCATATTTTTGTAATTGCTTTTTAACAAATGAAAATTCAGGATGATCGGAAATGGGTCTACAACCAATTACCATATCAGATTTACCATCAACAATCGGCTTTACAATTTTTGCAATATCCGGTCCATAATACTGATTATCACCATCAGTGTTCACTAAAATATCGGCATTTTGTTTTAAAGCATTATCTACCCCAGCTTTGAAGGCGGCGGCCAAACCTTTATTATGCTTAAATGAAATAATATGATGAACTCCTAATTCATTCGCAATACGAACCGTATCATCAGAAGAACCATCATCAATGATTTGATATTCTATAACATCTATGCCGTCAATTTCTTTTGGAAGATCTTTAAATGTCTGCGGGAGAGTCTTTTCTTCATTAAAACAAGGTATCTGAATTATTAATTTCATAATTTCACTGCAACATTAAAGATTCTAGAAACATATCGTCTAAAAAATTTTGGTTGAATAACATATATAGTTCTTTTTAACTTATTGGAGAACGTTTCTTAATATGCACAAAAAAGGTTAAAGTTTGGCAGAATTATAAATTTCATTATATTATTGCTATTTTGTATTAGATATCAAGATAAGCCACAATATGTGCTATTTTTTGAGGGGAAATGCTATTAAAACCAAGATTCTCCGTTAATTATCTGGTAGATTGCCGAATTGTAGAAAAACCTAAAAGAGAATGAAGTATTTCTAAAAATAATTTAAAAACGCCTAAACAAATAATTTCAGGTGAATTTGCTTTTCGTTTGGATCAATTCAAGCTTCATAAAAATCATTGCCGCTGAATTCTTTAACTAATATTACTTCTTTTTCATTTTCGACTATCAACTCATCACCAACGAAAAGACTATCATCGCCTATCATACGTGTTGAATGACCATCAACCATTGACCAATTATGTAAAAAGCTATATACTCCTTTTCTATAAAATTTATCTTTAATTGAAACGCCATCTTTTTGGATTCGAATAGTACGCCTCCCAACTTTTATTTCAGACTTTAAAGAATAAGTTTGGTTATAAATATAATTTCTTAAAATCGATCTTGCAATAGGCAAGCTCATCATCAATTTAAAAAATAAACCAAAAATATTACTTTGTATCTGCAAAGATCTTTCTGATGATTTTTTTGCCATAAAATCATATTCTATAATAATTTCACCCTTTTCTGTTTCATGAAGATCGATTTTTTGAATGGCACCACCTGGCCCATACAACTCATTTTGATCTCTAAACAAATAACCAAGACAAGTATAGACTGAATTATTATTTTCCAGATGAACTGCGCCGGAACTATAAAGTGACAATGCTATTTTTAAATCTCCCTGTTGGTAAAAAACAAAAGATTCACTACTCTCCAATTTATCATACTTCATGTCTGTAAAATCAGAAGCACAATCAAATTTCTCAACCAAAGGTAGTAATTTAGAATTTCCAGATAAGGCATGCTGCTCAAGCATCAATGAAGTCAAATGGAAAAAAGACATATACTTGTCGTCGCATTGATCAGCAGAGACCATGCGACCAAAGGCAATTGGGGATTTAATCCTTTCTAATATTTCTTTGGCAATTTGAACACCACGCGACTCTAAGACCGAAAGGCCTCCGATAAGCTTATGAGGGTTTCCTCTAGATCCTAAACTAGGGTTAAATGTATAGCCAACAACAACTTTATGAACCATTCGAAGTAAATTAATTAATATCTTATTATATTTTTCAATTTTTTCGGTATCGGTGAAAGTCGACAAAGCCAGTACACACATATCGATACATTTTAAACTATAGCCTAAATCAAAACCACCATATTCAGAATAAAAGCCTTCATTTTCAACAATCTTCAGCTCAAAAGGGTTTTCACTAACCCCTGCGACATCAAAGGCTAGCATTGCAGCTAAGGTTTGATTAGCACTATCAGGTCGATTGCTGTCATTTTTTAAAAATTTAAATGTTTGTGTTAAAGCTAATTTATAATGATCTAAGTGCTTTTCATTCGATGATAAAAAATTTATTACTAAAGAGGCGGACATTGCTGTATAGGCTGTTGCACAGAAGCTGTTCTGATTTAAAAAATATTCATCTAAACAAGGTTTTTTTATAATCTCATCGGCCCACCATTCTAGACATAATTTACCCGTATTAAAAAATGAATTTGTCTTTTCACTAAAATATTCTTGCCCCCCCATCATACCCAACATCATTACCTGAAATGATCCGACAGCAAAACCTTTACCATCCTGATAATGCCAAAAATTTCTGTCAGCACAGCCCTTAGTTTTGCTGTACGGATTATGATCGACGAAACCTTTGCAACGGGAAAGTGCATTCTGATATCTATTATTTAGCTTTTCCAATTATTTCCCTCGCTCCTTTTTAAGCAAACTATCCAGCATTATTATTTTTCAAAACATCTTCTATTATTACCTTTGTCAAAAATTTAAAAAGAAAATCCTCCTTTTTTTAATAACTTTTTAATGGATTCGATATTAACCACCTTTCTTATAATTATCACCACCCCGAATTTTAGTACCGATATATGAAGACAACTTAATGGTAGGCCCATCAACATATTTAGTAGCAAGATAAGACAGTAAAACAATAAGAGGAATACTTATTAGGAAAGTAATTATAAAAGCCAAATCATACGGCATATAGGAATATAAAAATAAAAATAATCCTGATGAGAAAGTACCCAAAACCAAAAAGTGGATAACATATAATGCATATGAAATCTCACCTAAAAACTTCAAATATTTATGATTCAATATAGATTGAATTTTAGTACTACCTAAGATAAGCAGAAATAATAATAATGCCCCAATAAGTGGATAAAGATAACCTCCAGCAATTTGATCAACTGGCAATAGTCCATAAACAGTTTCCTTCAAGAAATCACCACTCACACTAAAGGGAAAAGAAACAAAAAACAATAACAACGGAATCAATGCAATAAGCAGTTTTTTATTGCTAAGAACTTTAATAAAAAAAGGATGATTCTTAACTAAGTCAGCAATAATAACACCAAAAACAAAGCCTAAAAATAAACTGTCAAACAAGAAAATTAATGCAATAAAAAGAAAGAATAATCGGAAACGAAAGTTGCCGAAAAAGAATACAAATAAATAGACCAGAATTGATCCATACAATTCAACTCGAATCGTCCATAGAGGCGGATTATATTTTGCCCCATGATAAAACAATGACGTAGATAGATTAATCAACAATTCTTTAAATTCGAAGGCGCCTTTCCAATATCGTGAATACCAAGGTATAGAAGTACTATGAACAGAAACTTCATTGTTAAGAAACCATCCTCCCCACCAAAACAAAGAGCTGATTAATACTGTAAAAAGTACAAGACCCCCTAGCCGAATGGGACGCTTAAAGATATTTGCAATAATTTTTCTTGCATGCCCTTGCCCACCTAAAAAACCATAGCTCAAAACATAACCACTCAATATGAAAAAGAGACAGACCGCAAATTGACCTGCCACAAGTCCTCCAAAAGGAGGATAAAAGAAGATATCCTCCCAAGAAGATCGTTGTATATATTGTGACTGTACACCAAATATCGCGTAAGGAAAAAATGCTGCAAGAAAATGGTTAAACACAACAATTAGAGCAGCTATGCCCCGAATAGAATCAAAGTGAGTCTGCCTAACTTGCTTCATGAAACCCAATTATTAAAAATTATTTATCAACATAATTACATTCTTATCGACTTAAACAATAAAAATCTTGCAATAAAATTTTATTCGACATTCTCAAACAAAATTCAAGTTTATCTTAAAGTACTCATAATAAAGGTACGGCCATTGATTAACAATTCCAAATTGCCTAACAATTACATTTCGCTTACACTTTTAAGAAAAAAAAGACTGAATACAAAAGAGTAATTATGACCTTCAATCTAAAATTAAGAATACATAAAAAATTCATTTAAAAAGCAGGTTTTATTAAACTTTAACTAAATACTTATGCCGACTTATATGAAATAATTGATATAATTTTATTAAAAAAGTATCAATATTAACGTTCGATGAAACGGTATTGTGTCTATATTATTTATTACAATTTTAACTATTTCACTACTGATTGCATACGCCTATCCCTTCTTCAATCTTATAGAAAAGATCTTACCTACAAAAGATGAAAACGTATTTTCATTATTCTTTTTTATTCCGATTGGTTATATTCTTACGCAAACCTTTTATTTCTATGGGCACTTATGGTTTGATGGAACAAATAATGGCATTTACTTCACTCTACTGCTACTAATTTGCATTTCGCCTTTATCTTTTTTTTATAAAAAATCACTGAATAAAGCTATTATTAAAAGATCCCTTTTCGATAAAGAGGATCTGATCTTCTTTGCGCTCATACCAATTATATTTATTTATATTAACTGGCCATGGCTAACAATTGGCGAAGGTAATTATTATCATTCTTCAAATGAAGACTTCTACGAAGGTATCACAGGAAGTGAACATTATTTAACGAATAATATTTCTGCTATTAGCACTGCCTATACAACACATATTAAATTCCAATATAGCTCTCTAGCCTTTTGGTCAACATTATTTCAAAAAAATGGCATGTATGCCTTTCTATTTCAATCCTCTTTAAATTTAATAATGCTTTCTGCAGGTGTATTTTGGCTTTGTAAAAATGTTTTTTGTCTTCCAAAAGTAGTAAATTTCTTAAGTGCCTATGGAATTCTAGCATCCGCTTTTTTCTTTAATACTTACTTAACAGGACACATTGGATCCACTATATATGTATCCTATGCACCCGTATATTTAGGCATGATTGTTTTAATTCTTCAAAGAAGAATAAGTTTATTTTGGATTATTCCTGCAATATCAATTTCAACCTTTTCTACATTCACATATCCTATGGCTATCAGAATTATAGAAATTCCATTTTTTATTTTACTTTTCTACCATTGGGTACTTAAACCATTTGGATTAGATCAAAAACTTTTAAAAACAATAACTCATAATTCAGTAGATACCAAAAAAATCAACTTTGTCCCATTCAGTATTTTTGGTCTAATCATAATGCTAATTGTTGGTATAGTTTTTTATTATTACTGGTTAATTGGAGCAAACTACAGATATCTTAGAGTAATAGGAACAGATTCATGGAAGATTGCAAATTACCGTGAAATTGTTCCAATTTTTTGGGGCTTGTTGCAACCGAATCTAGTTGGGGCCAATTCAGTAAGACCTTTCCTCATAATGATACCTGTGATCTACTACACCAGCTATATGCTAGCCTTAATAGCCATCTGTATTTATGTTTTTGGTGGGTTAAAAAACTTATTAATAAAAAAACGCCATTATTTATTATTTTACTCAATACTATTTCCCTTAATGGCAATCTCATACAGAATTGTTTTGGCAATTCCATACTATTTTTACAAGGTGCTATATGTAAATTATTTTCTAATTGTTATTGCTTTTATTTTTGGCCTTTACAATTTAATTATTTCAAAACATTTAGCACTTCGTTGTTTAGCATATACGATGTCAGTTATTTTCCTTGGATTAAATTTATTTTGGGTTGGCTATCACCAAGTAAATATTTTAAATAGGCCATATCACAATCATGAAGATATCCAAAATTTTATGCAATTTGCAAAAATAAATAAAATAAATACCATTAATTTCGATATTACAAAAGATGAAGACAAAGCACCAATTGCCAACATTATCAATGAACATTCTTCTTTAAAAATTGATCTCAAATCAAATCATATTTTAAAATACACTAAAAAACAAAGCCTGTTTTATGATGCTACAATGAATGAGACTATAGAGTATACTAATGACACATTAACATTAATCAAAAAGAACGAAAGAACCGTTGGATTTGATATTAGAAATGCTGTCTACCTTATTCAAGATACTGACAATGGACAACAAATATTCTGGTCAAAAATTATTCAAAGAGATGACACAAATCATTTTAAAATACTTGGATGGCGTCAATTCATTAGATTTAAAATAAGCAATTTAAATAAAAATCATAAATATCTAAACTTTCTGCTAAGCACTGGTCCAAGTATTGAATTTAAAAATTTTCCATATCAAATCCTATTAAATGATTCCCTTATAAAAGAAAGTGTCACTTCCTCCCAAATAACTACTATCTCAATTCCGATAGAGAATCAACCATCGTCAATTGAAATAAAAATTCGAACAAAGGGTATTTTTTCAAAATCTATAATGCCTTTAAATGAAAGCCGGCCTTCAATTGCGATTGCTGGCATCGAACTTTCAAGTCATACCGCTTCAGAATCATATTTTATTAATGAAAGTATTTATTTTATAAATCAAACTCTTGAAGGTTTTAAATACAAAAAAATAACGCTAAAATCTTTTCTAAATCACATAGGTAATAAGACCTATTCTTTATCCACTGTAAAAAACAACTCCTCCACTGAAGTAGTATTGGGCGATGATTGGTATCCAGAAGAACAAAATAATGCGAAAGAATATTTTAGGCGCTCAGAAATGTTATCCACCATTTTAATTGCTAAATGGAACGCCAAAACAGATATTAAAATCACAATGACACTTGAGCCTGAGGTCATAGGAAGGTTAAATTATATCTCAATAGAATGCCCAGGATATGAAATCCAATACTACTCCTTAAAAAAGAGAACTAGAATAACACTTATTTTAAAAAAGAGGTTTTTAAACAAGTCTGAAAACCACATCTTTTTACGATCAGAAAAGCTAAAAGAAACGAAGCTTTTCGAAGTTCTAGTACAAGATAATTAAAAGGAAATCTCTGGAATTCCCTCGAGAATAACTTCACCTTCTCTTCTTTTTTGATTCAACAGTTTAATCTGAAAATATCCCCAGATCATATCTTTGGCGCCCAAATCAAAAACTTTTCTTTTATTCATGTCTTGCAAAACATCAGAACTAAAATTTTTCAAGACATGATTTGTGCCATCCTTCATCATATAAATCAACTCTAAGACGATCCCCTTCCCCTCTAAACCAGATAATATATTGAGAGCAACTCTTACAGAATTAATTTCCTGAAAATCAAAATAGATAGATTTCATAATCGCTTTAGAAGATACAGGAGCAGTGTTTATGATCACCTGGCCATTAGCTTTAACAACAAGCTCCCTTTTGTTTAGCAAAGGTATCCACTGACCTTTTAGCCTCTCATGGCCCCACTCAGGTCTTCCCAGAGCATTCAAACTTTGAAAAGCATAGGTATGATAAGTAGAATCTCGCCCTAAATTGTTATGACTTTTAATCAGAGTTCTATGATCAACATGAAGCAGTAAAACATAACACGTCAAAAGTAATATTATAATTCCAAGAATGATATTTGTTTTCATTAATATTTTTCCGATTCTAAAATAAATTGATCTTTGGATTAGAAGAATTTGCTACGCTACTAGCAATTATACACATCTCGTAAAAAATTGTAGTTTTTATAACTTCAACTATTTGAAATTAGCCCTTCTATCTAGATTACTATGGATAAAAATCAACTTAACTCATTTCAGATCTACACTTGCAATGGCATTCAAGCCAGTTTTGCTCTAAAGGTACTTCTTAAGCTACTTTTATGATAGGAAATTGTAGCAAAGCCAATTTCATTTATCTTCGACATGATATTATTTTCATTCTTTAGCCAATAACCTAATTCCTCTTCTTCTTCAGCATATAATGTTTTCATTCTTCTAGAATAAAAAAATAAATTAGAAAATGGTGACATCAAAAACCATTCGCCCAACGTTCGTGTCATCGATTTCGTGGGTTCATTATAACAAAAAACACCGCCTGGCTTCAACACTCTCTTTATTTCTTCCATACTCTTCAACGTATATTCTAAATCAGGAAAATGATGCATAACTCCTAAAACAAAAACACAATCAAAATGGTTATCGGGGAACTGAATATCTGCAGCTCCATTAACTTTTATCAAATCTTTACAGGTTGAACGGTCAACTAATTCTTGTGAAGGTTCTATCCCAGATAGTGAATTAAATCCTTGCGCTTTCAACAGATTAAGATTTGTTCCTATAGCTGAGCCAACTTCTAATATACTTGCATCTTTATTTAGATTTAAAATACCCATCCTACGAAACCTTTTCATACGCGCTTTTTCTTCCGATAATATCGGATGATACTGAAAGCCTGAATAAGCCTCATGCCATTTTTCTGTTTCCACCAAACTCTCCTGATATTAAGATGGCAATGATTCTTTATGAAGAACCAGATAAGAACCAATAAATATAACCAAAACACCTATAAAATTAATATAGGTGAACTTTTCATTGAATATGTAATAGGAGGATATTGCCAAAACAGCAAACCCAAACCCAAAACTTATGGGAAATACTTTAGAAACTTCAAGTTTTGTGTAAATATATATTGATAAAAAAAGTGATATAGCAAAACAAACCATAGCAGTTAACACCCATGGTGAAAATAATATTCCTAATGGATTCATAAGAAAATCATTATTAAGATCTTTTATTTCAGTTGCTTTTTTCTTCAAACATAACTTTGAAATTACGACAAAGGTATTTGAAACAATTATGGCTAAAACCATCTCAAGTTTAAACAAAGCAAAAACCCCATCAAAATGTTAAAGAAGCACTTATCATCTAATATCACCGAAACACATAGAATTCTAAACAGGTTTTTCAATGATAAATGTAATTTTAATAGGATTTCAAAAATAAACCAAAAAAAATTAAAGATTTGCAAAACTTAATTATAGGATTTCACAACCCCATAAGGAGCAAATCACCTAAATTAAAAAAATACACTACCGATCGTTTACAACTAGATCCAAATTCATACTTGAACATATTACACGCATTTCAATTAAAATAAGACTTAAACACTACTTCTAAAACCTTTACCTAATTATTAATTTTGTGGCAAAAAGAAAATAAAAGACTTAACACTATCTCGACTGATTCAATCAATGGTCATTATAAACGGTACAAGAAAACTCACGATGTAAATAAAGGGCCAACTAAACATTTAAATTCAAATAAAAAATGACCCATTTTCTGCGAAAATAGACAAACTCCGTAAATAGTTTATAGAATCAAAATATCTGCAAAATAAAGCTTAAATCGAAAGCAAATCAATTTTAAATTATACTTAAGCCATTAGATTCCATAATTGTGGAAAATCAAACGAGTAATGATCATTTGATAAAAACCAACAAACACTTGTTAAAATGCATAAAATTTAAAAAGAAATTATCATAAAATGAAAAAGATTTATAAAATAATGATGTTAATCGCTAAGTTATTAAGCTGCAATAGCAAAGCAATCAAAATACTCACTGAAGCTAAAACCAAATAATAATATTTTCATGAAACTAAAAAAAAGAACCATATCATTTTCTACCCTCATACTTTTATTGTGTTCTGTATTATTCCAAGCATTAAGTCTCGCATGTGGGAAAAAAGCGGCGGTATCAGATCCATCTTCAATCTTGTTTTTGTATATAAACATTTGGTTTATTGCACTACTTTTTTTTCATGGTCTCCAAGCACTCTTTTGGAATGCCACTTTAAAGTTCATACCACTTTCTGTTGCCTATCCTTTCAACAGTCTAAGTATCCTCATCACAGCTATTTTGGGGGTGTTCTTTTTCTCAGAAAATCTTTCGAACTTTAACATCATTGGAATATTTGTCATCATCTTAGGCGTTTTTATTACCTCAAGTCAATCAAAAGAAGTTATCAATGATTAATTATTATATTACACTCGCACTCGCAATTTTGATCACGGCATTTAGTCACCTTCTCCTAAAATCAGGAGTCAATTTATCTGATAGTTATATCAAAAGTTTTTTTCATTGGAGAACACTATCGGCCTATTTCTTTTTAGGTATAGCAGCCCTGCTTGTTGTTTTTGCAATGAAAAAAATTCCCTTAGGCCAAGTAACCGTTTTGGCCTCAATCAATTATGCATTTATCCTGGTTCTCTCAAAATTATTTTTAAAAGAACCTATCCACCAAAGGCAATATGTTGGAGTCCTAACCATCATCGCTGGTATAGTACTTTATAATATTGAATCCTTGCTTCCATAATCTCCTTAGAAAACAATCGCTTTTCTAAAGTCCCTCCTTTATTATCAACATAATTCCTCTTAAAATTTACTAAAGCGACCTTCCTCCTTCCGTTCTTCAATGGATTATTCACATAATCCTTTTAAAATGCTGCGCCTAAATTCATTATTTTTATTAGGAATCTCCATTATGATTACCAGAAGTCTAGGCAAACTTTTCAGAGGAAAAGCAACTCCATTTCAAATATTTTCGGCATGTATTTTAGGCTCAATTACTAGTTTCTTACCAGCGATATTTATTTGCCCTGAACTCTATGTAATCATGTTCATGCTTATTTTAATTTTAAATACAAACTTATTAATTGCCGCCATGACTGCTCTACCCTGCAAATTACTTTCAATGTTATTAGCACCGGTAAGCATTCAACTTGGTCACGCCATACTCGATGGATCAACGGGGGAAATATTAAAGCCGTTAATCAACTCACCCTATTTTTCGTGGATTGGCCTAGAACATTATTTAGTAATCGGCAGCATCTTTTTCGGATTACTAATAGGTATCTTCTTTGGAATAGTTTCGGTTTCTCTAGTTAGTACTTTTAGAAAGAAAATGGCTGCTCTTGATGATGATGAAGAAAAATTTAAAAAATTAAGAGAAAACAAATTGTTCAAATTTGTTACCTGGGTCTTCTTTGGTAGCGACAAGGCCAAAGGCGAGTATGACGAACTATTGCAAAAGAAAATCGGAAACCCTATCAGAATAATAGGTGTCATTATCTTTGTATTGGGATTATCTACATTCCTAACTATCTCCTATATGTACAAAGATGACTTACTAAAAAATTATATTACATCCTCAATGGAAATGGCGAATGGAGCTACGGTTGAAATTGAAGGCATCTCTTCCGATCTTTTTGGTGGGAAAATCAGCATCTCCCATATTGCTATAGCAGACGATAAGAATTTAATGAAAAATAAATTAGAATTAGAAGAGGTCTCTCTCGATATTGATATAGCCTCGCTTCTAACTAAAAAATTTCATGTTGAATTGATAAGTGTTGGCCAAATTAAAATAGATACAGATCGAAAAATCAAAGCTACTATCATCGTACCTGAAAAAGAGCCCACGAATCAAACGGAAGAAAAAGAATCCACATCAATTGATGCTAAAGATCAAACTGAAGAAGGCCAAATCAAAGTCTTGGAGACACTAAATATCGAAGAGTATTTTGATGAATACAAAGAATATTATGATGATGCCAAAAAATTAAGAACAAAAGCAAATGAATATTTAAATAACAAATTTGTGCAAAAATTAATTCAAAAGGCAAAAGAAGCTAAACAGGCTAAAGGTAATGAAGGTGCAAGTATTACAGATATCATCAGAGATCAATTTAATAATTTTAAAGGAAAATACGCCTACGCAACTCATCTAGTAGAAAAAGCTCCTTTCATCCTTATTAAAAAAATACAAGCAGATAAAGTGATATTTGGTAATCCAAAATTAAAAGGCACTACCATTAAAATCAATCACCTCTCTTCCTCTCCATCTCAAATCAGCAAACCTATTCAAATCATTTTAGAAAACAAAACCCTTGAATATAAAATTGAAATTACGCTAGATAAACTAATGTCCTTTGATCAATTAAATAAATTTTCTTTAGAAATGAATAATATTGATGGTGAAAAATTAGGCAAAAAAATAAAAATAGGTAGCGAGCACCCTTTGAAAAAGGGAAATATCAGCATTACAGCCAATGCTGAATTTCAATTTAAATTGAAATTAGCCCTAAAAGGAAATATACTAATTGATGATGGTTTGATTGATATCAAGCAGTTAACGAACAAAGCATTGTCAAGTTTTGAAATGCCAACAATATATGGTAAAAAAATTGACCCTAAAGCTATTAGCCAAATTAAACTAAATAATTTTAGTATTGCATTCACTTTAGATCCATTTTCAAACCCTCCAGAATACAAAATGGACTTGAAGAAACTTAGCAAAGACCTAACAGAGAAGATTAAAGATGACATCAAGAATAGACTAAAAAATGCCGTTAAAGACGCTAGAGATCAACTATTAGATCACTTTGGTATTGATAAAAACTTATTTAACAAAGAACACCTTGGGCAAGAATTTGAAAAACAAAAAGTAAAAGTTCAGGAGAAAGTTAAAGAAGCCACAGAAACGGTGAAAAAAGAAATTAAAAAAACTACCGAGACAGTAACGAAGGAGGTAAAAAAGGAAGTTAAGAAAAATACCGACTTAGCTAAAAAAGAAGGTAAAAAAGAAATCAAAAAAATGTTAGATGGTAAAAAGCCTGAAGAAGCTGCCAAAGATATTCTTGAATCTTTCACAAAATCAAATGACAAAAATAAACCAAAAGATTTATTAAAAAATATTATTAAACAAGATGATAAAAATGATTTAAAAAAAGAACCTAAGAATTTTCTTAAAAACTTATTAAAGTCAGATAAAAAAGAAGATAAGAAAAAAGAGGGTGCAAAAGAATCCTCAAAGAAAAAAGATTCAAAAGAAACAGCTAAAAATCTTTTCAAAAATTTCTTTAAAAAAAATAAAAAAGAAAAAGAAGCAAAGGAAAAAGAAGCAAAGGATAAAGAAAAGAAAAAAGATAAAGAGTCAAAAGATGAAGATGATAAAAAAGAAGATAAGAAAAAAGAGAAAAAGAAAAAATTTAATTTAAAAAATCTGTTTGACTAGACTCAAAATTTAAAACAAAGACAACATTGCCTTTACTAAAGTTATAATAGTGTAATTATTTTCACAAAAGTAATTCTACTCGATCAAATAAAAATATTTAGTTGGTTTTTACGTTTACTCTTTGAACTCGTCTAATATATTCATAGAATCAACTACGACCTGCTGTTTCCCTTCCATTATCTCAAATTCCCGAATCATTATTCATCAAACCATGATGGTTTTAACAATTGAAATATGAAAGAGTGTTATATCAAATTTTAAAATTAACTTTGATCTTACAGCAATAACAACAGTTTAAATAAACATACTATTTAGTCTTTTGAAGGAGAATAAAAAATGAAAACCAAAAATATTCTTGCAACATTTCTTATCTTGATGACCACTCAATTTTGTCTAGCTGATAATGCCACTAAATCAGGCGGGAACGTTTTTAAAGAAACCCCTACCATTCATTGCTTGGGTGTGAGATGGGCAATACTTGGAGACGCTAATAAAAATGCCACTATTCATGTCAATTATCGAAAAAAAGGAAAACAAGAATGGCTAAAAGGTTATCCTTTATTTAGAACACGACCAAATCCACATAATAGCAATCGTTCAAGAATCCACACTGTAAAAGGGGGCTGGATGTTCGCAGGTAGCATCTTAGGTCTAGAAGAAGATACGGAATATGAGGTAAAACTAAGACTAGAGGATCCCGATGGCGGTAAAGTTTCGAAACAACTAACAATGAAAACATGGAAAGAACCCACTGAACCAAAAGGCATGGTCACAAAATATGTCATCCCTGGTGATGGTGGTGGCACCGGCACAAAAGCAGATCCATTTAAGGGTTCTACTGCAGCAGTAGCCACAGCTGCACCAGGAAATCTTTTTCAATTTGCTAAAGGTTCTTATTCAAAATTTAGTGTCAAGGCAAACGGTACAGAACAAAAACCTATTATTTTCCGCGGACCTACCACTGGTGAAGCCAATATAGATGGTGGAGGCTCAAGCAACCCAAAGGTTAAACCAAGAGTATCTGTTATACGTATTAAAGACAGAAAACATTTATGGTTTGAAAATCTATCCATTAGAAATGGTTTTTACGCTATCAATGGAAACAGCTCCAGCAATATTGTTGTCCGCAGATGCAAATTCAGAAACGTTGCCAAAGGATTTAACGCTCAAAATGGTGGATACAAAAAATCAGTACATCATTTTATTGTTGATAATGACTATCTTGGACCAACAAAATGGCCACGTGAAAGGGGAATTGAAACATTTTGCTTAACTTATATGAGTGGAAGTGGTCACATAGTAGCTTATAACAAAATAAGCAACGCAGGTGATGCCGTTCATGGCACCGGTCACGGAAGCTGGTCAGCATGTGATATATATAGCAACGAAGCCAATATTTGCACTGATGATGCTTTTGAAACGGACCATAGTGAATTTAATATAAGAGTATGGGGTAACGTGATTAGAAACGTAGCTCACGGAATTACTGCTCAACCGAGTAGAGGTGGACCAACATATATATTCAGAAATGTAATCTACAATGCAACTTATTCGCCTTTCAAATTGAACAACCATACTACAGGAGTCATGATCTTTCACAACACTTGTTTTAAAAATAAGAATGCATTTAATATTGTGCCTGCACAAGAAACCGTAACTAATATTAGGATGCGAAATAACTTATTCTTATGTCATATGGGAACAGGCCTATACGTTGGCACAAGAAATATGAAACTTAGTGATTTTGATAATGACGGTTATGGTGGCTTCAAACAATTTGCAAGATGGAACGGGAAAATAAATTATAAAACAGTTGGCGATGCTAAAAGTGGCGGTCAAATTTATAAAGATAAAGGTGCCTATTTAATAAACCCAAAAACATGTTTTGCCAGCAAATTACTTCCTCCAGCTGATAAAAACAAAACCTATACTCTAAAAGAGATTGATTATAGGTTAGCTCCAAAATCTGATGCCGTTGATAAAGGAGTTGTTCTTCCAAATTTTAATGATGGGTTCAAAGGAAAAGCTCCCGATCTGGGCGCATTAGAAGAAGGACAACCACTACCCCACGTTGGTCCACGACCTCTAAAATAGTAAATAATTATTAGGATGCCCTTTTTGGGCATCCACCCCACTATTAAAATTAAGGCATTTTGCTGTTACTACAACTCGGCTCCTTCTCAATGCGGATTTCCGCATCTTTGCAATTCTAATTTCAGACATTATTTTGACCAAGAATTCAATTTTATGCTATAGGCTTTGGGATTGTATTTGCAGGGCAATATACAGTTGAAAGCATAGTCCTTTTTAGTACTATACCGCGCTGCAAATTGCACAAATTATTTACATTTGGGAGAATAGATGAGTAGAAGTATTCAGTTTTTATTTTTATTATCGATTAGTTTTCTAATCGTTTCTTGTGGCAGTAGTGGTTCAGGGTCAGGGGTTGATAGTGCGGACTTATCCTTTGTCTCTAGCTCAAATCCTACTACTGGCGAAGTTGGTGATACTGTGGCTATTAGTGTTAAAGTGACATCACTAAAAGATAAACATAATGTATATGTTGATGTTGGTTTAGTACTTGTCACTACCGATGGCACTAGTGCTTCTGATATTACATCGGCCAATTATAGCCCTGACTTTGTAATCGGTGCTTTGTATTCAGCATCCCTTGATGCTAACGCCGAGCTAGAAATAACAGGTGACTTGGAATTAACAACAGATATTCCTACAGGAACCTATGCGGTTGTTTTTCGTATAGATGGTGTTGACTACACACCCGATGACGACCATCTTCAAGAAGAATCATCAGATCATCTTGAGAATAATTTTTTGGTATCTAGCACTAATATCGAAATAACAACACATACTTCACCTCAATTGTTCTTTGACTCAGCTGAAGTTGAGAACTCTAGCTTTTTTAAACCAACTATTTTAGAAGGTACCGCCCATGGAACTCCAGATGTGGCTCACGATCAAACACATGAATTAGCTGACTTTGTTATTAATGCTGAGATCGGCTCTGAGATTGTTGATGTCGTAGGTGCTTCAATTTCACTAGATGCATCACTAAGCATTCCAGGCACCACTGGTGCTTCAGTTATCTATCCATTGAATATCTTACATGATGATAACAATGGCAAACCAGTACTAGCGACATCCTATATTTTTGATGTTGACCCTGTATTGGGGCATTCTCTAGAAGGAGACACCGTCAAAGGTTTTACATTTCAATTATATTTGAGCGATGCTGCTTGGGCTGCTTTAGCGAGCAAAACAGCTGATACAACCTGTGAATTAAAATTGCACATAGATTCAGGTGATACTATCGCTGAACATAATGGTGAAGATACAGATGACAACGTTAAAACATTTTCGGTGATATTTTTGGTAGCAGGTGCTTCAGAGAAAAAAAGTAAATCTAATAAAATTGTTTTAGATGGTACTGAGTACAGCTCTTCCCTGGTTAACAAAAACTATTCAACTGGATGGGGAAATTCTAAATACTTTAAGTCTGGAATTGAATTTGGCGTCAATATGAGTTATCACAAGACAGGTGCTGTGCCAACGGCAGCAGATGCAAATGTATATGGTCAAGCGAACTTATGGGTCTTTAAAAAGAAAATAGTACCTTTGTTTGTTGGCGCTGATGCTAAATTTGATATTGATGATTTGGTCAGCAGTCGTTTCATTTGGGAAGTTCAAAGTCTTGGTGTAAAACAATTAGGTAAAGAATATTCTTTAGCCGGTGGCCCACAAACGATTTGGGAAAAGTCTTGGAGCAAAAGCATTTCCGTTGGCGCCTCAATGATTATTTGGGCTGGCCCAGTTCCTGTTACCATTGAAGCCGGCGGTGAAGGTACCATTGGTATTGGTGGCGCTTTATTATTAGAAGCGAATAATGTGGTTGCCTTAGAGTTTGGTCCTTTTGCTTCAGTTGGCGCATTTGCGTCTGCTGGTGTAGATTTGAAACTAGCTGGTGCTAGTGTAAATGCCAATTTGACTTTATTAGAAGTGAAGAATACTATTCGGTCAGAAATTCAAATCCAAACATCTGGTGCGTCCTTTTCAGTTCAGGCGCCATTAGTGATTTCAACGCTTGATGGAAAATTTTATTTAAAAGCCTATGTAAACTATTTGTTTGGCAAGAAGAAGTGGAAGAAAACACTCTTGAAATGGGATGGCTATAGTTATACTAAAAATTATTTTTCTCCTCGAACATGGAAATTTCCTTAAATCCTGATCGTCTAAAATGAAAACTATATTAGTCGCTGCTGCGCTTATTTTAAGTACAGTAGCGTTCTTTAATTTTTATCCATCTGATACTATAAAAGAAAATCGTGAATCTTTTTCTGGCAATATTCAAGACCAACCCTCTTTAGAAAAACCAAAAATAATTAAGCTTCATGTAGGCAAGGAGTTCTTCTTCTCCTATGAAATGAGTGGGCATAGCGAAATTAATTTTTCTGCCCTTGGTAAAGCGATGCAGCAGAAAACCACTAATCATAATAATCAAAATCTAGAGTCTTATATTGTTGTTAATAAAGGGCAATTAGGCGTTAAGGTGCTTGAAGCCTCTTCAACAGGGTATTTGCTAACGGGTTCTTTGCAGGTTCAGCAAAAAACAACAAATGGAAAAAGCTTAGCTGTTTCTTCAGGTTTAAATTATCCGTTCTCTTTTTTCGTAGCCTCAAGTGGTGCAATTTCTTCTTTTAGTTTTGTGAAAGGTTTATCCGAAGAGGATAAAATGTTGATTAAAAAAATTGTTCATTTCTTTGACATCTCATTGCCAAACAAATCTTTAAAAAGGTGGGAAGCAAAAGCCAAAGATTCAAATGGTATCTATCTGAGTCAGTATTCCTTGAAACGAGGCTGGAAAGACCCTGTAAAAATATTAAAACGCAAAAAGAAATATGAATCTTTTGTGACGAAAGATTCCTTTGCCTTTATGAGATCATCCACCTATAAAATAAAGTTTTCTGAATCCATTTATGAATTAAATTTAAATCAGCAATGGATTAAATCAATTGAATCCAAAGAAGACTTGATTGCATTGATCAAAAATAAAAAATGGAATGAATCCTCGATCACATTTAAAGCGAAGCGAATTAAATTACATAAAATTGAATTCCCAGAGGATTCAGTTGCGTTAGAAAAAAAACTTTTGTCTGATCAGTATTTAAAATCCACCTTTTATCAATCGAATTCTGCGAATAATTCAAAAGACAAAAAGATCAATCTGAAAGCAGCTTTAGACAAATATAAAAATAACACAACCAAGTCAAAGCGTGAAAATGAGCGCAAGTTTCTTGACTTTTTAAGAAGTCATCCACAAGCTGTTTTTAAACTTATTGACTATTTAAATGAACAAGAGGCTAATCCTAATTCCCCTGATTATCAAAAGAGGCATAACCAAAACTTAATTTTATGGCGTTTATTAGCTGAAACTGGTCATCAAGAAGCACAAGAGGCTTTGTTAATTAGCATGGAAAACAATTTGTTTCAACATAAAACCCGCGAAATGGCTTTAGCAGTTGTGTTTGACTTAGCTTACCCTTCAGAAAAAACAGCGAACCGTTTAATTGCTTTTAATCATACAATGAAAAATGCTGAACCTATATTAAATAATAAGATGTACCCAGCCAGCATGTATGCTATTGGGGCTCTTGGTTTTGCTGACAAACAAAGTCCTGTTGTTGCTAAAATTCTATCAGATCATTTAACGGATTCATTAACATCAACCTACGAACCTATAGACAAAATGATTGTGTTAGATGCCATGGCCAATCATGGTGGAGAAGTGCTGTTAGACGCCTTGGCCAAAAGTATGATTGACGATAACCCAAAAATTCGCGCGAAAGCGTTTATGGCTTTGCGCCGCATGAACAATTCTGCTGCTGAAAAAGTTTTAATGGATTATTATGAAAAAGAATCATCCGTCATAGTAAAAAGAGCGGCTTTGATAGCGATACAAAATTGGTCTCCATCAAAAAACATGATAATCTGGTGCAAAAATCTTTTTGATGTCTCGACTAAAGAGTTTGAGTTACTCTTCCTGATTTCATTCCTAGCAAAAACAATAAAAAAAGATTCATCTATTGAGCCACTTTTTAGAAATCATCTGAAGAAAACATCATCCGTCAAAATCAAACATATGATTTACAAATATATTAAACCGTAATCTACTTAATATAATTAATTACAATACACTTATCCAATTAGGCCGACTGGAATTCAGCGCGCTCAGCAAAAAAAATCCTGCTTATCCATGACATTTTTTTATTTTTAAAACTAAACTTTAGTGACATACTTTAAGTTTATAGAAGAAATATTGCTACGATAATAGTACGAAATTAATCTTCAACTATCTATTAAAGATAATAAATTTAAAATCATATTCGCAAAACGATTCTACATTTTTTAGCATTGAACAAATTGGAAGAAAAATTAGACACAACCGTTTTAAAGCAATTAGCCAGCATTAAAATTATTCACAAACTTTATAATGATGACTTGCTCAGTGACGAAGCTTTTAAAACAGCATCCTCAATAATTCAACCAACAGAACATTGGATAGCCTGGGCTAGAAAAATGCTTCTCCTATTAGGAAGCTCGCTTATCTTAGCCGGAATTATTTTTTTCTTTGCGTACAACTGGTCAGTAATGCGCAAACTAATCAAATTTGGATTAATTGAAGTAGGTATCATCAGTTGTCTTTTCGGCTCCTATCAACTAGGGTTGAAAAAATTAAGTGGAAAAATTCTTTTGTTAAGTGCTTCAATCTTAATTGGCGTTTTTCTAGCCGTATTTGGACAAACTTATCAAACAGGAGCCGATGCTTTCACATTATTTGTTGGATGGTCTTTCTTAATTTTTGGATGGGTAATCATTTCTAAATTTGCTGCCTTATGGATTGTCTGGATTATCCTCATCAACACAGGCCTGATCCTTTATTGGAACCAAGTTCTTGATACTAGGAATTCACTAGAATCTGAATTTCTTTTTATGGCATTAGCCATAATCAATATTTCATTTCTCTTTCTTTATGAAGTCGGGAATAAAAAGCAATATGAGTGGTTAAAAAATATTTGGCCAAGAGGTCTACTACTTATTTCTATTCTTATTTATCTTTCTATACCAACAACGAAGCTCATTGTTGAAGTTGAATTAGAAGAGGGATTCTTTGGAACGTTATTTTGGATCATTCTTATTATTTTTGGTTATAGATACTATCGATTCAAAATTATTGACATGAACTCTATTGCATTAATCATTTTAAATATTTGCGTCATAGCATTGATTTTTCTTGGAAGAATTCTGTTTGATATTTCAGACGATGGTGGCATGATTTTATTTTTTGCTTTTGTTGTTTTAGGTGTCATAAGTACTGCAATCTACTGGCTAAAGAATGTTGCTAAAAAAATGAAAAATGAAAATACAGAGGACGATCAATGAGCTCAAGTCCTCTTACAATCGAAGAACTACTTTCTCACAAAGATTTTGAGCACTTAATTCACCCAGAGGATATAAGCCATATCACAAAGAAACTAATCGAATATAGCAAACCTTCCGATGATCCAATCTATATAAAAGTTCTTTCCGGAATTGGTGCCTGGGTTGCATCTTTGTTTATAGCTATTTTTCTTGGAGTCACAGGAATCTTTGAAAGTGCATACGGTATCATTCCTTGCGGTTTAGTCCTCCTTTTACCAGGAATATTTATTTCGAGAGCAAGCAATGTAATTTTTCTAAAACAACTTTCATTGGCAATGGTTTTCGCAGGCAATGCTGCTTTAACAGTTGGCATAGCAATACTTTTTAAAAGTAATGAGCTCCTAGCGATCCTTTGTGCACACTTATTTATATGCCCCATCGTATATTATTTTTATGATAATTATGTTTATCGATATCTTAGCCCTTTATTTGCAGTTTTATTAGTAGTCATCTTGATGATGAATGAGAGTACATTTGCCGCTCTACATTATCTAATCGCGATAGAATTGATATTAGCTGGCATATTGCTATTAAAAAAGAAAAAATCTACATTCCTAAATCCCCTAACTTATTCTGTCGCGACCATGTTACCTGCTACACTTCTCTTTTTTAATCATTTAGCATCTGTTAACTGGTATAGAGACTTTAAAGAGCCCTTGTGGCCATCAAGCATTTTACTTACTGGCGGATTAATCTATTTATATTTCCATATTTCAAATGGCTCTATCAATAGAAATAAACGGTTAATGATTCTTGCTGTCAGCTCAACAATCCTTTTGGGTATATTTACCACACCAGGGATTCTTGTAGCCATCGCATTATTGATTTTAGGGTTTGCCTTTGGTGATAAGATCCTACTCACTTATGCTTATTTATTCATGCCTTATTTCCTAGTGCTATTTTATTATTCCTTAAATACAAACCTTGCACATAAATCCTGGATTCTAGTTGGTAGCGGCATACTACTTTTAGGAGTACGACAAACGATAACCTTATGCCAAAGAAAAGCGGTAAACACATGAGAAACATTCTCTTTTGGGGAACAACCCTACTTGTACTGGTGGTTTTAAATTTTCTAATATATCAAAAAGAAAAAACATTGACCAACGGGCAAACCATGCTTCTGCGTTTAGCACCCGTAGACCCCCGCTCTTTAATTCAAGGTGATTACATGATTTTAAGGTATGAAATGGCCCAAAAAATAAATAATAAAAAGCTATCTGCCAATAACGGCTTTATTGTTGTTTCTCTAGATGAAAAAAAAGTAGCCAAATTCATAAGATTACACAAAGACGAGGCCTTGCAACCAAATGAGCACCTACTTTCTTATAAAAATCGAGGAGGCATAAAGCTAGGAGCCGAATCCTTTTTCTTTCAAGAAGGCGATGCCAAAATTTATGGCCAAGCCAAATACGGGGAATTGAAAGTCGACAAATCAGGAAAAAGTGTTTTAGTTGGCCTTAGGGATGTAAAATTTATCCCACTAGGTAAATAAAAAACTGTTTTTGTAATCCTACTAATCTTAAAATCATATCAATCCTAATTCAGACAATATTATTTGGTTTAAATGAAATCGTTTCTCCAGGGGAGTATTCCATATCAATGTATTCAGTTGTTGAAGTAAGGATTCTTTTATTAATCAAATCAAGAGCTCTTGCTACTGCAATCCGCCCCATTTTATGCCAATCTACCTTAAAACCACTGGCGTTTAAATATTTGACCTTATCCATTTCTGGGCCCATAATAAAAACAGAAATATCTTTCGGGATAGAATAACCCTTAGACTTTAATGCATGCACTATCCCAGGTACGGCAAAATTTGTGTGAATGATTAAAGCTGATGGTTTATTTTTAGACTTTAACAAACGCATTAATTTCCTAATAAAAAATTTAAATTCCTGATGATCAATGCCAACAGATAAAATAAGTTTTTCGTCATAATTAATTCCTATTTTTTTTAGACCACTTTGATATCCCTCCAAAATATCCGGATTCAAAGTATTATTATCCATGTCTACAATTAACGCCATCCTCTTATGTTGCAATTGGAATAAAATCAGAACCATTTCTCGAAACGCGTGAAAATCATTTGGTAATATTGATAACCAATTAACTGAAGGGGGTGCCCAATGATCAATTAAAACACCTGGGATACCCGTCGCGGCAATATTTTTAATGACATCAACTTCTGAAATACTGGTTAATAAAACAGCGGAACATTTATTATTTTTTATATAACGTATAAATCCATGTATTGATTTTGCTGATACATCTTTATGCTGTTCATAAAAATGTACCGAAATTTCACACTCAAATTCATCTGCAGCTTGAGATACACCTGCTGAAATGAACGACATATATTGCGCAATCATTTTTTGCACTTTTTTTTTATTTAAATACAACGGAATTAATAAAGCGATCAAAGGTTTTTCTTTTGGTTGGTCATTTGAACTATTAAAAGTTGATATCAAATTATTTTGTTTAGAAACTTTATGAGGCGAAGTAACCGTTTTATAGTTGTCTTGAAGTAAAAAAGTTCCGTAACCATGCTTAGAAACAACGATGCCTTCTTTTTCTAACTGATGTATGGCCTTGCGAATAGTAGAAACCCCACATGGTTTTAGAGATGCTAAAATTTTAAACGACGGAATTTGCCCAACTTCATTGCACAAAGTAGGCAAGATACCTTTTAACCAAAGTACAATATGCATCGTGCTATTATAGGTTGCCATAAAACTCAAGAAAAGTAATTATAATGCCGTAATACCCCTTCAAATTGAATTTTACGAGCTTATTATGTCTTTAACATTAAAAACACTATAGTATTACTATATTTTCATAATGACATTTAATTTCGATAATCTTACATTTCAACTGAGGCGTATTGCTCAATAACCTGCCGTATGAATAGATTGAATCCTATACTCAATTCAAAGGAAAAGATCTAATTATTCGGGAGATAACAATGAAAGAAGCTCAAATAGATTCAAATAACGACATTGATTATGAAGATGATTTTTACGATGAGGAATTAGATCAAAAAAGCTCTAACAGTAAAATCGCCCCATGGATCATATCAATACTTGTTCACGGTTTACTCCTTGCCTCATTATTATATATGCTTATGCCACGACAAGAAAAAATCAAAGATGCCATCATCACAACAACTCCCATTCCAGAAGTTGAAGAAGAGGAAGAAGAAAAAGAAATTGATATCGTAAAAGAAAAAGTGGAAGTAGAAGTTGAGGTCGAAGTTGAAACCCCTCCAATAGTAACTGAAGATGTCGTTGAAGATCATAATGAAACTGAAAACGAAATGGAATCTGAATCTGCAGAAGGTATTTCTGAAGCAATCTCAGATATGCCTCTAGTAGGTTCAGGTATTATGGGCAACATTGGTGGTGGCGGAGGTGGAGGTGGTGCCTTTGGAAATCGAACAGGTGGCGGTCGAAAAAAAGCTGTAATGAAAGGTGGCGGATCCAGAAAAACTGAATCTGCCGTTGATCTAGGTCTACAATGGCTTGCAGATCACCAAGAACCTGATGGTCATTGGGATGCCGGAAAATACGAAGGAGAAGCCAGCGCAAAGGTAGATACGGCCTGTACTGGTGCAGCTCTATTAGCATTTTTAGGTGCAGGACACACAGATAAAGTTGGAAAATATAAAAAGCATGTGAAGAGTGCTATAACATGGTTACTCTCAGTTCAAAACCCAAATGGTAGCTTTGCTAAAACCAATTACACCAATGGTATTTGCACAATGGCTATCGCAGAAGCATTAGGTATGGGCTGTGGCAGATCTGACGTAAAAAAATCAACCGATATCGCGGTGGATTATTTACTCAAACAGCAAAACATAAGTGGCGGATACAATTACAAAGGTCCTAGCAAAAGGGATGATATGTCAGTGACCGGCTGGTGTATTATGGGTCTTAAATCAGCCATGGTATCTGGAATTAAAGTAGCTGAAATCAAAAATGCTTTTAATAAAGTTGAAGGCCTCTTAGATATTCATAAAAAAACAACTGGGGATAATAATTCAGAATCAAAAGGCCTGTCATGGTATGCTCCAAAAGATGAAAAAGGCAATGGTTCTGCATGTCAAGCAATCGCAATGTTAATGAGGCAATATTTAGGTTGGCATAGAGCTGAACCTTGGTTAGTTGCTGCTTCAAATGGTCAAATCAATAAAATTCATAAAAGTTTTGAAAAAATGAATATCTACAGAACCTATTATGCCTTCTTAACATTATTTCAACAAGGCGGTAAACCGTGGAAAGCATGGAATAAGCCCGTCAGTAAATTAATTGTCGAAGGTCAAAGACAAGATGGAGATTTTAAAGGCTCCTGGGACAATAATGGTAAAGGTGGAATGGATAAAGGTGGAAGAGTTTTAACAACAGCCTTTCTTTGTCTAAGTTTAGAAGTATATTATAGGTATAAATCAGTCATGCACTAAAGAAGCCAAGGGAGCCAAATTGAATATTATTCTCATTCAAACAGACCAACAAAGGCGAGATACTTTATCATGTTATGGTAATGAAATCACACATACTCCGGCCATTGATGAACTAGCAAAAAAAGGAACAGTTTTTGAAAATGCTTTTACACCTAGTCCAATTTGTGCTCCAGCAAGAGCGGCTTTATTAACAGGCAAGTTACCTTCTCACAATGGCATCCTCATCAATTCTGAATCAGGAGTGCCAGCCGGGCGTGATTTCAAAAAATCTTACCAGACATATAGTCAATGCTTAACCGAAAAAAAATATCAATGCCACCACATAGGCAAATGGCATATTGGCACCAAAGATACACCCCAAGATTATAACTTTGAAGGGGTATTTTATCCTGGATATGGTTACCCTTCAAATCATGAACATTATTTAAATTATTTAAAAACTCTTGGTTTAGATGGATTCATTTTAGAAAAAGAAGTTTACTCCACTTTCAAAGATGGAGAGCAACGAGCATTATTGTCTGCGATACAAACCGGCGGTAAAGAAGCATCAGTCCCATGGTACCTTTGCAATCAAACTTTAGATGCTATCGATATCGGTGCAAAATCCGACCAACCATTTTTTGTATCTTGTAACTTCTGGGGACCCCACGTACCCTATATAATTCCTGAAGAATATGCCGACATGTATGATCCGAAAGATATGATCAAACCTCCTAGTTTTCACGATGATCTAAAAAATAAACCGAGAGTTCAACAAGAGATGAAAGAATACTGGGGCGTTCAAGACTTAGAGTGGGAAGACTGGGCAAAACTTACTAGCGCGAACTACGGCTACATTAGTCTCATTGATAAACAAGTTGATAGAATCCTAAAACATCTAGAACAATTAAATATCACCGAAGAAACGGCCATCATTTTCACAACTGATCATGGAGGCATGGTTGGCTCGCATGGTTTGTGCGACAAAGGCCCTTATCTATATGATGACATTTGCCGTGTCCCTCTAATTACTTATTTACCCCAACAAAAACCTGAACAAAGAATCAATGCAGATGTCTATACGATGGATTTAATGCCAACCTTTATTGAGTTAGCGGATGGTGACACACCTGAAGACATTGATGCCTTATCATTATTGCCATTAATCAATGGCACCAAAGAAATTCTTAGAGATGAGCCCATGTACATTGAATTTTATGGGCATCAAGTATCCGTTATGCAAAAACTTCTTCGAACGAAGGAATGGAAATATATCTTTAATGGTCAAGAGTTCGATGAATATTATGACTTAATCAATGATCCACATGAAATGATTAACGAAATAAATAATCCAAATTTCAAATCAGAAATTCAACATGCCAGAGATCAAATGACTATAAAATTAAAGTCATTAAAAGATCCTTCCTTCAGGTATTTTCATGGAACCAGAATGCATGAGGGTTAAAAATTAATTATATTTAGATAATGGAGATTTCATGTTTTACAGAATTTGTATATTTTTAATTTTTATAAGCACTTCTGCTCTATTTTGCGATATTGATGCAAATGACACTATCAAAGAAATAAAGGCTTTCAATCGCTCGGGCCAAACGTTTTTAACTTGGAAAGAGAATGGCTCTAAATGGTATTATATATATTCTTCAAATGCTAAAATCACCGATGTAAAAAAATTGAAATGGGTTGCCAAAATACCAAACAACTCCAATCATTTTAGGTTTACCCATCTAAATAAAAAAATTGAGAAAGTATTTAAAGGTAGAAGTTACTTAAATAAAATTCAAATAGAAGAATCTGATGATGCTTCTAAACTTCTATCAGACGAAACAGGTCTCTTCGTCTCTACAAATAAAAAAGACTCTACTACGTATTATGCTGTCACATCTACCGAAGGTGGTCAGGTAACCTCTGGAGCCAACTCATTAAAAGCCCCTATAAAAGAAAAGGTCATGCTGCCGGGAGCCAATTTAGTATTTAGAGAAAAAAATCTAAATTTTTACGTTTTCTTTACTGATTTTTCTATCTGGAATAAAGATGGAATTGATGACCACATACATGGTTATGCTCATGTTTTTACGGCATCAATACCAAACCTAAAAGAAACAAAGACCTTGCCTCTTTGTGTAAAACTTCATGCTTTTTCTGCCTGGAAAGATCAATTTCATAAATATAGCTTTCCTATAAAGGATGGTGTTACAATTGGAATGTGGGATTACAGTCTAACTTGGTGGTTCGGACTTCATGAAGAGTTAAAAACATTAAATAAAATTAAAGAAGCTCCAAAAAAAGGAAAAGTGATCAACTATACTGAACAACGACTGATGCAAGTTGTTAATTGGATCAGATCAAACCCTAAACAATTTCAAGTAAAAATTGATCCTGCCAGAATTTATGTCTTTGGTGGATCAATGGGTGGTAGTGGCACAAATCATATAACAATTAAAAATGGCGATGTATTTGCAGCAGGGCATGCTTCAAAAGGTTATACAAATTGGTCTGTAAATGATAAATTTAACCCAAAAATTAATCGCTTTCAGAATGATTTCAAAAAAAAGTATGGCTCTATATCTAGTAATTTAGAAACAAACCTAAATGGTAGAAAAGTTTATGACATATTAAACCTAGCCTCTTGGGTATCAGATCCAAAAATCAATATGGGTTATTTAGAAACCGCCAATGGCACCGTTGATATGATTATCCCTTTTTGGGGATTAGCCACTTTCTGGGATGCCCTTGAAAAAGGGAAACACCCTTATTCTGCCGGCTGGGACATGGTCGGACACGCCAGCAGACTAGGGTCAGGCTCTAAAATGGTGTATCACAAATTAAAAATAAATGAATCTATTCCTGCATTGGCAAATGCCAGTTGTAATTCAAAATTAAAATTTGGTTATCGATTTTTTGGATCTGTAAAGGAAATTAAAAAAGATAGGATTATTTTACACAAGCCAATTAAAAATAAAATCGAAGGAATGACTCTTGTTCTTGGTCCAACAAGAACTAACAAAACTTATTTCAAAGTTTCAAAAGTAAATGGTAATGAAATTGTCGTTGAATCTGGTGATTTAGTAGCATTTCAAGCTCCTGTTTCCAATTATCAAAAGTCCCAACTTAAAAAAAAGCTAAAACGTGAGATAACCACTGCAGATCTGACAACATTAAGTAATAAAAATAAAATGAAATATTTAATTATTGATGGTGACCCAAAAGGTACACGCAATGGTCACATTCAATGGTCCTGCAGTTTAATGAATTTTGATTCATCAACTAAAATTGATGACATCGAAGATACTCCAAAAAGGTGGGGGATGAACTTTCGACTTACCAAAAACTCACTAGTTAGTGATTGTAAAGACGATACAGCTACCGTTGATATAACTCCTAGAAGGTGTCAACAATTTAAATTGGCTGCAGGTCAAAAAGTTAATTGGGAAAATTGGGATCATTCTGACAAAAAAAATCCCGTCAAAGTTGCCGAAGGTGAAATTGAAGTTGATAAATATGGCTTAGCAACAGTACCAAAATTTAAAATAGGCAAAAAAGGTTTAGGCAATCGCCTAGTATTGAATTTAAAATAAATATTTTACCCGTAGAGTTAGAATGAGAAGGCCCACCCAGCATTCAAACAGAATGGCACTATAATGAGCACCAGTTGAGTTAACAAAACAAAAAGTTTTTACGAAT
>NVWA01000059.1 GCA_002746535.1 Planctomycetota bacterium
AATTTGGCAATTTCTTGCTCTGGCTTACCTCAGGAGAATAGCCCCTTTCGCATTAATTATTAAAATTAAGGAAACTATACGGTCAATGCAGTGGACACTATTAAACACCCGATTTACACAATAAACAAAATTTAACTCATAACCCCACTACGCAACAACGGTTGGTGTGAGTGGAGGTTATCACTTTCGTTATAAAAAAAATGTATTTTAGATATTTTGAAGGTTTATCATTTTTATCCCATTTGGTTATTATTGGTATTTTTGCCTTCGTCTTCTTTATATTTCTAAAATTACTTAATACTAAAGCAAAGTTCAAAAATAATATTAATGGCAAAATTAATAAAGGTAAGTTAGTTAAAAAATCTCCAATGGGTTCTGGAAATATTAACGGGGTAAATTATAAAAATGGTTTATGCATATATATATACCAAAATGGTTTGTTAGTAGAATTGTTATGGGTTTTGGGAGGTGGTCAGATTTGGTTGCCTTTAAAAATATCAGATTTAGTCAAAGATAATAATAAAATTCCAAGTCATGGGGAGATAAACATTGGCGGTAATAAAATTAAACTCTCTTATAAGTTAATTGAATTTTTAAATGAGAATATTGAAGAACATAAACATAAATAATAAAAAATCATTTTTAAGTCAACAAAATAAAGCCCATAATCAGTCCACCTACAGGATGGTTCTTGTTAAGTGGAGATCAAATTAATCAATAGGTTATAAATAAATGGAAGAAGTATGGATTTCATCAGAACAAAATTGCTGGTCAGCGGCTTACCCTGCATCTATAGCTATAGGTGTTATATTGATACTCTGTACTTCATTAATTAATAATAGGATATTAAAATTAGGATTAGGTGCCCTGCTAATAATGACATTCTCTATATTAGCTACGATTTCATCGGGCTTACAAATTTCTGAAAAATGGAGAATTCGACAGGAATGGTATATGCCTAGATTCGATTCTCTAACAGACCTTCAGAGAAGTATAGCAACTGCTGATGGTGCAAATAAATCATTGGGTCCATTTCTATTTGGCTTCGATGCTTATATGATTTTTTTGACCACATTTATCACAATTAATTTAATTCCATATTTTATTCGAAAATTTAAACAACGACAAGCCATAGAGCAGATTGACCCCTAGTTAACTGTAACCCCCACTACGCAACAACGGTTGTCGCAAAGTGCCGGCTATTTCTATCGTTATAAAAGTTAAAAGGAAAATAGATTATGAAAATATTTTTTATCATTTCTCTAGTAGCAAGCTTAAGCTTTAATGTTTACTTTTTTGTAAATCAATCAAAGACAGAAAAAAAGATATTTCATTTAAATAGTGCTGTAAACGTTTTATCAAACGATGTAATAGCATTATGTAGCAATAAGTATGACCCTGCCCTAAAAAATGATGTACGTTCGGCCTTGATATCAGTTTTTGAAATTAATTATTTAAAATTAGCGGGTGCGGTCACACCATCAAATGAACAATTAAAAGAAATAGAATTATTCAGAAGCAAATTTGGTTATGATGGGTTTTTAGATGATTATCATTCCTATAAAGCGGGGAAAATTCTTCAAGAAAATAACTTATTAGAAAAAATAGGTGTCCTGTTGGTTTTTGATGGGCATCCAATGGCAGACCCAGAAAATCAAGATACAATACATTTAAAAGAACTGGTCTTAAAATATTTAAAAGAACATAAAATGTAGCATAACAAGTTAATTTATTACTAGGCGATGCCGTCACACACTTTTAAGTCATCCTTTTTACGCAACAAAACAAATCAGTAATCTTCTCTACTATTGATAGTAATCCTCCGGACTAGCCTTAGTCCCACTATCAATCAACAGCATCCCACCTACCAATCAATCCACCTCACCAAATTAAACAATAAAACTATTTCACCACCTCAGTTCTAACCAACTTCCCCTTTTCAAAGAGCTCTCTCTTTTGGAAGTTGCCTTTGGGGGTCGTAGTATTCTTTTTTGTTTATGGAGCCGTCTTTGTTCCATTCTTCTTTTGAAGCCCTAATATTATTTTTGAAAATTTCATTTGACTCTTTGTTACCATTAGAATACCAACTTTTATGGTTTCCAATTCTTTTTCCTTTTTTCCAATAACCTGCAGAAAGTTTGCCTCCATTAGAATACCACTTTTCATGTCTGCCCTCTTCCTTGGCACCATGAAACTTTCCTGAATTCTTTATTTTTCCATTTGAATGCCAATTTGCAAAATTTCCTTTGATTATATCATTTACAAAGTAACAAGAAAAGTCTTTGTTCCTATTATCAAACCACCTTTCATATTTCCCATTTAGTGATCCATTTTGATATTCGATTTTATATTCCATATTTCCATTCGAGTGCCAAGTTTTCCATATTCCACTAAAATTTGAATATACTTTAATTGTTCCTTTATCTAATTTGCCTAGAATAACAGGATTATTATTTGCTAACATCCAACTAGGTAAATATTCTTGAATATAATAGCACTGCACAATGTAATGCCACTTACTACTCTGACAACTCCCATACATCAGATGAGCAAGAGAGCCAAGCATCAACACTAGAATAAAACCGCATACAACAAGTGGATTTAATAATTTTTTCAATAGTCGTCACCAGGGTTTCTTGTTGTGCCATCTTTATGCCAACATTTAAGTGTCCCTGAAATTCTTTTATTATCTTCCAATTGAGCTATACTAGATTTCTGACCATTAGCAAAATATGTTTGAGCATAACCATTCACTCTGCCATTCACATAAACTCGCTCTTCTCTTTTATTTCCCTTGTGGTCCCATATTGTATAGAGTCCATTCATCCTCCCATTGATACAATTGATTTCTGACTTTAAACTTCCATCACTATACCACGTCCTCCAGATACCATTATAATATCTTCCCCCATATAAATACGCACCTTGACGCATAAACGAACTATTATGTCTCATTGGCATTGCCCATTTATAATACTTAAGCTGAGCAATATAATGCCATCTTGTTGTCTGGCATGAACCAAACATTAAATGAACAAAAAAACCAAGTAACAACATAATAATTAATATTTTAACTTTAAATGGAATTAAATATTTCTTAACCAAGGCTACTCTCTAAAAGGATCAGGAGCATTATACCAAGCTTTGGTTTTGGGGTAAGGGGATTGCTTGTTGTTGGTAATGTTGACTAATTTAACTGTAATTAGTTCTTTTTTTATAAAGAATAAAAGAATAAAGGACAGATCTTAAACCAACTTGCTATTGGGCTGAATAAAATACTTCTTTATAAATCGGCGAAGAAAATATAATCATTTTTTATTCTATTTTCTTTTAATGGAAAAATTATGATCTCCCGAAAAGAATACAATAAAAGACTCAATACGATTAAGCATAAAGGCAAATTATATACAGGTATTTTGGCTGGTACAATAACCTTGCCGTTTATAGCAATCGCATTTTTTACGCCCGAGGAATTGGTAGCAGTTCAGTTTCTACCTATCTGGATTTTTACAATGATATCAGTCTATATATGCACACGCATTAGTGCAGCAACCCTCATTACGGAAGCAGAAATAAGATGCCCCTTATGTGATACAAGTCTAGTCGATACCACAGAGCATGACCCAACCGCTCGACTAATAAAATCCAATGAATGTCCATCTTGCACTCACGTCGTTATCGCTGATGATACTACAAATAAATAAACACCAGAATAATTAAAGGCCTGTCCCTTAATTTTACCAAGTAGCATGGTTACGATGAAGGCTGATATGATTAGGGGGTTTAGGAGTTTTTTCATTTATCTATATTTTTGTAATCAGAATTATTTATTATTTCTATTGTAATTTCATTACTTATGAGAATTTGCTTTGGAGTTGCCTTGAATAACAACTTGATCTTTTCTATTTCTTTATTATTTTTTTTATTCCAATCTTTCTCATAATCACCAAGCCAAGTATCTATACTGGAGCTTTTAGTTGAATAATATGCAGATATTTTATATTTGCCCACACTATCAAAGTTCTTTTTATTAATTTCCATATTGTTTGAGCTCATACCAACGCCATAATTAATAATCTCATAATTTTTTTCTTGGAAAGGATTAAAACTATTTCCACTTTTAAGTTTTACAAAATCTTCCGATCTCAGCCTATTTATGTTGCCACATACAGCATTTATACCGTGAGTCTTTTTATCGTCTGGGCATATAATTTTAAAAGAACAATACGGATATCTTCTATGTAGGACTGAGCCATCAATTCTGACTGGCAAATAAATAGGAAAGTTGGAATAATTTGTAATCTTTACATAGAATTTGGGTATTTCACCTAGCTGATAATCTTTTTTATCGCTTAATAATTCGCAAGTTATAATATTTTTGGTCTCATTTTTTATCTGCGCTTGCTGTTCATTTACCTTTTGATCATCTAATTCAAATATTATTTTTAACCGAGCATCTATTAACTCTTGATTAATTAGTTTATAATAATCTCCTTTATACATGAATCCAAATGTTTTAAGTTTCAGAATAATAGTCTTATCTTTTGCTATCAAGTGTAAACTTCCAAAGGATCTACTTCCTTTATGGAACCACCTCTCTTGCAACCTACTATTTACCAAGAATTTTAACGTGTCCCTTTTTTGATCTAGAGTTAGTTTATTAAAAGGCAAGGAAAGACCAATGTAACTTGAGTTGTATTCAATGTAAATTTCTGAACTATTTTCAATCTGATTTAATAATGCTAATTGGATTTTAGGCAAGAATAAATAAGTCAGCTTTCCAAAGGCAAACACTAAAAGATAAAATGCTAACAGTAGGATGATAATGTTTTTTAAACTAACTCTGGCACGTTTAACATTTTTACCGCAATCAGGACAGACATTGATTTTATCATTTGTCTTGAAGTTACATGATTGACACTTATATTTCATATCACTTCCACATATAGAGCACTCCACCATTCTACCACCCCAACTAGATATATCACTAAGATTGAATTACAATAAAAGACCAAAATTATAGTTCAACCCATTTTATAACTGGATATTATTAATTATTTTGTGGATACCTAAATGCTAATCTTTTATATCGTCCTATCTATAATTTTAGCTACATCAACTCTATTGGTAATATTTCACTTTAATAGAAAAAGGAAATTAAAAACCCATAATTATGTTGCACCACACGGTGATCTATCAGGACATTTAATTATTACAAGTTTCATATTTATATTAGTTGGAGGTTTAGCATTTCTGTTTCAATTTCAATTTATATCATTTGTTTTATTTGGCATTGGCTCGATTCTATCTATGGTTGGAGGTGCTGGGAAGTATGAAAAGAAATGAACACCAAACAATTCACCAAACACTATTATTCAATCTCAGTCTTCGCCAAATTACACCAACATCCCCCACCAACTAAAGGAGTTGTTACAGAAGGGTGAGCTGGATCTATTAGTGAGCATTATACCAAGGTTTGGTGATGGGTTAAATGGAATATTATTAATTGGAGGGAGTTGATAGGGTTGTTCCTAATACCCTATGGAAATTCCTTAAATTCAACCTTAACTACCTTACCTTTCTCAAACAATTCACGTTTTAGAAAATCGTCGTTAATATCAAAATATTCTTTTTTAATTATTAAATCCTCTTTAAAATATGTCGATGTATATTGTTTACTTTTCTTGTCATATTTACTCATAAAAATGAATTTTCCCTTTATGTCCCATTCAGACATTGATAATTGTTTAGTTTTTCCCCAAACAACTTCCATATTTTTAATTCCATTTTCATGCCACATCTGACTTTTTCCAAATTGCACACCATTAGAATAGTTAACTTTAAAGTTAGTATTGCCATTTTCAAACCACATCTCATGCGCCCCATGATAAGTACCATTAAGATATACGCTTCTACTGGAGATTATGCCATTCTCATACCAGTCCCTCCAAACCCCAGTATAATCGTCATCAATAGTAAATTTTTCATACATATTTCGATCTGACTCCCACATCCATTTTGGCATATTTTTTGGTATCCAGTATTTTTGTGCTATATAATGCCACTTAGAAGTCTGACAACCCCCGTACATCAGATGAGCAAGAGTACCAAACATCAACACAAGAATAAAAGCAGACACAACTAATGGATTTAGGAGTTTTTTCATTCTTGGGTTTCTGTTTTGATTAGCTTGCTGTCTTTGAAGAGTTCTCTTTTTACAAAATTATAATTTTTATCAAAGTACACTTTTTTGACTAATTCTTTAGTTTCGCCCTTACGAGTTGTTGTAACTATATTCCTACCTTCGATTTCTGTCGTTTCTATTAAATCAATCGAGTTATTTTTAAAGAACTCTTTTTTGAGTAAATTTTTATTATCACGATATTCCTTTGTTTTTATTGAACCATCCTCATTCCAACTTGTCCACTTGAACATAAAATTCTTATTCATTATAATTTCAGTTTCTATATTCCCGTTCTCATACCAGGATTTATGTTTACCAATATCAAGTTTACCATTGACCCATTTTTCTAAAGTAATTCTTTTGCCACTTTTATACCAATCTTCTTTAAGACCATGAAGTTCCCCATTTATATAATTGGATGTTTGTTTAAGTTGACCATTTTCATGCCATTCCTTTTGAACCCCATCAAACTCCCCATTTTTATAATTAGATATTTCCTTAAGTTTACCATTTTCAAACCATTCTTTTTGAACCCCATTTAATTCATTATCTACTATATTAAATGATTCAGAAAGCTGACCATTTTTATACCACAATTTGGCCTTGCCATCAAATAAACCATTTTTATAAACCGCAGATACTTTCTTAGTACCATCTTTATACCAAGATTCAAATGGGCCATGATGTTTCACTTTTTTATAGTTAGATATCTCTTTTCTTTTACCATTATCAAACCATTTTTTACATATTCCGTGCAACTCATTATCTACAAAGTTCAATAGCGCAGATTGCTTTCCATTTTTATACCAGATATGAATACTCCCATTTTTTAAGCCATTATTGTATTCTGCTGACACCATGATTGATCCGCCTTTAAACCACATATACCATATACCTGAAAAATCCTTACTAACTTTCAAATGACCTCTTTTATTTCTTTCACCTGTCAAATTCCATTCTGGAGGCAATCCTGCCATATAATAATTCTGAATGATGAAATGAAATTTAGAAGATTGGTTATTGCCAAACATTAAATATGCCGTTGCACCAACTATTAAAATTAATGTAAAAGAAAATACAATAAGGACCCTACGACTTTTATTTTTTAATTTTTGAACTTTATTATCTTTATTGATGTTGGTATTAATAATTGCTAAAAGAGTTTGAAAATCGTTTGTAGCATCTGATATATAAATCTTGCTTGAGGAAGTACTGTGTACGTAAACACCATTCATCCCATTAAAAGAAAAAATACGTGTTATTAATATTTCATTTAAAGGTATTTTATTTTTAAAACCCCAAGAATTCATTCCTGATAATATATTATTCTCTATGGTGATCTTGGCCATACGCATTAATACTGATAAAAAAAATGCAACAAGTACAGCAAAAATATTTAAGAATGTAAGTGAATATAAAAATAAATCTGTATTAAGATCCTCATATGGCATCCAGAAACCCTGAATAATCATCGCAATCGTTTCAATTAAACATAAAATCAGAGTAGTTTCCAAGGTTAAGATCAGACTGTATTCTTTCCAGAATTTGATCCAATTAACATTGTATACAATTTTATTCAAAATAATTTACGCCTACCCCTTTTCTTATCTATAACACTACAAACTAAAATAGGATTTAATAATTTCTTAACCAAGCTAACTCTCTAAAAGGATTAGTGAGCATTATACCAAGATTTGGATTTGGGATAAAGGGAATACACTTAGCCAATTCTAAAATAATAAGTACAATTCAAATTCACTCGATTATATAATTCTGAATTTATGAAATGCAAAAATGAAAAGTTTAAAAGTTCTAATTACCATACTAATTATGTTTTTATCAACCACACATATTTTTAGTGAAGAAGAAAAAAGCTATCAGGTAAAACTAACAAGAGTATACCAAGTAGGACAAAAATTCAGTACAACCAAATCTTTCAATCATACTAAAGTAACTAAAATAACTTCACAAGGTAAAGTATTGAAGGAAAAGAAAAAAGAATTTTCAGCTAAAACAGAAGGTACGCTAACTGTATTGGAGATTGATGAGTTAAAAGGAAAAGTAAAATTTGAATTTTTAGTAAAATTCCTTAGTAAAAAAGAAGATGGCAAAGATACCTACAAAGAATTAATACCAGAAGGTACAAGAATTTTATTTGGTACTACAGATTCTTTTAAGATTAATGGCAAATACGTGAATAAATCTGAAAATGAAGTTCTTGATATTTTTTTTTCTCTACCATCATTAATGGATTCAGAGGATTTTGCCTTTGGAACAAAAGACTCAAAAACAATTGGTAGCATCTGGGAAGTAAATAAAAATGAAGTTGCTAAATTAACTGCCTATAAATCTTTTAAAATGGACTCCAAAGATATCACAGGATCAACTATATTTAAAAAAATTCAAATCGTAGATGGAAACAAATGCCTTAAATATTTTACTGATATTACCATAGGAAAAATTTCCGTGAAAGAAAGAAAGGGAATGAAGACAATTAAATCAACATTGGAAATAAATTTAGAGAAGGTGGTTCCAGCAGATGTAACATCAAATATCGTCAATATAAAAAAAGAGAATTTGAAATTGGTATATAAAGGCAAAAGAATTCTCAATGCGAATTCCCGAGTATTAAATTCAGAATTAATAGTGTCTCTATCTAAAGCTTCAAAGCAAATTCTCATTAAATAAACTACAGTTCAAATGAATATTCAATGTCCCCTAAAACTCAAGAAAAGTATTACCGAATAACCAACATCCCCCACCAACTAAAGGAGTTGTTAAAGGATGGGTTACAGGGGTGAAAACTATTCTTTTGGCAGAAATTTAATTTATATAAAATTCCAATGCTATATTGAATTGAAAGGTCTTTATCAAGATATTCACACAGTTGCTTGCTTGTGTTATGCCTTATTGCAATTAAGCCGATTACGGATAAGATTTTAGAAATTTTTAATAGAGATTTTAAATGTTTTTAAGACACTTTTTGAAACCATGGGCAATTGGCATCTTTATCCTATCTATGTCTTTGGCAACAGCTTGTCACCTTTATATGGGCTCACCACAGTCGAGTAAATGGCATTATATAGTTCAAAATTATTATTGTCCCAAATGGTTTAAATATACGGGCCAGTCCCCTGCTCAAAATTCTGCTGGTACATGGAGAGAATATTATAAAAATGGAACAAAGGAAAATGAACACGTTATTGACCTAAACGGTTCCGTTAAATTTAAAGGATGGAGTAAGTCAGGATACCTTTATATGAAAGGCTTCTGGAGCCATTCACGAATCAAAAACTTCATTAATCGCTATGATAAAATTGGTGGTATTAAATCACAATTTAAAGTCAATCTTGATTCCATTAATTCAATCTATGTTGAAAGATATGGGAACCCTACCAATCCCGATGTATCTGTAAAAAGGGGTTCAACTTTTGCACATTACTATTTTTACGATTCAAAGAAACGAGAGTACGTTAAATATACTGAAAAAACATTTGTCGCCACTATGTATCCCAGAAATGTTTATATTAGACCTATTCACTATCAAGGTAACTATCTCAATGGTCGGCTAAAGTCTTCCATTCATTATAAAACAGGAATCGCATATTTCTCCTATAAAAATTTAAACGGCTCTGATTTGATTGATTATCCAAATGATATTTTTAGCATCCTAAAAAAGCTTTTCATTTATAAAAATGAAGGGTTTTATGAGGAAAGCGAAAAAGAATATAATTTACACAAAAACAAACTTCTGCATCAAAAGAATTCTTTAATGCTAGATGCATTCTCGGAAGCTACCACCTCAAGAAAAGATTATTACATAACGTCATCAATGAGTAATGGCGAAACAATCTATTTTATACATAATAAAAAAACAGCAAAAAAACTATTCGAAATTAAAACTAGATTTATTTATGAAAGTGATGATAGGCCTAAAAGTAAATCTACATATCCCTTCAGGCTTAAGTTTTCTTACTTAGAAAATGATGTAACCACCTACGAGTTAAATGGATCCGTCCAACAAATATTGACCTATAATAAATCTGGCTATTGTGTCAAAGCCAAGTTCTATAAATCAGGCAAATTGGAACAATCATTTTCTATTGAATAATTTTTTAATCCACCTCTCAATAATTCAGAATAAATTCAAAAAACACGAAAAGTGTCCTTGGAGTGTCCTTGGCCTATGACAATTGATGGTTAATGACGACAAACATTGACAAGTACCAATGCTTATTTAAGTCTTTATTTTGAAAGCAGTTATACATAATATGTTGGTATAAAGGGAGTTAAGTAAAAAGGTACGTACGGAATCCTATGTTCTTAGTCTTTTTCTTTTATGCTGTCATAACTACCTACCTACTATATAGTTATGAAACCGATAATGCTGATATGGCTAATTTGTCCCTGTGTTTGTCTCTAGAGTGTCTCTCAGGGTTCTTAACCTTTTTATTTGTAGAATTACTAGGGTCAAACCTATCCATAATATTAACTGATTCATCGTCAGTTAACTTATAATAGTGATCCATCATAACCTTTAAATCTTGGTGTCCCGACCACTTGATTAAGGTAGTCGGTGGTACGCCAGAATTGGCCATATAGCTACAGAAGAACTTTCTAAAGGAGTGTAAGCATCCTTGAAGCTCGAGCTCGTCAAGTAGTTTTTTAAGCCTAGCCAAGACCTTTCTTCCGTGAATAGGTCCATTTTTATCGGGATGCTTTTTACTTTTCCCAGCATTGAACACAAAGTCTTCTTGGTTCTCAATTGATGACAAGACTTTCCTGACACGATAATGCATTGGAATCTTTCTTGATAAGCCAGATTTAGTAGGATTCGTGTTTGTAGAAATTACATGAATGAATCCTGCTTCAAAATCTACATCATCCCACGTTAATCGTTTTGCTTCAGATATTCTCATACCAGTAAAGGCTAATACTTCAAATATCTTCTTGTCTTGCTTTTTTGCTTTCTTTAAAATGGCTTCAACTTCGCCTTTACTAAACCATTCTAAAGGAGTAGTTTTAGGCTTTTTGATACCATCTAAATTAAAGGGAACTTTAGCAATAATCCCATTTCTAGATAGATACCTACCAAAGGCAACGATACATTTTGATTCTAAATATCTTGTACCATCTGAAGCAGTATGTTGCCGTTCTTTACGATATAGCTCCAATACCCTCTGATTAAACTGATTGAATTTCTTAATCCGTTTTGTATTGCAAAAGGTATTAAAACGCTTGAATACAGGACGATATCTAATCAACGTCCCAGAGCTACGCCCTTCACTCTCTAAATGTTCTAGATATTGAGTGATACCTTCTTCAATTGTATCTGGTATATCAATAACAGGTGCTGTGACATCTATTAAGCCTTCACTGATCTTTCTAGCTATCTCTGAGGCTTTACCGAGATGATTGGTCTTTAGACTCTTTTCTATCTTCTCACCGTTATTCGTGTAAGAGAAATACCAGCTTCCTCTAGGTATTCTTTGATATACCCATACTTTTCCAAATTGATTACTGTTTAGTCTTTTCATTTAATTATCCTTTCGATTGAAAAGCTTCAGTAAACATTTCAGTTAGCAGACGTGCTTTATTAATGAAAAGATGCTTCCCTTTTCGACAAGAACAATAGTCTAATTTACCTAATGAAGACCAACGGTAAATGGTATGTATCGATACTTGTAATAAATCTGCCGTCTGCTTTGGGGACAAAATTGGTGGCAGTGAATTTATTTCTTTTGAATTGTCAAAGATCAAATCATCGTTTTTCATAAGCACCCTTCTACAGTTTTTACATAGAATTATACTTATAAATCAAGTGATAAATTTTGGGGTTTCCTAGATCTAGGAACAACACTAAAATTAATCAATATTTATATTTACTATTAYTAAATATATATGTATTAGTATTTCCTGATAACACCAATCCCTGCTTTCTCCAGAGCTTTTGGAAGATCCGTATCGTAGTATCTGAGTAACGTCACCTCATCGATATTCTTAAGTGCTGTGATATCATCGCTAAAAAGTGTGATGGCATTGGGTACTCCGCTAGCCATTAGATCAAGGGTGTCTAAGAAACTGCTGATGATAATTTTGGAGTAAACATTTAGTGCTAGCCGGTTGAAAATACCCGTTGATAGGTCGCCGTGGATGATTGTTTTGAGGTTTTCTGTGAGACCTACGACACCTATAATCTCGTTTGCTTCGTTTTCTATGGGGAATGTTAGGCAGTTTATAAGCTCAGGCATCTTATCGATTGAGCCATCGTGATAGCCTACAGTGAGCATGATTATCTGTTGACGGCTTAAACCTAGAGACAGTAATTTCTTGGGTGCTAGGTCTTTTTTAGTTTGGAAGTATTTGACTGTGTTTAGCATTTGCGACTCCTTGAGAATGACACCAGAGAAGCCGTCCAACCAGAGGCCCGACCAAGAGCCCATAAGAGAACAGCAATCCCTGATGTCAAAGTTAGACCACTATGGATTAGTGGCTCTGACTCAAGGAAGCTGTGCTCTTATTAGAAATTTGGTCGGTTTCTGGTTGCACAACTTCGCGTGATGCAAAGTTAATTAAATTTTATTTAGCCTATTAAGCTAGTACTCTTATTTCCTTAAATTTTGGTTCTTTGGTATTCTATAGGCAATGTTTTTGGATTAACAGTCTTATTTTGGGAATAAATAGAGATTGATTAGAAATTGTTTGAGAGCTTCTTTAACATTAATATATATGATTGCCTACATTATTAAACCTTTAGGAAAATTAAATGAAACGAATCGCAATCTTTCTGCTTTTTACAGCATCCATTATATTAGGTGCTGATACTATCAAGTGGCATACTTCTCCAGATAAATGGAAAGAGCCAAGAAATTACCATACAAAATTTAAAAAATCATTTGAAGAAAATATCATCATTAGTCATGGTTCTTTTCCTGCAAAGAAACTAGAGATAATAAAATCACCTAATAAGGCTTATTCATTCGGCATATTTCGCCCAGATACTACTAAGAAAGCACCTTGGACAACTAAAATTTTCATCAATAACGAAAAAAAAGCTTCTTTAGTCGTGATACTGAGAGATCACAGTCAATACATGACCAAAGCTAAATGGATTAATGAGAAGCTACTTTTTGTTCGCGTTCATTGGGGACGCATATTATGGAGTGATATTATTTTAGATGTTGAAACTGAAAAAATAATATATAAAGAAATGGTTAATGATGGCACAATCGCTTTTCAACAATTTAAACAAGGCTTTAAAAAGAAATGAGCACCTACACTCACACTTATCTTTAAAATAAATCGCATCTATTTGGTTACCAGATAGAACTTTTTTGAATATATAATAGTTATTAGAGTGGATTAAATATTACTCTTGGTCAATATTTATCCATCAAACCACTCTTTTATAAAGACAATAAATTATCAAGTACTTTTCACTAAATCCCCTTTTCTGGAAACTACTGAATTTCATCATCTACTAGGTTATAAATACCTATATTACTCTTCCATGATATTGCTAATTTAGTAGAATATTATTTTATTAAAAACTGATTGAATGAAATTAATATTGACGTGGACGGAGTCTGTTAAAATTTAAAGTGACACTTAATGTTGAGTGTGTAAAAGGTAAAAGAATATGAAACCATATGCCAGAAATAGTCGTA
>NVWA01000029.1 GCA_002746535.1 Planctomycetota bacterium
TGAAATTTATTTATTTTTATTTTTTCATAAACATCTTGTGTGAAATGACTTAAGTTATTATTTGATTTCTAATTCGTACAACCATTGAGCAAGCTGCCATCCCTCCTTAAAAGGAGGGGAGCTATAATTAATAAGAATTTATATAATAGCTCTCCCCCTTGAAAAGGAAGAAAGCTATTTGTGTCAACCTATTCTAAATTGATCACTTCTGTTTTTTGATAACCAATTTTTACACTAACCACTCTACCATTACCGATATCCACAATAAATATTCGATTATTAGAATCCGTGGCTACATAACAGGCGTGAAACAATGAGACTTCATCGCCACCAATTGATATCGGGCTTTTAGGCCCCCCTTTTTTATTAAGGGGCAAACCATCGTCAACATTTCCATATTTACCAAGTTTGTAAATTAAATTGCCATTGGAATCTAATATATCAACTCGATATTGATCTACTACTGGTGCGAAACTTCGAGAGAAGCCATCAATAACAAAGTTGGAGTGCCAACAACAACATCCAGACTCTGCATCACCACCTGTATTTTTGCCTGCAAATCCAACGCCACCATAAAACCAGGATACTCCTTCAGTCCAAACATTTCCTAAGCCATATAAATCATGTGGTTTCTTTGGATGATTATTTTTATTTAATTGAAGAGGCACATAATCTAATCTCTTAGATGAGCTTACAAATTTAGATTTATTTGGAGTTAACTTCATTAAAGTTTCTCCACGGTTGTTATAATATTTTTTACCATCTAACATTCTGTGAAGAACACTCATTACAAAAATTTTGTTATTATTATCAATCCAAACACCATCTAATCGACCTAAACCTGGAGCAACATCTTTATGAAGTATTTTTCCATGTTTATCCCACATATGTAAAGATTCATTTGCTAGCCTACCCGCATGCAATGACAAAGAATAGTTTTTTGTATCAAGTTTTGCTACATTTGTTTTCCTACGATAATGAGGACCTCTGGTTTGTGTAGCCGCATTTACACATGAAACGATTAGATTACCTTTCCTCGATATGCTCATACCGCCCTGATGTGTTTGGTTTGTGTTGATTGATGGCAGTCTCAATCCAGAAATTACTGATGTACTTCTTCCAAATGCCTCAACTTCAATATGTTTCAGTTGCGTTCCATAATCCCAGGGAACTTCCTTCCACGTATTAAAATCATATCGAACCAGAATATCTTTACTTCTAAGGTAAATATTATTTGAATAATCAAATGCAATATCTGTGGTAGTAAACGGCAGATTTATAACCTTCATCGCATTTGTATTAGGATTTATTTCAAGTAATTCATCAAAGTTTTGACCTCTTGCCGGTTCAGCAATATATAAAAACCCTGTGTAAGGATTCACATAAGGATATTGAACTTGAGAAAAAACATCCGGTAATTTTTTTCTTCCAATTTCTTTTTCAACAATTTTTCCAAAAGAATTAATAGTTTTAAATTTATTCTTAGTTAGCTCATATATTTTTATGTACTTATTTTCCCAGGCGACTTTCTTATGTCTAGCGACTAACCCAGTTGATACCCATAATCTCAGTTTTTTAGAAAAGAGATCTAATTCAATTGAATAAGGATTACCCTTTGTTGCTACGCCAAAACTCATTCCCTGGGGTATATTTGTAATTGGTAACGGATAACGTTTAATTTTAGATGCATTATCAAATTTATTATATATGGTCAAAGTTTGCTTAAAAGACTTGTGCATTTGCGCATTAAAGTGCGGGTTTAATACTATGTATGACAACACATATATTTCTTCTGTTATAGGATGAATCTGAACTTTTGCAGGAAATTTTGTTTTAATCGTTTTTAAAAGTTTTTTATCAGACGAATAAATTTGAATACGATGATTCATATAGTCCGATACATAAATCCTACCAGCCTTATCACAAGCTACTGATGTTGCACAAGTAAAAGACTTGTTGTCGGTTCCAGCATCTTTCATATTGTAGCCTCGGCCAGTTATTTTTGTCATTTTACCCATGAATACTTCTAGTTTTCCTTTAGTTGCATATGGAATTCGTGTAACACCATGCAAACAATTAATACTCCCTATATTTCTAATCTCCCCGATATGATGTATATAGCCGGACATATAAATCCATTTCCCATCAGGACTAAAGGCTGAACTTGATGGAAAAATATCATAAATGGGTTTACCAAAAGCCGGGTTTCGATTTTTTGCCTGGTAATGGGAAGTAGGAGATCCTTCAAGATCAAATTCGCCCGTACTTCCATTTAAAAGTACTCGATTTAATTTCTTTTTTATTAGAGCTAATTTATCACCGTTTGCTGCTAATGAAGTTATGGCATTGCTATCCATAGAGTTATGTTTTTCGGCTCCTGAATTATCGCCAGAAGTTAATAGGGTTTGTTTAAGTAAACTATGCTTCATAGGATACTGACCACCTTGTGGGACACTCTTCCAATTTAATCCTTTTACTTTTTTAATTTGATTATTTGGAAATGGATAAATCATTTTTATATATTCACCGTCATGATCATACAATGTCAATCGATCTACCCCTTTCCCGTCGGCAACTAACACCCCCTCTTTAATCACTTTGATTACTGCTGGTCCTTTGCTATTGCCCATTCTTCTTTTAGGAGACCAATACAATGTTTTTTCAAATTGTGGTTTTAAACCTAGGCTAACGTTTATTTTATAATCAGAATAATTTTTGACATACCGACCAGCGTCATCTTTTAAATCCCAATGGATTGATTGAGCAAGAGCATTTGATTTAAATGGTAATGGTGCATTTTTCCCTAAGATACCACTTGCTAAATGTCTAATGAGTTTTCCGTTATTGTCATAAATAGAAATGGTTACATCACAGTAGCCTTTGCTTTTGAATTTAATTTTAATGCCATTTTTTTCTTTTATAAAAATAGGTTTCTCCGTAAATTCAAAAACCTGCTCTGTCTTTAATTTAAATTCATCTAAGTCGTCAGCATAAATAGAATTAAATGAATAAAGAAGGCTTAAAATAATCAATAATGATAAAACGTTGAAACCTTTGAAAAAATAAAAAGACATCATGACATCCTCATAAAATGAAAATCAAATGGGTTGAATTTTGGAGCAACGATATTGCTCTAGAGTTAATTCATCATACTTCAGTAAGAGTACGACAAATTGGTAACAAAGACAATTAGGACTTAAGATTAAATCCTTAGTTTTTAGATTATTTTAAGATCTTATTTAATTTGTGAGAATAATCAATAATTAAACGTGTTGTTTAAAATATTTAACACATTTATTTTATCTTTTAGTACCATAATCACAGATTTGAATTAGTAGTGATCAATCTTATGCTTATAAATGCTTTTCGCGCTTTTCCAAAAATCGTTTAATATCAATTTTATATTTATTGATTTTATAATGCATAACACGGCCTGAACAACTTAAAGCCTGCCCCGCTTTTGCTTGATTTCCGTGACTGTCTTTAAGTGCTTGAAGAATAACACTCTTTTCATAAGCCGATACCATAGCATCTAGCTTACCTCTTGATTCAGTAGCACCTGTACTCATCATTTGTAAAGAAGGCGGAAGATGTTGTACTTCAAGGACACCACTAGTAGTTAATAGTATAGCTCTTTCAATACAGTTTTCTAATTCACGAACGTTGCCTGGCCAATGGTAACTCATCAGCAAATCAATACTTGGTGTATCGATTCTTTTTACATTTTTTTTCATATTTTTAGAATATCTTAAAATAAAAGAATCAGCCAATAATAAGATATCGGCACCACGATCTCGAAGTGGTGGCATATGAATAGGAAATACATTTAGTCTATAAAATAAGTCTTCTCTAAATTGACCTAACTTTACTTCTTCTTCAAGATTTTTATTTGTTGCCGCAATTATTCGCACATCAACTTTTAATGTTTTAATACCGCCAACTCTTTCCATTTCTCTTTCTTGAATAACTCTCAATAATTTTATTTGGGCTGTTAAAGGCATTTCACCAATTTCGTCTAGAAATAAGGTTCCTCTATGTGCTAGTTCAAATTTACCAGGTTTCATCTTATCGGCACCTGTAAAGGCACCTTTCTCATGTCCAAATAATTCACTTTCTATGAGGTTTTCTGGTATCGCTCCGCAATTTACGGTAACAAACTTTTTACCCGCTCTATCACTATCTTTATGAATGAGTGAAGCAACGATTCCTTTTCCGGTTCCTGTTTCTCCAGTGATCAAAACGGATGTTTTACTTTCGGCTACTTGACTAGCTAAGTAATTAACATGCCTAAGTGATTCACAATTGCCTAACAATAGATTTCCTGAAGATAAGTGTAACATTTTTTTGAGCCCAAGATTTTCATCTAAGAGTCGACGTGCACGAACCCTATGAGAAAGAAAGTGACACACTTCTTCCAAAAATCTCATTTCTTTGGCTAAGGTAGCATCAGAATCAAATATCCTATCGACGCTTAATGCTCCTATAACTTCTTTATCAAATTTAATGGGCACACAAATAAATGCTAATTCAGAACGGTTTACTTTTTTTCTTGATTGGGTTCGGTCTAAAAACATGGGAGCTTTTTCGATGTTTGGAATTGCTACAGGTCTACCTGTTTCAATAACTTTCCCGGTGATACCTTCACCTAACCTGTAGGTAACTTCATTGTCACTGGCATCAAAACCGTGACTTACATCAACTATAATTTCATTCAAGTCTCTACGGTAAATTGATATCATCCCTCGATTCATTCCCATATCATGGGCAAGTATTTCAAGTACTTGTTTTAGAATGATTCTAAAGTCTAACGCCGAGGCTGATTTATGGGCAATTTTGTTTAAAACCTCTAATTCTTCTAGGGTAAAATCAGTCTGTTTCTTGCTCATGTTGGGCCTTTGCACTAGTTAGCTTTTCTATATGCGAAATTGATTACAATAAAGTAATCAAACACAATAGAAATTACAATTTTGTAAAGAATTTTAATTTGAATATCAATTACACAAGTAAAAACTCATGACATTTTTAATAAATAATGTTATTGTGTACCAGAATTTTTTAGTCTAATTTCAGTATTATTAACACACAGCAATAATCTGCTGATCAACGAATTATTTTATTTAAAATTGAAGTAAAAACACATTATAGGAAGAAATATGTCAAATTATGGTTACCCAAAAAAAGAAGGTTTATACGACCCTTCTTTTGAACATGACGCTTGTGGCATTGGATGCATTACAAATATAAAAGGAATCAAATCTCATAAAGTTGTCCAAGATGGCATAAAAATTTTAGTCAACCTAACTCATAGAGGTGCTACAGGCTACGATCCAAATACAGGTGATGGCGCTGGTATATTGACACAGATCCCACATGAATTTTTCAAAAAGGAATTTAAAAAAATAAATGTAAAAATTCCAGAAGTTGGTCAGTATGGTATTGGTGTTATATTTTTACCTCCAAATGAGAAGTCCATTGAGAAAATTAAAAAATCAATTCAATCAATTACAGAAAAAGAAGGTCAAAAATTATTAGGTTGGCGAGATGTCCCCTGCGATAGTTCAGCCATAGGTGATTTAGCCAGAGAATCAGAACCATGCATAAAACAATTTATCATTTCAAATAATTGTACTGATCAAATAACTTTCGAAAGAAAATTATATGTAATTCGAAAAGTGATTGAGAAAGAAATGAATAAATTAGGTCAAGAATTTTCCTCAACCTACTTACCAAGTTTGTCTTCTCGTACAATTATATATAAAGGATTATTATTAGCGGATCAAATAGATAAATACTTTGCTGATTTAAATGATAAAGATTTTCAATCCGCTATTGCTGTGGTACATCAACGATTTAGCACGAACACCTTCCCTACTTGGTCTTTAGCACAACCTTTTAGATTTATTTCTCATAATGGAGAAATAAATACCCTTAAGGGAAATGTAAATGCTATGAAAGCTAGGTATAAAAGTTTAAACTCTGATATTTTCGGCAAAGACATAAAAAAGATAACTCCCTTTATTCAAGAAAACGGTAGTGACTCGGCAGCATTTGATAATACATTAGAACTTTTAGCTTTGGCCAACCGAAGTCTACCGCACGCAATGATGATGATGATTCCTGAAGCTTGGGGCGAATTATTTCCCATGGGAGTCGACCGAAGAGGTTTCTATGAATATCATTCAATGATCATGGAGCCATGGGATGGACCAGCAAGTATGGTCTTCACTGATGGAACATTAGTTGGTGCTACACTAGACAGAAATGGATTAAGACCTGGCCGTTACCAAATTACCACAGATGATCACATAATTATTTCGTCTGAAAGTGGCGTGTTAGAGTATCCACCAGAAATGATCAAGGAAAAAGGTCGATTGCAGCCTGGTAAAATGATGATTATTGATACAGAAAAAGGTCGAGTCGTTTATGATCATGAAATCAAAGCATCCGTTTACAGAAAAAAACCATATCGTCGTTGGGTTGAAGCAAATAAAATTAATATAAGAGGATTCAATTCGTTTCATGAACTTAATCCTAAAACGACTGAAGACTTATTAAACATTCAACTAGCTGCGAATTATACCCATGAAGATATTGATAAAATCCTTATACCAATGGCAGCTACAGGTCATGAACCTTTAGGCTCTATGGGTTTCGATAGTCCTATTGCCGTTTTATCCGACCAAGAAAAGTTATTGTTTGATTATTTTAAACAAACATTTGCACAAGTTACAAACCCTCCGATAGATCCAATTAGAGAAAGATTAGTAATGTCTTTGAGAACTCACATTGGTCATAATCATAATATTCTAGAAGAAGGTTCTCAATGCGCTCAAATGTTTTCTTTGGATACTCCTGTAGTAAATAGTCAAGATTTATCAAGAATCATTAGTAGTGATGATGAAGGGTTAAAAGCCATTACTATCTCTACTCTCTTTGATCCTGATTCAGGGGCAAATGCTTTGAAAGAAGCGATAGAGAATATTTGCAATTTAGCCGTGAAATATTCAACAGAAGATTATTCCATTTTAGTTTTAAGTGATAAAGGAAAATCAAAAACTCAAATGGCTATACCTTCTTTGTTAGCAATAGCAGCTGTCCACCATCATTTAATCAATCAAGGGCTGCGTACACAAACCAGTATTCTAATTGAATGTTCAGATGCCCGAGAAACAATGCATTTTGCGTTGTTAATTGGTTTTGGTGCAAGCGCGGTATGCCCATACTTAGCTTTTGAAACTATTGCGAATCTAGTATCAGAAAAAAGATTACCAAAAAATATAGATGCTATCAAAGCATCTGAAAATTATATAAATTCAATCAATATTGGTTTACTCAAAGTATTATCAAAAATGGGGATTTCTACCATTCGAAGTTATCGTGGGGCACAAGTGTTTGAATGCTTAGGATTGGCTGAGGAAGTTATTGAAAAGTACTTCTCAGGAACTCCAAGTAGAATTGGCGGTATTCCTTTAGAAGTTATACAAGAAGAAGCTACGAGAATCCATAGAAAAGGTTTCCCACTCTTTCAAACTCAACCACTACATTTACCAGATGGTGGTGAGCTTGCATTAAGGTCCAAAGGTGAAAAACATCTTTGGACTGCAAAAACAGTTTCGTATTTACAACAAGCCGTTAGAAATCAAGACCAAAAAATGTTTGATTCTTATACTGAACTGATCAACAATCAGTTAAAACATCACTTCACACTTCGAGGGCTTTTAGATTTCAAAAAGAGAAAATCAATTTCAATTGATGAAGTAGAATCAGCAAGCGAAATCATGAAAAGGTTTTGCACCGGTGCAATGTCTTTTGGTTCCATCAGTAAAGAAGCACATGAAACATTAGCATTGGCGATGAATGAAATTGGTGGAAAAAGTAATACTGGTGAAGGAGGAGAAGATTCTGAACGTTTTGGTACTCTTCCTGATGGCTCTTCAAAAAATAGTGCGATCAAACAAGTAGCTTCCGGTCGCTTTGGTGTTACCAGTGAATATTTATCAAATGCTAAAGAGATTCAAATCAAAATTGCTCAAGGGGCAAAACCAGGTGAAGGTGGACAATTACCAGGTCATAAAGTTTCTGTAGAAATTGCAAAAACTAGAAAATCAACACCAGGGGTTAGTTTAATCTCCCCTCCTCCTCATCACGATATTTATTCAATTGAAGATTTAGCGCAATTGATTTTTGATTTAAAACATGCGAATCCGCAAGCACAAGTTAGCGTAAAATTAGTAGCTGAAGCGGGCGTGGGAACAATTGCAGCCGGTGTCGCTAAAGCTAAAGCTGATCAAATCACTATTGCTGGTTACGATGGTGGCACAGGAGCATCTCCAATTAGCTCAATCAAACATGCCGGAGTTCCTTGGGAATTGGGATTAACTGAAACACAACAAGTTTTAGTAAAAAATAAATTAAGGGGTCGAGTAAGATTACAAACAGATGGCCAATTAAAAACGGGCAGAGATGTTATATTTGCGGCATTATTAGGAGCTGAGGAATTTGGATTTGCAACGGCTCCCTTAGTTGCTACAGGTTGTATTATGATGAGAAAATGTCATAACAACACTTGCCCTGTAGGTATTGCTACACAAGATAAAGTCTTGAGAGAAAAATATGATGGCAAACCCGAGCATGTCATAAACTTCTTTAATTTTATAGCTGAAGATGTCAGAAGTATTATGGCCACATTAGGATTCAAGACAATCGAAGATATGGTTGGTCAATATGAATGTTTAGAAAAACGCCCATTGAATGATCATTGGAAAGCACAGTATGTAGATTTTGCACAAATATTACACATTCCGAAAGAATTTAAAACATCTCCCCTTCATAAAGTAGAAGATCAAGTAAACTTAACAGATGCTTCGATGGATAATCAATTTGCTGAACAAGCGAAGGATGCTATCGAAAATAAAACTCCTGTTATTATTACTGCAAATATTAAAAATACCGAGAGAGCTACCGGTGCACTTCTAAGTAACCATATATCAAATAAATACGGTGCTGCAGGATTACCGGATAATACCATCACAATAAATTTAAAAGGAACTGCAGGCCAAAGTTTTGGTGCTTTTACAACCAAAGGAATCACCTTAAATCTTGACGGAGAAGCGAATGACTATGTGGGTAAAGGATTATCTGGCGGAATCATTTCTATTAGAGCTCCTGCAGAATCAATATTTGATCCCTCTGAAAATGTAATCATTGGAAATACAACCTTGTATGGTGCAACTAGTGGTAAACTATTTGTTGCTGGCTATGCTGGAGAAAGATTTGCTGTTCGTAATAGCGGAGCAACTACTGTCGTTGAAGGTGTCGGTGATCATTGTTGTGAGTATATGACTGGTGGTATTGTAGTCGTCTTAGGGAAAACGGGTGTAAACTTTGCTGCCGGAATGAGTGGAGGTTTGGCTTATGCTTATAACCCAACTCATAACCTAGATTTAGTTAGTAATTTAGACATGGTTGATATTGAAGAGCTTTATCAAGATGAAGATTTGAAGTTTTTATATGATCTAATCACTGAACATAAAAAAATGACCAATAGCATTAAAGCTGAATATATTTTAGATAATTGGGAAGATGAAAAATACACATTTGTCAAAGTCTTTCCAATTGAATATAAAAGAATATTGAAAAAAATGAAACCTGAAAAATTGAAACAAGAGGAGATCATTCATCATGGGTAGTGCCGGAGAATTTAAAACAATACCTAGAGAAGTTCCAACTAGTCGTGATCCTAAAACTCGAGTTAAAGACTTTAATGAAATACACCCAACAGCTAATGACGAATTAGCGAAAACTCAAGCCATTAGATGTATGGAATGTGGTATTCCTTATTGTCATGATGATTTTGGTTGTCCTTTGGAAAACCTTATTCCTGAATGGAATCACCTAGTAGGTTTAGGTAAATGGGAAGAAGCTGTTGAAAGAATGTTAGAAACGGATACTTTTCCGGAATTTACAGGGAAGATATGCCCCGCACCATGTGAAGGATCCTGTACAATGGGTCACTATAATGATCAGCCTGTGACAATTCGACAAATAGAATTAGTCTTAGCTGATAAAGGATTTGAAAACGGTTGGATCAAACCTCAACCACCTTTGCAAAGAACTGATAAAAAAGTAGCCATAATAGGCTCTGGTCCTGCTGGTTTAGCCGCCGCATTTTATTTAAATCGATCAGGTCATAATGTTACCATATACGAAAAAGAAAAACGAGCTGGAGGTTTATTAACCTATGGTATTCCAAATTACAAATTGGATAAAATTGAAATAGTTTTAAGAAGAATTCAGTTTTTAGAAAAAGAAGGAATAGTTTTTAAAACAAATGTCGACATTGGTGAAGACATTTCTGGTAAATATTTAAAGAAACATTTTGATGCCATTGTCATTGCCATCGGAGCTGAGCATCCCCGAGATCTACCAATAAAAGGTAGGGATATAGATGGAGTTCATTACGCAATGGAGTTCTTATCTCGTCAATCAAAAACGCTAGCCGGTGAATCTCTACCAAATGATATTGATATTTCGGCAAAAGGTAAAACTGTCGTAATCATTGGTGGCGGCGATACTGGCTCAGACTGTTTAGGGACAAGTCATCGTCAAGGGGCAAAAGAAATCATTCAATTAGAAATTACGCCTCCCCCACCAGAAGCACGAGCTGAAAGCAACCCTTGGCCCAATTGGCCTCTCATTTACAGAACAAGTAGTTCTCAAAAAGAGGGTTGTGATCGCCAATTCAATGTGATGACGAAAGAGTTTTTTGGTGACAATGGAAAAGTTGAAGGTATTCGTTGTGTGAAAGTGGAAATGATCATAGATGAAAAAGGAATGCGTTTTGATGAAGTTCCTAATTCTGATTTTGAAATAAAAGCAGACTTAGTTTTATTAGCTATGGGTTTTCTTGGTCCAAAGAAAAATAAAATTTTTGAAGAATTCGATTTAGAATTAGATGCCCGAAGCAATATAAAAGTAAATGATCAAATGATGACAAGTGCAGATGGTGTGTTCTGCTCTGGCGATGCTACAACAGGGCAATCATTAGTAGTTAGAGCTATTGCCTCAGCCAAAAACTGTGCCTCAAAAGTTGATGCTTATCTAGCAAGTATAACTGTATAATTTTACCCCGGGTTTTTCCCCCGGGACTTTGGACAGCTTGTCCAAAAATAAAGTCTAATATAGTTTATTTGGACAGGCTGTCCAAAGTCCCAGCAGAGAATTATTTTTTAAACTAGAATATTTCCAGTCTTCAGGTGTGATTGAAAGATTAACTCTTATTAGGTTTCGATGTATATTTTTTTATACTAGAATATTTCCAGTCTTCAGGTGCACTACAAAGACCAGCTTTTACAGGGTTTTGATGTATATAATTGATGGCATGTTGATAGTGTGCAGTGTCTCTAATATATCTATCCCAATAATTATCTTTCCATCCTACAGATGAATCCTTTCCGTTGATATTCAAATATTTTTTTATCTTTTTAGAAGTATAAGATTTCCAACTATGAATAATTTTCCCAAGTTGCTCTTTTTCATAAATTTTGATTAAGATGTGAATATGATTTGGCATGATAACATAAGAAATTAGGTCATACCTTTTACCGTTAAAATGATTCCAATTTTCAAAAATTAAATCTGCTATATCTTTTATTTTTAAAATACAAGATCCATGACCAGCATCAAGATAAGTTTCAATTAACTTTCGCTTCTTTTGCTCATCATCCTTGATAAGCATTAATTCTACAGCATGCCTAGGAAGAGAGTCGTTAAGGCGGTAAGTAATCATTTGATGAAGGCAGCTATAATCGAAATGAGGTATAAAACCCCTTTTATAGTAACCTTTAGATTGAATATCTGTCATAATATACTATTTATAATTATTAAATTAATTATATTATAACAATTAATTATTTAAGTTAAATCTTATCCAGAATTTCCCCTGGGACTTCGGGCAGCCTGTCCAAAAATAAAGCCCAATATAATTTATTTGGACAGGCTGTCCAAAGTCCTAGGGGGTTATTTCCAGGATAGAGGGTCAAGCTTGTAATAATCTTTGACCTCATCATAAAGTTCAGGGTGTTTTCTTTTTAGCTGTCTTGGTTTTTCAAAAAATGTTTCTGTTAATACAGCAAAGAATTCAGCTTTTGATGTACCTCCATAAGGATCCATCACAGTTTTTTTTCTATTCATGATTCTTTTTTGTAATTTGTCATATTTATTTTCAATCATTCGTGCAAATGCAATGTACTGAGAAGTACTTTCATGTATAGGCATTCCATCATTCGAACCATCTTCTTGATCTAACTGATGGGCAAATTCATGAAAAACAACATTCTGCCCATCTTTAATATCATTGGCTCCATGCATGGTATGATTCCAAGAAAGAACCACAGGACCATTTGTCCAAGATTCACCAGAACGAATTATATTTTCAACTGTCTCAACTCCACCCTCATTTGTTACTTGTTGAGATTGGAAAGCATCTGGATAAACATAAATGACAGATAACTTTGGGTAGTAATTTGTTTTTCTATTTAATAAAAGCATACATGCTTGAGCGGCGATGACAATTTTAATTGAAGTTGATATTTCTAGTCCCACACAACCTTCAAAACTTTTTTCATCCAAAAATATATTCATATGTCCTATTAATTCTTTTTGAAGATTATCGGGCAATTTTTTATATAAAGGTACAAACTGAATTAGAACAGACAAAAATTCCTCGGTTACCGGTTCAGAAAAAAGTTTTTTTCTTCGTTTTTCTTTTAAATAGGCCGGAATGAAGAAAATGCCGAAGGCAAAAATGAATAGCAATAGAGTGTAAAAATAAATCATATAGTCATCAATCATTTTAAATAGATCCTAATATTACTTTTATACGATTGATAAACCATAAAAAATACATTGTAATGACTTGTCAATTTCTTTTTTGAAACAGGATTATTCATAGAATTTTAGTTGATTTCAAAATGAACACCTTAGAATCCTTGGTTATTAAAAACATACAAATGGAGCTTTTACATGAATATTTACCCTATGATTATGGCGGGCGGATCCGGAACAAGATTTTGGCCTAAAAGTCGAATTCAAAAGCCAAAACAGGTTCAAAAAATCGTTTCAGAAGATTTCACAATGATCCAAACGGCTTATCAATTACTTAAAGACAAAGTTCCAAATAAAAACATCCATGTGGTAACTAACACCATTCAGGCTCCTGAAATTAAAAATCAATTGCCAGAACTACCTCCTGAAAATATAATTGAAGAACCATGCGGGCGAGATACAGCACCTTGTGTTGGTCTTGCTGCAGCGATATTGTCCGTTAAAGATCCAGAAGGTATCATGCTCATGATGCCCAGCGATCATATTATAAAACCGAAAGAAAATTTTCACCTGGCATTACAAACAGCCGCTAAAATTGTTGAGGAAGAAAAAACACTCGTGACTTTTGGTATACCTCCAACTTATCCTGCCACAGGTTATGGTTATATTGAACAAGGCTCAAAGGTGAATAATGATTCTGAGTTATCTGTTTTTGATGTAATTAAATTTACGGAAAAACCAGATCACGATACCGCTTTAAAGTTTTTAGAAACACAACAATACTTTTGGAATGCTGGAATTTTTGTTTGGAAAGCAAAATACATCTTAGAATTAATTGAAGAATTTATGCCTGAATTATTTGCAGGTTTACAAACATTAATTGAGAATGATTTTAAAAATTTAAATGAAGTATATCCTACGCTACCAAAGGTATCCATTGATTTTGGTATTATGGAAAATGCACCGAAAGTTAAGGTTGTCTCAGTTGATTATGAGTGGGATGATGTTGGGAATTGGGAATCAATCGTCAATCATTTCCCAAAAGATGACCATAATAATCTCAACTTGGGGACAGTAATTCATCAAGATAGTAAAAACTGTATTGCTATTGCAGATAATAAAGATCAGCTGATTGCTACCATTGGACTAGATGATTTGATTATTGTTCAATCTGGAAATGCCGTTCTAGTAGCCAATAGAAAAGATGGTCAAAAAATTAAAAACCTTGTAGATGAATTAAAAGCTCAAAATTTAACCGATTATCTATAAAGACCTTATCAAAATACGTCATCATCAAAATCAGCTATTTTTCATGATATTAATTGAAATTAGTTGAATTTGTTGAGAGACAATTCGCATATCTAAAATCTTCTAATCGTATCAATTTTTATTCCTTCTTTAGAAGCCCTTTGTCAGCACCTTTAAGATTGAACTTAAAAACATTAAAGTACAATTTAGGACTTTTTCTTTGAGATCAAATTTAATAAACATATAGAGAGGAAAATCACTATGTCAGAAGAACCTAAAAGTATGAAATCCCTTCAAGCAGAAGGACAAAAGTATCCACCATCACAAGCTATGAAGGATAGAGCTTGGATAAATTCTGAAGAAGAATATAACAAAATGTACGAAAGATCAATTGAAGATTCAGATGCTTTTTGGTTGGAACAATCAGAAACTCTTCATTGGCATAAAAAACCTACTGTTGGAATGAAATACAATTGGGACACAAAAGCCAAAACAATTGAACATACTTGGTTTGAAGATGGGGAAATAAATGCTTCTTACAATTGCCTTGATAGGCATATAGGAACTCCAACCGAAAACAAGACTGCCATTATTTGGCAAGGTGAAAAGGATGATGAAGTTAAAAAAATTACCTACAAACAAATGTATGAAGAAGTTTGCCGACTTTCAAATGTTTTAAAGGGTCGAGGAGTTGGTAAAGGTGATAGAGTTTGCCTTTATATGCCGATGGTCATTGAAGGTGTTGTGGCGATGCTAGCGTGTGCACGTATTGGTGCTATTCATAGTGTTGTCTTTGGAGGATTTAGTGCGGAATCAATTGCCGACAGAATCAATGACTCTGAATGTAAAGCATTGATCACCGCAAATGTTGGAATTCGAGGCGGTAAAGTTATTCCATTGAAAAAAATTGCTGATGAAGCATTAGAAAAAACGCCTTCAATTGAAACAGTTGTTGTCGTAAAAACTACCCACGATGAACCATGTGACATGAAAGATGGTCGAGATATTTGGTATCGAGAAGAACTCGATAAAGTTAGTCCTGAATGTGAAGCCGAAGTAATGAAAGCTGAAGATAAATTATTTATCCTTTACACATCTGGCTCAACAGGCAAACCTAAAGGTGTAGTTCATACTACAGGTGGATACATGCTTTGGACAAGTCTTACGCATAAATATATATTTGATATTCACGAAGATGATTTGTATTGGTGTACTGCTGACATTGGCTGGATTACAGGACATAGCTATATGACTTATGGTCCTTTAGCTAATGGCTGTACCAGTTTAATCTTTGAAGGTGTCCCAACTTATCCAGATGCGGGTAGATTTTGGCAAATTACAGAGAAATTCAAAGTAACCGTTTTTTATACGGCTCCAACAGCAATTCGTGCATTAATAGCCCAGGGCGATGAATTCCCTGCAAAGTATGACTTGAGTAGTTTAAGAGTATTAGGTTCTGTTGGCGAACCTATTAATCCTGAAGCTTGGAACTGGTATCATAAAAATATTGGTAAAGGAAACTGTCCGATAGTAGATACCTGGTGGCAAACTGAAACAGGCGGATTTATGCTAACACCTTTCCCTGGTGTTCATTCATTAAAACCTGGTAGTGCCCAAAGACCTTTCTTTGGCGTGAAACCAATTGTGCTAAGAGATGATAGAAGCGAATGCGATCTCAATGAAGGCGGTAAGCTTTGTATTGATAGACCATGGCCAGGCATGATGAGAACTATGTGGGGCGATCACGAAAGATTTGTTGAAACTTATTTTACAATGTATGATGATTTATATTTTACAGGTGATGGGTGTAGAATTGATAGTGATGGTGATTTTTGGTTAATGGGAAGAGTTGACGATGTTGTCAATGTCTCTGGACATAGAATGGGAACAGCAGAAGTTGAAAGCGCACTGGTAAGTCATAAAAAAGTAGCTGAAGCAGCCGTTGCACCTGTCCCCCATGAAATAAAAGGCCAGGGTCTATATGCATTCGTAACATTAGTTACTGGAGAAGAGCCCTCTGATGAACTTGCAAAAGAATTAACGATGCATGTTCGAAAAGAAATTGGAGCTATAGCAGCGCCGGAAAGAATTCAATTTGCACCTGGATTACCAAAAACGAGATCAGGTAAAATTATGCGAAGAATTTTGAGAAAAATCGCAGAAGAAAGTTTTGATAATTTAGGTGATATTTCCACTCTCGCTGATCCAAGCGTAGTCGATGCCCTTATTAAAGGCCGCTAATAAATAAGGTTGATTATTACCCTTTAATGAAAGGGTAATAGTCAATTCTAATCACACACATTGAACTATTGACTATTAAATACAAAAAATAATTACTATTTACTTAGCCTTTTTCTTTTCTTTTTTAGTCCCCTTTTTCTTTGCCTTAATCTCAATGATTTTTAATTTTGCATCTTTAGTCTTCATCTTTATTAAGGTAAAAGTTCTATTTATTTTTTTGTATTCCATCGAATTATCATTAATTTTTTTTAATATTGTTTTCTCTCTTTTCTTAATATCTTTATCAGCATTAAATTCTATTTGATCTTTATCTAATTTTGTTTGCTTGCCAATAACAATTTTATCTGTATTTACATGATAAGTAATCAGCCGATCTTTTTTAATCTCAATTACAGTGTTTTCTAAAGACAAGATTGTAATAGCTCTAAACAATTTAAGGTTCTTCTTGTTTTTTCCAGAAATAGCCCTTTTCTTGTCATATTCGATCATATACGTATCCACATCTATTTTCCAATAGCCGAGACTGAAATTATTTTCTTGAGCATAAAGACTTGTGCTCGAAATAAACAAAACCAAACATACTAAAATCATTTTTCTCATTTTAATTATCCTCCTAAACGGATTTGAAATTCCAGTCATATAATTACAATCATACATGTTGGTCAATTAGTATTAAATTCCCATCCGGATCTAATATTGAAAAACTGGATGGACCAGATTCATTTTCAATTGATTCACTGACAATGTCGACACCATCTGATTTAAACCTTTGGTGAAGTGTTCTCACGTCAGTAAAAGACTCTTGTTTATTACAAGATTGATCGCCAGCAAAAACTTCAAATCCAATTTTCTCATAAAATGCTTTAGATTTATCAAGATTTTTAACGGTGAGACTGATTGAAAAAGCACCTAACTCCATAGTAAAACTCCAAGAATTAACTAAATTTACTTATTTATAATTTTAGCGCTATTTTAAAAGCAATGCCAATCAATACAACCGAAATGAAAGAAATAATACTTCCCCAAAACCAATAAGGCATTCCTAGATTGGCTGCAATAGACCCCACATCAGATGTATACATCCTGCCTCCAATGTTAACGCGTTCTGTGAATAAATAATCCATGCGTTGAAAGGTTGACATTACCGCTTGAATACCAATAAATTGTACCATGAATTGTTTAACTAGTATACTACCTTTCCAAGCAATTAAGCATGACACGATACTCATTGCTATCAAGACTCCTATGCCAAATAAATTGCTGACCCATATCAAGACCGAAATAACAACCATGAATGAGAAAGCATACAAGCAGATCGATGCGGTCCATTTCTTTGAACCAAGTATGATAAAGGTTGCTCCTGCAATTGGAGGACCAATGAGTCCACCAAAAGATATCAGTGAACTACCAATTTTATTTCCAAAGAACAATGTCGAGTAATTATTAAATGCAAGCCCAGAACCTGTTTCGTGTAATTCCAATCGAAGGAAGTTGCCACCAAGAAATAAACAAGTAAGCCCATGTCCCATTTCATGAAACCAAGTGCTTAATAATAAGAAAGGATAAGAAACAAAAGTAACGCGCGATAAAAAGTATGACACAACGCCTGCGAGAATTAATAAACCTAATGATGTCTTGTTAGAATTGTCACTTGTAGAAATCTCATTTAATTCTTCTGGCATAAATTATGATTCTTCGTTTAGAATATTTGTTTTATCTCGAAACAACCTATGTCATATTTACGGATAATAATTTTTAATTAACATTAATCTCTCTTTTATTCTCGTACACCAGTTATGGTACCTGTAGTTGTGACTTTTATCTTTTTGCCCGTTTCTATTTGTTCAAAATTATGTATTTTATTTATAGTTCCTGTATACGATTTGTAATCAGTAGCATAGATTATAATTTCTGTTTCTGACACAGAGAGTTTAATTTCAGTACCATCAACATCCGTGAATGTTTGATCTGTAGCAGTGACAATATAGGTCATTTTTCTGGCATCTGGATCTATTGTTAGAGAAATTTTACGAGCGATATCATCAGAGACACAACTATACTCAAGTGGATAAATACCACCACCAATATAGAAATATTGACCTACATCACATTTTTTTGACTCATCATCAGTAAGTATATAAATTGCTTCATCTAATTCAGTAGTAGTCTTGTTACTAGTTTCGGCGCCGTTTTCGTCATACTCAAATGTGGTTTTATCATAAGTTTCAGTGACCGCAAATGAACCTAGAATCTTTTGCAAATCAGCATCAGTTACAGTAAATGTGGTTGTTCCACCCCCACTACCGCATGAAATTAAAAGTGATGATATGATAAAAGTAAAAAGTATTAATTTAATTGATTTAGTTATCATTTTTTATTTTCCATTAAATTTTATAAATTATTAATTTAAAAAAAATGAATTTTAACAAATGAAACATCAAATTCATTAGAAATTAAACTAAATTTCTAATTGGATGTACAAGATATCCTTATCTAAGAAATTTCTATCGATAGTTGTTCATTAACAATGTAAAAGAATAAATTTGCTATTGTGGCCATATAAAGTCTTACGATTAATAAATAATCATTGTTTCTACACCGAAGCCAAATCAAAGATGTCCCTATTAAGTTGATAAAATCAGCTGTTTTACTAAGATATATTCACCATACTAATTGCTTATGAACCTCTGGTATTGCCAATGAGTCCAAATCCTAATCACCCAAAAGAACTTTTCGGTTATAAGGTCGAAGGGCTTCTGGGTGAAGGCGGAATGAGTAAGGTCTATAAAATTCGCGACGAAGATTTTGATCGTGCTTTAGCTTTAAAAGTTTCAAAGAATATGTCTAAAAAATCGTTGATGCGATTTGTTTTAGAAGGTAAACTTACCGGCCAACTACAACACCCTGTTATCCCCCCTATTTATTCCTTAGCTTCTGAAGATGGCAAGTCATGCCATTATACGATGAAGCAAATTCAAGGTGTTACATTAAAAGAAGTCTTGAATGGGATTCGTCAAAAAGACGTCAAGCTAACAGAAAAATACAGCCGTCGACATTTACTCTCCATCTTCGTTATCATTTGCCAAGCAGTCGCTTATGCCCATACCCGCGGGGTAATACATCGAGATATTAAACCAGAGAATATCATGCTCAGTGATTTTGGTGAGATTTACTTAATTGATTGGGGGCTTGCTAAAGCATTTGGTAAAAATCTCTACAAGTCTGAAGGAGAGGATATCATAGATGAAGAATCGGCTCCACCATCGATGAAATTATTAGGCTCAAGTATTGCAAATACTTTAAATCTTTCACACGAAGAAGTTACAAGGTTTATCCAAACTGATAATATATTAGAAAAAATTGAGAAGTCTCAAAGCCCAACAATTTCAACCGAGAATAAAAAATCAGACAACGAATGTGATACTTCAAACATTACCACCCATGAAGATCAAACCATTATATCTAATATAGAGAGTTCTGCTGATGGCACTATGGAAGGAACTATATTCGGAACCCCGCTATATATGGCTCCAGAACAGGCGCGAGGTAATATTGATGCACATGATCATAGATCAGATACATATGCTCTAGGTGTTATTCTATGGGATATTCTTTTGGGTTCCCATATGCGAACTCAATTATTGAAATTAGAGAAATTTAAAATGATTAAGAAAGTCATTGAGGGTTGGCGACCAAATCTAGATTCAAATTCTAAGGAACTTCGTCTTGAGCCCACTTTAAAAAATATATTATTGAAAGCCACAGAATCTGATCAAGAAAAACGTTATCAAAAGGCAAGCGATATTGCTGATAATCTACAAATATTTTTAGATGGTAATCGGAAATGGAATTTAATTCACGAAGAGGATTTCAGTTCATTGCCTGATCAAGATACTCTACCTCTAAAATGGAATGTATTAGCTGGAAAATGGGGAATTCGAGATGGTGCTATAACGCCTCTTACTGGTGGCAATGGAGTAGTCCATTTAGACAAACAAATTCAAGGTGATATAAGAGTTGAAATTGAAGGCTATGTTTCTCATAACGTAAATTCTGAATTGTCCTTGTTTCTATCAGCACCAAATAGCAATAACTCTCAATATTACGAAAAGGGTTACTGCTTTCAATATGGTGCGAATTACATGGAGCACAGTAAGATTGCGAGAGACGGTTTAGATATTGCTTTCGCACCAAATATAGCTCCCGTTCAAGGAAAAGTTCATAAAGTCGTTGGAGAAATATTGGACGGAATTATTCGATTTGAAATTGATGGAAAAGAAATAATCCATCAAAGAGACTTATTACCATTAACGGGAGATCGAATTGGCTTATACTCATGGTCAACGGGATCACATATAAAAAACATTCGTATATACTCAGCAGGTACACCCAAAACAATTGGTTATTTGGCCATCCCAGATGCTCTCTTTAATGAAAAAGAATATACCATGGCACTGGCGGAATATAAAAGATTTAATGATAGCCATCCTGGTACACAAGAAGCAGACGAAGCAATATATAAAAGTATTCAATGCTTAATGGCTTTAACTAAATATGATGAATGTGAACCATTGATTGACCTATTAAAAAAGACACCACTGTTACCTTTAGCATGGGTGGCATCCTCATTTCTATTGAACAAAAATGATGCTATGATCCAAGAGGAGTTAGACTTATTATTAGAAGCCATCAATCAAACAAAACTTTTTCACGAAGGCTTAGAAGATTTATCACTTAGAATTCAATTAAAGGCCAGTGACTTTCAAAAACAATTTGAATTCAATGCCAGCATTTTATTGCTAGAAAAATTAAGTGAAGCTACTTGGGCATCTGTTTCAATTCGAAGTTATGCTTTAAGCATCATTTGTGAAATTCTTTTAAATCAGGGTAAATATCAACAAATAATTTCATTATCTGTAAAAGCGACTGAAATGTTAGGAGAATTTTCAGTAGATAAAAAAGTTTTACTTTATACATCTATTGCTTTTGGTCATCTGGGTCAATTTAAAAAATCTCGAGAAATACTAAATAGGCATTACAAAAGTAATTTTAATGTAGCTACATTTTCGGGTCAAAGTAACTTGCTATATATGGGTGATAACAACACCTTTAGGAATGATCTTTTAGTATTGCAACAAAGGTTTAAGGATGATGACTTTTCTCAAGCTTTTATTTACCAAAATATTTGCGAATCCTTTATGATTGAAAATAATTTTGATAAAGCACAAGAAATTTGTGAAGAATGGCTTCAACGAGTGCCTCATATAGATCATCTGGTCAATCCAAAAATAATATTAAGTAACATCTTAGCTTTTAAAGGAGAATATAAAGAGGCTAAGAAAAATATTAAATTAGTGCCAAAGAGTGAAGATAAAATCTCTTCAATAACGTCCCACCTTGCTTTTGCTTTGATACAACAATGTCGGCCTAAAAAAGCAATCGATGGAATTTACAAAGAGATTAAAAACTACCCTAATAATCGTCGCATTGAATCTAATTTACTCTTACACATTGCTCATATTTATAGAGAAGCTAAAGATTACACTCAAGCGGAAGAAATTTATCACAATATTTTAAATAATTATTCAGATTTTAAAAAGGCATGTTCATCAGCCTTATCTGGTTTGGGTCGCATTGAAATACAAAATAAAAGATATGATAAAGCGCTGGATTATTTTCACCCCATTCTGAAAGAATTTCCTGATATTCCAAATCCAACTGCTAGTTTGTGGATAGGTTTAATAGAACAATCACTAGGTCAAAAAGATAAAGCAATTGAGATTTGGAAAAATTTTAATTGTACCGAATTATTTTTTTGCCGTTGGTGGCTAATATGTTTCCAAAATAAACCTGGTGATTGGTTTAAAGATGAGCAAGGGGTGTCGATTAACCCTGCGGAAGCTATTAAACGATCATTAAATATCTACAGATATTTATTTCAAGAAATGCTGGATTTCAAAGGGTCATTTGATAATGATTGGAAAAAATATACCTCTGGAAAAAATAATTTAGATACATGGAAAGAATTGAAAGATTTTCATGACAAAATGCCTAAAAATTAATCTTGAAAAAATGAGCCTAGCGAAATGAAAGAAAACTCTTCTGAAACTCCATCGGAACCTACTGATATGTTATTTGGTTATAAGGTAGAAGGATTTCTTGGTGAAGGTGGGATGAGCAAGGTCTATCGTGTCAGAGACGAAGAATTTGATCGAGTATTAGCATTAAAAGTTTCAAATAATCTCTCCCCTCTTTCAATGATACGTTTTATTTTAGAAGCCAAAATTACTGGTCAATTGCAACACCCATTAATTGCACCTGTATATAAGTTATCTGTCGAAAAAGATAATTCATGTAATTATACAATGAAGCGTATTCGAGGTTTAACTCTTAAAGAAATTTTAAAGAGCAAATCAATAAAAAATCCTGTTATATGTAAAAAATATAGTCGCAGACAATTGTTAACAATCTTTATTAGTCTTTGCCAAACCATGTCTTATGCGCATACACGAGGTGTCATTCATAGAGACATTAAACCAGAAAATATTATGCTGGGGAACTACGGTGAAGTTTATTTGATAGACTGGGGATTGGCAAAAACATTTGGAAAGAATCTATATGAAAATAATGTAGATTCTCAAGATGATACGGACGATAACGATGATGCAACCTTACTAAGTACCGATTTTTTGGAATTGAATATTGCTGAATCGATGAATATATCTAAAGTGGATTTTGAAGCATTAGCATTGGAAAAAACAATTGTTTCAACTATCAGTAAAATTGAATTAAATTCTGACGAAAATGATTCTACATTAGAAAATGAAGATGATGATAAAACGACTTCAGAGGAATATGAAGACAAAACAATTATTAATGATGAAGAGTTTGGCACTTTAAATGATCAAACATTTATTTCAAACGATGAAGATACTAAAGGACATACCAAACAAGGTACAATCTTTGGCACACCGATGTATATGGCTCCAGAACAAGCTCGCGGCAAAATCGAAGATCACGATCATCGTTCAGATTTATATGCGTTAGGTGTTATTTTATGGGAAATCCTATTAGAAACACCCATGCGAAGAGGCTTTACTAAAAGAGGCAAAGAAGATTATTTATTTAAAATCTCTAAAGGTCATAGACCAGATCTGCATTCCTTGTTAAAAGGACATCGCCTAGAACCAGCGTTAAGAACTATATTGCTAAAATCAACTCACCCATTACAAAGTCATCGTTATCAATCCGGCGATGAATTAATAAATGATTTGCAAGATTTTTTAGATGGTAAAAGAAAATGGAAATTAGTTCACGAAGAAGATTTTAGTGACTATCCTGATCAAGACGATGCACCAGATGGTTGGAAGGTATGGAAAGGTGATTGGTGTCTTCAGGATGGTTGCCTTGCTCCTTTATACGAAAAAGAATCCGTCATTCATCTTGACAAAGATATCATTGGCGATGTTCGATTGGAAATAGAGGCAATGGTATTAGATGATAGATATGGTGAATTATCCCCCCTATTAGCCGCCCCAAAAATACCTATTAGAAGTGATTATGATGATGGCTATTGTTTTCAATTTGGCGCCGATCATATGATTCATAGTAAAATTGCCAGAGATGGATTAGAAATCGCCTATGCACCTGGTGAAGCACCCACACCTGGAAAATGGCATCATATTACGGCTGAACTTCTTGAAGAACAAGTAAGACTTGAAGTTGATGGTAGGGTAATTGTCAATCAAAGAGATTTGTTTTCAGTCAATGGGCAGCGTATTGGTTTTTATTCATGGACACCTGACATTCGTATCAAATCTATTCGTGTTTATTCCGCTGGGGCTCCTATGGAGATAAATTACTTAGCTGTCCCTAATATTTTAATGAAAGCAAAGCATTTTAATAAAGCGAATGATGAATATATTCGTTTCAAAGAAAGTCATGCAGGTTCTTTAGAAGCCGATGAAGCTCTTTATAAAAGTATAAGATGCTTAATAGAACTCTCAAGATTTAACGAATGTTTACCCCAAATAGAAGTTTTAAAAAAAACACCAATGGCACCTTTGGCTTGGGTAGCTGAATCAGTACTATTTGAAAAATTGAATAAAGTTGATGATGAAGTCAAATCATTAAAAGCGGGATTAAAACATATTGATAAGAGCTTTGAAGGTTGGGAAGATCTTCTATTGCGAGTACAGGTTCGTGCTAAAGAAATTCTAGATCAAGATGATTGGAAGTCAGTCATAATCCTTCAGCAAGCATTGATAGATAGTAAATGGCTTGGGCGTTATATACGTGGAAATGCTGTCATTGAAATCAATTCTACCTTAGCACATATTGGTGAGCATAATATGTCGCTTCAAAATGTAAAAAAAGTCTTGCACGATTTTGACCAAGGAACTTTAAGTGTACGGTTGAAATTTCTTGAAGCTGATATAAATGAAAAACTCGCAAATTTTAAAAAAGTAGAATTGTTATATCAAGAATATAAAAATGATCCCTTTATAAATAAAATATTAGGAAGTGATCTGGACAGGAAGATAGGGGTTGTCTATCAACATCAAGGGCAACACCAAATCGCAAGGAAGTACTGGAAAAAAAGTATCAAAGCATTTTCAAATAATATCAGTGAATGTGCCGATATGTTGCATTACATTGCCAATAGTTATATCATTGATAGGAAATATTCTGAAGCTGAAGAAACTTATTTAAAGATCTCGACCGAATACCCAACAATAAAATACAAAGAACAGTTCAACTACGACGTTGGTATTGTTTATTGCTATATGCATAAATACGAAGAAGCAATAAAAATATTACAGTTAAATGAAGACGAAGGCCCCTGGGGAGCCTTCGGGATGATTGGTCATGCATACCTTCATCAGGGACGATTTGATGACGCTATAGCTTACTTTGAAAAAAAATTAAAACTATTCGCTGATAAACCAATATATAAAGTTAGAACTCTTCATAATTTAGCAAATGTATATCGTGAAAAAGGTGACTTTTCTAAATCATTGGATTTCATCTTTGAAATTTTAGAAGATTATAAAATTCATAGAAAAGAAATCAGCCAAGCATTGGTCAAAAGAGGAATAGTTGAATGCCAAATGGGAAAATTCAAAAAGGCTTTTAAAACCTTTAATGACAATTATCAGGAGTATCCAGACTTTAGGGGAAGCTATGATTATTTATATATCAAACAATTAGGGCTCCTACTAGGACAGAATGAAAATAAAAATCAAACAATAAACTATTTTAGGGGTATTGAATTGTATGCTTTTAAATTATGTCTGCAGGGAATTCCAGGATCATGGAAAAAAGATGAGCGAGGAATTCTAATTACCCCATTCGAGGCAATGCGTAGATCTAACATTACATCTTGTTCAAGATTTCAGCATATTATTGATTTAAGAGCGAGTTTTGATTCTGCATGGAAACCATATAGTAGTGGCAGCAATTTATTTCTAAATATAGAAGCTATGCATAATCACTTTGATAATATGCCACGAGATTAAGCAATTATTCATAGGTTTGATTAACCTCATAAATATAAAGTAACAACTTTTTATTTATTTAAACTTTTTACCATATATCAATTTACTACTTTATTTAATTTAATTTTTGATACTGACTAATTTATAGGATATGCTATATAAAGAAATACTAATTGGTCGAATATATGTCAGCAAACAGAGAAGTGCAGTTTTTAATAGTTGATGATGATGAAGTTGATCGTGAAGCTATTAGACGTGCTTTTAAAACAGAAAAAATATTGAACAATATTTTTGAAGCTGAAAATGGCGTTGAAGCTTTTGAATTTTTAAAATCAAAAAATAAAAATGATCTTCAGAATAATCCCATTATTGTTCTGCTAGATTTAAATATGCCTAAAATGAATGGGCTAGAATTCCTATCTAAACTTCGCTTAGATGAAGATCTCAAAAGAACGATTGTATTTGTGATTTCAACATCAGATGACGATGATGATAAAATAAAAGCATATGATTTTAATGTCGCTGGTTTTGTTAAAAAAGGAGCCATCAACCTAAGCATATCCAAGTGTATTGCTATGCTAAATACCTATTCAAAAATAATTGAATTCCCACCATATTGAACTTATTTAATATTTTTAAACCTTTCAGCCATTTCATGTTTACCCGTTTTTTCAGCCCAAAATTCAAGATCTAATTTAGACAAGTTAACTAATGGTTCCTTTTCAATTGATTTAATAATTTCATCTTCCAAAGGAGTTAAAAAGTCAATCTCTTCTTTGACTACTAATTGAGGAGGCCAACTTGGTAATTGTGTATTTCTATTATTTGGGTTTTTAACATTTCCAAATGCTTCCATTTTATTTAATTCTCCATCTTGAACACAATCATCAATGCCCCAGAGTTCTTCGTATTTAATTAGATTAGATTTCAAGTAATGATAATTTTCGTTTTGCTCTGAAGATAGCGGCCCTTCCATAAGGTTATTATTCTCATGAGGATCATTTTCAAGATCAAGAAATAATTCAAACCCACCATTATAAAATTGAACATATTTATATTGTTCATTTCGCAGCATTCGCCATCGGTTCGCACCATGTTCGTATTTAATTTGGCCATTAGCACTGTATTGTAGGCTTCTATCTTTTTGTCCATTGTCGACCAAAAGACTTTCACCAGGTAATTCATGCTGCCCATTATATTCAACACCTGCAGCAGCTAAAATTGTTGGCAAAACATCATTTAAATCTACGAACTCTAATTTTCTCTGACCTTTTGCTATTTTGCCAGGATACTTCAATATAAATGGTATCTTTGCGGCACCATCATAAGGCGAAGCTTTTTGAAATAATCCTAAGTCCCCTAACATTTCACCATGATCTGAAGTAAAAATGATTAAGGTATCTTCTGTTAAATTTTGTTGGTCTAATTCATCTAATATACGTCCCAATTGATGATCTACATATGATATTGCAGAATAGTAGGCACGTTTTTGTCGCATGATACGAGGCATGTCACCAGTCATATCTCCTATTCCTGATGCATTTCTAATTTTAGGTGGTAGCTTTTCATATTCAATCGGAGCAATCGGCTCTGGAATATCAACATCATTATATAATTCTGCCCATTCATCAGGAATGTTATAAGGTGGATGTGGTTGAATCCAACTTACCCACAAGAAAAAAGGATCTTTCTGGTTTTTCTGAAGAAAGTCTATGGTTCTATCCGCTACCCACTTTGAACCATGATGCTTCTCTGGAACTAAGCTACGTTGTGGCTGATGATATAATAAGTGCCGAACACCATGTTGGTGTTGTACATTACCTAAACCATTTTCTTTTAAATATAAAAGATAATCATCATCTTGTCTATATTTTGGCGTTTCCTCCATTAACTGCATTCGATGAAAGCCATGATGATTTCTCATAGGGGAAAAATGCATTTTACCAATAGCTTCACAATGATATTGTTGATCACCCAATAATTGTGGTATGGTTGGAAGAGCCTCTTTCATAGGTCTCATGGCATTTGCAGAAAACCCATGAAACTTATCCGTCAAACCAGTTAATACATTGTGCCGTGCCGGAATACAAACAGGATTTGGAGAATAGGCATTTTCATATAAACATCCCTCTTCAGCCAAACGATCTAGATTTGGCGTTTTCATAAGTGGGTTCAATAACCCAAGTGTATCGGACCTTTGTTGATCAGTAAAAAATAATATGATATTTGGTTTTGACATGAATACATCCAAGTTCTATTTAGTGTTTATACTAGTACTGTTTTTGAGCTGACTCTAAAATAAGAATACTTACAATCTTAGGAAATAGTATATCTAAATCACACCTCCCCTCTATCTCAATAATTAAATTGTTTGATATTAAGCTACCTACTTATGGAGAATCACATGAAAAAATAATTAATATTTCTTGTATTTTTTATCACATACTCATCTACTGTGCAAATATTCCCAGAGGATGATTCATTCAATGAATTTAAGATTAAACCTGTACAAACATTTGAATTTACTATAAATCCAAAAATTAAAGAATCTGATTTTAGCATGGAGATTTCTTTTACGGTTAAAAGTTATGGTGATGTCACTATAGCCATTACGTAAAAAGAATTGTTAGTGGTTTATCAAGAACTCTTATAAAATTTCCAGCAAAAAATGGACGTTTTCTCAGTTGTTGACTCAAATGGTAATTTAATATTGCGCATAGGTCAATATGGAAATGTAGACTCTCAAGGTTCAAAAAGTCTTGCTCCTATAGGTGGTGACGAAATAGGATTATTTCACCCCTGTTTTGTTGGAGTTCATGCTGATAAAAAACTGATTGTTTGAACTAACAAAAGATCTTTTATATTGCAACTTATACCACCATTGCGGGGAGTTCTTATTTCAGATTAGTTTCAGAGAAGTTAAAAGTTCTTTAACTTTGTCTAAGTGAATTGGTTTTACTAAATAACCATCACATTGCTCCTTGAAAGCTTCAAGAATATTTTTGCTATCATCCAAACTAGTTGTCATAATTATTTTAGAAGCACCTGAAGTATTATTAGTTTCATGTTCATAAGCACGCATTTCTTTAAGAGCCTCTTGTCCATTTTTAACGGGCATATTAATATCTAGGCAAATTAAGTCATAGGGCTCTGATATGTATTCTTTAAATGCTGCTACAGCTTCTTCGCCATTGACAGCGACATCACAAGTACCATATCGGCTCAACATGGAAACGAGTAAATTTCGATTAATGAAATTGTCTTCAACAACTAATATTTTCATTTTAAACCTTTTAGCAATACCTAACTCTATAAATTAGTTTACGCCATATTATTTGATAAAAATAATGAATTTAAGAAATTATTAAAAATATATTAAATTAGGTACATTCATTAAATATGATCTAATGAATAAATATAAATGAATGATATACGATACTAGTGTGTAAGTCGCTTAATAGTTTTAGATTGGTGAAAAGAACTATATGCGCCTGAATAACAATTTGAATAATGTTCTTTCATGATTTCATTACTTAGCACACGGTTTTTTCCATCTCTGACATCTTCTAAGATAATTTCACACCCATTATTACGAAGAGATTCCATAACATCTCGAAGGTCTAATTTTGTTAAAATATTTGGAATAATTAAATCGTGCGGGATATAATAATAGCGATTCATCAAAACGGATTCATATGAAATTAATCCACCTCGAGCCAATATGGATTTAATTTTGACTTCGTCTGAAAGTATTGCACTAAATAAAGATACGATCATCCCCATGGCTTCCACGTAATTCATTTTATGCGGCCCTGTTTGCCTAAACCCCGTTTCTTCGAATTTAAATTTAGCTCCGGACTTACCATTGGGATCACTGAAACCTTCACCCCATAAGGAAATATTATTAGGATCAATATCTGTTCTTACTTTTAAATAGGCTAATACTGATCTTACATTTTTGACTCTTTCTCCAATCAATGTTTTTCCCATTTGTGCTAAATAAACTGAAGCATTATTGGCTGCAGAATCCGGCAATCTCAATGAATCCACTTCTGTCTCCCCTGTTCCTATGACATCAATCAGCACAATTGCAATGCCACTTTTTAGACAGGTTAAAATTTCTTCGCTTCTTTCAAATAAAAACCTTTTCTTGCCTTCTTGGGCAATGCATACTATAGCGCCGATTTTTTTAGAGTTAGTATTTGGCTTAATTATCCACATTGGAATACCTAATTGAGCTTTACCGGCTTCCAATTTATTAACCTTTAGCCATAAATTCTCAACTTGATAATCGTTCCATTGTTGATTTTTAAATTTTTCCGGAATAAAAACATCTGGCTTTGTACCGCCAAGAATTTTATCTAAAGATAATATCAGGTAATATTTATTCTTAAGATTCAACCTATGATTTTTTTTTCGAAATTGATTAGCTTGATCAAGAAAAATCATATAAGGCTCATTAAACTTTTCATGGCTTTGATCACCAATAGTCTCTTTGATTTTATTCAATTTATTTAAATCAGATTTTGAAAGTGTAAAATGCTTCTTGATATAATCCACCCCATTGTCATGCATGGTCGACTCGAGGTGATATTTTTTCAATCGCAATAAGACTTCATCATTTTTAGTTTCGGGTAAATTCAAATCCCACCATTTGTTTAATATTTTATAAAAAGGAACTCGATGCATCCAATTGAAATGAGTAGCATGTGTATTTCTATCGCCGTGCAAAAATGTATGGTTGCTTTCTTTTTGATATAAACCATAAACTTTTTTAGCATATGCATGAGCTGCTTTACTACGATCTCTCCAGGCAAATTCGTTTGCTTGAACAAAATGATTTGGAGCTCTCAAAACATTTATAAGTATAGACGTCATTTCATTTTTGAGGGCTAATGGGTATGACCTAGCATAATCATGCCAACCAGAGATAATCCTTTTCTGATGAAAATTAAATGGCGCCGAAAGTGTTATCCTAGAATCTAATGCCGCTCCCATTGCACTTAAATCACCCCCGCCAGCAACTCCCCCGATTATTCCTATTTTTGTCTTATCAACATCTTTGCGAGTATATAAGTAATCAACTGTAGAAAGAATATCAGAAACAGACCAACCAAGAATTTCTTCACCAATTAATTTCATTTGACCACCGAGTAAATTCTTCTGATGGTTTTTATGATTCCATCTCGCAGCAACCCCTCTTTCACCAGAACCAAATAGATCAATTGCTATTGCAATACAACCTTGATCGGCTAGATTCTTACCCAATGTCGACAAATCATATGCATTTCTTGTTGTATGATGAGCCGGTATCATAATCATGACAGGTTTCAACTTATCAGCATTAAGAGGCTCATAGATTGTGCCCATAACAGGAACTCCATTCCTATTATTGAAAATAATTCCAGAAACTTTAATATCTGCTACATTGAATTCATATGCGATAGAAAAGTCGATCTTTTTTGCTTTTGGTAAGCCACCTTTCAAATTTGGAAATACAGATCTTATCAATTGGTCTTTTTTAACGGTTGAAAATCGGATCCAGTCATTTTTCGTTTTGATAGCATCTAAATCTTTAATCGCATTCTCACGATGAATATTTTTTTGGAGATTAATCCAATCCATTAGGCTGCTATTAGGTTTTATCTTTAATTTCGCATCACCTTGAATAACAGCTTTTAATAAGTTCGGTTTAATCGAATTTTTTTGTAGTCCCTTGGTTTTCATTTTTTCAATGACTAACTGAGCAAATCGTAAAGGGACATGCGCGGTACCGCTGCCTGTTGTAGTCACAATCGATTCTTGATAAATATGATCAATTGCCTTTCTAGCTGTTCTGAAACGTATTACTTGAAACCACCATGGTTTAAGATCAGGAGTGTTTCCTGATGGAACATTACATTTACTAAGTAATTCTGAAAGATTCCCGACTAACGATGTACTCCAATAAGATTTTTTAATTTCTGTATTGCATATGACACTTTTGAATGGAGGTAATTTTTTAACGCGCTTACCGCCTGAATTGCCACGATTAGTAATTAGTTTTGAATGTGGGTTAGTCGCAAATTGAACATAACCATAACCAACCGGACCCAAAAATATTTCGTTTACATCACCCGACCAGTGAGAGATTTCCTTTTTACTAATATTTTTCATATCATTATCGAAATTGATAACATAAATACCAAATTCCTTTTTAGTGAACGCTACTCTAACTTCAGTCAGTTGAAATTCATCAGAAGCAATATTGCCAAAACTGGGTATTAATTTAATGGCAGGCAATTTCAACCAATCAGCATGACTTGCAGGTATTTTTTCTACTAACTGAGCTTTTGCTAAATAAGGATTTTTAGTTGTTATGGACTGATTAACGATGATCTCATACGATTTATCAAACGACATATTCGTTTCAATTGTATAGACTTTACTATATGAACGGAAAGGTTCAAAACCACGGTGCTGCCGTTCTCTCCCAATTTTTAACTTGATCACTTTCGAATCTTTTGATTTTACGATGCTTTCATGAAAAGCTATTTCTACTCTCCATTTCTTTGAACTAATTTTTACGGATGAAAATATTTTTTGATCACGAATGAGTTGCTGTTTCTTTTTACCATTTTCACGAACCGAAACAGCACCCAAAGGATTTATTTGAGCCGTTAAATTTTTTATTCCATAAAAATTAAAAGAAATATTGTCGTCATACCATAAAGCTTCTCCATTTAATCCTTCTCTAGAAATTATTGAATCTGGCTCTACAATATCTACACCTACGACAAACCATTGACCTACTTGCACGATTTCAATCGAAACATCATTATCTGGATTTTTTTTCTCGGTAAAATTCTTATTCATTTTAGATAATTTATTTGCTCTGACCCAAATATCAGAATCCCCATTACCATTTAACAATATTGAACTAGGAACATTAGCTTTTGGCAAAGAGTCTATTTTGCTCTGTGACATACAGAACGTGAATACAAACATAAATATAAGTGTTAAGCCATTTCTTACTGAGGCAGATCTGTTTCGCATATTAATTCCTTAAAATTCTTTTATAGCTTTTTCAAACAATAATAGTTCTTGTTCTGTATAACAGCTTTTAGCAATACCTCGTAGTAACTCGTGTCTAGGTTCAGAAGCATATTTAAAATAAGGGATAGCAATATCATACTTATATAAATGTTCACTTAATTTAGCGGCTTCAAATTCATCTTTTAATACCATTCCTATAATGGGAGAATTTTCGTCCACAGTTGATATGCCTTTAGAGTTTAAAGCGACTCTCATTCGTTTTGCATTTTTATATAAATTGTCTTTTAGTTCCGGCTCGTCTTTAATAATTTGCATTGCTTTGACACATGCACCAATGATCGGAACAGCTGAGGCCGATGTGCCAGAAGTAACTTCGTTTGACCTAAATAAATCAACTAGTTCTTCTCGACCTACTAAAAAACCACCATTACAACCTAAAGCTTTACTCATGCTACCTAAGATAGTGGCATCTTCGGGTTTTATTCCACAATGTTCAGCGACTCCTCTACCTCTACAACCAACGCCGAATACACCGTGTGCATCATCGATCAGTAATTCAGCATTATATTTTTTAGCTAAATTACTAATTTCTAAAATTGGAGGGATTTCGCCACTGATTCCCCATAATCCGTCAGTCGCAATGATTGGATTTTTAACAGCATGAGTTTCTAAAAGTTCCTCAAGATGTGCAACATCTAAGTGCCTATATTTATGAACTGTGTATCCAGCAGCAGACATGCCTTTAAATAAATTCACATGACAAGTTGCATCACAAAATACCGTATCGTGTTTTTCTCTCATGGCACTAAAATAAATTAGCCCACCTATAAATGCAATTCCAAAGAATGTGGCATCTTCAGTTCCAAAAAATTCTGTAAGGTTTTTTTCCATTTCTTCAAATATAGTATTCCAACCAAGTCCCCAGCGACTACTCGTTGGGCTGATACCGTATTCTTTGGCCGACTGATACAATGCTTCAATAAGTCTCTCATCCCTCGAAAGACCTAAATAATCATTTCCGGCAAAACTAATTTTTTGTTCTGTTAATACAATTTGAGGTTTTTTCATAATTTCTTTTGAGAAGTTTGTAGAAGACTCTAGTAGCAAGAGCCTTCTTTTGGTGATTTATAAAGATTTATCTACTAACAATGTTATTTTGTTTATTTTAATTTTGCAGCCCGTTTCAGGAATACCAGCAAACATCAAATAAATTTTTGTGATATTATCTAGCTTCACTTTTGATAAAGATGTCATAGGAATATTCATAGTGAACTTACCTTTTCTAACTTTGTAAGAAACATCACTTCGTTCTTTATTGTTACTATTCGACCGAGCTCTGAAAATTACATTCTGTGACGTTTCACCAAGATTTTCAAGTTCAATGACAATAGATTTATAAGATCTCCAGTCTTCTTTTAAATTTCTCATAGAAGCTTGTGGGTATTGGCTCTTTTCAGTGCTTGAAATTAACATACCACCTCCCGCTGCAAAAGCTTTAACAAGTGGTTTATCTGCTCCCCATGCAGAGAGAGAAGCTTCCTTTGAAAAGTCACACAAAACTTTATCGGTCAGTTTACTATTTCCTGGCATCCAATTGATTTTCCCATTTCGCATGGTTAGGTCTTGCATTTGTGGTAGTTTTTTTGTGTCGGCAAGTTTAACCTCAAAAGTAGTCGGAGAAGAAGTGATTTCTTTTTCAATAACCTTTTCATTATCCCAAGCAGGCGCTTCTTTATACCGATAAATAACTTTCAATTTACTATTACTTAAATCGGCAACTTTAGTTGCAATTGTAATTTTATTATTACCTGGCATCAAATGCGGAGCCGACATCGCATTATGAACAAATACTGTTCTTACATAGATATTTTTTAATGTTGCATTGCCTACAATATCTATTTTTAATTTGTATTTATTATATCCCATTCCACCTTTAGCAATTTTATTGGCAAAATCCGCCTTGAATTGATGATCACCTTTTTTACTCGAGGTAAAAACCGGCATCCATTTATCACCCTTAACAGCAACCGACACAGATATTTTATCAGCATCAGTTGGGCAAGAAGCGTTTAAATAAACTCGACCAGCAGTAATCTGAAAAGGAGATGCTACAGGAATAACAATACTTTTGGCGGCAACTTGACTTTTAAATGCATCCGATGATAAATCAGGCGAGTAGTTGATGAATCCGTTAAAATAATGTCTATATGAGATAGAAACTTTTTCATAATTTTTAATGCCATAAGGTTCCCAAAATTTAAATAATGCTTCGGGGTTCTTTCTGTCTTTTGAACCACAAGTGTGGTGTGGTGTTTTAAATTTCTTGCTGACACTACCTGGTATGATTGCACCTTGTGGCCACCATGTTCTGACAATTTCTTCACCCATCCTTAACTTTAAATCTTTAACACTCCAATTTGAGGTTAAAGGCTTGTAATTCAATACTTTAGTTTTTGCTTTGAACCATATGGGCTTATCTCCACAAGGACCCCAACCAGGTGCGTTTAAACCTTTTTTTTCAGCTTCAGTTATAATAGAAGGATCTTTATTGAGCTCTGCAAATGAGGCGACATATTTTTTACCATTAGCATCTTTAGTAAATACGTAGAAATTAGCAAATGTATCATAGCCATGCCACTTGCCATCATAAAAAGCTTCATAAAAAGTATGGCCAGGGTGAGATACGACACGTGCTTTGATTCCTGCGGCCTCTAAGATTCCTTTCATACATGTACCTTGAGAACCACACAAAGTATTGCCTAATACATTTATTGTTCTTAAGGGCAATCGGCTACCTGCAATATTCCTGAAGTGATAAACTCTTTGTCTATAAAAATTATAAAGCGCAATAGCCTTTTCCTCTTCTGTCATTTCCTTTTTAATAACATCTTTAATAATTGTTTTCATAGATGAACAATCAACGGTTCTATCAGTAGTTATCCATGGATTTACAACTGACTGACCAAAAATATTGGTCAAGCTGAAAACACATAAAATAATTAAAATATGAAACTTCTTCATTACCTATCTCCTTAGAAATATTTTTTAAATGACAATTTATATTGGCAGGATTTTGAATATTCGAACATGCAAAAATGTTGGTGAATTCAAAAATATCATTATCGAGCACATATATAAAAAACAATCTAAAAGCAGATCTACTAGTCTATATTTTAGTAAATTACATGGAATAAATGCATGATTAAGAAAGTATTCAATCAACTATTTTGCATGCAATAAAAATCAACTTATTCTGTAATCCATTGTTAACTAATATAAATAGAACCTCAATAATTTAATAAATTGATTAAGGGCATTGAGCAGTTGATTCTCTGACAATCAATTCTACAGCCATTGTCTCTTTCATCACAGGTTTCGAAGAATTTTTCATACGCTGAAAAAGCAAGACTAATGAAGCCTTAGCCAGTTCAGATAATTTTTCAGATCGAACGGTACTCAAACCAATATTGGATATGGTTTTGATATATGGGTTGTCACCAAAACCAATGACACTAAAGTCTTCAGGAACTTTTAATCCACAACTTTCGGCAGCTCGTATGGCGCCAACAGCCATTTCATCAACAAAGGCTACTAGAGCTGTTAAATCGGGACATTCACTTTTCAACTGATGAAATGCTTTCACACCTGATTCAACACTTGCATTTGTTAAGCTGGAAAAAGATTTTGATATGCCCGCTTCTTTCAAACTAGCTAGATAACCTTGATGACGTAAGGTTGAACTAAACTCTTCATCTGGACCAACTATACCTCCACCACGGACATGACCCATATACCCAATATTAGTATGTCCCATGTGAATCAATAAATTAGTTGCTTGGCGAGCTCCTTCATAATCATCGGTGACGACTGAATCAATTCCAAACTCCACAGCATCAAAATCAAAGGAAACTAATGGAATACCAAACTTATTAAACTCAACCATCAATTCTGGCTTCATGACACCTAGGGTAATCAAGCCCTTAATATTTTCGCTCTTTATAATTTCTCTAATTTCATCTATTGGTTTTGTTGCAGAAATTAATTGTATTAACCAACCCAATTGTTGATCCAATTGTAAAGCAATTTCAGAATAGACGCCTCCATAATAAAAATCCATTTGAAGAAGATTCGTTGGGCGATAATAAATTAAAGCAATTTTATCTTTACTTACCGTTGCAGGTTTTAACTTTTCATAAACAACACGATGACCTATTTTGGGCTCATGGGCAAGCATGTTTAAAGTCACCAACTGAGATAATGCTTTTCTTAATGTTTGACGATTAACATCCATATGAGATGCCAATTCCCGCTCAGGCTCTAACAACTCTCCAAAAGGATAGATTCCCCTAGAGATGTTCTCTTGTAATCTTTTTAATACGACCTCATAGGCCGGCGATTTTTTTGCTCTTTTTTCCATAATTCAATATTCAATCCAATTAACCATACCATATATCATACCATTATTAATAATTAATCAATTGAATATCAATAATATCATACCAAATGACATAAATGAATTGACTTAGAAGTCGAATATGAATATATACTAATTATCAAGCATTTCCAAGCACCCTCCCTTCATTCCTACCTAAACAACCCCTCATCTTACCTGGAGACAACTATGAAAAAAATCCTACCAAGCATTATCTGCCTAATCACTTTTATGTTAGCCATATCAGTTCATGCCTAAGATAATCTATTAGACAACCCATTAGCTATTGGAAAAATTAAATATTTAAAATTAGGAACCAAAAAATATAAAACATGTGGCATTGATGATTTAGAATCAGAAAAAAAATTGAATGGGAACCATTTGAATTGTCAAGTGATGAGTATTTAGAATTTTATGATTGGTGTTTCGAACAATATGGTGATCTTGAAATCAATTCATTTAATAATTGTAGTGGATATTCTGATTGGTTTACTTGTGCTGTTGATAAATTGAATTAATCAGCTCATTCCCCCACTCAACCAGAGAAACCACAACCCTACACCATAAAGTAATTTTCACTATATCCCCTTTTCTGGAAACTACTGCATTTCATCATCTACTAGGTTATAAATAACGATATTACTCTTCCATGATATTGCTAATTTAGTAGAATATTATTTTATTAAAATCTGATTGGATGAAATTAATATTGACGTGGACGGAGTCTGTCAAAATTTAATTTAGATAATCATTAGAGATCACACCATGCTTATCACATATGTGAAAGCTCAATCAATTGATAAAGAGTTTATCAAAAAAATCAAATTTGACGGATTACGACCTTATGTTACTGAGTTATGGGGTTGGGATGAACAATATCAAGAAAATAATTTTAACAAAAATTTTAATCCAGAAAATATGGATTTAATTGTTTATCAAAATCAAAAAATTGGAATGATAAGAACTGAGCTTCAAGATGACTGCTTATATTTAGCAGAAATATTTATTGATAAGCTATATAGAAATAAAGGCATTGGCACAAAAATTATTAAAGACCTTATTAATTCAAATAAACCAAAACCAATAAAGTTACAATTTCTAAAACCAAACCCTGTTCAATCGTTATATGAAAAATTGGGCTTTAGAATAATTGATGAAACAAATAGTCACTATAAAATGCAAATATAAAATCAAAGTATCAAACAAAGACAATTCCAAGAAATTACTTATACACTACAAAATAAAACTCATCATCAGTCCACTCTACAGAATAATCTTGTTAAGTGGTTCTGGTTTAATCGTTAGCTAAATAAGAATTTTATGTATTTATCGGAGATGAATCAATAAAATATGAAGTTTGACTAACAAAAACAAGAAAGGTGACCACCATGTTCCCCATTCGTCTCTCCCTCGCGACCTATAATCTCTGGAATACCGAACGCTGGCCTGAAAGAGAACCAGCGTTACAATTTTTCACAGACCGATACAAGCCTGATATTCTATGTTTACAGGAATTACGTTCTGAAACTCGTACAATGCTGGATCAAGCTCTTCCCAATCATGATCGCGTCAATGACGATTTTCCAGGCTGGATTTGTGAGGGCAATATTTACTGGCGGTCTGATTTGTTTTCCTGTATAGAATATGGAGCTGAAGATATTGGCATACTTAGCGATTATCGACGGCTGTTCTGGATTAGGTTAAAACAAAATGATGGCGATAAAGTGTTTTTTGTTAGTACCGCTCATTATACTTATCAATGTCATCCCAAAGAGCGTGAAACAGGAAATTCGCCTCGCTTAGAAGAAACCCGAGAAACGGTTACCGCATTGAGAAGATTGGTTACAGATGATGAACCTGTTTTTTTTATGGGTGACTTAAATGATTCTATTCATCCTCTACGCATACTTTATGACGCAGGTTATAAAAACTGTTTCTCAGAACTCGGTGTCGTTTCGCCTCCAACATTCCCAAGCATGCCTACAGCTGGTCCTGTGACTGGAATTCCAAGGATAACAGCAACTATTGATTGGTTGTTTGCCAATGAAAAGGCTCGTCCAATTGCAGCTCAAGTGCCGCATTGCTATCATGAGAATCTTACGCCATCTGATCACTGGCCGGTCCTAGCTGTTTATGAAATATAGATAATCAAAGTTGCGGATACATCAAGAACGATGTACTCTTTCTCAATTTGATTTTTTGACCATGACTAATGAACTACTAGATGATGCAACAAACGCTTTTAAGTCATCAACTTTATGCAACATAATAAAATTCATCATCAGTTCGCACTACGAAGGGTAATCTCCTAAAAGTACTGCTGATCTAATCGTTATGTTACAAGAATTAACAATCTTCTTATATTCATTTGAGAGTTTTTAAATATAAGGATTCTATCTATGATCGTTTATTATGAATTTCTCGACTTTGTTGAGAAGGTAAGTATTGGCACAAAAAAAGAAGACGTTGAATCAATACTCGGCATCCCTATGATTTGCTCACAATCAACTTGGGTTTATGATTTAGTCAGCAGTAAGGGGTTTCCTGGCATTCCTCCACCATCTGGCGTTACAGTTTTTACAAAGATTGAAATTCATTTTGAAAATAATGTCGTTAGCCGTATCTCAAGAGGATGGATTGACATAACGAGCCCTAATTTATAATTAAGAATATTATATATTATTATATAAATCAACATAACCCGTCATGGCAACAAACACATTTAAGTCACCGAATGTAAGCAATAAAATAAAATTCATCATCAGTTCGCACTATGCAAGATTGTCTTCGTAAAGTGCCGCTGAATTCAAACATTAGCAGTCAAGAAAACCAACATATGAATATTCGACAATATAAACAATCCGATTTACAAGCGGTTCTCGATTCATGGGAGGTGGCAACTCGAATGGCCCATGAATTCATGACAAATGATTTCATCTCCCAAGAGCGTAAAAATGTTGAAAAATTATATTTGCCTAATACAGATACTTGGGTTGCAGAAATTGATGGTGTGGTAAAGGGTTTTATCGCTCTAATGGGCAATGAAGTCGGCGCAATATTTCTCCAGCCTGATTACCATGGGAAAGGCATAGGGAAAGCATTAATGGATAAAGCTCAAGAAATTCATGGCGACCTGGAAGTTGAGGTTTTCAAGATTAATGCTATTGGCTGTAATTTCTATTTAAAGTATGGTTTTCAACACCTAGAAGAAAAGCTTCATGCACCAACAGGGCAACAAGTCTTGCGGCTTAAATTTACTGCTAACTAGACGATGCAATCAAATCCTGTTAACCCATCAGCATTCACTATACAGGATAATTCTTGTGGAGTGGAACTTGTCTAATCGTTATGCTTAAAAAAAATATAATTCTAACTCTAATACCTTTGTTCTTGTTAATATTTGTCATTTTAATTTTAGTTATTAAAGACGCCATTAACCCATTCAATGAACACAAATTTGATCAAAAACTTTGGTTGCAATTATCTAAAAACGATAAAATTCAAGAGCGTGGTAAAATGGCCAGTGATATTATTTCAAATCAAATAAAACATAATATGTCAAAAGTTCAAGTAACTGATTTGATTGGTATTCCAACTCGCACATCTAACAAGTCAATTGATGCCGGTGGTAATAAATTCAAAGGTAAATCTACCCTTGTTTATTATATTGGTCACGCCTCATCAATGGGTTACGATGACGCTTTCATGTATATTCACTTAAATAAACAAGATCAAGTAATAAGCTCTGAAATTAATGGTTATTAAAACATAATTGCGGGATTGAACAGACACCTTTTTATGCAACAAACAAAACTAATAACAGCCCCACTACGCAACAATAGTTGATGTGACGTGGTTGTCATTTCTAACGTTAGCCAGTAAGAAATTAAAAATATAAATTTAAAGTAAAGAAGAGAAAATGAATGATATGATCTTTATAGGAAGCAGTATTTTTGAAGGGTGGAGTCAACCAAGACTTCCTAGTTTTGAAATATATAATTTTGCTGTTGGTGGTACTACAACAGGTTATTGGTTAGAAAATATTAAATCAAATATAAAGCCTGGTGTTCATAATTATGCATTTTATTGTGGTAGCAATGATCTTAATGCAGTGATTCTTCCAGATAAAATAATTGAAAATACAAATAAAATTTTTAATTTAATTAAAACGACAAACAGTCGAATACAAATTGCGTATTTTTCAATAATGAAGGCTCCGCAAAAATCAGATAAATTTGAAATTATTGATTATATAAATTCAAATATTAAATCTAAAATACGCGGCAACGATATCTTTATAGATTTAAATTCAATAATAGACACGAATCCAAAATGGTATCAAGACGACGAATTGCATCTTAATGAATTGACCTACACTGAAATAGAAAATAAGTTTGGCGCTGTGTTAAGCCAGTGGGCTGCCTAACAAAACGATGAAGTCGATATACAATAAATCATGAATGAAACTTATAAAATAGAATCAAGGCCAAATTGGCGATTCATATTAACTACCTATACAATCATAATACCATTAGGTATTTCTGGTTGGGGTGTAATAATATCACTTTACTATATCTATATTAAACAAGATCTTGACTTAAATGAATTTTATACTGAATCTTTTGCCATTAATGGTTCATTCTTCTTAATTTCATTTAGTGGCTATTTACTTGTTGTATTATTCTCCAACTACTATTACAAGCTAAGTTCTATTAAACAATGGCTATTCACAATAATATGCTGGATCTTTATGTTAGTTACTGCTTGGCTAGATTTAAACATATTCTTTTAGTTTAACAAATCATTGCAGTCACACACTTTTGAGTCATCACAATAAAATTCATCATCAGTTCGCACTACGCAAGATTGTCTTCGTAAAGTGCCGCTGAATTCAAACGTTAGGGCATTGAACTATGATTGACCAAGATTTTAATCAATTTACAGCCATCTGCATAGCCAGGATACGAACATTGAAACATGTAATGTACCTTACCGCGGTACTACTTTTCACCACGATCGCAGTGTGTGCAGAATCCGATTCATTTTTCAAGCGAGTTGTTAAAATAAATCGTATTCTAGAACCAGAATTAGATATAGCTACAATGCGGTCAAAACTCGACAAGCTACTTAATCAATTACGACCCAAGTTAGTCTCTTTGTCCAGCTCTGAAGAAAAGGTTGCATATCTCAACCGCATCCTTCTCGCCAACCGCAAAGTTGCATACATTTCCAACAAGTACTGGCGCGATTCAACACTTGTCGCAAGCCTAATCCGCGGCAAAGGAAACTGCCTAGCCACAAGTACGCTCTACGTCGTAGTTGGAAAGGAACTCAAGCTGCCTTTACACATGGTTTTAATGCCGGGGCACGCCTTTGCCTGTTGGGCTGAAGACAAACAACGAATCAATATCGAAACCACAGCAGGTGGCAAGCGAATACCCACATTGACCTATCTCCGGAGAAATCCTCGGCCAGAACCCGAAGAGGTCGTACTATTCCGCTACGGTAAACCACTGACCGAAAACGAGGTCATAGCTGAACTTCTCAGTGTCGCTGCTACTCATAGAGCTGGTCAGAATCGTTATATAGATGCCGTTGAGCTTCTCAACCGCTCCATCCGTCTCGCACCAGACCGTCTAGATCGTCAACTTTATCGTATTCAACTCCTTTCCAACCTCTCTGGAAAACGTAAGGAAGCGGAGCGCGCTATTCGAGCCCTTATCCAAAAGAAAGGTTGCCCCCGATCGATACAGACCGCCGGCTTCCTGTTTCTCGCCCGCTATGCAGGCGCTCGTGGAGACCACCAACACCAACGAAAACTATTACTCTCAGCCTTCAAGGTTTCGCCCAAAAGAGGCCTTCTGAAAGTTCTAGACGATCTCGCTTTCTGCCACCACTCACTCAATGATCATGTAGGCGCTATACGGTATATGGAATTAAGTATCAAACTATACAACAATGGCGACACGAGAGTGGCCACCGCGCTGCATGGCTTAGCCATCCTTCAAAGGCACGCAGGACAATTCGATTTGTCCCTACGTTCCATTCGCTCTGCTCGCAAGTTTAATCCTGAAGATTGGGCCCTGCAGATGATGGAGGCTAAACTTCTCGTTCTGCAAGGAAAACGCAAGGAAGGAATTCTTCTGCACGCGCGCATTAAGCAACCCCGGGCACAAGCTACAAGATGGGGCAAAGGCGTTGCAACATTTCATGCTGTTTGCGGTGAGCGTGAGAAGTTCTTCACAGCTTTCGCAGAGGTTATGAAAGAGGCAAAAGATCCCTACATCATGCATTGGGTTGATAAAAATCGCGACCTTGACCCTTTCCGAAACGACCCACGTTTCAAGAAGATCGTACCTGCTACACGAAAACGTTTGATGGGAGACAAGGTACCCTCCGACAAAGGCATCGATACCAAAGTACCGAATAAATAGATTCACCAGAATTTGACCAAGTCTCAGCGACCAGGATAAATTGACCTACACTGAAATAGAAAATAAGTTTGGTGCTATGTTAAGCCAGTGGGCTGCCTAACCAAGGGATGCAGTCGGACACTTTTAAGCCTTTATTTCTACGCAATAATATCAAATACAATATCAGTTCATTAAGGTAAATGATTTCATTAATCAATGACTCAATCCATATTGATTCAATGACATCGTTCAATTGATTATCATTAAATGAAAATATAGGAAAATATAATGGATGGTAGAAATCGATCAGATATTGAACCGGGTTTAAAAGTTAAAGCTGTTCTTAAGAAAGACCAAAGATCTGGTAGTCTCACAGAAGGTGTTGTCAAAGACATATTGACAAATTCATCATTTCACTCACATGGTATCAAAGTTAGACTGGAAAGTGGAGACGTTGGAAGAGTAAAAGAAATTCTTGGTTAAAAAGCCACTAACATAATTATTAATTCAACAGGTAAACGTACGCATTAGTAACTACACTACGCAACAATGGTTGATGTGAGTGGTGGTTAGCTATATCATTATTTCTCAGCAAACGGACAGTAGTATGATATTTTCTTGGTGTTATGATCAAACAGAAGTAGATTGGGATGACCTATCCAATTTGTATAAGATAGCCCCATTAGGCAATAAACCTCCTGAAAAATTAAAAGTCGTATTCAAGAACAGTATGTTTAAATGTTTCATCTATGACAATGAAGTTTTAATTGGCGTAGGCCGAGCACTCGCAGATGGTTTGGATTGTTCCTATATTTGTGATATTGCTATTCATCCCGAATATCAAGGTAAGGGCTTAGGTAAACAAATCGTTTTAAGTTTAATAAAACAATCTGAAGGTCATAAAAAAATTATCCTATATGCCAATCCAGGTAAAGAATGCTTTTATTCAAAACTTGGTTTTAAAAAAATGAATACCGCTATGGCCATATTTGAAAATGAAGTTGCTATGATAAAAAATGGCATATTATCTGAAAAATAAATAGTCAATGCAACGGACACTTTTAAGTAACCCTTTTTACGTAACAAAATAAATTAAATCAGTACCTCAATCTACTATAGATAGCAATCCTCTGGACTAACCTAGTCCCGCTATCAATTAATAGTAATAGTATCCCCACCTACGAATCATTCCACACCACTCAAACAAATTACCAATCATCATCCCCGTGTCTGAGTTTTGGAAAACTTGCTTTTCTTTCATAATAATGAATAGAACATAATACGACTAAATCTTCATTTAAGAATTAAACTTGTTTGTTTGTGTCTATTTTAATTTTCTAATATATTTTTTGAAATTATAATTTAATTCTTTTTCTGTTATATTATATGCAGTTAAGACTTGTTTAATGAAAGTGGCTTTTGTATTGTAATTTGTTAATAATTCAAAAAACTCACGACTCTGAGATGACAGCATATCTACAAGACCCCAAAGTTGCATACGTTTTAAAATAGTGTAATCACTTTTTGTTGTAAAAAGTAATTCTCTTACAGACGATAGGGTTCTTTTTCTTGCCTGCTTTTTTAATTCTTTTGACCAAGAAGTTTCATAATTTAATGTCATTTCTTTGTAGGTAGAATAAGTTGGTTGTATTAATGGAAAACCTGTTAGTAAGTTCTCAAAAGTACTGGATAAACCTAGGCAGAAAGGCCCAGGCAAATCTTCTGTGGAGACCTGATTTGCCAACATATACCCAAGGCCTCCAGCTATATGTCTTTTTACATCAGTAATTGTTAGACGACTTACGTTTATAATAATGTAGTTTCGCTCAAACCGATAACTTTCATTCCTATTAATTCTTTTTTTTAAAATAATATCTAAGTAAGTCATAATTTTATTTGTTCTAGGAATAGAGTCTGACAAAATGATATTAATAGTTCTTGGATCTAAATTGTCGCACAATTCTAAAAAATGTTCTTGTATTAATTCAGACATTTTTTTTAAAGATTTTGAGTAGGTATTCAAACAACTTTTCGTTGCATATACATTGAAGTATTTAAATTCGCTTTTTAGTAAACCAACAGATGCTTCTGACACGCTTAAATCCATGATTTTTGAAAACTGTTCTTTTATTTTTTCTTGGGAGACCGAATTTACAGCGGTACTTTCCCCTTTTACCATTTCAAAAAGATTTTTACTCATTTTTTCAGCCACGTCAGAAGGCATACCGCTAGATGTTTTGTAAGGTCTATTTTTAGGTGTTAAGAAGATCCCCATATTCCAAGGCCTGAAATATATACAAGTTATACCGGAAGCTCCTTTATCATTATTGTTTGGAATTTTGATGGTAATAGTTAATGGAAATCCCTTTAAAGGATTTTTAGGCAAATGAACTTCCTGAGGAAATTTTATTAGGATATCTCCAATTACCTTTTCTTTAGTAAAACCATCTTGATATAACAAAAAACTTGATAATGGTCCTTTATTTTTTTTCTTTACTTTTGATGGTATGTATTCAAAAAAGTATTTCAGGTAATTTTTAAAAGTATATGAAAACCCACGATTATCTTTAATAATTGGTTGGAGGTAATCTGTAGCTAGGATATCTATATAAGTGTCATTATTAAAGTCCCCTATTACAGAAGATGGCCATCTAGATGCTACAAGAGAAGAAGTTGGATGATGATATTTTCTAAAATGCAGATAAGGTGAGAGTTTTTTATTTTCTTTCCTAAACGATATGACTTGGAGTCTCTTAGGCATATTATGGATTAAAAGAGGCGTAATTGGATCATTATAATGATGTAAGCGCAACCAATGACTCGGTAGTTTTTCTTTTTTAATTTTATCCATTATTAGTATGGCTTCATAAATATTTTTAGCTAAATATTCTTTTTTGATTTGATTCTTATATTGGAATAATTTATTAATATTTTCAAAACACCATAGTTGAAGTAATTCGTCTTTTGACAACCTATTGCTGACAACCGCCTCTTTATTTAATTTTATTTTTTTGTTAATATCTAATTTATCTGAATAATAGATAAATGTTTTAAAATCTGCTGAAATAAATATCAAGTCCTGAAGCCCATCTTTATCTAAATCCATGGTTTTATATCCCACAAGTATTCTTGATAAATTATCTATGGGCTGCCCATTATTATTTTTGGTGAGTTTGCTATATCGTTGATATGCCTCTTCAAGCTCAGAGCTTTCTATTGTATAAAATGGTTCTAGTGGTGTTGGTGTCTTTTTTTTTATAAAAAAGCTATTTGCTTTTCTTTTTAGCGTAAGCTCCCACTCTTTATATATTGCATGAGAGCCAACTTCAGCAACATCATCAAGATAACCTTTAATAAATGCTGGATGGCCTTTCTTCCCATGAATGATCTCAGTTATGTGGAATGGTAAATTAAGAGGACCTCTGCTTTTGCTAATACGCTTAGGAAGGTATGAATTCAATTTTTTAACAGAAAGGGGAAGTATCCTGCCTTTAGCCGTTAAAGGGAATAATAAATAATATGGACTCCACGTAATAGGTAGCAGTATGCTTGATTTTTTACTGATGTCATCGTGAATAACATATGGAGTTAGTGGATGTCCCCTGACTTTTATTTGGCTTACTTTTTCCCAAGATCCATTCTTTGAATCTTTTATATGTGTTGAAAGGTATTCACCACCATGTCTCATCTCAGTTGCAATATAATCAGAAATCCCATCATTATTAATATCAGCAAAACAACCGTAGGCACTAGGAAGTTCAGTAATAATTTCGGAGATCTCAAATGGTGCCTTATATATTTCCAGATTATCTATAAAATTACTGATAACATTTTGCTGTTTTTTTGAGAGTCCTTTCAATAAAGTAGCTTTAGATTTTTTTGACATTAAAGTTAAATCTTCTGCCTTTAATATCGTCATATTTGAAATCATGATCAAGATAGAAAGGAAATATATTATTTTTTGCATTAACACATCTTATTGTTAATTAATCCTTGGTAATTTAATACGTATTAGAATTGTATTTGTTCCCAAATTTAAATAATAAAATGAGTTTTTGCTAATTGTTAATACGTGGATATTAACCTTAGCATCTAATATCCAGCCTATAGTTATTTATTTGTTAATACAATCAATAGTAGAAACAGTTCCATTAGTATTGATTCAATTTTTCCCAAAACAGTGCAACTTGCCATCAATAGTAGAGACGTATAAATATCCCCCAGCTGCAGCCAGACCTTCCCAGACTGGTGGAAAATCGAGTGGGATTTGGCTTAATTTTTGTCCGTTCTTAGCAGATAATATCCATAAAAAGCCACCTTTATGGTTAACGAAGTCGTTAGTACCGGCAGCTACCAGTACATTTCCAGTAACCAGCATTGATTCTACTTGTGCCGGAGCAGGTACGTCAATAAACCAGACGGGGGGCGAATTTTTGACTTTATTATTCGCTAAACGTGCTTCGATCTTGGAAGAAATCACCTTCACCCATGAATTCTCCTTATCGGAAATCTTTGGTAAATAACCGTAGACCTGCTTGTCATCAAATGCCAGATGCATATACATCGCGTGATTGTCATTGTATTTCCACTTATGTAAATACCCACGCGATGAGGCTGGCAGTCGACGCCATTGTCCATCCAGGATGCCTCGCGTCCCAGCGACGAGTATACCTTTATGAGTTCTTTGCGTCGAGCCCTTGACTCGACCTCCGGTCTTGAGGTCAAATCCACGCCATGACATGTATGCTGCTTGACCATCACCGACCATGATAGAATGTGCCACACCTTCAAACTCACCTTTTATGCTTTCAGGCATCAAGTTCTTTTCCCAGAGAAGTTTTCCCGATCCTGCATCAAGTGCGCAAATGAAAATACCTCCATCGCTTTCTGTGGTTCGTCCAGCAACAACTGTGACCGTTTCACCTTGAACCAGCACGCTTCCTGAAAGTGGCCAGGGAGATTCGAGTTGACCAAAGGCCATAATCCTAAAATCTCTCGGCGAAACTCGGAAGCGCCAGGCAAGAGCGCCGTTTACTGCATTCAGACAGTACACCCAGCCGTCTCTAGATCCGAAGATGCATCGTCCGGACTCAATAGTCGGAGGCGAATCTACCATTCCACCTGCTGTAAAACTCCAGATTTCACTACCATCATTAGTCTTTAGTGCCACGACACGGTGCTCGTTTGGTAACGCGATGAAAACGGTTCCACCGACGATTGTTGCGCCACTCAATGGATCGCCCAGTAAGGTATTAACATTCCAATCCCCAGTAAGTGCTCTCTGGTTTAACCTTGTGGAGAGTTGTTTTTCCCATAATAAGTTGAGCTTTGATGGGATTATCGTTGATGAGTAACCACTTCGTTTCGCATCGCCACGTAGCGTGGGCCAGTCACCAATATTTTTTTTGATTGATTTGACCACAAATGTGCCTTTCTCTAGGCGCTCTTCATTTCCTTTAGGCCGTGTAGTTGCTGAGCTAGTCATAGCCATAAATCCTCGCAGAGAATTGTTAGCCACTCCTTTGCATACACATGTCTGAGGCACCGAATAGATAAGTCCGTTAGCTGGCATTAGAGGGATTTGGCATGGCCCTCGCACGGCCTTGAAGGGCTGAGTTTTACCCGATCCTAAATCAAACATGCTGGCAACGGGCCTGTTGCTCATCACGAATTTACTTGTTGCCGAAAGTTGGCCACAGCCAGGCGAGAGGAATCCTTTTGTCTGGACAGTTCGCTTTATACCGCCATTATCGGGGTCCAATGCAAACAACGTGGGATGGCCTTTTTGTCCTTTTTTATCACCTCCCAGAAATGCCCAGATAACATCATCGATGAAAAAGGCTTCCAGCCCATGCCGTGAATTGTATTTCATTGTGGGTATTTTAAATTTCCATAACAGCTTGCCATCTGTTGCAGAAATAGCGTAAAAAATCCTATTAGGTTTTTTCTGGCTGATCATAACAATGCCTTTATGGACAAAGTGAAGTTTCCAGCTTTTTCTGGCGATGATGGAATCTTTCAACGAAGTATATGGGGTATTCCACTTTTCCTTACCAGTAACCGCATCCAAACAAGTCAATTGAGTTCTGGCCAGACACATGATCCTACCATTTCCTATTGTTAATTCATCAGCTCCTGCTCCACGCCAGTGTGTCTTACCATTTATTGGATCAATTGAAATAATGTATTTACCTCCAAATTGTAAAATTAGTACTCCAGCATCAAAAACTAATTTTCTTGGGGGACCAGGTAGCTTGTGGGATTTGAGTTTCTTTCCCGTTGCTGCTTCCAAAACCTCAATGCGATTTCCGCCTTTAATGGAAAAGCCCACATACAGTTTATCTTTCACGGCGACTACAAGTTTTCCTGCATCGCGAGGAAGTCTCGTATATGGTTCATAGAGACGTTGCCATTGTAGCAGTCCATTGAATGAATCACGTGCAACTAAGTACCAGTGCGCCTGCTTTGCTGTGAGATCCAGGTTAGGAAGGGCACACTGGGTCAGGTAAAAGTTTCGGCCACCACTCGAAACGATAGCTTTTGCAGATCCACCCTGATCTCTCTTTGGCCATAGAGGACCTGCGAACCAGCGAATGCCACCTAAAGTTCCGAAGGTTTTATCTTGCGAGACACGATTGCCACTACCACCATGATCGAAATGAGTCCATTCATCCATTTCTTCAGGACGTGGCTTAACGACTAGCGTCCAAGATCCAGTCTTTTTGAGATTTGTAAAATTGGCGGCCTTCAGCTTCGCGTCATATTTTCCATTTAAGCAAAGAAGACCACCTGGTGACAGCACGCGTGTGACCTCCTTGAGATCAATACCTTTTGCAGAAAGCCCCGCCAAATCATCGATAACCAGCAAGTTCACTAAATGGTCTGCGTATGGTAAAGATTTTCCTCTGAGCAATTCGACCGTTACCTCCCCGCTAGGATTTACAGACTGTATGTGTGCTTGAGCCTTAGTAAGCGAAACCTGGTCAAAGGCTAGACCATGAACAAGAAAACCAGCCGTACTACCCAACGCTGCTGTTAACTTACCATCTGTGACCCCCAAGTGAACACACAAGCCCGTCTTTCGTTTTGATGTTTCAATGAAGTTCTTGGCAAGAGTAGTGATATCTGCTGCCCTTGCGCCCCATGGATTCACTCCAGTCACCAGCAAAATGATTAGTGTCGCAAAAAAATTATACTGTTTCATTCTATATTGAGGCTCCTATGTATGCTCTATCATTAAATATTCTTTATAAATAATTTAAACAAATCATAATTAATAAAAAGGTATCGGCATAATCAAATGTAGTGAACGTCTTGGTGGTTTACTCAAACATTATTACCGTTAATCAGTATATCCATTTTAAAAAATAAATAGAATATTCATAAATAATTTCTATTCAAATATCGCTATTTCTATACCACTAACACTATTATCAAATATCGCTTATAATTGACTCACACATAAATTACTTGTCGCTCTCCCTTTTAGGCTTCTATCTTTTATTATTGAGTACATCAAATAAGTAAGTCTACCAAGTAGCATGGTTACGATGAAGGCTGATATGATCAGTGGGTTTAGATGGAGCTTCACAACGTTTATCTACCTTGAGGTGTAAATTATTTATATCTATACCTTTTTCTTGAATTGACTTTTAATGACGATGAATGTAAGTAAAGAAATTATGAATATATAGAAACCAATTTGTTTAAGAGCTTGCAGGAAGACATACCAAGTATTGACCATCACAATTGTCAGAGTATGATTCAAAAGAAAGATGAAAGATCAAAATATTCGCTTCACTCTTACTTTATCACAAAGGAACAAATGAAATATTTGCCTCTATTACTTATCGTTTTTATTTCCTTCATACGCCCTTCAATTCTTTATGGAAATACACAACTGATACGTGCAGAACTTAGAAAAAAAATGGCAAAGATATCCCCTAACGATGCCAAAGGCTTATTTGATTTGGCTCGATGGTGCCATGATAAAAAGTTTCAACGCAGTGAAAAAAAACTCTATGCAAAAGTCCTACAGCTCAACCCTAACCATAGAGGTGCAAACTTAGGTTTGGGGCATATATTCAAAGAGAATAAATGGTTTTCATCTCAAAATGCCTATATGATTGCAAAAAATAATATTAAGCGTTTAAACAAATGGGTACCTGCCTCTACTAAAGAAAACAAGAATTGGGAACTTTGGCATGGCTATTGGCTAACCGTAAGCGAAGTGGAACAATTACATGCAGGCAAAGCCCTGTTGGCTCATAGCTCTACAGGCACAACCGAATTTTTAACTAGAGAGTATTTAATCAAAAGTGACATTAGCAAAACAAAAACAAGGACCATGGCAAACCTAATTGAACAAGCAATTAGAATCTGGCGCAAGGATTCAAACTTGCCATATCCTTTAGATAAAAATTCTCAAAAAGTTACCTTAAAAATACGAATATTAAAAAGCTACAGTGCCTTTAAAAAAATGAAAGAAAACAATATTGAGTCTTATTCTTAAATGCAAAAAGATGCAAATGGCTTTTTTGATGGGGATTGCAGCTATCTATCTTACTTCACGGACTGGTATAGAACAGTCAAGCTATTAATACATGAAGGAAGACATCAATACGACTCATTGATATTAAAGAAACTACACATGATGCCCAAGTGGTACTTTGAGGGGATTGCAGAATATTACTCTCAACACAAATGGGTTAATAAAAAACTCACTATGGGGGAATTGCACCATGAAGTAAATTTTAGCCTCTACTACATAAAGTCTTTAGTTCGAAAAGGAAAAATGAAAAACATTGAGGACTTCTTAAGCAACCATCTACAAGATATCCAATTTAACTACTATCACAACACCTGGGCATTCATCTACTTTTTAAAAAAATCAGAATATGCCAATGGGTTTAAAAAATGGGAAGTGGAAATGATTAACCGCAACATATCAAAACCATTTTCAATCAAAAGTACTTTTATGAAATTTGTCACTAAAGACTTCAACAGCTTCAACAATAAATATAAAGCGAAACTAAAGGAATGGAGTTCTCTATCGCCAAGGAATATTCGAAAGAAAAAGATTCGCTATTAACGTAGACCGTCATACTTAAATCATAAAGGCATGCTTTTTCAGTCAAATTAATTTCAAATTTCCCTTTTTAAAATTCTCATCCAACATGATCAAAGTTATTATAACTAAGCGGAATGATATTTGGTTATACTGTGGTTTTGATTGATTGGCTGGCTAGGTGATTTAGAACATCCAAACAGCATAATAGATAGCAGTATGGATAGAATATTTGAACTGATTGTTTGGGGATCTGCTTTTACTATAATTGTTTTATTTGGTGGCAAGAAAACAGCTGATAAAATAAATAACTAAAGTGGTATCAAATGATTAAATATATCCTATTGTTTACTATTATTATTTTAAGTAGTGGTTGCACAAAGAGATACTATCACAATATTGATATTATCGAAGCCGTTAGAAGAATTCAAAAACATGCACCAATGGAAGAGCATTCTAGCGTAACACTCGATGCAAAAACATTCAAGGTTATTGAGTCAAATAAAACATTCAGAATTCCACAATATAACTCATGGCCTTATATCATCGGTGCACCTATGAAAACAAGAAGAGGTTACTATTGCTCGGTCACGAAAGACGTCAGTGGTTTATATTTTAAAAAACGATATCTACACATTTGGGTACGCAAGGGCTTTGTCTATGTGAGAACACCCTATAAAGAAGTTGAAGTATTTATATATAAACAGTTAAATAATAAATGATATGAGCAATATTAATAAATACTTTAAACGTGCCTGCAGGTTTATTGAAAATAATCAAATTGACCGATTAATCAAAGAAATCAAGAAGTACCCAAAACTTAAATCATATTTTTATAAAAAGAGTGGGATGTCATTAATACACGAGGCTCATTTTTCTTCAATCGAATGCGTTTTAGCTCTATTAGAGAATGGAGTACCTATTGATTTGCCCGATGACACAGGCTCTACAGTTTTAATAGACTCTAGCTCTGTTGGTGATTTAAAATTAGCTAAGGAGTTGATTGAATTTAAACCAAATATTAATCATAAGAATAACAGTGGCGAAACTGCTTTTAGTTTTGCTTGTGCACGTGATGAATTTGAAATGGCTAAATTTTTGTATGAGCATGGTGCCGAAATCAACACTGTAGATAATGGAGGTGGCACACCTCTCGATTGGGCAATCTGTTATGCAAGTCCTGAGTTTAGAACTTGGTTAAAAAGTATTGGCGGAATAAGAAAAAGTACTCATGAAGAATGGGCATATCCCCCACCTAATATGAGTATCGACGATGACTAGCATCAAGCAATTTATACAAAAGAGAATATACTTAACTGTAGGATTCTATCAAATCCTATTGGAAAGTTTTTGTGCTATTTTTCTGAGTATAATTATATTTATGCTAAATTATCCAAATTTATCACCCTCAGATGAAGTTTGGAATGCATGGATTAAAAAACAAATTACTAAAGAAGAATTTAACAATTCAAGTACGGATCCTCTTCAATTAATTATTTTTATACTCATGGTAGTTGTTCCATTAATTCTAGTTTTACAGCCTAAATTTGTAGAATTAAAAAGTATTGGCTGGATCTTATATTTAATATGTTTTCTCCTTGTATTCAGCACAAAATAATGATCAAGTCAAAACCCAACTCCTCAGATAAAACAGATCAACAACCCAAACCATCTCACAATGACCAAGCTACCACTTCACTATGTTTGCTTATAATAACCCGCATTAGCAATTTCCAATAACGTTAATACTTGATTTGGTATTGTTTTGCAATAGTATGATTTAAGGAAAATAATACTTATGAATATGATTCTGTAATATGAAGAAAAAGATATTAACAACAGTAAATCTCAATGTAATAAAACATGAAATATACCTACTGCTAATTAAAGGAAAAATATGATTCAATGTCCATTTTGTCATGAAAATCTATCAGAACCTCTACCCAAATCATGCGCAACATGCGATAATACTATTGCAGATTTAAATATTGAAACCATTGTAAATAATAAATATAGTAGTGGATCTCCATTTAATACTGAAACAGTAGCATTACCAAAACCTATATCTGATATTAATTTAGACAATCTCGAAACTGTTTGGTCTAAAACAATTACAAATGATGATGATGAGCTAGATGCAACCATCAAGAGTAGTGATAAAGCACCTAGTGTTTCTTCTGGCTTTAGTGCAAAATCTCGTGTATTAAAACATCGAAATGAAGTTACAGACACCATGCCAGATTATGAATTAATCAAAATATTGGGTGAAGGCGGAATGGGTATAGTCTATAAAGCCAAACAAATTTCCGTTGATCGTGAGATAGCGATCAAAATGATCAAAGAGAAATATAAATCGAGTGAACAAATCCGTAATAAATTTCTAGTAGAAGCGGCGGTCACGGGTGATCTTGATCATCCTAATATAGTACCGATTCATGAACTAGGTGCCGATAATGCAGGGCAACTCTTCTTTTCTATGAAGATGGTGCAAGGTACTGAATGGAAAGAAGTCATTGCTGAAAAATCAAGGCAAGAGAATTTAGAAATATTAATGCGTGTCGCAGATGCCATCGCGTTTGCACACAGCCGTGATGTTATTCATCGTGATTTAAAGCCTGAAAATATTATGCTTGGTGAATATGGTGAAGTTTTAGTTATGGACTGGGGTTTGGCAGTCTCGGTAACCCCTTCAGGTAAAGCTGATAATGTTGATGAAGCCGGTCTTGGTGGCACTCCACCCTACATGGCCCCAGAGATGGCTAGTGGTGAAATTAATTGTAGTTTTGAAAGTGATGTATATCTACTGGGTGCCATCCTTTATGAAATTATTAGTGGATTAAAACCACATGGTGGCAAATCTGTCAAAGAATGCATAGCGAATGCTGCACGCAATATTATATTACCAATTGAAGAACATGGAGAGCTAGTCAATATATCCATGAAAGCTATGGCCACTAAACCTGAAGACCGTTATTCAACAGTACGAGATTTTCAAGGAGCCATCAGAGAATATCAATCTCATTTAGAAAGTGTTCTCTTATCTACGCAAGCTGAAAAAACATTAAATATCGCTGCCAAAACAAAAAGTTATGCTGATTATTCACGGTCAATGTTCACCTTTGAACAGTCGCTTGAATTATGGGATCAAAATCATGTGGCGTTAAACGGTGTTTCTGTAGCTAGACTCGCTTATGCAAATTGCGCATACCATAAAGGAGATTTTGCTCAAGCAGAATCCTTACTCAAAGAAGCCAAACTATTGCGAACCCCCCTAGGCAAATCAGTTTTAATTTCATTAAAAGAGCAGAAGGAACGAATCAAACGTGTAAAAACCTTAACTCGGATGGCCATTATCCTAGCGGCATCTGTTATCCTAATATTAACGGGAGCCTTTTTTTGGATAAGTGCCAAAGAAAAAAGAGCTAATGAGGCAGAACAAAATACATTAATTGCATTAGAGGAAGTCAAAATAGAAAAGAACAATGCTATTGCGGCTCAAAAAAAAGCTCTTAACTCTGAAAAAGAAACAATATCAGCTTTAAAATTAGCAATGATAGAAAAAAAGAATTCATTGATTGCTAAAAATGAAGCTGTTAACGCTCAGAAAATTTCTCAAAAAGCCTTAGCAGAAGTAAAAAAAGAAAAGAAAGCAACCGAACAAGCAAGAGACAAAGCCGAAGAAGAAAGAAAACGCGCCGAAACAGTAAGTAATTTCATGACAGAAATATTGGCTAAAGCAAATCCCACTGTCAGTGGAGGCCAAAAGGTAACAGTCGTCAAAGTGATGGAGCAAATGAGTATAGCTGTCAAACAAAAATTCAAAAATGATGATCAAACACGCTTAAAACTACAAGATGCCATTGGAAGAGTCTATATTGGCTTGGGAAGATATAAGGAATCAGAATCACATCTACTTGATACAAAAAATTCTGTTCTTACACTGTTAGGAGCGGATCATCCTTCTTATGCTTCAAGCCTTAGCAATTTAGCCGGTCTCTATCTTATACAAGGTTTAATTTCAAAAGCAGAACCTCTTATTATAGAAGCACTAAAGATCAGAAAAAAATCTCTTGGAGTGGATCATCTTTTATATGCTTCAAGCCTTCATAATTTATCAAATCTCTATATTAATCAAGGTGCTTATGCCAAAGCAGAACCTCACAATATAGAAGCACTAAAGATCAGAAAAAAATCTCTTGGAGTGGATCATCCTAAATATGCTTCAAGCCTTAATGATTTGGCACTAATATATACAAATCAAGGTGCTTATACAAAAGCAGAACCCCTTATTATAGAAGTGCTAAAGATCAGAAAAAAATCTCTTGGAGCGGATCACCCTTCTTATGCTTCAAGCCTTAATTCTTTAGCAGATCTCTATATTACTCAAGGTGCTTATGCCAAAGCAGAACCTCTCATTATAGAAGCACTAAAGATCATTAAAAAGTCTCTCGGTATGGATCATTCTATTTATGCTTCAAGTCTTAGCAATTTAGGACATCTCTATATGAAGCAGGGCTCTTCTACCAAAGCAGAACCTATTTATTTAGAATCATTGAAATCCATTAAGAAATCTTTGGGAACAGATCATCCTGCTTATGCTTCAAGCCTTAATTCTTTAGCAGGTCTCTATTTTAAACGAGGTGCATATACCAAAGCAGAACCTCTTCTTTTAGAGTCAATGCAGATCAAAAAAAAAAAACTTGGAGCGAATCATCCTTCTTATGCCTCAAGCCTTAATAATTTGGCAAGTCTATATATTAAACAAGGTTTATTCACCAAATCAGAACCTCTTCTTGTAGAAGTGCTCAAGATCGTTAAAAAATCTCTAGGTGTGGATCATTCCGCTTATTCATCATCTCTTAACAAAATTATTGATCTTTATCAAAAGCTTAATATAGATATCAAAAAATCAAAAGGGGCGAATCATCCTGAATACAAAAGTATTACTAAGAAATTAAATTTTTATATTAATGAGAGAAAAAAAATCAAGCCATCTAAAAAGTAGAGCACCATCTACTATTAAATATAATTGTTATTTCACCTAACATCCCACTCAACCCTAGAAACCACAACCCCATCCTTATAAACTTTTTCAGGCATCTTTACACCATTATCATACCAGAATAAATTTAATTATTTATAGACAATTATAGGAATGTCAAAATACGTATATTTTGTACTAATGTCATTTTCAAAAAGATAGTAAATGTAATATGAACCGACTGGAATTTTAGATACATCCCAATTATAAGAATAATTAGCATCTGGCTCTTCAATATTCTCAACAATTAATGTACCATCAAACCCACCTAACTCTGTATCATAATAAAAACTTATTTTACATTCAATTTGAGAAGTTGATAATATTGAGTTATTTATACATTAATAAATATATTATTTAATAATTATCTTTAACTCAGAGAATAAATACGGATCAATGGTCATCCGCTCAGGCAGGTAAGTGGGCAACCAATGATTCTGAATCATAGAATGGTATTTTGAAGTCTAACAAGAACTTGATATGAAGTGAGCCAAAAGGGATAGAAGCATTAAAGATATGAATGCTGATACTAATAGCGAATTTAATAATTTCTTTATCACAAAAGCTTCTAAATGGAAAATTAAATCTAAATTATAATCATTAATTGTTACATTTATTTATAGTTGTTACTTTCCAATAAGTAATTACATCTTAAAATCTCAATTAAACTTCCCTATGGTTATAAGAATGTCAAAGGATCATCAAAACAAAATTACTAACAAAGAAGATCTGATTAAAAAAATGAGACAACTGGAAATCTACATGTATCCAAGAGTCTTGGAAGAACGTGATGTTAACTCAGCAATAAGAAATCTAGTAATTAAGTATTATGGATCATGGGAAGACTATACTAAGAATAGAATAAATTGAATGCGCCTGCTTATAAAATGTAAAGTCTGCGATAAAGAGTTTGGGAACATCAAACCGCATATTACTCGCACTCACGAAAGCATATGGTAGCTATAAGAATATGAAGTCAGCTTATATTAGGGCTGGGATTAATATTAAATAAACACAACATCCATTAAGTACTTTTCACTAAATCCCCTTTTCTGGAAACTACTGCATTTCATCATCTACTAGGTTATAAATAATGATATTGCTCTTCCATGATATTGCTAATTTAGTAGAATATTATTTCATTAAAAACTGATTGAACGAAATTAATATTGACGTGGACGGAGTCTGTTAATATTTAAGACATTCAGTCTTTATCATCACATTCAATGGATACATAGGAGTTAGAAGCATGAATCATATAATTGATACTCATATAATTGATACTATTGTGAAGATATGCATCAAGCAATATGGAAACAAAATTGTCTCCATATATGTAGTGGGTAGTTTTTCACGTGGAGATTCTATAGATACAAGTGATCTTGATCTGAAAATTATATTTGAGGATGATGTTGAACTGGATGAAATTGGATATTGGGAATTTGTTAGAGATGTTAAGTTTCGTATACATGAAAATATTGACTTGTCACCTCAGTGGATAAGTAAAATAAAGGAATGGGGTGTAGGTATAAAATATGACGGCAAATTATTGTATGGTAAAGATATTAGAAATGAGATCAAAGATCCAGAAATTTGTGAGTATATTAAAAAACTTAAATCAATATCTAAGCAATTTTCTAAAAAGATGAGGGGTTTGAATGAAATTGATTATAGAAATTTGAAATATCCAGATGAAAAAGATGAGTTTTATGGCTACATAAGATATGAAGACAAATTCAAACAGTTATCAAGATTGTTTTCTTTATCTTTTATTTCAACTGCTAAAATAGCTATTCATGGAAATGTAATCGTAAAATCAAAAAGAACAATACCAGAATTGTATGTGAAGCATGTTGATGATGCCTTTAATGGCTGGGTTAAAAATTTGTTTTATATATGCAGAGATCAGTGGCATTATAGGATACCTGAAAATAATATCGATAGAATCAAGTTAAAAGATATATGTTCAAAAGCGTTGGATTTTGAAAAAGATTTTTATATAAAATGCATCTAATCAGTCGCCACAACGAACACCTTTAAGCAATCCCCTTTACGCAACTAAATAAAATAATTCTTCTGACCACTCTACGCAGGGTAGTCCTCGTAAAGTGCCGCTGAACTCAAACGTTATACGATCGAGCAAAATAATTGGATTTAGATACAGCAAGTATAGCTCAAATTAAAAACTATGCAGAGCAAAATCAACTGCATGGAATTATGAATAATACAAAATGGGAGAAAATTCTAGGCGAACTAAAAGACACAGAATTGCCTTTTTATTATTCTGCGAAAGCCTAAATGGCATAGTATTTCCTGAAGGCCATACTCGCTCTGATATAAGAGAAGTAATTCCAGAAAATTATAATGCAATATTGTCTCTTAACATTCACACAAAAGAAAAGCTCCCTGTTGGAGAATTGGCTAAGGTAACATTTGTTGATCACTTTGAATGGGCAATTGAAATATGTCAAGTTGCGGGCGTTCCTTTTTCCTTAACAGACTTTGGCATATCAGTATGGGGGTATACTACACCAAGCTCTAATGTGAAATTCTATGGGCAATAGCATAACCAAGCATTGCAATGGACACTTATAAGGCACCAACTTTACGCAACAAACAAAAATTCATAATCAGTCCATTCTACAGGATGGTTTTTGTAAAAAGGTGGTGGCCTAATCGTTAACAATTAATGGAACTGGTTTTGAAAATTTAATCTCTTTAATAAAAAGAAAAAAGATAACCAAATTCTGTGGCTTGAAAAATCTAGTGATGAAGGCACATCTTTTTGTGAATGTGAGCAAAGTCTAGTGGGCGCTTCAGGCCAAATGGATTGTCCTTGGTGTGGTTGGCTATTCACATGTGTTTATTGTCGCAAAGTGCCTGTTATCTCTAACGTTAGTCAAACACAAAAGGAGAAAATATGTCAGATGAAATAGAAAGAAGAAAAATATCAGCACTTGAAGCTATTAAAAAGTCATATGGTACAGAAGAGGGTGAGTACAATTCTACTCTTTTTGTGAGTCATCACTTAGAAGAGCTTGATGCCGAATACTGGCAAAAAAACTTTGGCACTATGTCCCCTGACCCTATAAAAGTTCTTGATTATCTCCAACTGAAATCTCACTGGAGTGAAGAAGATGATGTAGGTATAGATATATTTGATTTTACATTACCAGGTGATGTTACAGATTCTGTGTTAAGTGTTAATTTTGATGAAGATGGCAACATAACAAGTGTAGACATGGAAAGTTAACTCTTTTGCCTAATAAATCATTGCAACGGACACTTTTAAGTCATCAACTTTACGCAACATAATAAAATTCATCATATATAATGTTTAGACATTCCATTTTTCTTTGGTAGATTATCCACGATAATTATCCATATAAACAAGTTAAGTTACTCAATAGGAGAATACAGTGATTGTAAGAGTCTGCGGTGCTATAATAAGAAAAGATGAAATATTGATGGTTCACCATATTCACGATGGCCGTGATTATTGGACTTTACCAGGTGGCGGCGTGGAAGAAGGCGAAATACCAGAAGATGCAATTGTAAGAGAAATTCAAGAAGAAGTATGTCTAGATGTAGTAATAAAAGAAGTGTTATTTGACGAAGAATCTAAGGGAAATATATGTAGATGTTATTTATTAGAAGAAAAAGGCACTAAGCAATTAGAAAGTCTTGGATATGATCCTGAAGACGCGCATTTGCCTAAAGAAGAAAAAATGCTACAAGGTATACAATGGTTTACGCTAGAGGAAAAGAGAGAAGATCCACAAGTAAAAAAAGTAATTGAAGTGCTTAAATTAACATAACAATGCGATGCAACATACACTATAAGTCATCCATTTTACGCAATAAAATAAATCTTCAGTTCACTCTACGCAGGATAGTCCTCGTAGAGTGCCGCTGATCTAATCGTTATAAATATCAATATACCTTTCAAGTAACTTTTATAGAAAACAAATAATGTGTAGTCTTCTAACAGAAATCGCACCAGTGCAAATTGTTGAAAAAGCTTTTGATTTGAATAGTCAATCTAAAGACAGAAGTGAACTCATAAATAAACTTTTAAAATTTGGGCTTTGTTATGTTCACATCCACGAAATCATAGAAGGCATTGGCAGTGCAATATCTGTACTTGGTGGTCACAATAAAATTTCCGAATTTAATAACTCCATGCTAAATCCATATTTTGACGCGACTTTAAGAAAGTTTAACTACAACCCCATAAGCACTTTTTTTAAATATTATAAAAAAAAACTTTTGAATATAATTGACACCGTTTCATAACTAGGCGATGTAGTCGAACACTTTTAAGTCATCACAATAAAACAATATACACTACCTACCAATTTACTATAGGTAGTAACCTCAGGACTAGCCTTAGTCCCACTATCTTTAATGGTATCCCACCTACCTATCATTCCACCACACCCAAATAAATCACTAATCATCATTCCAGCATCTAAGTTTTGGAAAGCTTGGTGTTTTTAGTTTCTGGTTTTTGTTCTAACTCTTCATGATTTTTATTTTGCTGTAGTAGCCGCAATTAAAGTTTATAAATGAATATTCAATTCATAAAAAACTATTCTTTTAATGAATTTTAATTTAAAAATACAATTTCTTTACCGTCTAAGATTCTAGAAATCAAATAATGCGGGATTAAAAAATGGTTCATAGAAGATTGTTTTATATTATTATATTATTATCACTTTCAACACTAATATTTGGAAACGAAAAGACACTTGGTAAAAGAAAATATTTATTGGATACTCCTAAAAAGGAGAACATTAAAAATATCCTAATCTGGTGCCACCCAGCAAGTGGAGATCCAAAACCTGAGTTCAACTGGATTAAGCAATCAAAAATTCTTGATGGGCAAACAATTCTAGTATGTCCTCAGGCAAGTGCGCGACAATGGACAATGAAAAGAGACGAGAAATTTATCTTAGCCTTAATCAAAGAATTAATGAAAAGATATAAAATTGAAAAATCGAACATTCTGATGGGTGGTCACTCATCTGGAGCTCTGTTTACTTATGACTTTGGATTAAAACATCAAAAGTATTTTCACCATCTTATTACTGCCTGTGGAGTTATGCGAAAAAAACCAAAAAAAGCGACTAAAGATAGCCCAAAGATTACAATTTATCATTCGATAGATGACCTTGTGTTTCCAATAAAGTTAGCAAGAGATTCAGCAAAAATATTATTAAAGTTTAAATATAAATTAACCTTTATTGAAGATAGATTGAAGCACTCCATTGGCCCTAAGCTGGCAACCGCACTAAAAAAAGGATTAAAAGAAATGAATGAACCTGTTCATAAAAAATAAATACAACTAATGGATTTAATAATTTCTTAATTCCACCACCTCAGCCTTAACCAACTTCCCCTTTTCATACAATTCTATTTTTTGGCAGTTGCCATTGGGGTCGTAGAATTCTATTTGGTCTAATGTACCGTCTTCGTTCCAATATTTTTTGGAAATTAACATATCTTTTTTGAATTCTTTTTGAAGTTTTATTTTGCCATTTCTATACCATTCAAAAATATTCCCATCAACCATACCCATTGACCAATAGCAATGATATTCCTTCACACCATTTTCATACCATGTTTCCATCAATCCATTCGCTAGTCCGTAAACATAATCACCTACGAATTTTTTATTACCGTCTTCATACCACGATTCCCATTTTCCATTATAACCACCATTCAAACTAGAAAACAAAGTATTGGAAGGTTTATCTTTGAAAAGTAGCCAAGACGGTAAATGGTTTAACATTTTATATTCTTGAATCATATAGTGCAACTTACTAGCTTGACAGGATCCATACATCAGATGAGTAAGACTACCAAGCACCATCACAGCAATAAAAGCTGATACTATTAAAGGATTTAGTAATGTTTTAACCACATAGCTACCAATCAATATACATCCTATTAAGACACTACGATTAGTAGATAAAATTAGTTCAATTTATTTAATATCTAAAAATGAAAACAAATTGAATAAAGGGTTATGAGGCTGTTTCATCCCCCCCACCTCAATCTTAACCAACTTCCCCTTTTCAAAGAGCTCTCTCTTTTGAAAGATGCCTTTGGGGTCGTAGTATTCTTTTTTGTTTAGTGTGCCGTCTTTGTTCCATATGGTAATAGATAATAAAACTTCCTTTCTATAGACCATTTCTTGTTCCTTTCGACCATTCTCATCAAAGTAAACAGTTTTGCCTGTACCAAGAACATAATTACCTAAGCTCTTTTTTTTCCGTTTTCATACCATCCTTCCTGAAGACCATCTAGTTTACTCTTTGCATAAAATCCAGCATATCGCTTGTCACCGTTAGAATACCAACCCTCGGCTTTATCATTTATTTGACCGTTAAAAACAAAATAGGAAGATTCTTTAATGCCACTTTTATACCATGTCTCACACTTACCATGTAATTTACCATCTAAACAATTATAAATGTAATTTAGACTACCATTTCTATTCCAGTGTTTCCATTCACCAACAAATCTTTCCTTTATTTTAATTCTATCTAACATCCAATTTGCAGAAAAGCCAAACTTAGGTCCTCCATAGACCAAGCCTACTCTCTAAAATGATTTAGTGGGCATTATACCAAGGTTTGGATTTGGGGTAAGGGGAATTGTTATTGGGTTATTCTGTGGTTTGGGTTATAGGCCTACTAATAATTACAAATATTAATTTAAATTGTAATTGTGAGCATATCAGCTTCTAATAGAATTCCTATAACTTAAAGAAAAGGAGATAGTGTAACTTACGAGAGATGAACGGACACGTTTAAATTCATTCAGGTTGTAATATTTAATTTAATATGCAACCCACACCAAGAAGAATAGTCCTCATAAAGTAAATCTAAATTCAATCGTTATACAATTTGAGAAAGGAAAAATAATGGAAACAAAAACAATTGACTGTCCTAAATGCGAAGGGCAGATGCAGAAAGGCTTTCTTGTAGACAGAACACATAAAAATCCTGTTGCAGAGCATTGTATTCAACAGGAATGGGTTGAGGGAGACCCGGACCAGAAAAGTTCCGTCATGGGAGGCTTGAAAATATCAACGAAGACTTGTTTGAAAACTATAAGTTATAGGTGTGTAAAATGTGGATACCTTGAATCTTATGCAAATTGAACGGACTTTAAGCTTTTGGATATGAATCGCATAATAGGGTTTAATAATTTCTTAACCAAGCCAACTCTCTAAAAGCAAAGAAAACATCCTACCAATGTTTGATTTTGGGGTAAGGGGATATTGTGATCTCTTTACAATAATAGCCAGTGCTCAGTAAACTGACTATAAGAGGGTATTCTGTCTTTTTGGAAATTTAGTCTCATTAATTGTATTTCAAAAAAAAATGAATTTAATATGCTGTTGATACTTCAAAAGATAAAATCACAAAACAAACATGTCTTAGTTTAGGCTAATAAAAGTAACTATGAAGGAGAAATAAATTGTTTAATCCATATTCAAATATTAATTGGAATTCTGTTAACAGAATAGCTTCTGCTACTCACATGCATATTCCTAATCAGCAAATACTAGATAATGGTTATCAACATGGCATTCGGCATTTTCCTATCTCAAATTATTATCCATCTGCACCACATGATGAAAATACAAGGAGAAGCACTTCACGCTTCATCAGCACTGGCCAGCTAAATTGAAGAATGGCCAATCCCTAAATCCACCAGTAAATTGGAACGAGGTGATTACGTGGCAAGATGAACTCGATGAGCCTTTTTCTTCGAAGCTTCCTTTTAATGAGGAGGAGGTCTTGTTTCCAAATGTAAGTGAAGATATATTATTTAGTCCTAATGCAGAACATCATGGGTTTACTAATTCTAAAGCACATATCTGTTGCCCAGGTTCATCTTTTATTAGCGGGAATATTGATCCTCAAGGAAATAAATACAATTTGTCTAAACATGGCTTTGTTGTAGGCTTTGGTGATACTTGGCAAAATGCTTTTGATCTTATATTTAAAGAACTTAAATTCGCTGATGCTGGTGGGATTACGATAAATCATCCCACTTGGTTTTCTAAATTACCTGAATCACAAATTATTGAAATGCTCGATTATGATGAAAGAGTCTTGGGTATTGAAATTTATAATGGCTCTGTGGGTAGAAAAAACTGGTCTGAGGTTCCTGGCTATGAGCCACCAAATGAAAAAGATTTTGGCTACTCAACTAATTTATGGGATAGGATTTTAGAAACAGGCAGAAGGTGTTGGGGATTTTCGGTTCCTGATCATGGTGTAGAATTGGGAACTGACTGGATAGGAAGAAACATTCTCTTAGTATCAGAATTTACTGACCATGACTGTCTAAAGGCTTATCGAGAGGGTAGTTTTTATGGCTGCTTAAAAGATAATGGTCTTCGTGTTTTAAATTTTAATGCAAATGAAGCCAGCATATCAGTGAAGACAAATCGGAAAGCTACTTTTAAATTTATCACAGAAAAAGGAATAGTGAGGCAATCTGAAGGGGAAGATGCTTGCTTTCAAATTTCTGAAGAAACTAATAATTCAAAATTAGTTTACGTGCGATTAGAAATTAGTGATACATCAGGAGAATGTCTATTTCTTCAACCAGTAATGTATAATTAATCAGTTTTAAAACATGATTTTCGGAATTACTGTTAGCAATGCCATTTCGTTCATTTAACTATTCAACCAAAATAAACAGGACTTAATAATTTCTTAACCAAGCCAACTCTCTAAAAGGATTAGTGAGCATTATACCAAAGATTGCAGTTTGCCTAAATAAATAGTTGGTGGTCAATAGGAGACAGCTTTGCGCTGGCTGCTTAGTATCTTAACTCGATTATTTCTCTCGAAATTGTGATTTGATTACTTTTACCTTTTGGCTTACAACAAATACTTACAATTGTCTATTCAGCGAAATGTCACTATAACCTTACCAAGAATAGATTTAATTTTAATTGTTTTATGATTTTCCCTATTTCTTCCAACAGTAACCATACTGTTTAAATCGTCTAGCTTGAGCACCCTTCCAAGCAGCTCCTTATTGTCTTCTAATTTAAAAACAACAATATCACCAACTTTAAATTGCTGTGATAAATAATAAACAAAAACTCTAGATCCTTCAGGAACTTCTGGTGAAACCGCACTTGAAACGGCCAGATAAGGTGAAGCAACTATATATCGAAAAGGGAGAGCTATTATAATAGCAAAGCAACCTCCTACTATTAATTTCCTTGGATGGTAAAACTTTAAATTTTTAGTACTTAATACTCTATAGATATTTCTATACAATTTAACAATCCAATGAAAAGAAAAATTAAGTTTAAACTCTTTTGCGAGAGAGTCGCTATTCCCAAGGTTATTAATTGCTATACTAAAGGCTTCTTTTTGAGAATGTCCACAATCAATAAGCTCATCCATAGCATCTAATATATGTGACTCAAGCTCATCTAAGGTTTCTTTTTCACAGATATTTTTTTCATACATTGAGATACGCCATACATCAAGAGCATCTTTCAAATTAAAGGTTTTGTTTGCTTCCATAATGACTCCAGTGTGGTATTAATAACATTCCATTTTCTTTTTTCTTCAACAAGTGTTTTTTTACCTTTAATTTCTAATTTATAGTACTTTCGTCTTCTGCCAGTCTCGGATTTACCCCATTTTGATTTGATTAAACCTTGTTTTTCTAATCGATGCAAGACAGGGTATAGCATGCCATCAGACCATTGCATTTCACCCCCAGACAGCTCATCTACCTTTCTAATAATAGAATAACCATAATTTTCGTTTTCTGCCAGAATCGAGAGAATGATTGGAGTAGCACTTGCAGCTACTAATTCTTTTGATAATGACATATTGCACCTCATTTATTTATTACATAGAGGTATTATGCATTGTAACAATATGTATTCAATATCTTTATCTAAATAATCTCAAATTTTACTTAATTATAGTCAATAATTCTGATATATTTATTTAGACTATCATAAATCTAATTCATTCAATTCAGGAATATTGTGTTCAAAATCACCAAACTTGGCAATCAACACTGCAAGCCATGTCTCGAGGAAACGATAATGGAAAAAGCGTTGGAAAATCAAGAGTTGCAGGAAGAATTAAAAAAGAAGGGATTGTTGTACCCCCCCCCAACCATCACCCCCGCGTCTGAGCTTTGGAAAGCTTATATTTTTTACTCAACGACAACGCCAATCACCACATAAATAATGGCTGGCACTGCATCGCATACAGTCGGACCTATATCTTTACTTTCATAAATTATATATAAAGTGGTATCATCATAGTTAAATGTAATACCTTTAAGACCTGTTGCACAACCTAATGCAGCAGAACTAACAGCAAAATAATTATACTTTCCCTCATTAAGTGAATTCGTCAATGACTCAGAAAATGTATTCTGATCTAATAAATTTTGAAATTCCTGCGGTGTTAATATCTGCGTTTGCATTTCATAGTTATAAGGTAGATTTAAATTATTCAATTTATTCGCAGAAATAATTTTAGAATCAAAGACGAACTCTTTAGTTGAAGTATGGGTATCCGAATCTTTATTGATTATGCTGTTAAAAGTATTTTCAGCAGAACAACTTAAAACTAAAGGCAGTAGAACTATTAAGATGAGTTTATTCATAATAAATACCAATTTAAGTATCTATATAATAATAACTTTTATAAGCATATTGAATGCCATTAAATATATAAAGACTTACTGCTAAAGATTCTATATCATCCTTATTTTACGCCTATCTGTAACTCTAATGTGACCTTATAAATACCCTTACAACTCTCTAAAACCAAAGAAACCATTGTACCAAGCTTTGGCTTTGGGGTAAGGGGATTAATTGTACAAGATTTAGCTTGAGAAACTCTATTAATTCAAACATGTAATCTTTAGGTATCTAACGGCACATAAAATAAAAAGGGTCTATTAATTCAATCCCTTTATCGTCCCAATAATCAAACGAAATTAATTTTCCATTTTGATATTTACCTACGTGTCGTTTTATTCCATTTAGATGCCACTCAGTCCAATGACCTGAATAATTGGTACTCTTTAGATAATCTACATCTGACAAATAATCAAAACGCTTTAAAGGTTTACCTCCTTTATTATTTTTACGAGCTTCAAACAATACTTTTTGAGTCTTTTCTTTAGACAGCTTACTTAACATCCAAACAGGAAAATATTTAATTATATAATGATCCTGAACAATGTAATGGTGCTTGGACGTCTGAGAAGATCCATAACAGAGATGCGCAAGCGATCCTAGTAACACAACAGTTATAAAGCCACAAACAACAATAGGATTTAATAATTTCTTGACCAAGGCGATTCTCTAAAGGGGATGAAGTATTTTCACCCTACTATTAATAGAATGACGATCGAGGAATAATATTTTTAAAATTAAATGGTAATTTCTTAAATTTAGTCTGACAACATTTAATGCCCAAGAATACCAAGCACAAACACAAGAATAAAAGCAGACACAACTAATGGATTAAGAAGCTTTTTCATTTAGGAAATTGTTCCTTCTCAGTCTTGACCAATTTCCCTTTTTTAAAGCGTTCTCTTTTTAGAAAATTGTCTTTGGGGTCGTAGTATTCTTTATTAACCAATTTCCCCTTTTCAAAGAGTTCATACCTTTGTATATTGCCTTCTTTGGCGTAGTATTCTTTTTTGTTTAGGGTACCGTCTGGATTCCAACTGGTTGACAAGCCATTCAATTTGCCATTTTTGTAATTCTTTTCATACGCCTTTGCACCATTATACCACAAAGTTGACAAGCCATCTAATTTATCATCTTTGTAATTCTCTACGGACTCCTTTACACCATTCTCATTCCAAAAGGTTGATAAGCCATCTAGTTTTCCATACTCGTAATTTTCTTCAGACTCGTTCACACCACTCTCATACCAAGTGGCCCACTCACCATTATATAAACTTGGTAGTGGGTAAGAAAATTGATGATCTTTAAATTTAACCGCTTTATACACTAGCATCCAATCGGGCAAGTTTTCTGGCATCCAATAAGCCTGACACATATAATGGTATTTTGTTGTCTGACACGAACCGTAGCATAGATGAGCAAGACTACCTAAAAGCATGGTCACGATGAAGGCTGATATGATTAGGGGGTTTAGGAGGGGTTTCATTTTGTTTTTTCTAATATATTATTTACCTTTTCATCCATATTTATTGATCACTAAATAAATTCTCTTTTTGAAAATGTAACAAATAATATAAAATAATATTATTGAAGGTAATGATCACAGAAAAAAGGATGAAGAAAATACAATATTCTGTAAAACCAGCTGATAATAATTCATGTGGCAATACCAAATCATTTATTTTTAATACGTTGAGAGAATCTTGAGAACTTAATTCAATTTTAATCCTGTTAAACGAATTGTTTAAATCGACATCTGGCACTATATAGCCTAAAGAATATTTAATTAATATCATATGCACCAGACATATACCAGACATCCCAGAACCTATTGCTGTATTTAATCTATAACCAAATGATTTAATTTTATTAAAATGTTTACCCTGTAAATATTTTTTATCGACAAACATTATTCTTTTAAAAAGCTTGCATGTATAAATTATATTAATGATACTCATTAATATAAACACAAAGAATACATACGGTAATTGCACAATTAAATAAGACTCAATATTAATTAAACGAGAAACATATTCGCGCACCTTCTGTTTAATTGATTCAATATCAACATCAGAATTGCTCGTAATATTTATTATATTTTCATTAGTTGCAAAATAATGATATTTAGTCAATCCGAGCGCAGTTTCAATTATAAAATAAAATGTAATTAAAAAGCAAATTATTGTAATGTAAAACAAGACCCTTTTCAATTTTCGTCTTGTGGACCCACCTTCTATCTTCATCTACCACCTTACAAATCATTAATTATTAAAAAAATAAATATTCATGTATAAATACACAACTAGAATATAAAGAGAATGCAAAGTAATTATAAGAATGTCAATTTCTTAACCAAGCCAACTCTCTAAAAGCAAAGAAGCCATTATACCAAGCTTTAATTTTGGGGTAAGGGGAATTGTTATTGGTTATTTAAGCTATCACCTTTTAGATAATGGGTAGCTAAGTAAAGCGACATAATGAATTTTAGAATACGCACCATTATCACTTCATCCCTCATTTCCCCGATACATTCTCAGACTCAAGTCTCTCTATGTACGATTTTAAAAACCTAAGATATGCTATTTTAGATAAAGATACTCTCCAGTTTTTAATAAAAGATTTGTTATGTTTATCAAAGTTTTTTATATATGATATGACCTCCTTGTTTGATTTTAAATTAGCCTTTTTGGGATCAATTATACCTTCCTTAAAAAAGTCATTAGTTAAATCTAATATATATTCTTTTTCTTCTAGATTTAACTTATTAAAACAAACATTTACATATTTTAAATCAACATAGTACCCATTATACATCATATTAATAAAGCACCTCATCCTAGGCTTCCCATCAAGATTATCTTTAATCTTCTTATAAAAGAGCTCCCCATACTCCTTGGGGTAAAATGAACAAAAAATTAAAAAGTAATCAACCAAACAATCCACCTTATACTCATCGCTAGTTTTTAATTTTAAAATTCTATTTATCTCGTCACTTGCAATCACGAAATATTTCTTTTTATATATCTCAAGACTACAAATAATTTCAATTGGCTTCATTTCTAAAAACCGTCTTTTAACTTGAATTATTTCATAGTATTTATCATCAATACCAGAAACCTTTTCTATAAATGAATTAAAAAAATCTAGGTCCTCTACTGAAATTAAATAAAAAGTAAGAAAAAAATTGCCTTCATTCTTCATAAGTGCAATCATCGAATCAGCATCCCATTTATCTTTATAAAATCGTAAAACAAGATAAGCTAACATAAAATCATTCTTTGATTTACTATATAAATCAAATACTTTCTTATCAAACTTTTTCAAAAACAATTCGTATGATAAACGATCTTTTTTATCAAGAGTATAATCCTTTGATTTTACAATATTGAAATTACATATTGAAAAAGTTAAAGTTAACCACATCAATATTTTCATCATTTACTATCTCCCTTAGTCTTATCATCTCTATCTAATTCACCACGTACTATGCCCAACATCTGGTTAATAAATGATGAGTCTACCACAAAAGCAAAGAAGCCATTATACCATGGTTTGATTTTGGGGTAAGGGGAATCGAGTCAGATGATTAATTTGATCTTACGACCTAACGGAAGAAAACTATGATTATAATTTAAAGGTCTACACGAAATTTGAAGGTATTTTTAAATCCTCTTGTACAATTATCATTCTAAATAAAGGGGAAATAGTAGAAAGAAAAATGCAATATGATGAAATATGAAAAAAAAATATATTTCGCACTACTAGTAATTTATTCGTTAAAATGCATGAAGAGAGTTCTATGGGCTCCTTATAATTATCACAGTAGCCATAAACAAGACTTGTGGCTATTTACCCACTCATGGTACACCATAGATTATTTTTATATGGCAGTGTCAATCTTGAATTACTCTCTACTTCTTGTCTTCACGGCTCTTTTTATATATTCCTTATCAAGATTCCTTTCTCCAACTGAATCAAAGAATGAGTAATTATCTAGCGGGTTTCTTGATGAGCTAAATAGATTCATTCCACCACCTCAGTCTTAACCAACTTACCCTTTTCAAAGAGCTCCCTTTTTTGAAATTTGCCTTTGAGGTCGTAGTATTCTTTTATGTTTAGGGTGCCGTCTTGGTTCCAAATTATTGATAATTTCTTGCTTCCCAAATCAAACATAATGTCGGATTTTTTTGTGCCGTCTGGATACCAATGGACATGACTACCATCTTTTTTGCCATTCATATATTTCCCTGAATAAAATTGAATACCATTAGAAAACCACAGCCGATGAAGTCCAATAGCTTTTCTATTTTCCCAAGTTCCAGAATATGATTTACTACCATTTTGATACCATTCAACCCACTCACCTTCTGGTAATCTATATGGCAGAATAACCCGACTATCTTCATAGCTAATTTGACTGTCGGGAAAAGTGGCATTACTTAGTTGCATAAAATCATTACAAGCCAAACATGGGGTTTGAGTTTTCATTAACTTCCCAGGCACGTAATCAAGCATGTAATACGTTTGAATCATGTAATGCCACTTACTCGTCTGACAACTCCCATACATCAAATGGGTAAGAGAGCCAAGGAGCATGGTAACGATGAAGGCTGAAATGATTAGGGGGTTTAGGAGGGCTTTCATTTGGACTTACTGAGTTCTTTCTTAGTGCCGTCTTGATTCCACTCTTCTTTTGAAATTAAATTACCGAATTCATATTTTTCTATTACTCTTTTATTGCCACTTTCATAGTAGTACTCTTTTGATAATAATTTTCCTTTTTCAAAATATTCTTCCCGCTTTTTATATCCTTTATTATGCCAATATGTTTGCTTACCTTCTTTTGTATTATTCTTAAAGAAAAACTCATTTCTTTTAAGCCCATTAATGTACCACCAATTTTCTTTGCCATCTTTCATACCGATATCAAAATTAGTTTCGCTTTCTTTCTCACCATTCCTAAACCACCGCATTAAAATTCCATCGAACTTCCCGTTTTTAAAAAATCCTGCTTCTCTCTTAATATCATCTTCATGCCAACTTAAAAATTTCCCAGATTTAATTCCATTCTTATAATCTATTTGCCACAAATCACTTCCACCCTTAGCGAAAATAGCCGTGCCAGTAAATGTTATTAGAGTGTTCTTTTGATATACCAAGCCGTCTTTTTCTTCTAACTCTAAATTCTTTGCTATGTCCCGCACGATGACTTCTCTACTATAAGACGTCCTATTTGAATAAACTTGGAAGGAAATAAAAAGAATAGAAAGAATAAGCACAATTACGATGATATGATTAAAAAGTTTTCTCATTCTTCAGTCTCAGTCTTAACCAACTTCCCCTTTTCAAAGATATCTGAAATCAATATTTTAATTTGACTCCAGAGTTATCATATGTATCTATATACCTATTGATATGAGCTTTACAAAAATGCAGAACAATTCTTGGGTTTGATTTTTGTGCAATTTCTTCAAGTGCGGTTTTAATAATTTTTAAACAAGTAATTTTATCGTAAAAAGAATGGGGAATTAAAATTTTTTGGATAAAATGTCTTTTATGATGGTCGCCGATGTAAGTTTGGAGTCTAATTTCTAAAAACTTTAACAATACATCATATTCAGTACCATCAACTATTAATTGAATACCTTCCATCAGAAAATGATTGTCACAATCAGGCCATATAGCTTCAAGAAGTAAAAAATTATTATTATTTACTCTACAAAATTCAGAAATCTCTACCATTTTATCACAAAGAGAACTTGGGTTTAATTTATTAATATCATTTAATTCCATAAGCAACACCGTAAACAACTAGCTAGATTCACTCTCACTTATAGTATACCAACATCCCCCACCAACTAAAGAGGTTGTTATAGGAGCGTGAGCTGGGTGAATTATGAGTAGAGCAGAGCTCAGTTAACTGACTCTACGGGAATTATTTAAGTTTTAATCCCCTGTATGATAGAACTTTTAATTCAATTATTAGTTAATAATATTTTATAATTTAGTGAATTATTTATTGGTAATTTTTACTAGAATTTCTGCAATCAATACCACCCAACAACGTAAACGATCAGGTGGTTTGCTACCTTGTTACAAATGATATGAATTATTTCTTCAAAATAAAATAATGGGAGCTTGCTGCGGCTGTTGGCTCTATCTTTTCAATGTAGCCTTTTTTGATTAATTTTTTAAGATCTTTTGTGATAGTTTTGGGGGTAACATTTAAAATATCCACCAAATCGATTCGATAAACTTTTTCTAAAGATGAGAATAAAAATTTAATTCGTTTTATTCTTTTTCCACTGGCAGATCGATGTGTTCTTAATTCACGGGCTCTTTCTAAATCGGCTTTCGATTGATCTTCTTCCGTCATTGTTGTAGCTTCTATATCAGTTTTAGATTCGATAATCTTTTCTTTTGATTCAAAAAAGTTTCTAAAATCATCCAATTCATACTCTGACTTTTCTGAATTTAAAATACGAGCAATTTCAATTTCATTTTTTAGTTCTCTCACATTGCCAGGCCAAGCATATTTTAAAAATTGATCCTTTAATTTAGAAGAAAGCTGTGGTGCCTTCCCATCATTTCTTTCTAATTTAAAATAGTGTTCAACCAAATCCAAAATGTCTTTAGGGCGCGCTCTCAATGGTGGGATTTGAATGGTAAGCTTGTTGACACGGTAAAATAAATCTTTTCTGAACTTGTTTTGATCAACCATTTGTTGAAGATTGGCATTTGTGGCAAACAATATGCGGCATTTAATAGGTCGCATTTCTGTTGCACCTACTGGTCGAACTTCATTATTTTCAAGAATACGTAATAAGGCGATTTGAAGCTGAGGGGTTATCTCGCCAAACTCATCAAGAAAAACGGTTCCTTCGCCCGCGGCTTCAAATATACCGGTTTTATTTTTATCTGCTCCAGTAAATGCACCAGCGACATGGCCAAATAATTCTGACTGTAAAATCGAATCGTTAATGGCACCGCAATTGATTGGTAAAAACTTATGATTTTTTCGCGTTGATAGTGAGTGCAAGTTTCGAGCAACCACATCTTTCCCAACGCCAGTTTCCCCTAATATTAAAATAGGAACATTTAGGGAGGCAAATTTCTTAATCTCATTGATTAATAATTTTGTTGATTTACTTGAGCCTATCATAATGGCTGTTGAATCTGTTTCGAGAACTTTAGTTTTAGCTTTTTTTTGCAAAGAAACGTTTTTGATTTTGGTTTTATTGGTGATAGGCTCTTTGAGCATTACTCTTATATGAGAAGGTGTAATATTGGGCGCTAAATTTAAAAAGTAATCTAACTTGCCCTCAGCATTATGTTTCGCACATGCATTTGATACTTCATGGAAATATTCAGAAGCTTTTGATAGTTTGCCACAAATCAATTCGAAATACATTTGATAAAATGCCGAAAAAAAATGCCTCGAATGACCTTCAAGATATCTTTTCAATAGACGTTGACTTGATTCAATGTGTCCATTTGCTAATTCAGCAAAAAGTAAGTTTTTTTGGTTCTCTTCGAAAGGCACTAATTTATTTTGAATTAATTGTTTTATTATTCTTAGTGCTTCTGCAGCTCTGCCTTGATGCAATAGCACGAAATGTTCTAGCCAAGGCCACAATTCTTCCGTATAGCCTAATTCTTTCCAAACAGCTGAATCCCAATTATTATCAAGGAAATTCATGAAAATGATATGCTCTTTCATTAGTTGGGAATGTTCTTCTAGTTGAAGTTGGGCAAGATGCTTTTTACTAGCTGCTAAATCACCTCGTGCGACAGCATCAACAAAACTATTGCGAAATAACTTAGGTCTTGTGTTTTCTGAATTTAATACAAAATCTTCAGTTTCTTTCCAATAACCTTCTAAAGCATAACATGAAAAAATTATATTTTGATTATATCGATCCAGATACGTATCAAACCCAGCCTCTTTATTTAATTTTAATAACATTTCTTTTACTAAATCAAATTGGCCATTATGGTGAAGTAAATAAAGAGCCTTTGTCAATACAACTCTTGATCTAATACTCTTGTGGGTGTTGTCCGTTAAAAAGCTCTCAGCTTGTAAAACCATCTTGTAATGGCCGGTATCATTAAATAATTCAAGAAAAACATTAGAAAGAAAAATAAAGAGCATTATATTTAAATCGGGCGATGGTGAATTAAATAAGTTGATACCTTTAGCTTCTAATAAAAGAGCTTTTGATTTTAATAGGATATCTTCGTTAAAAAACCGCTTCCTAGGTTGAGCAGTAAGGTCAATTATCCTGAAAATTAGTTTAGAAATTTTATCTGTAGGACATTGAGGACCATTTTCTATGGCTTTAAAAGTTTGGTCATTGTTAATCCATTGGTTTACTAAGGGGTGCATTCTTTTAATTTGCCTATTAGTAGAGTTCTTGTAAATACCTTTGTAGAGTAGTTTGAAGATTACTTTAAAGACTACTTGTAATTACTATTATAATACAAAAAGAAAAGTTATTTTTAATAAATTCATAAATATTTGAAATATAAGCACTTAAAAAAATATTTATTATTGGATTCATAATTGCTTTTGCTTACTTGATTCAAGTTTTATTGTGAAAAAGACCTTCAGTGAGATATGAATATCAACATTTAAAATTATTTTTTAAAGGTGGTGAATTATGCAAAATGTTAAAAAAAGCTACGATGCGATTATTATTGGAGCAGGCCCCGCTGGATCAACTATTGCCACATTATTAGCAAAAAAAGGACAGAAGGTTCTTGTTTTAGAAAAAGAACTTTTTCCACGATTTCATATTGGAGAGTCTTTATTACCTGCTAGCAATGCCATCTGGGATCGTCTAGGCGTTAGGGAAAAATTGGATGAATTGTTTCTGAAAAAACCAGGTGGTCGTTGGTATTATGATGACCAATTTGTTGAATCATGTTTCGGAGATTGTGATACCTTTGCTTCTTTTAAAGATGATGCCATCGCCTATTTAGTTGAAAGAGAAATTCTTGATCAAGTATTAATTGAGAATTCAATTGACAATGGGGCCGAAGTTCGATTTGAACATACGGTGACAGACATGGTTTTTGAAAAAAATAAAAAATCAAAGATCACTGCAAAAAACCTTGTAACCAAGGAAGAGGAAACCCTTGAAGCTCGTTGTGTATTTGATTGTTCTGGTATGGGTGCTGTTATCGGTAAAAAAATGGGAATTCGTAAAAAGAACTCGCTGAATCGAATGTCCGTTTTTGCACATTTTAAAACAACCGCACAAGAAGAGCGTCTAAAAGAAAATTGGTTTGTTGGAGCTATGATCCACAATGGTTGGGTCTGGACTATCCCCATATCTAAGGATGTTATTTCTATAGGTGTGGTAGATACTATTAAAAACTATAAGGATGCTAAGGCCAATCCTGAAAAGTTTTTGCAAGATAAGATTAGTTCTCTCCCTTATTTTAAACATGCGATCAGCGCTCAACCTGAGAGGGTTTCTTCGGTGACCTGTATGGGTAATTTGGGTTTTACATCAACAAAATTGTGTGGTGATGGATGGGTATTAGTCGGAGATGCGGCTTTATTTATAGACCCTTGTTATTCATCAGGCGTACACATGGCGCTTTATACGGCCCAATTAGTAGCCGACCGGTTTTTAGAGCTCCCTCATGATAAGCCGGTTAATGAAAAAGATTATAGGAAATATGATAAAGATATTAGAAAACATGAAAAAGGGGTCATTAAACTAGTAGAGTCTTTTTATGATGCTTCCACCAATAAAAAGTTTCGTAAATGGGTGCCTGCTCATGTGACACCCACAACCTATAAGAAGTTCTGCACTGTTACAGGGGGAGATTTACACAGAAATAAATTATTTACTCATACGGTTTTTTATATAGGTCGTTTTTTTAATAAATTTTTTCCAGATAGAGTATAGGTCTCCGCCAACTTACAACTAATTGATTTAATAATATCTTAACCAAGGCTACTCTCTAAAAGGATTAGTGAGCATTATACCAAGGTTTGGTTTTGGGGTAAGGGGAATTGTTATTGGATTATTCTTTTGCAGGGATTGGTGGTTTAATGTAAGGTAATTGGCGAAATGATATTTTGACCTAACGCCCAACCAACTTCCTCTTTTCAAACAACTATCTCTTTAGGAAGTTGCCTTTACAATTATGAGCGTAATTCAACTAATTGATCTTACGAATAAACTTTTCAAAAATACTATTTAGACACGCTCTCAAGTATGTGATCATATTCTACATCTGATTCGTAAGAAATAATTTCTTTATTTTGTTTAATAGAACTTACTGTTTCAAAAATACTATCGGATAATGAGATTGACTGTTTATAATTTAAATCATTAATTGTTGGGTTCATATCATAAATACCATGATACTGAAGACTCTCAAATGCTTGTTTACCTCGATCTGGAGAAATCTTAAACAATTTAGCTGATGGCACTTGCACAATTTTTGGAATAACAACCTTCAAACTATTTGCAATTTCGTGGTAATAATGCAACCAACTATAATATTCATTTCCCGTAGCATGGTAAATCTTATTGTAAGCGGCTTTATTGCCAATAGAAGAAACAAATATATTGGCAACATCAAATACATGTAACGAAGACCATAAACTTAATCCATTGTCATGTACTATGATTTTTTTTCCTTTAATTATTCTATCTAGAAAACTGGAAGATGATCCCAAGCTGTGTAATATGCTACTACTCTGGCTAAACATTTGTCCAGGTCTTATAATAGTTAAAAAACAACCTTGATTCACAAATTTATTTTGAAAAGCTTGTTCGCATTCCACTTTACTCTGTCCATATTTAGAATTTGAATTTAAAGAGAAATTCGTTTTAATTGGATAAACATCTGAAGGTTTTTCATAAACACTAGTTGTACTACAAAGGATAATCTGCTTCACACTACCCTTTGAAGCTTTTATAAGAGCATTTGCATCATCTTTCTTAAAACAAACCATATCAATGATACATTCCCAAGGACCATATTGTGAAATAACTTCATATAGTCTTTTATAATCTTTTCTATCCCCTAAAAGACCTTTTACCTGTTGATCACCAGAATATTTGCTTATACCTCTACTTAATGAATAAATGTCAACACGTGACTTATTTAGTTGTTTAACAATTTCATGACCAATTAAACCAGTGCCACCAATTATTAAAACTTTTTTATTATTTAAATTATTCATTTTTTTATTATTTATGATCATTCATTTATCAAATTTTTTATTACATAAATAGAAATACCTTATCAGTATACCAACATCCCCCACCAACTAAACATATTGTTTTTAGAAGTATTTGCTTATAGACTGAGCTTATATTACTCAACAACAATTGGTGTATTGTCGTACAAGCGAACAGCCCTACCCTCATACGAATATATATAATAGATATGATATGTCCCTTTTGCTAAAGAGGAAGTATCCCAGCTGTATGAATTAAGTGAATCAACTTCTTTAATATTGGCAACGATTAAAGTACCGTCAAAATCCATCTTGTTAGTATCGTAATAAAGACTAATTTTAAAACCAACTTGTGCATTAGTATCAAACCATTCAATTGCGTGAGAGCCCTTCACAGTAATTTCTGCAGATTTTTTTACCAATCCGTCTTTCGTGGCGAACCACATATTCCCCATTTTATCCTTAGCAACGTCATAAATGCCCAAACTAGGAAAGTTATATCTATTGAAAAGATAAGTTCCCCAATTAGTTGAATAAACATTTACCACACCATAATCATATGTAAGCCAATATCCTCCCAAATCATCTTCACCAATAGAATTAACTGTGCTATAAGGAAACCACATACCAATCATGGGGAACCAATTAGATTTACCATCGGATTTACTTACACCATCAGTGCCGCCAGCCAAAATGTCTCCTGAACTACCTGCAAAGATAAAGTCTATATGATTATCTCTAAGACCATCGTCAACAGAATAGGTTGTCCAATCATTACCATCAAACTTACTCAAGCCACCAAGAGTACCTACCCATATATTATCTTGTTTATCTTGCATAATTGATGTTGTCCAGTCAAGTACCAAACCATCTGCTGTGGTATAACTACTCCAAACTGAGCCATCAAATTTATTAATACCTCCTGTCTGTGTAGCAACCCAAATATCACCTATAGAACCCTTAACTACCTCACTGATATAATTGTCACCCAAACCATCTTCGGTAGTATAGCTTACCCACTTTTCACCATCAAATTTACTTAACCCATCTGTTGTGCCAAACCACATATTCCCTGAACTATCTTCACAAATAGATGTGACAGAGTTACCTATTAGCCCATCTTTTTTAGTAAATGTTGTCCAGGAAAACCCATTAAATTTGCCTACACCAAAATCTATTGTGCCTGCCCAAAGATTATCCAAGCTATCATAATATAAATCAGTTGTTCTATTACCAGGAAGACCACTAGTTGTATAAGTTGACCAGAGACTGCCATCATATTTGCTCACGCCCCCATAACAACCGAACCACATATTTCCTGAATCGTCCTCAATCAATGACCTAACTCTATTTCCAGCCAAGCCCTCAGAATCAGAATAACTTGTCCAATCAGTTCCATCAAATTTACTAACACCACTAACCGTAGCAAACCAAATAGACTTATCACTTACTTCAATAATCGCATAGACTTTATTACTAGCTAATCCATCTAACGTAGAATAATTCTCAAATTCAACACCATCAAATTTGCTTATACCTTCACCAGTGCCGAACCATATATTGCCAAAGCTATCTTCCATAATTGAAAAAACAGAATCGTCAGGCAAACCATCATTTGAATTATATGTTGTCCACAAATTACCATCAAATTTACTAATACCGCCGAGGTCATCACTACTACTTGAACCAAACCACATATTTCCATTTGAATCTTGAATTATTGCGCTGACACTAGTTCCATTTAAGCCATCTGTATGGTCGTAGGATATCCATGAAAAACCATCAAATTTACTAACGCCAGCATTAGTGCCGAACCAAATATTACCTAAATCATCTTCATAAATTGAGAGTACAGCATAAATAGGAGGCCCGTCATAATTATAATAGTTCAGCCAAGAATCCCCATCAAAAAAATAAACCCCACCATTCTGGGAACCTGCCCAAATTAACCCGGTGCTATCCTCAAACAAAGCATTAATAGAACTACCTGTCAGGCCATTTGTTAATGTATAGCCAATCCAGGATGTTCCATCAAATTTATTAACGCCCCCATCAGCTGAACCAACCCATATATTTCCGAATTTATCTTGAATAATTGCTCTAACATTATTGTTTAATAATACATCACTAGTATTTGAAGTATTATATACCTGCCAAGCTGAAAACTTAAATTTTGGAACATTTTTTATGTTAACTGAACTATCACATCCAAAATAAACAAAGGAAACGGTCCCTATCAATAACGATACAAATATTTTAGTTAGTTTTATTTTCATATATACAGTCAAAAAAAAACTAATTAAACCAAACTACAAGGTCACCATAAATAATTCTACCAGTATACCAACATAAATCACCAACCAAATACAATGTTCTCAGAAGTACTTTCTGGGTTTACTTGGATATTTAATTATAGATTGTTCTCAAATTTTAAGTTAAAAATTTAAGCCAAAGGATAACCCAACATACATGCCACCAGCCTCTTCATCACCAAAGATAAAATCAACTTTCGCAGCAGAATAACCAATTCGCATCCCAGCATGTAATTTGTTTGTAATTACATATTGAATTTCACTATCTATATAAAAACCAGTGCCTTCACCATAATTAGAAAAGTCATTACTAGAACCTGTTCTCGAAAAATCAGCTAGAATAAAGGCAATGCCCCCATTAAAAACAAACTTAAAATTATTTTTATTGAATATTGTAATTAATCCAAAGTGTTGCTCAAAAGTATAGCCAGAAGTCTTAACTTCATTTTCAGTTTCAGATCCAAAACTTAATAATGAAGAAACATTAAACCCAATGGGAAAATTAGTTGGTTTTAAATAATAATTTGCACCAAATTGAATTTGCTTATCAATTGAACCCCAGTAATCAGAATCTAAATATTTCTGACCAACAGTAAAATCAATGTTACCATCCCAATCACCCCGAAGATCGATTGCATTTAAGGTTTTTGGACTTAAAAATATAGACATTAGAAGAATACAAATAATAGATGTAGTTTTTGCAGAATTCATAAAAACGCCACATTAAAGATTCAATAAAATTATCTATGAAGTATACCAACATCCCCCACCAACTAAACAAATTGTTATAGATATTGATATTTCGGTTTGATTTCTGATTTTTAGAATACTAACCTTCGCGTCTATCTCTGATCAGAATAATATTTATGGCTTACGGCTCAAGAGATTTCAACAGGTCTTCAATAACACTCCCTTGCGTTGTTCTTGTAACCTTGCCATTCATCAAGAATTCTGTTTTTGATACTGCACCATTTCTTTCAAAGTATTCCTTTTGACTGAAACCAGGTGCTTCAGGCGGCCAAGTCTCAGAAGATACCTTAATACCAAAATCAAATACTTCTTTATAAAGCATCAACCCACTTTCATCCCAAGAAATAAACATACCATTAACCTTACCATTTACATATTCACCTTCGAACCCCTTCTTTCCATTCTCATGAAAGCCAGAAACTCTACCATTATCTATTCCCATTTTGATATGCCTAGTGGAGTACAACTCACCTGTTTTATACCATCTATACCAAATGCCACTAAAATCTTGATAGATTTTTATGGGGCGAAATGAATCACTACCACGAAGACTTTTTTGCAACATCCATTTTGGCAAATTATCCGTCATATAAAAGCGTTGGATAATGTAATGCCACTTACTACTCTGACAATTCCCATACATCAGATGAGCAATAGAGCCAAGAAGCATGGTCACGATGAAAGCTGATATGATTAGTGGGTTTAGGAGGGTTTTCATTTAAATTATTTATTCTATATTTACATCATAAAATTTGTCATATAATTTTTTAGGTTTTTCTGAATTATTTTTTTTAATTTTATACCACTTTATTTTGATTGAGCCGTCTTCGTTCCATTCTTCTTTTGATATAAGTTTTCCTTTACTATATATACTTTTAAATTTCCGATTACCGTTATCGAACCAAGTCTCCGTTATCCCATCAGGTTTACCCTCAATATATGTGACAACACCTACTTTTTTACCACTTTTACTCCAATCATTCGCATTACCATTCATTGTTCCATTATGATAATTAACATCCATAATTTTAATGCCGTTTTCGTCAAAAGTAGTACTTAACCCTTCTTTAATCCCATATTCGTAATTCGATATACTTAAAAGTTTGCCGTTATCGTAAAATAGTTTTTCTTTTCCATGAAGCCTTCCAAAATGATAACCCGCTTCGGAACTTAACGAACTGTTTTTATTCCATTGACGCCAAACCCCTGTAAAGCTAGCATATACTACAATATTAGCAATTTGCCCACCACCATATTTATGGGAAAATTTATTTACCAACATCCACTCAGGTAAATAATCCGGCATCCAATAAGCCTGGCACATATAATGATACCTGGTAGTCTGACAACTCCCATACATTAGATGAGCAAGAGAGCCAAGGAGCATTACTACTAGGAAGGCTGATATGATTAGGGGGTTTAGGAGGGTTTTCATTCTACTGTTTCTGTTTTGACTAGTGTGTTGTTTTTGAAGAGTTCTCTTTTAATGAATTCAACACCATCTACTTTGTACACTTTTTTAATCAACTCACCCGTTTCTGATGAATGAGTACTTATTATAAAGTTGCGCCCAACCTCTACTTCTGTTTCAAATTGGTGAATCTTATTCTTCAGATATAGCTCTCTCTTTTTGAGTTTCCCTTTGGAGTCACAGTATTCTTTAGATTTCAAGGAACCATCTTCATTCCAAAAGATTCCCGATATTTGTTGATCGTTTATATAATTGTATTCAAAATATTTTTTTCCATTAGGGTGCCATCTTTCCTGCAATCCGTGTGATTTCCCATTCAAATATCTATCGATATTAAGCTTAGTTCCATTTTCATACCATGATTCATGCAAACCCTCCAATTTTCCATTTTTCCAAAAACCCTTTTCACTTCTAGTTCCCTTATCATACCAACTCTCATATTTACCATGAAATTCACCATTTTTAAAACCACTCTTAAACATCAAACTACCGTTTTCATTCCAAGCTAAAGCAATTCCATTTCGTTTACCATTTTCCATATAGCATTCAAATAGTTTAGTTCCATCTCTATACCACGAATTCCATACCCCATTGTAATTTGTATAAACATTTATTTCATTACCTTTGCTATACCTACTGGTAATCATTGTCCAAGGTAAATACTCAGGCATATAATACCTTTGCAAAATATAATGCCACTTACTAGTCTGACAACTTCCATACATCAGATGAACAAGAGAGCCAAGCACCAACACAAGAACAAAAGCTGATACAACTAATGGATTTAATAATTTCTTAACCAAGGCTACTCTCTAAAACCAAATAAACCAATCCTACCACACCAAAGCGATTTAGCACTTGTTTTGAGATTGAAAGTTGTTTTGTTTATAGGAGATTAGTTTTATGGTTGGGGATAGCGCTTGGTCACTATCTCATTTACATTCATTTAAATATCTACGATCAATTCCATAAATAAATTTGCCATCTTTTGTCTTACCAACTTCACTAATTTCAAACTCATAGACAACAAACCCTTCAATAATTCTTTCGTCTACGTCAATTAAAGGTACTTTATCGGGTGGACTACCATCATCTTTATATAAAAGCCATTCATCAACAGCAACACCATCTTTAAACATTCCTTCAACTCTTATTCTCCCACTTGGAAAGTACATTTTAAAAGAATCTATATAAATTTCTTCATTGCAATAGTATTCAAATTGAAGGTTGCCCTTCTCATTATCAAAATACTCTTGCTGAAGCCCATGTTCTAAACCATTTTTATAATTATTGACTAAAGATAAACGCCCATCATTAATATCAACCCTATAACTTACACAAGTTCCATGTACTTTTCCATTCTTCCAATTCCACTTAGATTCAACTATCCCTTTATCGGTAAAACAAAGATGCTCACCTTCTCTTTTTCCATTTACAAATAAGATTTTTTCTTGAAGCACACCATTTTCATAATAACTTTTGAACTCCCTATTTTCTATATTTTGATAATTATCCTCGGGTCTATTGAAATTTGTCTGGATTTGATATTGAATCAAATCACTATTATCTTTGCCACGGATAAGATTAACCCTTATTTGATCTGGAGTTAGTTTTTCAAAAACCTCTTCATTAGCTTTCTTCCACTTTTCAAACTCTTTCTCACCTAACGGCCTATCCATTGTTGGAATAATTTCTATCCAATTTTCTGTCATACCAAGCCATCTCTATAAAACCAAATAAAATCAATCCTACCACACCAAAGCGATTTAGCACTTGTTTTGAGATTGAAAGTTGTTTTGTTATTAGGAGATTTGTTTTGTTGTTGTGGGGATAGTGTGGGGATAGTGTTGGGCTATGTCCTTTGTGTCTTGAATCGATTATTTCTCGGCAATTTGTGATTAGATTAATATTTTTACCTTATGGGGTTATTCTTGCGTCTCTGTTTTGATTGGCTTGTTGTTTTCAAACAGTTCTCTTCTTTGAAAATTTCCTTTTTCATTGTAGTATTCTTTTTTGTTAAGGGCGCCGTCTTTATTATATACAAATGATGAGATTGGAACCCCAAACTCCCACTGCTGAATGCAATAACTACTACCATCTCTCATCCACCAAAATAATTTTCCATGCT
>NVWA01000060.1 GCA_002746535.1 Planctomycetota bacterium
CACAGCACCAAAGGAGGCAGAATCGTCGCCACAAGCATGGCTTGCTTAATCCTACAAACGGTATATCGCTACCCACGTATGAAATGAACATTAAAAATTCTTAACCAAGCCAACTCTCAATAACCAAACAAAACAATCCTACCACACCAAAGCGATTTAGCACTTGTTTTGAGAATAGTGTGATTGGTTTATTAAATTAAATAATAATTTGTAAAACTCTTTCAGTTATATTCTCACCTTTTTTATTTAGACTCATTAATTCAATTAACAAAGAGTTCTAAAAATAGATATAATGCATCATAAAATAGGATTAATTATAATAATGCACTCTGAACTTCTGTTTCCAAGTTTTCAAATATCATCAATAGAAAATAATGATGAACTTTCAGGTAGGAATTGCGGTACGACATTAGCTTCAAGCACTATCTTCACGAGATTACTTTTAGAAAATATTAATTATAATAAAGAAAGTAATGAAATGGAGACAGATGTATCAATTCTTGCTGATAATTTAGAAATGAAAATAGATCAAATAATATTTCTAAACAAACCATGTTCTGCTCTTGATCAAGGGTATACTGCAATATTGAAATTAGAACTAACTTCATTGGAATTATTAAAAACTTATTTTGTGACGCTAAAACAAAATGAATATATTTCTCTTCAATTACCACCTAAAGATTAATTGATTTATATTTAATCTTTAATGACATAATTATTCTGATTCAAGAACATAAAACGTATCAAAACAAAACAATCCTACCACACCAAAGCGATTTAGCACTTGTTTTGAGATTGAAAGTTGTTTTGTTTATATGAGATTAGTTTTATTGTTGGTGCTCGGTAATACTGCGAAGTGTATTGCTGATTTCACGGAAAATCAATAGCAGATTAATAAATTGACCTTACGGGGTAAGGGAGAATGTTATGAGCAGAGCTCAGTAAACTGACCTAACGATATGAAACATCCTACTTTTCAATTTGTCTACGAGATCAAAGGTTGAAGCTGGACTATTGTTTATTGATTTCTAGGGACTTAAGAAGGCTTAAATATCCTTGGCCATCCACTCTCGAATTGTACGTTAATAAATTGTTCTTAAAATGAAAGGTGTAGATAAATTTTAAATCTCTATTAATAATTACAGAATTGTTGTAAGATTTTTCATACATAATAATGTCTTCTTTATTGGTATAGTAATGAACAATTCTAGATCCATTAACAATTCTAATTTTAGAAGGTACCCCTAAGATTGATTTGACGTCAATTAAAGTCATTCCTTTTTTAATTTTATTAAAAGGGGTCGTGAAATTATTTGAATCCTCAGTTGCCGTCTTGGTGAATTCCGTATATTCTTTTTGAGTGCAGTTAGATAGAACTAATGCAAAAAGAATTAATATGAATGAATTTGCTGTTAGTAGGTTATTTATTTTTACCATGAGTAGTTAATTCTTTCTTTTAGAAGCTCAAATATTATTTTGAGTTTTAAGGATTTAATCTTGAAATACAACAAATATCTTTGCATCATAAAATGATACTTAGTGGTCTGACACGATCCATAACTTAGTATGCAACCTAGATAATACACTAGGTTAAGGACTACTCTCTAATGAGCCATACATCAGATGAGCAAGAGAGCCAAGGAGCAACACAAGAACAAAAGCAGACACAACTAATGGGTTTAATAATTTCTTAACCAAGGCTACTCTCTAAAATGATTAGTGAGCATTATACCAAGGTTTGGATTTGGGGTAAGGGGAAATTGTTTTGGGTTGGTTGGCTTATTTAAGGTCTGTTATTTATTTCTTATTCTATAACTTCACCTTCTCTAGGATAATACCCAAGATTCAATATATATTCATCTAGCACATTTGATGCTTTTGCCAATTTAAAAAATTCTTTATAATATTTCGATTTCTCTAAATCAATCCCTTTAAACAAGATATGTTTAAAATCTTTATTTTGTAGATCTTCAACGCTAGTTAAAAAAATAGCACCAATACTTCTAGAATAATTAATTTCTTTTCTTACAATATTATTTTTTCTATGCAAAGACTTCTCTTTCTTTTTGATGTAATCAAACTTATCAATTGAATTATTTATCAATTTATTAAATAGCAAATGCAATAAATACATTGAGTCAATTGAATATTCCACGTTTTTAACTTTACATAGCTTTTTATCAATCCATTCAAACCACTTACACAATACTTTCTCACTGGCTAATTTATCATCGTTGAGCAGAAGCAAATTATTTACAATATGATCAACGTCTTCATCAGTTATATCAAACACATCTTTTCCAATAATTAAAAAATTAACAATTTTATCAATTAAACTCAACTCTCACTCATCAGTCTCAGTCTTAACCAACTTCCCCTTTTCAAACAGCTCTCTCTTTTGGAATTTGCCTTTGGAGTCGTAGTATTCTTTTTTGTTTAGAGTGCCGTCTTGGTTCCAAAATTTAAGAACATCAAGGGGCAAATCATCTACACATTGCCCTTCAAATTCTTTCATTCCATTCTCATACCAAATTGTAGCTTTACCGTTTATGAGACCATTATTCATTTCGCTCTCAACATATTTGGAACCATTTTCAAACCAAATTACTGACTTACCATATTCTTTCCCATTTCCCATTTCACCTTCACAAAATTTAACACCATTCTTATACCATGATACCCACTTGCCTGTGAATTCACGAGATGAATTGAATCTTTCATAATCTGTAATCCGCTTTTTAATCATCAACTCAGGCAAATAATCAGGCATATAGTAACTCTGAATGATGTAATGATATTTAGAACTTTGATCACTCCCATACATCAAATGAGCAATACTGCCAAGCACCAAGACAAGAATAAAAGCTGATACAACTAATGGATTCAATAATTTCTTAACCAAGCCAATAACCAAAAATCAAATCATTATATCAATATAATTAGTTTATAGAAATTCTATGGATTGCTCATAGTCTCAATTTGCTTTGGTGGGAGGTTAACTGGGACTTGCATTAATCTCTATACTCTTCTTTCCATACTGCTTCTGCAATATCAACTTTTTGAAGAAGGATGTTGACTTCGCCTTTCGTGAGACGCTGATCTGGTTCCCAAGCTTCTCCTAAGTACATAAGTGGCCACATGTATTTATTTTGCCTTCCATGCCCTCTTCACGCATGGCTTCTTTCATTTTATCAAGAGCCGACATAAACTTATTTGAGAGATCAGAGTCCACATCAGATTCCATTGAATTCAGATACGCATCGCGATTATATTCAAGTTCAAATGCAAAAAAATCTGCTTCAAAGACAAAGAAGAACAGAACAACAATTGTTATGAGCATCGTTAGTGTAAAACTATAAATGCCAAGTACCCAGATGAGCCAATTGGACTTCTTTGGAATGGTGGTCTTGTGATCATTCATACCTAATTATTTTTTCCCACAAATTAAAATTTACTTTAAGAAAGCACTAACCAAAAACCAATTCATTATATCGATTTTGACTTAGATTAAATGAAATAATGAGACAATTGTAAGGTGATCGCTTTGCACTATCTCATTTTAAGTAATTGGCGGTTTATAAGTTTTTGATCTTTATTTTGGATTAACAGAATCCCTATACTCTGCCCACACAACTTCTGCAACATGAACCTTATCAAGAAGGATTCTGACTTCACCTTTCGTAAGACGCTCCTCTGACTCCCAAGCTTCTCCAAGGTAAGACAAAGGCTCATAGTATTTATCTCTACCTTCCATGCCCTCTTCCCTGCAAGCCTTTTTCATTTTATCAATAGCTGACAAAAATTTATTTGAGAGATCAGATTCCACATCAGACTCCATTGAATTCAGATACGCATCGCGATCTAGTTCAAGCGGAACCGCCAAAGAATCTGGGTCGTACAGAACAGCACTTGTTATGAGCACCGTTAGTGTAAAACTATAAATGCCAAGTACCCAGATGAGCCAATTGGACTTCTTTGGAATGGTGGTCTTGTGGTCATTCATATCACGCCTAATTAATTTTCACCTCAAAAGAAGTGATCTGTCCTCTTCGTATTATATTATAAAACCACAAACAACAATAGGACTTAATAATTTCTTAACCAAGCCATCTCTCTAAAAGCAAAGAAGCCATTATACCGAGGTTTGCAGTTTAATCAGACCAGTGGTATTTTTCCACCTCAGTCTTAACCAACTTCCCCTTTTCAAAGAGCTCTCTCTTTTGAAAGATGCCTTTGGAGTCGTAGTATTCTTTTTTGTTTAGGGAGCCGTCTTTGTTCCAATAGATATTCAAGCCATTCAATTTGCCATCTTTAAAGTATCCTTCAAACTCCTTTTTACCATTCTCATGCCACGAAGTTGACAAGCCATCGTATTCATTATCTTTGTAATTAATTTCAGACTCCTTTTTACCATTCTCATACCATGAGGTTTTCAAGCCTTCTCCATCTTTGTAATTCCCTTCAGACTCCTTTTTACTATTCTCATACCACCAAGTTGACAAACTATCTTTTTTCCCTTCTTTGTAATTCACTTCATACTTCTTTGAACCATTCTTATACCAAAAAGTTGACCAGCCATCTTCTTTTCCATCTTTGTAATTCCCTTCAAACATCTTTGAACCATTCGAGTACCACTGAGTTGATAAACCATCTTCTTTTCCGTCTTTATAATTCAACACATAACTCTTTGCACCGTTCTCATGCCACTCAGTTGTTAAGCCATCCAATTTACCGTCTTTGTAATTCGATGCATACCATTTCACACCATCCTCATACCAATTAGTAAATAAGCCATGCTCTTTACCATCTTTGTAATTCTCTTCAGACTTCTTTACACCATTCTCATGCCACGAAGTTGACAAGCCATCCAATTTACCGTCTTTGTAATTCGATGCATACCTTTTTACACCATCCTCATACCAATTAGTATATAAGCCATCCAGTTTACCATCTTTGAAATTCTGTTCCAAATCCTTTCTACCATTTCTATTCCAATGACTCCACTTCCCAGTAAATTTTGGATAGACACTAACCCCTTTTACAGATTGACTTCTGCTTTTTAGCAACATCCAAGACGGGAGATATTTTGGCATGTGATAATTTTGAATTATATAGTGCCATTTTGAAGTTTGACAAGACCCGTAGCATAGATGAGCAAAAGAGCCAAGAAGCATGGTTACTATGAAGGCTGATATGATTAGGGGGTTTAGAAGTTTTTTAATCATATATGACATTGGCCCCATCAGAATCATGATAACTTAAAATAACAAGTTCATTCTTAATCCATTTCATCGTATATTTCACTTTTCCATTCTCATGCCAAGTCTTACCACTAATAGGACTGCCATTCACATATTCAGTAACACTGAATTTTTTGCCACTGGCATACCAATCCTTCCAAATACCCGTATAGTTTTCTGGAGAAGCAATATAGAGATCAACAATAGTGCCATCAAGGGTTTCTCTGAATGCATGATGATTCAACCATTCGGGCAAATACTCTGGCATCCAATAACATTGAGTCATATAATGCCACTTACTACTCTGACAGCTCCCATACATCAGATGAGCAAGGGAGCCAAGGAGCATGGTTACGATGAAGGCTGATATGATTAGGGGGTTTAGGAGAGTTTTCAAATTTAATCTTTATCGTTTAGCATAAAGCTCAAATGTAAACTCATATTTTTGATTATCTTCCCCTTGATATTCTACATTAATTTTTTGTAGAGGTATTCTGTCAGCACCAAAGAGTCTTTTAATCCAAGATGTTTGCCTCGCCATCCTATAACTAAAACTATACACACCATCTTTGGCATTAGTTCTACCTTTAAGGATACGGCTAAAGGGCCCAAGAGTATCATCGCCAGTTTTTCTCAAGGATATATATTCAGAAGAACTTATAGTTACATCCGTCTCGAAGGGTTTACCCTCACTATTTATAGCTTTGAATGTACCAACTGGGATTTTGGTGCACGATGAGAATAAAAGAACAAAAACTATCAAAATGCCAATTGTAAACAACTTCATTTCAGGCCCTTTCAATGCAATTTCTAAAATAAATAATATGGCCACCCATTCTACACCTACAGCCCTAATAGGCAATGGACTTTACAATACAGAGGTTGGGGTATAATTCTCTTAAATATTAGATGAATCCGAATGACTTTTATATGAAATACTTTTATTCAAAAGAAACTATAGAAACTATTAAATGTCCCAGTTGCTCTAAGGAGCGAAAATTAAATTGGCCACCTTATTTTAGTTTTACAAAATACAAATGTTCATGTGGAGAAAAATTTATTGTATTGCCAACTGGCGATACAGAAATTTATTCAAAATTCTATCATTCTGACAAATCAATGAAAAATAGATTTATCATTTCATTCATAGTTGGAATAGCATTGACTGTTTTAATATGGGTTTTAGAAGATTATCTTTATGATTGGCTATGGTATTAAGGAGCTTTTCACTCCACCACCTCAGTCTTAACCAACTTCCCCTTTTCAAAGAGCTCTCTCTTTTGGAAGTTGCCTTTTTCATCGTAGTAATCTTTTTTGTTTAATGTGCCGTCTTTGTTCCATGTTACTGATAAGCCATTATGTTCACCATCTTTGAAGCTTCCTTCAACCCACTTCACCCCGTTTTCATGCCAAATTGTTGATTTACCGTTTACCAGACCATCTTTCATTTCACTCTCAACATACTTGGTACCATTATCAAACCACAATGTTCCAATACCATTTTCCAAGCCATCTTTCATTTCGCTTTCAGAAAATTTAGCACCACTTTGAAACCATGTATTCCACTGGCCTGTATAGCTTTTCGCTTCACTGTGATCTTTTGGAATCCATTTATACAAGCCCTTCGGCACCCAATAATACTGCATCATATAGTGCCATTTGCTACTCTGACAACTCCCATACATTAAATGAGCAACAGAGCCAAGGAGCAAGGTAACTATGAAGGCTGAAATGATTAGGGGGTTTAGGAGGATTTTCATTCCTCTTTATTCTGAGTTAAAGGGATATGTTTTTTTATCTTTAGTTTAGAAATCTTTTCTTTTTCAGCTTTATTCAAAAAATAACTATCCACACACATACTTGTCAATATTCCTGATATGACTACCGAACCAATTTTTATAAAAAAACTACTGCTTTCAAAATGGATTAAATCGATAATAAATGGAGAAATATACATTACGGGCACTGCCAATAAATACAATGGTTTATTTAAATTTCCAGTTAAGCACAAGACTATTAATCCTGATAAAGCGCTTATCACAAAGACTTTAAAATATAAATGTGCATTATATTCAAACTGACCACGGTAAATAAAAGGTGAGAATAAATATAATATAAACCATAAACTGTATAGAACTACTAATACTGCAACTACACCAACAATAATTTTAATACTAAATAAAATTGTTTCCAAATATCTATTCATATTTCGCTATTGTTAAATCAAGAAGTTTCACATCAGAATTATACCAAGGTTTACTGGTGGGTTAAGGGAATATTACAATAATGGACTGAGCTCAGCTACCTGACTTACGACCTCCCCTATTTTATCGAGGAGGATTATTAAAATTCTATTTCTTTAATAAAATGATGCTAAATATAAACCATAAAGGTTTATAATAATTGCAAAAGCTGAACAAGTGAAATATTTATTTTTTTTAGTAATTAAACGAATTTTTATAATTGAACAAATTAAAAAAATAAGATTCAAAGCCCCAAGACCAATTATTGTAAAAATTGTAAGTAGTCCTAATGCAAATCCACCAGAACCAATTGGTTCTAAGTATTCTAAAATGAATAACTGCCACACAAAAACAGCAAATATACTTAGAGCTAATAAGCCAATATTAATTTTATTCATTATTCTTTTTATACTTTTGGGCTAAGTAAAAGTAAATTGCTATAACTAGTAAGGTAAATGCCAAGATTAAAACAGATTTGATAATAATATTTAGTTCCAGAAAACTAATTGAGAAAACTCCACCAATTAGGATCAAGGCAACAATTAAATCTTTGATAGACCCCAGTATTGAGGAACCAATATTCATACCCATCTCTCTAAAACCAAATAAAACAATCCTACCACACCAAAGCGATTTAGCACTTGTTTTGAGATTGAAAGTTGTTTTGTTTATATGAGATTAGTTTTATTGTTGGTGTGGGGAGTTGGGAGATAGTGTTGTGCTATCTCCTTTGTGTCTTGAATCGATTATTTCTCGGCAAATTGTGATAGGATTAATATTTTTACCTTACGGGCGCCGTACTTTTAGCACGGTTTAGCTGTTGTCATTAATTCCTATGGGTCAAACTCTTAACGAAATCGACAACTTCATAATCGGATGGTTCAAAATCGGATGAATCCCCTTCCCCATATGTCATGCTCAAAGGAGCAGATCCTCTGAGTACCTTTTCACCAACGATAGTTTCATCTTTAAAATCTATCACTGTTAGTAACCAGACATGCGCATTGCCTTTTCCTGCCAATCTCGATTCGTCAATATCATCGCTAGTTGGTTTCCGATTAACCCAGACAATCGTAGCTACGTCGTATGGGAAGAATGCTTTCATATCATTCGGAAGTTTCATATGCGCATCATCAAGTTTCTTGTCATTATAATTAATTATTAATACTTTCCCCGTACGAAAGCCTTTGCCTTCCAAATATTCATCAAGATCCAAATCAATAAAGCTGGAAATTTTTCCTTGAAAGTTTTCTCTAATAGCACGAGCATCATACCAAGGTTTCGAGACCAAATAGATTATAGTGCCAAATACTGCAATCATAATCGCAAACGATTTTAAATTTTCAAACATTGAAAATTTTTGCATAACATTATTCCTACAGTATATACATATTTTAACTTAAACTATTTCTACATTATATCCATACTATTGCAAAGGTTTAAGCACTGCCGATATAGTTTCGCTTGATATTAGATGTAAAAGTATGGGCTATTTAATTCGTCCTGAATCATTGTTGCTCCTGATCTAGCATTCAATCAAATAAAACAATCCTACCACACCAAAGCGATTTAGCACTTGTTTTGAGATTGAAAGTTGTTTTGTTTATAGGAGATTAGTTTTATGTTTGGTGTGGGGAGTTTGGAGATTTATTCTGTGGTTTCGGTTTTGGTTAGTTTGTTGTCTTTGTAGAGTTCTCTTTTGATGAATACACCTTTATCATTGTAGTATTCTTTTTTGTTTAGTGAGCCGTCTTTGTTATATTTTTCCAAGGACATTAGCTTATCATTTTTTAATATTTGTACGAAATTTTTATTACCGTTCTCATACCAGGACTCAAATTTGCCATATCTTTTTCCATCAACATAATTACCTACTGACTTTCTTTGACCATTGTTAAACCATAACTCCTGCTTACCATCCTCTTTATTTTCCATGTAACTACCTAGAAACTGAATTTGATTATTTAAAAACCAGATTTTAAATTCACCATCTTTTTTATTATCAATGTAATTACCTTTTATATGCGAATTACCATTATCATAATACAGACTTTGCAACCCATTCTTTTTTCCCCTCACATAAACCATATGCTTAAGTTTAATATTAGTTTTAGGATCAATCGATATCGCGATACCACTAAATACTTTCTTTGAGCCATTTAAATATGTGATATTTTTAACAGAATTTAATCTATTAAAATCATATTCCTTCTTATCAATTAAAACAGGTGCTTTACTTCTGAGCTTACCGTTTGCATACCACTCAACAGAAGAAACTAATTTGCCTTTATCAAACTTCTTTACAAATCTTTTTTTTCCATTCAAAAACCACCCTTTATGCTCACCATTCTCTGAATTATCTACCCAATATTCATCAAGTTCAATATTCCCATTTTCAAACCATCTTTTAAAAGCACCATTTGCTTCACCGTTTTTCCAATTTTCAACTAATTCTCTTTTCCCATTTCGGTACCACTTAATATTTTCACCATTTCCCATATCATTCAAAAATTGAGCTATAAATTTTTTACGGCCACTTTTATACCAACCAATAAACTCACCATTAAATTGCCCATTAAGGTAGTTCCCACTTTGTTTTTTTTCTCCATCTATAAACCAACTTTGATATTTACCATGTTTTTTTCCATTTAAATACTTAACTTCTAATATTTTAATTTTATTTATTTTATGATATTCAATAGCAATACCGGAAAATTTTTTAGAGGTTTTTTTATTATAAAGACATTTATTCTTCTCTATTAAATCTTCCATATTCACATACAGTGGAAGATCAATAGCAGATAACCTAATCATACAGATTAAAAATATAAAAAATAATTTCATGTTTTAATATCAACTAGATTATTTGACTTGAAGTATCATTAAGATGATACAAAATTAAGCAACTTGCCTTAGAAAATTATTACTTTTCTTCAGTTTTTATCAGTTTACCATTATTATAAAGCTCTCTCTTGATGAATTCGCCATTATTATCATAATATTCTTTCTTTTCAAATGACCCATCACTATTCCAGTTTAAATGAATTCCTATTCTTTTACCGTTGTTCCAATTACCCGTGAAAATCTTATTACCATTTTTATACCACCCTTCAAGTAATCCTATCTCTTCTCCGTTGCTATACCTACCTGTAAATTCTATTTTACCATTTTTATACTTTTGAATATGTTCCCCATCAGCATCACCGTTTACCCAATTTCCAACATTACTAACTATGCCATTCTCATGCCATGTTATAAGTTTCCCATGTTCATAATTACTTTTATAATTAATCTCATAATGTTTTTTACCACTTTCATACCAACCTTTATGCAAGCCATTTTTTTTATGATTTAGCCAAAAACTTTCTGTTTCCATAATACCATTTTGATACCATTTAGAGCATTTTTTATCCTGAAACCCCATATCATAAAAGCCTTCGCTTTTTTGTTTTCCATTTTCGTAAAACGATTTATACCCACCATGGAGTTGACCATTTCTTTTATTTCCAATAAACTTAATCCCGTCTTTATCCCATTTTATATGCCTACCCATGGATACACCATTTAAATAATTAGTCACATATTGGCTTTTTCCATTTTTATACCAAGTTTTCAATGTTCCGGAGTAATGTTCGTAGCTAAAATGTATCCTTTCATTATCTTGGATAATATTTATCCTTATCATCCACCCAGGCAAATAATCAGGCATCCAATAAGCCTGACACATATAGTGATATTTGGTGGTTTGACAGCTCCCATACATCAGATGAAGTACCCCACCACAAATAATTATAATTAATAAGACTATGAAGTGATTTATTCTTTTTTTCATTTTGTTAAATTCTTACTATGAACAGCCCTAAACATTTAAACCACTATTTAAATGGTATCTATACTTTTCATTTCAAATTATATAATATTAAAAATATCCATAATAACTATTTCATATTATTTAAAATATGAAATAGTAAATATAAAAATCATAATCTTTTGAAAATCTATCTTCTACCCATTAGCCAATCCCTAGCAGCTTCAGCTGCCCGTATATTCCAAGGTCTATCATCCCCTTCTTTTTGATTCTTATGTTTCTTCACATTAGCTGGTGTCCAATATTTATGCCCAAATAGAGCATCCAGCACTTTTTCCATTGTATGACCGAATGCTGTAATATTAACGGCCTTATCTGCTATCGCTTCAATAATAAGTTTATCGTAATTCACCCAATGATCACAAGCAACTTTTTCGAGGGAGTTTATCCAAGCTATTTCATTACCAATAAAAAGCCCAGAAATAAGAGTATCAAAGATTTTAAAGACATCATTAAATGGTTCAAATATTTTGGCCACATATTTAAATGCTGGAATATCTTTTGCATTTTCAAATGCAAAATCAACAATATCTGCAATTGCGCCAAATGCTTCATCTGGACTTAAATCATCACTTTTATAAAGCTTGTCTATTATTCTAAGAGCTTTATTTAATCTTTTTAAGATTTTAATAGCTCTTTTATTTAATTTTTTAAATTTCTTACTAGATACTTTTGCAAGTTTTTTAGCCCCTTTTTTCAAACCTTTTTCCAGAGATTCTTTAAATTTACCTTCATCTGATATAGCTTTATCTATTGCATCAGCTACTCCTTTAATGTCAACATCCCCTTTACCGAATAGTTTTTCAATTAATATTTTAGCCGCCTTTTTAAAATTTAGTTTCTTGGCTTTACATTTTTCATTTTTTGCACACTCTTGCAGTTTATTTAACAACTTCATTAAACTTGCTCTATGGCGTTCCCTTAATTCTTGTTTTGCCTTATCAACTATTTCATAAAACTTTTTCCCAGGTTTTATTAAATCGATGAAACTATTTTCCTTTTTTGGCTCTTCCTTTTTTGGCTCTTTCTTTTTTGTTTTTTTCTTATGTTTATTTAGTCCTAAAGGATCTACACCATTTATCCCAAAGTAGCTACGGCGAAGATTCATACCATCAACATAACTTTTTGGATCGCGAGATAAAAATCTACCCAATAATCCACTATAATACCTAGCCCTAAAATACATTATGCCAGTTTCACTATCATGCCGCCTGCCTGTAAACCCATAATCATTACCTACTAGTCCTGTTGTTTTGAAGACATAAAGATCATCCATAGTAGTACGTTCACCAAATGCAGTGTATTCATAACGCTCAACAATATTTTTACTACTATCCGAGAGGGCGACGATGCTATTTCTATAGTCCTCTAAGAAATAATAGTCATTTCCATTTGAATTCATCATAACTACTTCATCAATATACTGCTCTCCATTTACAAAATCTTTTAATAAAAGCCCATTTACATCTTGCTCTTCGATGACATAAATTTCATTATAAATATAATTTATTTTTGAACCCCCAACATCCTTCTGAATTCTCCTGTTAAATGCATCATAACTATATTCAGTAACAGTGGATCCGACAGTGGCCTTAATCATCCTATTGAAAGCATCATATTCATAATCATTAGAGCCATCACTAGTCATATTCCCCGTATCATCATGGGTAAAGCCAGTACTAGTAATTTGATTCATACTATCGTGGCTTCTGTTATCAACTGTGCCATCATTGTCAAAGCTACTCCAGTTGCCCAGAGTATCTTGAGTCCAGTCTTGATAGAAATCTACAGTTGGCACATCATCTTCAGCACCATTCAACACACCTTGTTTATAGCCAGTAACTTTATAAGTAGTGTCATAATTGTAGACGGCTGACTTGGCTGTGTTATGCAAGCCAATCTCAACTTTTCTGTTGCCTACATTGTCATATTTGTAATCAAAACCTGCTACAGTTGTCAAGCCTACATTTTGCCACTCTTGAGAAGTAGTTCTGTGGACGGTATCATACTATGAATTGCTCATAGCATCAGTGAGTTATCAACGTAGGAGTGTTGTATCCAAAATTATGGTTTTGCTCTAATATTCGATTAGGTTGTTGATTGGCCCGATGGAATTTCGATAAATTCAAATGCGGTGCTCCGTAATATTGCGAAGAGTATTGCCGATTTCACGGAAAATCAATGGCAGATTAATAAATGTCGAGTAGACAAAGGAACTCCCATCGCAGTATTGCAACAGTTGCTCCTAAGTCCCTCACAGAACCGTACAAGCAGATTTCCCACATACGGCTCTTCATCTAAACATTCAGAACTCTGCAACACAAAAGCAAATACTCCTATTCATAAAGATTACGTTGTCACAGTTATATTTCCTC
>NVWA01000003.1 GCA_002746535.1 Planctomycetota bacterium
CAATTCGTAAAAACTTTTTGTTTTGTTAACTCAACTGGTGCTCATTATAGTGCCATTCTGTTTGAATGCTGGGTGGGCCTTCTCATTCTAACTCTACGGAAAATTTATTTACTTAGAGTCACGAGACCTTTTTGGATTTCTAAATAACCTTTGCAGTCTTTAAGGTCTTCAATAAAAAACTCTAATTTTATATCATTGAAAGAGGTTACGAGTTGTCCTTTATTATTTTTATATGTATTTTTTATACTTTCAGTGGTATCTGTAGTAATAATATTGCCTTGGAAAACATAACTCTTTAATCTGTTCATCTTTATAAACTGTTTTTTACCTTTATTGACTTTACCGTTAAACATAGAATAAATTTGGAGAGAAATCTTTCCATTCTCTTTGGAGACAATGAGACTATCTTCTTTATACGGTATGCCCATGGTGTAAAAACGCAGGCCATAGGTTAAAGATCCTGATTCAAAAGTAACCGGTATGTTGAAATTATAATGTAATTTTTTGCCGAATCTTTTGACTAACTTAGAACGTAGTCTAAAACCATTTCCCTTTGTGCTGTCAAAGGATATTTTTAAATTTCCTTTTTCTGTTTTTTCTAAGATATCAGTTGGTGAAATTTTAAAATCTTTAGAGAGGGTACCCCATAAACTCCAGAATGGATTTATCCAGGGAGTTTTTTGTTGTTTATAAAGCTGATCGGTATTATTTATTTTAGAATTAAATGTGCCTGTGCTCATTTTGTTTTTGAAACGATCACTAAATATAAACTGATCGTTCTGAATTATATACTTTGGCTTTCCGTTGATCAACTGGCCATTATTTGCTGAAATTGAAATAGATCCTTCTTTTAATAGTAATAAACTATGTGGTAATAATTGCTGTTTGTATGATTTTAATTCGAATTGAGTGCCAAGAATGTGTGCTTTCACATTATTGCTCATAAAAGTAAGCTGTTCTTTTTTATTACGCTTATTGATTCTGCAACTGATAGATCCTTTTTTAAGTTGAAATGAATTATTGCCCACATTAATTATTGTTTCGGGATGAATTTCGATTTCGGATTGGTCCAATAAAACTAATTTTTTAATTTCGTTTACATCGTTTACAATTTTATCACCAGCATAAATTTTCTTATCATTGGATTTCGATTTAAGAACACCAACTATTTTTATTGCGTTCGGGTTAATAAAATTTTGACCTGTATCATTTTTTAAATACTGATTGATTATAAAAGCACCACCTATTAATAGAATAAAAGCTGCCGCTAATTTTAGAATAAAGTTACTCTTAATTCTTTTATAATTTCTACGTTCAATTTTTGAAAGGATACTACGGTTAAAATTTTCACCAGAACTTGATGATAATCGTGTTATTACTTCCATCATCTGTTTACTTTTTTCATCAGATAATAGGGTATTTATATGTGAGTTTATTGAGAGAGCTTGTCTTAACTCTTCTATATTAATTTCTTTTGACTGAATTCTATTTAATAAAATCTCTGACTCAGATTCGGTAATACTATCTTCAAATAGTTTTTCTAGTAAAACTATATTTTGTTGTTTCATTAAGCTAAATTCCCTTCAATGCATTCGGCTAATTTTTTCTTTGATCGATATATAAAAGCACTCAATGCATCTATGGTCATGTCATTTAATAAGGCAAGGTCTTTGACCTTTTCTTTTTCATAGAAACGGGCCTTTAAAATATTCATGGCTTTTTCAGGTAGTTTTTTCATGCAGTCTCTTAATTGATCTGTTTTATCATTAGAAATTTCAGCTATATCTGGTTGAAACTCTTGTTTATTAATTTTGGCTAAGAGTTTATCATAGGCTGTTTGTCGATTTTTATTTTTTCGATAGTGAAGTTTCAAACGATTAAAAGCAATTCCCATAATCCATGCTTTTAAATTTCGATCAATATCATATTTTGATAAATTTTCGTAAACAGCAATGAAGACTTCTTGAGCTAAATCATCAATGGATTGTTGGTCAAATATCCTGGAGGCAAAAAACATTCTGACCGTTGAATTATATTCATCAATGATTTCACTGAAAAGTGCTGTTTCGCCATCAATGATTCTGTGAATTAAATCTTCCATCTGATATATCCTTTTCTGCGTCATCTATATATTAACTTCAGAATTCGAAATCTGACGAAGATAATATATAAAGATTTATTAGGCAATTTTAACTCCATTAAGTATTCAGAAGGTTGGTTCTTCTATTTTCTACAAGTGTATATGAACGATAATAGATATTTTGATCGAATATTAAGCCTTATTGTTTTTAATTATAAAATTTAAATTACCTATTGACTTCAATTTAATTAGTCTATACTTGGACTTAGTCCAAATTAAGATATTAATTATAAGAAAGGTTTTAGATGAAAAAAGTATTGTTGGTGTGCGCGATGGTGTTAATTTTTGGAGCTATATTCGCCCAAGAAGATGGCATAAAAGGTTTAAAAAAAGAAATTCAAGAATTAAAGAAGAAGGTCTCAGAAAATGAGAAGAAGATAGAAGCAACTGCTGACAGTATTGAAGATTCTGGAGTCAAAAGTGGTGTAGCATTTGGTAATACGACTCTCGGTGGTTATGGTGAATTGCATATGAATCAATTGAGTGGTAAAGAAGATGGGACTTCAAGTAAACGAGAAATTGATTTTCACAGATTTGTTTTATTTGTAGAGCATAAATTTACCGACCGAATTAAATTATATTCTGAGTTTGAAATTGAGCACGTTATCGCTTCGAAGAGTGATGCTGGAGAAGTTGAAATTGAACAGGCCTTTATTGATTTTGAATATATTAATGATCACCATGTATGGGGTGGTTTATTTTTAATCCCTGTTGGTTTTCTTAATGAAACTCATGAGCCTCCTACATTTTATGGTGTAGAGAGAAATCCAGTTGAGAAAAATATCTTACCTTCGACATGGTGGGAAGCAGGTGCTATGTTCAAGGGTCAAATTACAGAAGAACTTTCTTATGATTTTGGTATCCACTCTGGTTTAAACGTGGGTTCTGGTGATAGTTATAAAATCAGAAGTGGTCGGCAAAAAGTAAGTAAAGCTTCTGCAAGAGCATTTGCCAGCACAGGTAGGATAACTTACCGTCCAATGGCTGGTTTTGATTTAAGTTTAGCATTACATTTTCAACAAGACTTAACACAGAAAACAGAAGTTGAATCTGTTTCTGCATTTATGTTTAATCTTAATGTTTCGTATCAACACAAAGGATTTGGCATTAAAGCATTATATGCTCATTGGATATTAGATGGTGATGGTCCTGATGCTATTGGGGCAGATACTCAATCAGGTTTTTATCTTGAACCGTCTTATCGAATTAACGATAATTGGGGAGTCTTTGCGAGATATGCTATGTATAACAATGCCGCTGGCAGCAATGGTGGTGACAGTGAAAAGTCTCAGTTTAACATTGGTGTGAATTATTGGCCCCATGAAAAGATAGTTGTTAAATTGGACTTTGAAGATCAGTTTTATGAAAATGATTCTGGTGAAAGACGTGGAATTAATCTTGGTATAGGTTATCAATTTTAATGAAGTATCTATTTAGGAGTCCTCTTTTTATTTTATTAATTTTATGTTGTCTTGCAGCAGGTAAATTAAAACATGTGCATTTGCAACCCGAAGAGTTTATTAAATCACATGTAAAAAATAAAAAAGAGGCTTCTAAATCACTTTGGCTAAATAAAGAATTAAAAAAGAAAATCGGAAAAATATTAGGTCGTCCTTTTAAAACGCTAAGAATTAGATATTGGTCTCATGAGAAAAAAACTATTTGGGTCTTGAGTGAAATAGGAAAAACAGAGCCAATTACTTTTGGGTTTGTCATTAAAGATAAAAAAATCGAAGTGGCAAAAGTTCTCATATTTCGAGAAAGTCGTGGTGGTGAAATTCATAATGAATTTTTCACAAAACAATTTTTATCTTGTAAATTAACTAAAAAGAAGAAACTCACTAAAAAAATCGATGGCATCACAGGGGCAACTCTATCGGTGAATGCCATGAAAAAGACCGCTAGGTTGGCTTTGTTTTTAGATCAATTAAATCTTCAGTCAAAAAAATAAATGTGAAAAACAGTAAATTTTCCTTACTAAATATTATTCGTTATCATAAATTTATAGGTATTAGTCTCGCGATTTGGCTCCTCATAATGGTTGTTACAGGCGTTTTGTTAAATCATTCAAATGATTTAGAGTTGGATAAAGCCTCAATTACAAACAAAACAATTCTAAAAGTGTATGGTGTTAAACAACCAGAAAATGGCTTTTCGTTTTTAATTAAAAAAAATATTTTTATCCATCAATTTGGTGAGAAACTATTTTTTAATCAGAAAGTAATAGAAAACGTAGGACAGATTTCAGAAAAAGTTCTAGTTGCTTCCAACAACCAAGACATTTTTATTTATTGGAATCAACATGTGGTTCTTCTTACATTAGATGGTGAGTTGATTGAATATAATGAGTTCTTTTCAGTTGAAAATGCTATTGCGATTGGTACCGATGAGGCAAAATCCTTTTATTTAAAAACTAAAGAGGGATTGTTCTCAGGAAACTCGGATGATTTAGAATTTGTTCCATCGGTGATGGTAGATGAAAAAATAAAATGGCATAAAAGTGTTCCTTTAACAGAAGAAATGATCAAGCGCTTTTCTTTAACAATTAGTTACGAAGGATTCACTTGGGAGCGTCTTCTTTTAGATATTCATAATGGAAACGTGTTTGGATATTTTAATAAATACCTGATAGATTTTCTTAGCTTTGCTTTTTTAGGATTAATCTTCAGTGGTATTTATATTTGGTTTAAGAAACTTAAATAAAATCTTTTATTTAAGTTCTAATTTGAATCAGTGCTCTCAAATATTTTATCAGCTGAAGAGGCTATAAACCCTTGGAATAATTTTCCATTTTGCATAGGGTATCTTTTGGCAAATTCGTAATAACAGCATGGAATCGTTGCCGATTCGTCAGAAAATTGATAGATTCTTTGATCAGCTAGGGTTGATGATTGTTCTAATAGCTGTTTGGAACTACCTTTAATTTCACCCCCAGAAGAATTGATAACTAAACCAAGAGATTTAATATGCTGGTTAATATCTTCTAAAGAATCAAACGTTTTGAGATCATTAGTATTTACCGTAAAGTGATTAGCGCAGAAACCATTTGTTAATAACCAAGCCGCATAGTCACTTTCTTTTTGAACTTCTAAATAGGTGGTTTTTGAAATGGGAATCCAAAGAATTTGGGAACAGGAAAAATCCCATTCTATGATTTTATTTAATTCGATTTGATCAATTGATGTGATAATGGTATCTTGTAGTTGCTTTGAAAACTTATCTAAAATCAATTCGCTAATAAAAACTTTTGGCCATTTGTTCTCAGGATGCTCATAATGTTTGGCAAACAGATTTTTTTCTTCAAATTTATATTGGTTAATTTCTTTGTAGCCGAAATCAATAAATGCTTTTGCCAGTACATCAACATTGATACGCTTATCGTTAAAAGTTCTTAGGGCAATATGATCGTTAATGACCTCTTCACCTCTAGTCTTTAAATTTTCATGAATTTTTTGGACTTGTGGGTTTTTATTGCTGTATTCTTCCCATAATAAATTGAATAGGTCTTGTAGATTTTTCATCTCTTAACTTCCCTTATAAACCTGGAGGTGTATTTTCTGGAATTTCAATTTCACTTGTTTCAATACTGGCAACGGGCCATGAGCAATAGTCTGCGGCTAAATAGGCCGCTGGTCGATGATTGCCCGAATAACCTGAACCTCCGAAAGGAGCTGCGCCGCTTGCCCCGGTGATTTGTCGATTCCAATTTAATATTCCTGCATTAGAACTTTGTCTAAACTTGTCATATTTATTTTGGTCATCTGAAATAATTCCAGCCGACAATCCAAAATTTGTATTGTTAGCTTCATCAATAGCTTGCTCGAATGTTTTTACTTTAAAGATTTGTAATAGTGGACCAAATATCTCATGATCTTTTTTGGAATGGTTTAGAGTTGAGTCAATAATGCCCGGGGTAATGATGGCAGAGTGTTTATCATCTTGATGGCATGGTAGAAGAGCAACTGAGCCATTGTTTACTAATTCGCTTTGCTGGTCAATGATATTCTTGGCACCTTCTTTTGAAACTAGTGGGCCAATAAAAGGTTCTTCTTTTTCACTGTAGTGATTTATTTTTATTTTTTTCGTTTTTTCAATTAATAGTTTTATAAATTTATCAGAGAAGCTGTCGTCTGGCAAAAGCAATCTTCTAGCGCAAACGCATCTTTGGCCAGTGGTAATGAAAGCAGATTGTATTGTCAAATAAACAGCTGCTTCTAGATTTTTTACATCCCATATGATCAGTGGGTTGTTGCCACCCATTTCTAAAGCAAGTATTTTTTCTGGATAACCACCAAATTGTTTGTGTAGTATTCGACCGACTTCATAACTGCCCGTAAAAAACAATCCATTTAAATCTTTATGGGAAGCAATGGCAATACCGGTTTCTTTTTCGCCTTGCACCATATTGATAACTCCGGCAGGGATATCAGTTTTATCCCAGAGTTCCATATATTTCTGACCAACTAGAGGTGTTTGCTCACTAGGTTTGAATACAATCGTGTTGCCAGCAATTAGAGCTGGAATAATATGGCCATTTGGTAAATGTCCTGGCAAATTAAAGGGTCCAAAAACAGCAATAATCCCATGTGGTTTGAACCTAGTAATTGAAATGGCTTTTCCCATTGGTTTAGAAACTTCGTTGCAACGCGTATTAAAAGCTTCGATAGAAATATTTAATTTGCCGATCATCGCTGATACTTCTGTTAAGGATTCCCATTTTGGTTTCCCCATTTCTTGACTGATAGTAGTTGCGAAGTCATCTTTATTATTTTCTAATTGCGTGACAAATTGTTTTAATATTTCAATTCTTTTTTCTGAAGAAAAAGTATTCCAAATTGTGGAGCCAGCGGCTTTAATGGCATTGTCTACATCATCAACGGATGCGGATTGGTTTTCCCAGAGTACTTTTTCAGTATAAGGATCGGTTGATTTAAAAGATTTCCCGTTTCCATTTATCCATTGCCCATTGATATAAAGAGAGCCTTGATCGGTCATCTTTTTTCTTCCTTTCTAATGGGCACTATTCTTACGGAATCGCCCTTACTTATGTTCAATGTTTTGCAAACATCAGCAGGTAGCTGAACATCATCGCCTTCAATTATCAATGAAGAATAAGTTACCCTAAAGTTTTCAAGACCATTTGAGTTTGCTACCATATAAACTCTACCCGGTGATACAGCATGAATTTTAGAAACAGTTTTTATTAGACTGTCTTTGACGGTTCGGATATTTTTCTTTTCACAGGTAACAATCGGCCCAGCTTCAAAAATATCAATTTCAGGAATCTTTTCGAAATTTTCTTGAAATAATAATCTAATTGCTGGTCTTGTATCAGCGTGTACTTCCCCAAGAATAATTTGAGCTTCTTTGGGCAAGAGGGGTATATAGATGGGGTGTTTAGGCATGAGGTCATCGATGAATGACTTGTCCTGCATGACCATAAAGTCTGCTTTTTCAAATGGGATATCAAAAAAATGAGCGCCAACGGCTTCCCAGAAAATTGTTTTTCCGTCTTCGCTGATGACTCCTCTAAGTTCGGCCAATATGATATCCTCAAAATACTGAGGAAATTGCGCAATAAACATAAAGCGACTTAAAGATAATAGGCGACCGTTATTTCCTTTTCTATATTCTGGTATTAAGAATAAAGTCCCAATTTCAGAAGGACCATTATGATCGGCTTTTAATTGTAGGTATTGAACTTCTTTTTTTACGTTGACAGCTTTTGATTCTTTTAGGACAGTTTTTATTTCATAGGTCCAGAAAGGTTCAAAACCACCGACCTTATTAAAGATCGCAGATGTTCCCACTAGTTTTTTATTCTCTGTATCTTCTAACACAAAGAAGAAACTCTCGCCTCCCGGTTTTTCTGGTGGATACTGAAATGTTTTTACTGAATCAAGAATTTTATGTTCTAATAATTTTCTGTCTTGGGGCAATGTTGTTAAACCAGTTTTGGTTTGTCCGGCAAGGTCATAAATTTGGTCAAGATCATCAATAGTAACGGGTCGTAGTAGAATCATCAGTTCTCCAATTTTTTATTTTAATTCTAAATATGTTTTTTCAATAATTTCTACGGCTTTATCAATATCTTCTAATGTTACTGATAAGATCGGTAATAGAAAACGGATTCTTACCGGATCGTGTCCAGCAATAAATCCAATTAATCCATTTTCGAAAAGTTTACTGGCAAATTCTTTTGATTTTGCTAAATCACCATCAAAGGATGTAAATGCAATCATGGCTCCTAAGCCATAGGGACCGGTGAAATCGTTTGGATATTTTTTATTTAGTTTTTTGAAATGATCTACAAAGTGATTATGTACTTGGATAATTTTACCTTTTTCACCGAAGATATTTTCTTCTTGTAGCAATTGAAAGAGTCGAATACTTGATTTAATTGCTGATGTACTGGAAGTAAATGTTTGAGAGATCAAACCTGGTCGAGGTTTAAAATCATCAGAATATAATGTCGCGCATACTTGAGCCATTTTGCCTAGTGTAAGTACATCAATTTCATTTTCTAGGTGAAAATGCTGGAAAGCAAACAGTTCGGTTGTTCGACCAATGGTTTGAACTTCATCTACCCAAACAGCGATATTGTTTTCTTTAAGTACTTTTATAATGGCTTTAAAAAATTCTTCATTACCAGGTGTGTAGCCACCTTCTCCTTGAATCAATTCAAAGCACATGCCGGCATATCTGTTTTTATGTCTTGTCAAATGACTGGTTAGAACTTTTAATGTTTTATCGATACTTCCCTGATGGTTACTTTTGTCATAATAAGGTAGATAGTCTGTTGCAATTGTTGGAGGTAGTCCATCTCGGTAAGCAGCTTTATCGGTTAGCTGAGCAAGAGCCAGGGTTCTTCCGGCGAAACAATTTTCAAAACATAGGATACGATTAGCAGGGGATTTTTTTTGAAAGATAATTTTTAATGCATTCTCATTAGCTTGTGCACCTGTTGTTGAAATAAAGCAGTGATCAAATTCTTTGGCATTTTTATTAGCGCCTTTTAAAATTATTTCCATTAATTCCATGGAGTCTTTATTTTGTTGAAGATGCCCCTGCATGACGGTGTCTTGTAAGGCGGCATCAATACTGGCCGAAATAATTTCTTCGTGAGAATGTCCAAAATAATGAACACCGATGCCAGTTATAAAATCGTATTTAATACTTCCATCGGTTAACTCGACAAGTGCTCCATTGCCAATTCCTGAGCCAATATAGGGGTAATATAAATTGCCCCCTCGTAAGGTGGCAAATTTTTCTAAATCACTTTTAAAAGTTTTAGCTAAAGAGTCTTTGGCTTTTTCAGTTTTAGTTATTTTATTTTTATATTTTTGGATGGTGTTTAATAATATTTCTTTGGCTTTTTTAATTTCAGGATCTGAAAATAGATCTTCAGCAATTAGATCGGACATGTTTTTCTCCAGGATTTATTTAATTCTTAATTATTTGCGGGAGTATATCCAGTTAATTTGAATCTTAAATAAATTTGGAGTTTATCGGCGTTCAGTTGCAGAATAGAGACGAGCTATTATTGGTTTGGTTTTAGAACCATGGTAACTATTATTTTTCTGAAATTATCCAGGGGTTTCCATCAGGATCACAGATGCAACATTGTTTTCTGTTTGGATCAAATTGAACGTCTTCGTTTACTTCACAATTTAAATTTTTAGCAGATTGTATTAGAGTTGATAAGTCACCATCAATTTCGATATGAAATTGTTGAATTCCTTCAGCATTTTGACTGACCCCAGCGGGTTCATTTGGACACAGGAATAATTCTATTCCACCCAAATTACCAGAGTAATGAGCTAAGTCAAAGTGAACAATTTTTTCAAATTTAATGCCAAAAACTTCCTCGTAAAACATTGAAAGCTTTTCTGGATTTTTGCTTGCGAGATCTATTTTTTCTAGTTTCAAAACTTTTACAGCGGGATTTTTATTTTCGGACATTGTGCTTCCTAAATCTTTTTATTTTGAGATTTATTTTCTTTGTTTAAAAACCATGAAATTTTCATCGGGATCAAAGATGCCTATAGCTTTCAAAGTATCATCTTCCCCTAGTTGTTCATTTGTTTTGCCATTGTGTTTTTCAACTAGTTCAATTGATTTTTCTAGATCAGGAACAAATATATCATAATGCATAGGATTTTGACCATCTTTCACATCAGAAAGTTCTGTGGGAATTAAAGTAAAATCAAATTCGGCCCATTTGCCGTTATAGAAGTTGCCGTCTTCTGTGGCTTCTTCTTCGAATTCAATTCCAAAAACATTTGTATAAAAGTCTACCATTTTATCCATGTTGGTTGCTGCTAATACCATAGCTTCTATTTTATATTCCATAATAATTGATTCCTTATTTATGTGATTAGTTGTTATTAAAAAGTAGAGCGTTCTAACAATGAAATATTAAAAGTAAATACTATGCAAATAAAATATTTTCGCACAAAATAAAACAGTAGAATTAATTATTCATCTGTCGTTTCCAGTTGATTTGTTTTCTTTAACCAAAGGTGAAGTAGCAACATGATGACTGCTAATGCTAAATAGACGATGGTGAATTGTGGAGCTTTGAAAAGACCTAGACTATTATTAATGGCGAACTGATTATAGGAATAAGCGTGGATGATACCTGTTGTGCTGAAGACGGCCGCTACTAGAAACCATAGGGAAGCACCTTTGAATTTCTTATCCACTATGTATGCCATGACGGCAGCAAAAATCATGGAGACTAAAAGGGCTCCTTGGCTTAGAGAAATTAATCCATGAATGGAAATTGTTTTTGTGATTTTTAATTTATCAATAATAGTACCTATGCTGACATCACCAGCGACGGCTGTGTTTTGGATGATTAACAGAGCCCAAGCAGCCAAGCAGGGGATTAAACCGAAGGCAGCGGCAAGCATGTGTGTTTTTTTAATTTCTTGAAAGCATAGAGCACACATTAAGATACCTATCCATAGCAATATTCCTAATGTTGCCTGTATTGGGACAATGTATAATAAAATTGTGATTCCTCCAAAGAGGCACAGCAGTGAAATGATAATTCCATTTGCGATTGAATAGCCAATACCAGCACCCATTTTTTTCCAGGCAGGATGTCCAATATAAATTGTTGTAGGAAAGGTGCTACCAAGAAAAGAAGCGATAATACTTCCAATACCATTCATCATCATGGCTGGTTTGGTATCATATTCGTCGCCGGCAACGGCAGCACTCTCTAAGTTTTGGAAGGAGCCAACAATATTAAAAATCGCCATAGGGATGATGACAGCCATGAAGCTCTGCCAGTTGCTTTCTGCTATATAATTGAATAACCCAACAATGGTTACTTCAGGCATATAGACTCCTAGTTCACCAGAATATAATTGAGGCGTAAAACCACCGAATTTAAAATAGTAGAGTCCCCAAGCTAGAGCTGTTCCTATTAGTACCGCAAGTAATCCACCAGGAATAGAAAATGGAAATTTAATTCTGGCACCATAGGCGATCAATATAAGAATCGCGGGTATGATAGCAATTAGTGGTGCTGAGAAAATTTGGAATATAAAATCCATAGAAATAAATGTGATGGCAATTCCTGCCAGTGGTGCCAGCAGCGCTACTCTAGGTGTAGCCTTTCGTATGAAATCTCCCACAAAAGAACCAAGGAATTCTAATACGCCACTTGCAAAACATGCAAATAACCCTGCATACCAGGCCATTTCCCAATTTTTAGTTTCAGCATAAACAGGCATCATAATGAAAAAAACAAAAGCGAAAACTGTTGGTGTATTGATTCCATAAGGTAGGGCGGTGACATCGTCTCTTCCGGTTTTCTCCATTAACTTTTTGGCTTGCCAGGCATAAAACAAATTGCCAGCTAAGACGGAAAAAGATAAGCCTGGAAGAACTCTTGTGAAAATCGCATGATCTGGGAAACCACAAAATGTTTTTAACAAATAAACAAGAACCATTATTTGTAAAAGGTTGTCAATAAAAAGACCTACGAGACCATCCCAGTCGCCTTTTACAAACCATTTAGTTTTTTTCATATTTTACCTTTGATTGATTTTTTTATTATGGAATTAATAAGGTTTAATTTTGAAAAATATTTAAGAATGGCTCAGCTTAATGATAGCTTGAGGTAACAGATCAGTGTTGTATTCATATTCAAAAGATAAATAGTCTTGAATGTTGACGAAATCACCGCCGGTTGCTATTACTTTCAAATCGCCATATTTATTTTTAAGTTGATTGATTACTTTTTCAATACCGCCGGCAACTAAATAGACAAGACCTGTTCTAATAGCTTGGCCTGTACTTTTGCCTGGTAGAGCAATTTCACCAAAGAGATTGTAGCCTTTTAATAGGGGCGCACTAGTTTCAAGTGCTTGAGCACAAGTTCTAAGACCGGGAGCAATAATACCTCCTAGGAATTCTTTTTTGTGAGTGATAATATCAATAGTAATAGCAGTGCCGACATCAATTACGATTGCTCCTTGCTGATCAATTTGAAAAGCGCCATAAGCCCCTAAGAGTCTATCAATGCCAACGGAACTTGGTTCTTCAACCTTTATTTTTAAATCAGGTTTCAAGTCTTCGCCAATAATGTTTACGTCAACTTGATGTTCTAATAAAACATTTTTAATGAGTTCTTTTTTGTCGGGTACAACAGATAGAATAAATGCTTTTCGATTATTTTTTATGAGAGGTAATAGATTATCTGGTTCGAAATTTTTCCAAGCAATTATATCGCTAGAAATAATTTTATTTTTTTGAAATTGGTAAATTTTTAAATTAGTATTGCCAATATCTAAGATAAGAGCCATTTAAATCTCCAATGATTAAAATGGCGATTATACTCATAGGATGTGATCTTTATAGGGATTTAAATTAGGAAATTATTGAACTATTTTAATATGAATGCCGGAATCTATCATTTATACCTACCTTGTTTGATTGTATCGATAGATACATTTAATTTTAGAAAGTTTTTGCCTTGTTTAAGTAACTCGATAGTCACATATTTAGCAGTGCCGTCAATTTGTTGGTATAGATCTAAGATGTCATCTACAGATTTATTTCCCAAAGATTGTCCATTTATTCTTGTGAGAATATCATTTTGTTGAATTCCGAAAGCATGGAAGAGTTTTTTAATTTCAGGGTTATTAATCGATTTAACTAAGATTCCTTTTTTTAAATAATTAAGACTGTAATTACTGGTATTGAGGAATATTTCTTTAAATGATTTTGTTTGTAGTGATTTAACATAATCAATGGGCACTTTTATATGAGTAACACCTTTTTGATCTGTGGTTTTCTTTAGTCTAAATTCTACCCCATTAAAATTATGGTGAGAATAACTTGAAGTATCAGTAGGTTGAACAGTGGTTTTATATTTACGTAGTATAGATGTTTTTTGTATATGCGAATGATTTCCAAATTTTGTTTCCATGTGATTTACTTTTTGGGCGTTAACATAATTTTCTAATTCTAATTTATTTGAATGTTCTTTTTCTAATTGTGTCGACTCATCAATGTATAGTTTTTTTGAAATATTATCTTTCATTATGACTACGTAGTAACCATGAATTTCTTTTAAGATGCCTAACTTTATATTGTGTGAATCTATTATTTCGTTGTTGATCAAATAGCCGGTTATCTTTTTATCGGCTTTAAATTGAATAAATGCCAGGTTACCCATTAGCATATAAAGTTTTATGGGATATTCTGGTCTAGGGTTAATAGGTTTTTTAAGTTCGCTAAAATTGGTAACTCGAATATCGGGATCATGTTCTGGGATCAAAACAGATGAACCAAAAACCTTTAATATTTCATTGATGTTGTTCTTGTTTTTGAAATTTGGTAATAGTAGCGTTGGCTCATCATAAATATACTTAGTTAGCTCTACTTCTTTTACATTTGATTTTTGATAGGTGTCTATGATCGATAGGAATAAACCAAAAAGGATGATTGAGCTTATACACCAAGTGACTTTTTTTATTTCGGAACTATTCATGAGTATTCCTAATTGTTAGTTCTTCCCTTTAAAAGTTTAACGAATAGAGATTCATTTTCTTAGGGCATTGCAGAAGTGAGATAAGCCCTTAAGCGATTTTAGACACTAACCCTAATGGTGTTTTGTGCACTATTGAGGTATGTATTTTAAAATTTATTATTGGAGGGGTTGAAAAATTACTTTTTCGTTCGTTGCTTGATGGCGTCGATAGATACTCTAAACTTTTGAAGTTTTTTCCCTTTTTTGAGTAACTCAATTGTTACATATTTTGCAGAGCCTTCAATTTGTTGATATAGTTCTAAAATATCATCTTCAGATTTATTGCCTAGAGTTTGTCCGTTCACTTTTGTGATGATGTCATCTTGTTGAATTCCAAATGCACTGAAAAACTTTTTAACTTCTTCGTTCTTGATTGATTTAACCAATATTCCGTTATTTAAATAGGTTAAATTGTAGTTATTAGTGTTTAAAAAGATTTCTTTGTTCTTTCGTGATTGAAGAGAACGAGCCATTTCAAGTGGAATTTTCCGGTGTGTTGTGCCATCTGAATCTTTGGTTATTGTAAATTCAAAAGCATTGCCGTTAAAGCTGCTTTTGTGTTTGATGACAACTTCTGGCTGATCATTGTTTTGAGTAGGTTTTTTTTTAACAATTTGGTTGTTGTTGGTAAATCGAGTTTTGTTCCTGAAATTATTTTTGTTATAGGTAGTTGTATGTGTGTTCGGTCGCTTTGTCACTTTTGTTTTTGTATTATTTAAAACAGGACCTTTCTTTGACGCCACGGAACTTTTTGAATCAGTTGTTCCATCAGTGGAAGTAAGTTCATCTTCAGGTGAAACATATCCATCGATAAAAAGTTTTTCTAATTTATTTTTTACCAGAATCAAAACATAATGACTATGAACTTCTTTTAATATGCCTATGGAAACATCATTAGCATCTTTGATTTCGCTGTTGATCAAAAACGTTTTTATCTTTTTATCTTTTTTAATATAGATAAAGGCTAGGTGTCCTAGTATGTGATGTAATTCTAAAACTTTGTCAATGCCTCTTACGACAGGTGTTTTGACAGTGGTCTTTGCCGATGTAGCGGGTTTTGCTTTTGTTCTAGGTGCAGTTTTTCGAGGTGGGGTCCAATTAAACACACCATTTATTGAATTTCTATTATTGCCCGCATACCCTCTGTTAGCATTTTTAATTAGAGGTTCTTTGTATTTATATTGTGGTATCACTAAGTTTGGCGTGTTCATATTCTGGTTAACAAAATAACCAACAAAAGCTAAACCGCCAATGACAGCTAGATTTACACCCCAAATTACTTTTTTTACTTCTGAACTATTCAATTTTTATTACCTAATATTTAATTATCAAAGAAATCGGAGGATTTAGAGCCTTTTGATATTCCTTTAAATTCTAGTGCCAATTCATCTGGTTTATCAGACGCTCTCAAGGCATCTTCCTTAGTAATTATTTTCTTATCAACTAAAGTCCTTAAATGTGTGTTAAAAGTTTGCGAACCGAAATACTCACCTTCTTTAATCGCTTTATAAAGTCCTAATGTTTCACCTTCTAGTAATATTTGTCTGACAGTTGGACTTGCGACCATGATTTCTACAACGGCAACTCGACCGGGGCCATCAGAACGTTTTAATAATCGTTGGGAAACGACACCTTCCAACACCATAGATAATTGCATTCTAATTAAGTTGTGTTGATGATGTGGGAAGAAATTTATGATACGGTCAACTGTTTGCATGGCATCAACACTATGTAATGTTGAAAATACTAGGTGACCGGTTTCTGCAGCATTAATGGCTGCCTCCATTGTTTCTTGGTCACGCATCTCACCAATTAGAATTACGTCTGGGCTTTCACGCATAGCATTTTTTAGCGCATGCACAAAGGATCTACTATCCATCCCAACTTCTCTTTGATTAAAAAAAGATTGATCATCTTCATAAATAAACTCGATAGGATCTTCTAGAGTTAGAATATGTTTTTTCTCGGTTTGATTGATCAATTGTAGCATTGAGGCTATTGTAGTGGATTTCCCTGAACCTGTAATGCCGGTTACTAATACTAGACCGCGGGGTCTAGTGCATAAGGACGTTAAGCCTTTTACAGGTAGTCCCAAGTCTTCGAACTTAGGTATGTGACTAGCAACGTGTCGCAATACCATTGAGACTTTTCCTCTTTGCCAGAAAACATTTACACGAAATCTACCGATCCCTTGAATTTCATAGGATGAATCAGCTTCGTGATCTTGATTGAATTTTTCGAGCATGAATTTGTTGGCGACTTTATTAAAATATTCTTGCATTTTTTCGGGATTAATAGGGTCGTCACCAATTCTCTCCAAGGTACCATCAACCCTAATGGATGGTGGAGCTCCCACTTTGAGGAAGAGGTCCGAAGATCTTTTTTCAACCATTATGGTTAGAATTTCGTTGAAATCCATTTTGAGTCCTAACTGATTAACGTGATTGGCTTACCAAAATGATTATCTTATTAAGTTACCGATTGAAAAGTTTTTTAAATCATAGGAGAAGATATTTTTTATAGATAGTTATCGGGGGGCTTGTTTCCATATAGATAATATTCATATTTATACATGGATTTGTGCCTAATTATTGTGAAATTGTGAAATATATTGGCTTGAAAAATACTATATTAATATATACTGTTTAATTATTATTAATGGAGATTTGGGATAAATTAATTGATGTCTTTAAATAGAATTTCGCATGAATTTTACTCTGCTGAAAGGATAAAAATTATGGATTTAAGAGTTAATCGGGAATTTTTCGAATCCATGAAATTAAGGTGTTTTTCTTTTGTTAAAGAAGAAATTATACATACAATTGCGACGATTTATGAACTAGAATCTTGCCCTTTACGAACTGAAAACATGATCCCACGAAGTTACTGTATAAAGTGTAACGCAAAGTATAACACTGAGACATTGGCATCAGGTCAAATGTTTGTTTGTCAGCGATGTCAGACAACAGTTGTAGTAGGGCAAAAAACGACTCCGGAACCGTTTGGTGTTCCATCTCAATCACCACAGCCGCAACCTCAAGCCCAAGGGGATCATGAAAATAGTGATCCAATGATAGGAAAGACTATTGATGGTGTCACAATATCAAAACCACTTGGTAAGGGTGCTGCAGGAATTGTTTATTATGGTAGAAGAGCTGATGGCTCAGAAGTAGCTTTAAAGACAATGCATCCAAAATTTGCCACTAAAGAACGAATTGTGAAACGATTTATTCGAGAAGCAAAATCGGGTATGAAGTTGAAGCATAAGCACTTTGTTGAGTTCTATAGTTGGGGTGAGTACGAAGGTTACAATTATATTATCATGGAATTCGTTGATGGATGTACATTAAAAGAGTTGTTAAAAAATAACGACCGTGAGATGAATGACAGAACCAAATTGTTAGTAGGTTTGCATGTGGCCAAGGCTTTAGCATTTGCTTTTGAAAGAAACATGGTCCATCGAGATATTAAACCCGACAATATTATGATTACCAACGATGGTGTGGCTAAATTAACCGATATGGGTTTAGCTAAAGAAGTACATAGTGATGATAATGAAGATGCCGAAGATATGGGACTCACAAAAACAGGTGTGACCCTTGGGACACCTTATTATATGCCACCGGAACAAATACAAGATTCAAAACGTGCTGATTGTCGTTCTGATATATATGCATTGGGTGCGACACTGTTTCATTTATTTGCCGGAAGACCTCCCTTTTTTGGTGGTGGCATGATGGATGTAATGAAAAAAATTATGGAAGATCCGACGCCAAAATTAATAGATGTTAATCCTGAGATTCCACAAAATATTTCAGATCTTGTTTATCGGATGATTGAAAGAAGTGTTGATGATCGATATGTCAATCCACAGGCACTATTGAAAGATTTTCAGCGAGTTCTAGATGGTAAGCCAGTGATGAGTCAAGATGAATTGTTGAGCGTTCTTAGTGAATCAGAAGATGCGGACATAGGATATGGCAGCAAAGACGATATGGGTGATAAAGATTCTAAAGGAGGCTTTTTTGGTAAGCTTTTAAAAATGTTTGGAATAGGTAAAAAATAGTTAACATAAAAATCAAATACAATTAGTTCAAGGAGTTACAGATGACAGAGTTAAACAAAGTAATTATTATTGGTCGATTGACTAGAGATCCTGAAAAAACTTATACAACATCAGGAATGGCAGTGACAAAATTAGGCATAGCTGTTGATAGTGGTTTTGGTGACAGAAAAAAAACAGCCTTTGTTGATGTGACTACTTGGAATAAAACAGCGGAGTTTGTTGCAAGCTATTTTACTAAAGGTAAGGAAATGCTGATTGAAGGCCGATTGGATTTTGATCAATGGGAATCAAAAGAGGGTGAAAAAAGATCCAAATTATATATAACTGCGGATAGAGTTTCTTTCGTGGGTTCTAAAGCTGACAATGAAACAGGTGGTGGAAGTTATTCTGGTGGTGGTTCAGTAAGTGAAAGCCCTGCACCAGCAGCGGTTGCCCCTTCTGGTGGTAATCCAATAGATCAGCTAGATGATGAGGATATACCGTTTTAGTAAATTAATTATTTGATATTATTATTTTTATATTGGGGCAGCTCAACTCTTTTATGATGCTATGCTCCTTATCTATTTGATTTCAAAAATATTAAAAAATAAAAACAACATTTTAAATTGGGGCATTTGAAGTAAATGGCAGGAATTAGAAATATCGCAATTATTGCGCACGTTGATCATGGGAAAACAACTTTAGTAGATAGTATTATTCATCAAACCAACACCTTAGATGAGCGTGAAGAAAAAGGTGAATTAATATTAGACAACATTGACCAGGAACGGGAAAGAGGCATTACGATTAAGGCCAAAAATATTTCCGTGCAATATAAGGGTGTTAAAATTAATATTATTGATACACCAGGGCACAGTGATTTTGGAGGAGAGGTCGAAAGAACACTTCAAATGGCAGATAGTGTCTTGTTACTTGTAGATGCTTTTGAAGGTCCAATGCCACAGACAAGATTTGTGTTGGCTAAATCTCTTGAATTAGGATTAAAGCCAATTGTTGTTATTAATAAAATCGATAAACCTCAATGTAGACCTGACTGGGTTGTTGATCAAGTGTTTGACTTGTTTGTCGACTTGCAAGCTACAGATGATCAACTGGAGTTCCCTATTTTGTATGCCGTTGGAAGAGATGGTTGGGCTATTCATGAGCTTGAAGATAAAAGTGATAATTTAAATGCACTTATGGATACAATAATAGAAAAAGTCCCTGAGCCTGTTGTTAGAGAAGGCCCTTTGCAAATTCAAATTAAATCATTGGATTACTCATCTTTCGTTGGAAGAATTGCTGTAGGTAGAGTTCACCGAGGTACTATAAAAGTGAATCAATCAGTAAGAATATTAAAAGCCAATGGAAAAGAAAAGAATATAAATGTAAAAGAATTGTTTTTGTTTGTTGGTTTAGGAAGAGTTAAAACAGACGAAGTGCAATGTGGTGATATTTGTGCAATTGTTGGTTTAGATGATATTGAAATTGGCGATACGGTCGCAGACAGAGAAAATCCTGAAGCCTTACCAGCGTTAACAATTGATGAGCCGACACTTAGGATGGCATTTACTATTAATAATTCTCCTTATGTTGGCAAAGACGGTGGAAAGTTTTTAACCTCAAGGCATTTGAGAGATCGATTGATGTTAGAGCTAGAAACTGATGTTGCTTTGCGTGTTAAAGAAACTGAAAAAGGCGATACTTTTTGGGTTTCTGGTCGAGGGATTTTACATCTAGCCGTATTAATTGAAAATATGAGAAGAGAAGGTTACGAGGTTCAAGTAGGTCAGCCAGAAGTTATTTATCATGAAGTAGATGGCAAAACTCATGAGCCGATTGAAGAGTGTGTCATTGAAGTGCCAGAAAAATCTAGTGGCAAGGTAATGGAATTATTTGGCCCTAGAAAAGGTGACCTGAAAGAAATGGAACCCCGTGGATCTATGATGTACTTGAAATATCATATTCCATCAAGAGGGTTGATCGGTTTAAGAACAAAAGTATTAAATGTTTCTGCTGGTGAAGCGATTATGTCTCATCGGTTCTTGGAATATGGCGAATTTAAAGGTGAGCTTATTCAACGAAGAAATGGTGCGATTGTTTCCGGTGGTACTGGACAAGCGACTGCATTTTCAATTAATAATTTGCAAGATAGAGGATCCTTTTTTATCTCTCCATCGGATGATTGTTATGAAGGTCAAATTATTGGCGAATTCAATAAAGATACGGAACTAACAGTCAATGTTCAAAAAGGAAAAAATTTAACAAATGTTAGGTCTTCTGGAACTGATGAAAAAGCGAGAATTGCTCCGGCTATCAGAATGTCATTAGAAGACGCCCTTGAGTATATTGGACCAAATGACTATGTTGAAGTTACTTCAAAGAGTGTCCGATTGAGAAAAAAAATATTATCAGAAATTGAACGGAAAAAAAATAAACGAAGTAAAAAATAAGATAAGATTTTAGTTTTTCAAATTTTACCGATCTTCTTGAATGCTGTAGGCGTTAGATTTGTCTTTCGTTTAAAAAAATGAGAGAATGAATAAAGATCTTTAAATTCTAGCTCGATAGCAATTTCGCTGATATTAAATTCTGAAAAGAGCAGAAGAGTTTTGGCATAATAAACTCTTCTTTCGTCTATAAACTCTTTCAATGAGATCGCATTTATTTTTTTGAAATAGCTCGAAATATAACTTGTGGAAAGATTAAAGTGTTCGGCGATATCATGGATGTTTAGCTTTTTCCCTGTTTTTGTTTCCACAAAATTTTTGATGTTATTGTTCAAATTATTTTTCATTTCTTGATTTAGATGACTGTAGAAATGTGTCCAAAGTGTATTTGTAAGATTTTCTAATAGTATCTTATTTTTTAATGTGTTATGAATGATTTCATATTCAAAGGCATCCACAATATAATTAATAGGATGGATGATGTTTTTAATGATTGTGTGAAAGTTTGTATCGCTTGAATTAATTTGAAATTTAATAGATAAGATTTTTGTAAGCTTTAAGTCATATTGAAATTTATGAATGGTATTGGGTGGGATCAAAATAATGGATGGCCCTTTTACGAGGACCGTTTTCTTACCATAGTTAAAAGAAAATTCACCTTCTAATAAGATTTCTAATTGCCAAAATGGGTGTTGATGTGATCTGGTAGATGTATGTTTGTTATCGTCGATAAAATTAAAATAATAGATATTGCAAGGATTTTTAGACATTTAATTGATTAGCCGAGTAGATCATTTATTTTACATGTTTGGGTGATTTTTGGGATGAAAAACAATTACAAGTTTGATAGTTTTTTTTATTAATTATATCATGTTAAAATTGAAACTATTTTTTGAATCGTATAATTCATTTATAATATAAAGAATAGTAATCATAAATAGAAATTAGTATTATGACAGATGAAGATGAACTTATATGCCATTGCTTTGGTGTCAGAAAAAGTGTGATAATCGATTCGATAAAAGAAAATGATCTGCAAACAGTTGATCAGGTTAAAAGTTTAACAAATGCTTGCAGTGGTTGTGGTACATGCCGATTTCAAGTTCGAGAGTTAGTGAAGGAGTATGGAAGGATGAAGTCGGACCCAACAGTTCCACAAATGAATTTATATCGACCCAAGAGTCCATTAAAAACAAAAGTACTCAGCACCGAAGTTCTTTCCATTGCTGATGGTTGTGAAACAAAACATATTGTTTTTGATATTTCAACAGGGGATTACCCTTTTGTCGAAGGGCAAAGTCTTGGTATTGTTCCTCCTGGTGAAGATAAAAAAGGTAAATCACATAAACTAAGATTGTATTCAATAGCTTCTCCAAGAGTAGGAGAAGAAACGGAAGAAAGTTCTGTAGCGATTTGTGTTAAACGTTTAATTTATGTTGATGATAATAGTAACGATGAAGTTCAAGGAGTTTGCTCTAGCTATCTATGTGGTTTAAAAGTAGGAGATGAGGTTGATATTACAGGTCCTGTAGGTCACTCTTTTATTTTACCTGATGATGACAATGCCGATATAATCCTTGTGGCTACTGGTACGGGTATAGCTCCCTTTAGAGGTTTTTGGAGACATCTATTTTTGAATTTAGAAAAAGCTAAATCATATCAGGGGCATGTCTATTTATATTTTGGAGTTCCCTATTCCAATTGCATTTATTACAAAAAAGAAATGGAAGCAATTCAAGCCCTCGCTAGTGTGTCTGATAGATTCCATGTTAATGTTGCGGTTAGTCGAGAAGAAAAAAGTTTATCAGGCGAAAAAAAATATGTTTACCATTTAATTGAAGAGCAAAAAGAAAAAGTTTGGAAATTATTAATGAAGCAAAGTACCTACCTATATTTTTGTGGATTGAAGGGTATGGAAAAAGGGGTTGAAAATGTATTTGATGATATCGCTAAAGAAAATGGTGTCGATTGGGAAGAGTTTTATCGAAAGATGAAAAAAGATGATAAGCGTTGTCATGTTGAAGTTTACTAACATCTTAATGCCTTCTTTAGTTTTAAAATATCCTGGTTTATAAAATAAGTATTTCTTTTCGCGAATTTTCGTGGTTTTCGTAGCTTTACTTTTTTATCTTATTGTCTTATAAGAAAGTTCTGTTTTTGGTTGTGAATATGGTTCTATTTAAAACCTTCATTACTTGAATTGTTTCTTGCATTTGGTTATAATGGCCGACCCAAAATACTTAAAAGAAGTGTGCTTATTTCATCAGTTAGCTTCTTGAAAATTTAATTAAATTTTATTTACTATAAAGAAAGGATGGAATCATGGGACACACACTTCCGGATCTACCATTTGCAAATGATGCCTTACAACCTCATATCTCAGCTGAAACGTTGGAATATCATCACGGTAAGCACCATAATGCATACGTTACTAATCTTAACAAACTTATAGAAGGAACTGAATTTGCTGATTCTTCTTTAGAAGACATTATCAAAAAAGCTGATGGTGGTGTATTTAATAATGCCGCACAAGTTTGGAATCATACATTTTATTGGAACTGTTTAAGAGCAGCCGGTGGTGCTGGTCCAACAGGTGCTTTGGCTGATGCTATAAATAGTAGCTTTGGATCTTTTGATAGCTTCAAAGAAGAATTTACTAAAACAGCTGTGACAACTTTTGGTTCAGGCTGGGCTTGGTTGCTTAAAAATGATGATGGTTCTTTGTCTCTTCTAAGTACAAGTAATGCTGGTACTCCAGTTAAAGATGGTAAAAAACCAATCTTAACTTGTGATGTTTGGGAGCATGCTTATTACATTGATAAAAAGAATGCAAGGCCAGCTTATGTTGAAGGTTATTGGAATTTAGTAAACTGGGATTTCGTATCTAGCCAGTTCGAAGGTTAATTCCTTTTAATATTTATTATCTCAGGGCACCACTCTAAGTGCCCTGTATTTTCTCAATTTGTTTAAAGTACTTATCAATTTATATTAATCATCTGCTAGTTTTAACTTAGTCTTTAGCATTTTTTTTTGAATTGTTTGAGAGTCGATCCTTTCTTGCTACAATCTAAGGTTACATTATTCATTACAGGAGATTTATGATGAAAAAAATATTTTATATAGCTTTATTGTCGCTTTTGCTTTTTGGTGTAACAATGGCAGAAAAGAAGAAGGATGAGAAAAAGAAAAAAGTATATTGGATTGATGTTCGTGCTGAGAATGAATTTGAAGATGGCCATATCAAAGGTGCTATCAATATAGATTATAATATGATCCGTTATAAAATTAAAAAAGTAACCAAAGATAAAGAAGCTGAAATTCATTTATACTGTAAAACAGGTTATCGTGCTGGTAAAGCTTTAAAGACTTTAAAAGCAATGGGTTATACTAAGGGTGTTAATGAAGGTAAATATGCAGAAATAAAAGCTAAACTTAAAAAAGAAGCAGAAGATAAAAAGAAAAAGAAAGATAAGAAAAAATAACCTGCGATTTTTTTCTTATTTTTAATAATTGGAAATTAATTTACTATATACGTATATTTTCCCGATGATTTTTGTTCAATTATTTCAAAATATTGAGTTCTAGGGGATTTAGTCTTATTCACCTTTTTAATAAATTTTTCTTCGCATAGCTCATTCATATATCTGCTTATGGTGTGTGTCGGCAATGATAAAATATGACCAGCTTGAAACCCTTTCAGTATTTTATGTTTTCGAAAGAGAGCTCTAATCTTCTCTAATTTCTTTTCTTTCCCTGAAGATTGCGCCAAATACTTTTCAATACCTTCATCGGATAGCTCTATCTGAGATGGTATCTTTTTATTGTCAGGTATCTCGTTAGTTTTTGGGGGAGCTTTTTGCCTATCATTAATTTCTTGTAGATCTTCGTAGTGATAAGTGTCTTTTTCGGAATTTAATACTCTTAGTCTTTCTACGAAGTTCTTTAATTGTCGAATGTTACCGGGCCAATCTTTATTTTGAATTGCTTCTTCGAATTCATCTGAAAGAAATACGGGTTCTGAAATATTTCTACCTTCATTGAAAAATGATCGTGCTAGTAATGGAATATCTTCCTTCCTTTGGCTCAACGGGGGGATTTTTATTTCTAATTGCTCCAGTCGATAAATCAAATCTTTTCTAAATTGTTTATTTTGTACCATTTCATATAAGTTTGCATTCGTGGCAGCTATAATACGACAAGTGACTTTTTTGTTTTTTGTACTTCCCACAGGTCTGATTTCACCTGATTCTAAAACTCTTAGTAGTGAAGCTTGAAGGTCTAGGGAAAGCTCACCGATCTCATCTAGAAAAATGGTACCGCTTCCGGCTTCTTCGAAGAGACCATATTTCTTTTGATGTGCTCCGCTGAAAGCACCTTTGACATGTCCGAATAATTCTGACTCAACCAATGTAGTAGATATGGCCGCACAATTAATTGATACAAAAGGTTTATTTTTACGATTACCACAAGAGTGGATAGCTTTGGCAAATAATTCTTTTCCGGTGCCTGTTTCTCCCATAATTAAAACTGAGGCATCAACGCCAGAAAATTTTAAGACGTCTTCTTTTAATTGGGTTATAATGGGGCTGATGGAAATGATTTTATTTAATGAAGAATGTTTGTCGTTTCCTGTAGGATTAATTTTAATTATTTCTAATACATTTCTTTTTTCATTATTTAGTTGACCGAGCATATAGACTTCTTGGCGAGTTATTTCAAGCGATAGATCTAATTCAAAATGGAATCTTCCATCAGAACTTATTTTTTTATAGTTGTTGATAAAATTAATAAAATAACTTTTTGCTTTCTGACGATTGTTTAAAAGTAATTCTGCTCTTCCATGAAAGAATAAGTCAAGGTGATCATCTAGGCCTTTTGTGAGTCTGTGGCTAAGTAATCGAAGTGCGGCATTTGCATTCCTATTGGCTAGCTCAGCTCTTATCAAGCAAAACTCATCACCTTTGAATCGTTGATTGATATCTAGCTTTTCAAAATAACTTCTTGCGCTGATGAGAGCATTTTCCTTTTGGTTTTCAATTAAATATAATACTGATTGAACCCAAAGATGATTGCCATACGGATCATTTTTTCTGTCAACGTCTAGATTTTTTTTCAAATATCCGGTTGAAGGTTTCTCCTGCTGAATGAGCATAAGATCAATTAGATAGCGACATCGTTTGTAGGAATCCATATAACTTGGAAAAAAACCATCAGAAATTAATTGATCTACTTCTTGAATAAAAGTTTCGGCTCTGGTTACATCTCCTCTGATAGCATCATTGAATAAGTGACAGACTTTAATCATGTCTTGATATTTTTGAATAGGGTGATTTTCTAGAAATTTTATTTTTTCTGGAATAGCATAGAACCTTCCGTCGATAGCATGAAAATAAATAAAGGAGGCCATCATTTCTGCATAATAAGAACTATCTTTATCTAAGGAATTAAAAGCGGTTTCAAATAATGCTTCTCTTAATTCGGTCTTTTTTTCAGCACTGTAGATGGTAATTTGTAATAACTGAGCCTTTGATCGAACTTCTGCGGGGCAATTGTAGGTGATTAAATCATTAGCTTGTTGAGATAATATTTTTACTTCTTCCCAGCGATTGAGTCGCATTGAGATTTCTGCCCATTGACATAAGAATAGAATATGTAATTCCTGGGGTAAGTCGTTGGGGCTACAATTTGATATTTCTTCCAAAATAGTATCGGATGAGGATTGCTGAATATTTATTTCGTATAGTTTGATTAGAACTTTGATGGAATGAGTCGGTTTATCTATATTTTTGAGTATTTCTAAATGTGCATTAGACTCAGCATTTAGACAGATTTTTTGAATTATTTTGTTCATATTAATTGCATTTTATTTATTAATAATTACATATTATTGCATAATAATTGCATTTAAATAGATAATATGAAAATATGGGCTGATATTGTTAGATTATCTTTCACAATGAAAATAGTAATCGAATTTTAAATGGCAAGGCAATTGCGGTAACAGTATTGGTAAAATAGAAGCCTTAAATCGATATAAAAGGAAATGAAATGGATCGAAAAATCATTGTTTTAACTGAAGGTAAATCAAATCCAAGGGACGCTAAAACAGGAACAAGTTTAATTAGATATCGCACTTCTGAGGTAATTGCCGTTCTAGATAAAAACTTAGTTGGCAAAACGTCTCAAGAAGTTTTTGATGTTGGGGGTAGTATTCCATTTGTCGCGGAGGTAAGTAAATTAAATGGTGCCAATACTTTATTAATTGGTGTTGCTCCTGAAGGTGGAAGATTACCGGATTCATGGAGAAAGCATATTAAAGAGGCATTAGAGTTAGGAATGGAAATTGTTTCTGGTCTCCATGACTTTTTAAATGAAGATCCTGAATTTAAAGCCTTATCCGAAAAGTATCATGCTAGAATTTATGATGTTCGAAAAAATGATGAAAAAGATGTCGCTCATAGGGAAGGTATAAATGATACTTGTTTGCGAATACATACTGTTGGCCAAGATTGCAGTGTAGGGAAAATGGTTACTTCCATTGAAATAAATGATGGACTTGTTAAGAAGGAAATGGATTCAGTTTTTGTAGCTACAGGACAAACAGGAATCATGATTGCGGGGGATGGTTGCCCTATTGATTGTGTCGTTAGTGATTTTGTAAATGGTGCTGCTGAAAAACTAGTCTTGAAAAATCAAGATCATGATATTATAGTGGTAGAGGGCCAAGGCAGTTTAGGACATCCTTCTTATTCAGCTGTTACACTTGGATTATTGCATGGTATTAGCCCGCATGGAATGATATTGTGTTATGAAGCTAGAAGAGAAAATACAAAGCTATATTTTGATGTTCCTTTGCAACCATTGGAAAAAATAAAAGAAGCGGTGGAATTGCTAGGCAGCTTTATGAGCCCTTGTAAAGTAATCGGTTTTTCAGTGAACACACAATATTTAAACGAAGAAGATTCAAAAGAAGAAATTAGTAACATAGAAAAACAATTTGGTTTGCCTGCTTGTGATGTCATAAGAAATGGGCCGACTAAATTGATAGAAGCCGTTTTGGATTTTCGAAATGAGTTACTCGAAAATGGAAAACTGAAATCCAAAAAATTAACTGAGGTTAATTAATGGAATTGAAAATTTATGATTTTGAATTGCCTTTGCGTCATACATTTCGTATTTCAAGAGGTTCTAGTGACACTCAAGATTCTATAATAGTTGAACTGACGGTAGATGGCATAAGTGGTTTTGGAGAAGCTACTACGAATTATTATTATGGAGTGACCAAAGATAGTCTGAGGGAATCTCTTCTGTCAGTATCTGATTATGTAAAAGAACACACGTTTTCAGAGCCAACTAAATTATGGTCTGAATTAAAAAATAAATTTGATTTGGAACCATTTGCATTGTGTGCCATAGATTTAGCCGCCTATGATTTATGGGGCAAAATAAATGATGTGCCGACCTATCAATTATTAGGGTTATCACTGGATACATGCCCGGATTCGGATTACACTATTGGTATTGACACGATAGAGAAAATGGTAGAAAAGTTAAATGAATTTAGCGGCTGGAGTATTTACAAAATTAAGTTGGGTACAAAAGAAGATCTAGAAATCATGAAAGAATTAAGAAGGCATACAGATGCCATCTTCAGAATTGATGCTAATTGTGGATGGACTGCTGAGGAAACAATAACCAATGCCGTCGTTCTTAAGGATCTAGGTGCTGAATTTATTGAACAACCATTAAAAGCAGATGATTGGCATGGAATGAAAGCTGTCCATGAGCAATGTTGCTTACCTGTCATTGCGGATGAAAGTTGTGTGGTTGAATCTGATGTTGAAAAATGTGCCGGAATTTTTGATGGCGTTAATATAAAGCTAACAAAATGTGGCGGGATTACTCCTGCTTTGAGGATGATTGAGAAAGCTCGTTCGTTAAATTTAAAAACGATGGTAGGTTGTATGGTCGAATCAACTGTTGGGATTTCTGGTATTGCTCAAATATTACCATTGCTTGATTATGTTGATATGGATGGTGCTGTCTTGATAAGCAAAGATATTGCTTCGGGTGTAAAAGTTATTAAAGGCAAAGTGGAATATTCATCAGAAAATGGAAGCGGTATTAAACTACTTTAAAACTTCTTGGTAAAAATCAAATGTTTGTTTTGCTATCGTATCCCATTGATAATCGGAAGGTATAGACTCGAAATACTTCTTTGCTTTGGATAATTTTTCATTATCTAATGCCTCCATATATTGGTATAGGCCTTCTGTAATGGATGGCTCAGGATTAAAAAATAAACCGGCTTCACCCATAACTTCTTCTGAATAAGGAGATCTTAAAGTTATTTGAGGGATCCCATGTGCTTGTGAAAGATGAGGACTACCAGATGTTAAACTTGATTCACCATAGGCAAAAATAAAAGCGTCTGATGCACGAGCATAAATTGCTAAATTTTCAGCATCCATAAAACCATCAAAGACACGGACATTGTTTAGTTTTGTCGCCAAATCAAAAGCTTTGCGCCTATAAGGATTAGAATCTTTATCTTTAATGCAAATAACTAAAAAATCTTGAGTTTTTTGTCTGTTTTCAAAGCACTCTAATAATTCTATCGTATTTTTGTATTCTTTGACTCCGCCTAGTGTTAAGAAAATTCGTTTTTGAGGATCAAAATTTAATTCTAAACGGGCTTTATCTGTTGAATCAAAATAAATTGCTTCATCAGCAAAGGCACCATGTCTAATTACGGCATCCAAAGCATTTGATTGATATGTTTCATGAAAATATTTTTTACCCCAATTAGAGTGGTGAATTAACCCATTGGCATATTGGCTATATAATTCATATAGTTGCTGAAAAAAAATATCTTCATGACGATCATGAGGAAGAATATTATGCTGAGTCCATATGATTTTAATATTTGATTCTTTTAGTTTTTTAAATTGTTCTTCAAGATCGTCAATAAATTTGAATTTATCTTCATAGGATTCTAGTCCTCCAAGTGCAGATTCTGGCCATTGGATATGCAAAAGATCTGGTTTTCCTTTTATTATTTCTGGAATTGCTTGAATGTAATTAACCCCCCATTCACCACAGGTTGTGAGATTGATATCAGAGTACTTTTTAAATCTAGAAATAATGGCATCGATGTAGCGTTGATTTGAAGGTGTGATATTTACTGTAATCATTTATTTGTTCAAAACTTCTTTATATAAATTAACGGTTTGTTTTCCAATAGTAGCCCATTGATAGTCTTCAGGAATTGAATGAAAAAAGTTTTGATGGGTTTCTAGCTTTTGTTGATCTAATTCATCTAAAAACCGATTTAATCCATCCCCAATTGTTGGTGTTGGTTCAAAGAACAATCCCGATTCGCCCATTATTTCTTCTGAGTAGGGTGAAGACAATACTATTTGGGGAATACCATGTGCTTGTGATAAATGTGGGCTTCCAGAGGTTAGGTTTTTATCGCCATATGCAAAAATAAAGGTGTCAGAAGCTCTAGCATTAATGGCTAAATCTTCATTTGACATTAGACCCTCTATTAACCTAATGTTTTTTACTGGTTTGGCTAATTTCCTAATTAAGTTTATATAATCATCGTTTCCAATATGGCTTAAGGAAAAAAGTAATAATTCATTTTTTTCTTCTCTCATACTAAAACAGCGAATTAGCTCTTCATAATTTTTATCTTTACGTACTCCACCTAGAGTTAAATAAATGCGCTTATCTTGAGGTATATCTAATTTGTCTCGAGCTTCTTCTTTTGTTCCATTATATTCTATTTCATCTACAAAAGCACCATGCCTGATAACGGCATCTAGAGCATTTGATTTATATGTTTCATGAAAATATTTTTTCCCCCATTCTGAATGATGGATAAGTCCATCTGAATTTTCAGCAAATAATTCATAAATTGATTTAAAATAAGTGCTATCCCTATAATTATGGGGCATTATGTTATGTTGTGTCCAAATTATTTTAATGTTATTTTCTTTAATTTTTTTAAAAAATTCCTGATAGGTTGCAACAAGTATATCGCCATCATCTGATCGATTTACATGGCATTCAGGCCAGTGTAGATGAATAATATCAGGTTTCTGCTCTATTATTTTTTGTGTTCCTGCTTTTGCATCTTTGTTGATATTAGCAAAAGGAACGATTTCTATTTCAGGCAAATCTTTAATAGAGTTTACAACAGCTTCAGGGTAACGTGAGATATCTATGGTGCATACTTTAATCTTTGACATTTTTTATCCGTAAAATGATGTTTTGATTATAATTTTAAGAGTCCTATCTTATTAATCTATTGAATAGAATTTGTAATTATTGTTTTAAATTTGAGAAAGCTTAGGCTTATTAATTGTTGTTTAATATTTTATGGTAAAACGTTACGGTTTTTTTTGCTATATTTCCCCATTGATATTCTTCTGGAGTTTCTTGAAAAAACTTTTGATAAGCTTCTAATTTGTTTTGATCTAATTCCTCTAAAAATTGATTTAACCCATCTCCAATTGTTGGGGTTGGTTCAAAAAATAAACCTGATTTTCCCATTACTTCTTCTGAGTAGGGGGAAGGCAAACAAATTTGAGGAATCCCATGGGCCTGTGAAAGATGGGGGCTACCTGAGGTAAGATTTTTATCACCATAGGTAAAAACAAAAGTATCTGAAGCTTTTGCATTAATAGCTAATGCTTCAGAGGATAATTGACCTTCTAGGATTCGAACGGTTTTCGCTTTTTGAGCTAAAGATCTTAATCTATTAATATCTTCAGGTAGGCCATTATTACTTAATGAAAAGATTAATAATTCATTTTTATCACTACGTTGAAGAAAACAGTTTATCAGCTCATCTAAGTTTTTATCTGGTCTGATACTGCCAATAGTTAAAAATACACGTTTATCATTTGGAATATCTAGTTCTTTTCTCGCTTCTTCTTTGGTACCCTTGTAGGTTGCTTCATCAGTAAAAGCGCCATGCCTAATGATTGCATTTTTGGCATTGCTTGAATATGTGTTATGAAAATATTTTTCACCCCAAGCAGAATGGTGGATCAATCCATCTGCATTATCGGCAAATAATTGATAAAGATTTTTATAGAAGTCATCATCTCGTAGTCTATGCGGAAGTATGTTGTGTTGTGTCCAGATAATTTTTATGCCATTGGCTTTTATTGTTTTAAAAAACTCTTGGTACGCTGCAAAAAGTTCTGGGCCTTTGTGGAGGTGATGTGCAATTGCTTCAGGCCAGTGAACATGAAAGATAGCGGGTTTTTGATCTATAATACTTTGAGCACCTTCGGCAGTGTTATTTCCCCATTTTTCTGTAGTAACAATATCTATTTCATCAGAATCTTTTAATGATTCAACGAGTGTTTCAGGATATCGTCCAAAATTTATTACCATGGAAACTTTAATTTTGGTCATTGGAAATTCCCTAATAGTTTAAACGTTTTCAATTAAAAATTTTAGTAGAATCTTAGTGGTTGAAATATGATATTCTATTTTTTAGTTTATTTAGAAGTTGTTTTATTTTTGAGATAAACTTAGAAATAACCAAGTCCAAATTTACTTGCAGACTTTGTATTTTGGCTTAATTTTTGATCAATAGAATAGGTGATCATGCCTAATAGATATGGTTGCCAATCCTTATTATGTTGGGCTTCATGCAACACCGCAATTAGTGTGTTTAGCTGAACTAGAGATAGATCTTCATTCAGTAATGGTTTTGTGAACTTCTCAATAAAGGTTGCGTCTGCTAAGGATTCTTTTGTGGTTAAGTTTTTAATGGCATTTTTAGCTGTTGGTTCATCTAAGCTTTCAAAAGAGTTGTTATAATCATCCCATGAGAATACCTTATCATCAGATTTGTTCTTATTCTCAATTCCTGGCTGGACCCATCTTGTTTGATAAAAATAAAAGACTAGAAAAAAGAGAGCTTTCATTTGGTGGGTACCTTTTAGATGAGAAGTTTCTCTGATACTATTACATAGCCTAAAACCTTCACTAGCGCTATTCCACATACCACCATTATTTAACCAAAGTCTTGAAAATCGTTTGGCAGATATTTGAGATAGGTCATTTAACACAGTTGTAAACGCTTGACCTTTTTCAAGATAATGCAAAAAGTCCTTAAAAATGGTTCCTAGATTATTTTGAAATAGAATTTTTTCGATCTCAGTGGTATTTGATTCTGAGGATTCTGTAAAAATGGTTTCCATTATTTTAGAGTCATTTTCGTCTAGCCATTTAATGGCATCTTTTGTTTCCAGATTTGGTTGAGTCCTACTTTTTCCTAATACCCATGCTGCTTGGGCTAGCAGAGCTCGATCCAATTGATGATCTTTAATTATTTTTGATTGTTGAATAATAGCAGAAATGCACGTTAAAACTTCGCGGTGATTTGCATAATGAGTTTGGGTTGCCAATGCTAAAAGTGTTGTTTGCAGTTCTTCTGAAAAACCTGATTCGGCGTATATACTTAGAAGAATTCTTTCTATTCCCATAGAAGAAGATTCTTCTGAATAACGAATTAAATTTTTGTTATTAGTAGCCGCATTAAGTGTGTGTTCCGGCAAGGGTGTTACTTCCATTCTATCACCGGTAGTTCCTGAGGCTGCTTTGATCCCGTGAATTAAAATGGAAGCTTTTTCTTTTGCTGGATAGTGGGTTGATAATTCATAGGCATTAATGATCGCTTGAGTTTCGTAGATGGATTGTTCTGTCTGATGATTTCTTTGACTGTGTAGGTAGGCTTGTTGTAGGGCCGTGATGACAATTTTTTCGGCTGGAACATCTGCGCTTACCAGTTGGTTGATTGCTTTGGATTGTAGGTAAATATCACCTGACCGCATACTTTCTCTTAGGTGAGTTAATAACGTCTCGATATCTTTATTTGATTCTGATGTATTGACATATATATCTTCATTCTCAACTTTACACGGGTAAATTTTTAGATCATCACAAGCTCCACGGTAACAACCACCGTGTTTAAGATCAAAATCCCAATAATGCCAAGCGCATGTTATGACTCCATCGCGAATAGTACCTTTATTCATAGGGTATCCCATATGCGGGCATCTATTTTCGCAGGCAAAAAAATCACCGTCTTGATAGAAGACCGTAAATTGTTTAAAGGTTTTTCGATCAGTATCTTCGAAAGCTGAAACGTTTGTAATTTTCGTCCAAGATGTCATTTGATTTCCTTTAGATATTGAAAGTTACTATTTTGATTCAAGGGAACCCCGTAATTATTAGTAAACGAATGAATTGAATGTAAATAAGTATATCGCTAGGAATTATTTAATAAATAAATTATTGTGGCTTTTCTTCTTTATCTAGTTCTGGAAGTGGTTCGTTTAACTGTTTCAGTAAACTATTCGCCATATCATGATTAGGTTCGATGATTATAATTTTTTGTAATTTTTCTTTTGCTAGCGTTAGATTAGCTTTGCTTATTGCTTTTTGATATTCTGACCATATTTTTTTTATAAGTTTCTTTTTTGCCTTCTTTTCTTTTTTTACAATTTTTGTTTTTTCTTTCTCCTCTTTTTCTAAAGCTTTTTTATCTGATTGCTCTTCTGCAAGTTTAGATTTATTCTCATCAGGCTCTATGATTTTCTTTTCTATTATTTCAACATTGAATAGCTGAGTTGTATTTGAAATCGAGTCACTTATTTCTTTTGGTATCGTTTTAGTAGGTGATTCAGTATCCTTGATTTTTACAGGTGGAGTAGTTTTGTTTGTTGCGCCATCATTGTGATTTTTAGCAGTAGGTTTCTTTTCCAGATTTATGTCGTTTTTATTATTGCTAGCATTGTTTTCAGTATGAGGCTTGTCTTGATTTGTATTCAGGTTTGGAAATGTATTATTTTCTAAGCCTTTGGCGTAAAAAACTAAACCGACGACGACAACAATTAATAAAAAGCACAAAGTTAGGATAGCATTAAACTTGTGTTTATAAGCAGCTAGTTCTGTTTCAGCTGTAGTTGTTTTGTTTTTTAATTGTTGAATTTGAACGGAAGTTGTTTTATGTTGTTGATATATTTTCTTGTGAGCAGATTCCATTCTCCTCAAGCTATCACCTAACGACTGATAAAATAGCCCGGCTTCTTTTATATGTTGATTTAATTCAGTTTCAATGACATGAAAGTCATTTTGGACTTCCCCTCCGGCCGAAGGCTCTTTTAGGGTGTTTTCGCCCTTTTGAACCGAGACTTCATCGGAATTATCGGTTATTTCTTTAATTTCTTTTAAGTTTTCTGAATTAGGATCGGAAGACATAGCGATTATGCGTCTAAAATAGTGGTTCACGCATTATGTTCTATTGTTTTATATATGCAATCTCCTTTTTTACTAATTAACAAAATAGATAACAATCTGTTTAAATATAGTAGTTTGCATGATAAATCTTTTGAATATTTTGGGAAAATAATCGATACTAAGTGTAGAGAAAATGTTATTATTTCTGCAAATTAAATTAACAATTATGGTGTTTAAAACTAACTTCAAGTTTGTGATGGTATTCTTATGAAAGATAAATTTTTTAGTCCAAAAGAAGCTGAATTGATGTTGCCTCTAATCAGATCAATTGTGAGGGATATTTTAAAAACAGGTCAAGATTTAAAAAATTTGAATGTTGATATTCAAAAGGAGTATGAAGAGATTCTTGAAAAAAGAGAATACTTAAAACATCTACTTGAAGAAATCGAAAGTCTTGGATGTATCTATAAAGATTGGAACTTTGAAGTAGGCCTGATTGATTTCCCAGCATTAATTGATGAAGATATTGTTTTATTGTGTTGGAGAAGTGATGAAGATCATGTCTTGCATTATCATAATCATGTCGAAGGTTTTGCTGGTAGAAAGCCAATACCTTCTAATTTATTAACGCATTTATCACCTTCTACGATTTCATAAAAGAAGGTCCGTATATGGCACTAAAGTTTAGTGCCATTCTTTAAAAGTCTTACCAAAATCAATTAATGAAAAAACAATAGGCAACCCTTTTTATTTGGTTGAAGTGATTATTTTATATCCTCGTCGATTTAAAATTTGCTGATTTCCGAAAAGGGATTGCATTCGTTCAATGTACCATTCAATTGATTTGGCTACGATAAAGATTCTTCCACCTTTTTTTAAATTATTATAGGCATTTTGAAGAAACATTTCTGCAATCTTATAATCTGAAAAGTAGGGTGGATTGCCGACCACTAGAGTAAAATGATTTTTCTTTTTTATGCCTTCATCACTTAAATGAACAAAATAATTTTCTAATTGATTTGCTTCAGCATTTTCATTGGTCATATGAATTGCCCTTGCTGAAGAATCTACGAAGTGAACTTCGGTGGTTTCGTTTTGTTTTCCAAGAGTAATCCCCATAGAACCGCAGCCACAACCTAAATCAAGAATTACTTCCTTTTCTTTTAATTCAATTGATTCAATGATCGCCAGCGCGCCTTGATCAACTCTACGGTGCGCAAATACACCTGGAATTGATGCTAGCAGAATGGGTTGTTTTTCGGTTAGCGTTAATTCAAAATTAGCTTTAAAATTTTTAATTTTCTTCAATTCATTTTTCTTTTTAGCAATATCTACTTGTCCGGATTTTTTACCTTGGAGTAATGAGCTTCCACCAAAAATTGTTTTTAGATTATTTAAAATGAATTGTGATTTTCCGATTCTCGAAATGATTAAGAATCCATTTTTATTGAGTGAGATGTGGATCTGTTGCAGAATATCTTGTATTAATTCAGTTTCGACATCCACGGCTAATTGGAAAATAATTAAATCATACTTTTTGGTTTCATCTAATGTTGCTTTTGTTTCAGGTGTGAGCTTATTGAATTCATTTTGTTTAAAAGTTCGTAGTACAGTTTTTGAATGATGGATATCTAGATTTTGTACATCAATATTTGAATTTGGGTAAAAATGTTGGTATGCCATTGGCAAGACACCTGTGCGATTTTCTAATATTAATATTTCGCCATCTGTGCCATACTCTCTTAACTGTTCGATCAAATTTTTCTCAATCATATGTAAACCTGATCGAGAAATAACGCGCAGTTCTTTACTAAAAAAGTGTTCCCGTTTAGTTTGTTTCTTTAAAATTAAATCGGTTGTTTTAATGGTATACATGATTATTGTTTTTGCGGATCAAAAGTTCCAGCTAGCACACTTGCCTTAGGAGTAGGATTGCCAAACATACGTCTCATCATATTGACTTGACCAATATGGGTTAGTGTATCTGCTAAAGGGCCATTTATAATATGCCATGAGGAATATTTATGGAAAGAGGCGTCTAGAAGATCTTGATCACTCATGGTTAAGAGTTGTGCTCTAGTTTGATCCAATATGTTTATTGTTGCCTCGACGTATTGTTCAGGTAATGGATCTGTTTTAGATAATTCCATTTTTGAATAGGCTGAAAGAATCCCTTTTTGAAGGTGGTAGATGTGTTTTAATAAATTCTCTAATGTCATTCCCTGATCTGAGGGTTTGAAGGCGAAGTCTTTTTCTTCTAAGCCATGTGTCGCTATTTGAAAACGAAATTTAATACTATCTATTAATCTTATTAAGACATTTTGACCTGACATTTCATTGGGTGCTTCAGGTATATTTAACATATTATTTCCTGAGAAAGTTTAAAGTATTCGAATGAAATAGTATTTTACTTTTTTTTTTGTTTTGGTCTATGATCGTCTTTTTTAAAGAGAAAATAAATGTTTTAGGTAAAATCCCGATTTTTTTGAATGACATCTTTTTAAGTTTGAAGCGTGAGAATATTTATAACCATCAATAAAGTTGATAAAAGATTTGGATCAAAGGTAATTTTTGATGAAGCTACTTTTTCAATAGGTGAAGACCAAAAAATTGGAATAGTGGGAAGAAATGGTTCCGGAAAATCTACTTTATGTAAAATGATTTTAGGTGAAGATGAGCCGGATGACGGTGAAATTGTCTTAAGTAAACATATGCGATTAGGGTATATTGAGCAGCATGACCCTTTTGAGCCCGATGAAACGGTATTGAGTTTTTTAATGCGATATACCGGTAAAGAAGATTGGGAATGTGGTAAGGTCGCTGGGAAATTTCAAATCAAAAATGAGTTATTTAATGATAAGCTTATTGGCGAATTGTCCGGCGGTTATCAGACAAGAGTTAAAATCATTTCGATGTTATTGCAAGATCCAAATTTTTTAATACTGGATGAGCCAACCAATTTTCTTGATGTTCAAACTCAATTATTAATGGAGCGGTTTTTAAATAGCTACAAAGGCGGTTATTTAATCGTATCTCATGATAGAGAATTCCTTATGGATACTTGTAGCGAAACCCTAGATGTTTCCATGGGGAAATTAGTTTTTTATCCTGTAAAAATAAATACATTTTTAAATGATAAAGAAGAAAGAGAATTGCAAAGGGTAAAAACACAACAGAACGTAATGATTAAGCAAAAGCAATTGCAGACTTTTATCAATAAAAATAGAGCGAAAGCTTCTGGGGCTGCACAAGCTAGAAATAAACAAAAACAATTAGATCGTTTAACATTTGAAGAACGAGTTGCTCCTGAAAGAACCGTTAGAATAAAAATGCCCCATTTAAAAAATCTGCGCAAGGGTCGAGCTTTAGAATGCAAAGAATTATCAATTGGTTATGGAGAGAAAGTAATTGTTGATAATATAAATTTATTAATCGATAAAGGCGCTCATGTTGCCATTCTTGGTGAAAACGGACAAGGTAAAACTACCTTTTTACGGACCATTGCCGAAGAACTATCTTTGTTAGATGGTAGATATAAATGGGGTCATGAAATAGAGATTTCTTATTATGCTCAACATGTTTATCAGGGGATTGCTGATGTTGATACCGTTTATTCATACTTAGAGAGATCTAGTGACAAAGGTGTTTTAAGGCAGGAAATCTTAAACATGGCCGGTAGTTTTTTATTTCAAAATGAAGATGTTGAAAAATCTGTTAGCGTGTTAAGTGGTGGTGAGAGGGCGAGATTATGCATGGCCGGCATGTTGCTAAAAAAAGCAGATGTTTATTTATTTGATGAGCCAACCAATCACTTAGATTTTGAAACAATTGAAGCTTTGAGTAGAAGTTTAAAAGGATTTAATGGTACTGTAATATTTGTTAGCCATTCGAGATCGTTTATACAATCTGTTGTGAATCAAATCGTTGAAATCAATGATGGTAAATTAAGAGATTTTCCTGGTGGGTATGATGAGTATTTGTATCACCTAAAACAAAAAATGGAAGATCCGGATGATGTATCTACTATTAGTGATAAGTCTAATGAAACGGGAAAACCTCAAAAAGTAGATAAAGCAAAATATGAACAATTGAAAAAAGCCAAAAATAAAGTTAAGAAAATTGAGAAATCAATTAGTAACTTAACGATGGAAAAGAACCGTTTAGAAAAGAAGCTCTCTAGTGATGCCGAAGCCTTTACAGTTGACAACACCGATTTATTGCAAAAATTAGTCACTAAAATTGAAATCGCAGAAGAAGAATATTTAACCTTGCTTCAAGAAATTGAACAAGGATAAGAAAACTAAATATCTCTTTTATCCTTTTTATCCATGCCATAATTATTTAAGAATTATAAGACAAAGGCAACTGACAAGTGATTTCTTTTATAAAACACCTTTTGTGCTAGCGACATCTTTTATTTTATCATCTTTAGCAATGGCCACTTTTAATGCTCTAGCAGTTGATTTGAAAAGCCCTTCAATGATGTGATGACGATTCTCACCATACGGCATATTTAAATGTAAATTGCATTTAGCATTCATGGAGAAAGCATAGAAGAAATCTTTAGCCAATTCAGCATCCCAATCGCCTAATTTACCTTTTAATGTGGGTACATTAAATACTAGATAAAATCTTCCGCTCAAATCTATAGAGCAATTGATTAACGCTTCATCCATTGGAATTGATGCGTAGCCAAATCTAGTGATCCCTTTTTTGTCTCCAATGGCTTCTTCTAAGGCGAGGCCCAGACAGATACCGATATCTTCTGAAGTGTGATGAGGGTCAATATGCAAATCACCTTTAGCTTTAATGCTTAAAGATGTCCCACTGTGTTTACCTAGTGCATCTAACATGTGATCTAAAAAGGGAATGCCGGTGTCAATGGAAGGTTTTGCAGCCTGGTCTAAATCCCATGTCACTTGAATCTCTGTTTCACTTGTTTTTCTATTTATTTTGCCAATTCGTCCCATGATTATTTCTTTTAAATGATATTTCTTTTTTTCAATTGAGTGGTGATTATAATCAATTTCATCTAGGCAACAATCAATAATTAAATTCCTATATTTGATTTTTAATGGAATACAAAGCATGTATTTAATCATATCTGACTTACATGGAAACAATGATGCTTTTAAGGCGATTTTAGAGAAAGCTCACCACGATTATGATATACAAGGATATGGCATATTAGGGGATATGTTTACATTGGGCCCTTCGCCTGTTGAAATCTTTGAAATTATTATGAAATTAGAGAATATGTTTTTTATACATGGAAATCATGAAGATTACCTATATGACGAAATCCATCGTTACCCTGATCGTCAAATCGGAAGCTTTCAAATCGGCTCGGATCTTTGTCGAAGAGTTCGAAGTTCTTTAAAACGAACGTTTAATTCTTTAGGTAGAAGTAGGGTTGATCAAATTAAAAATTTAACGATTGATGAAAAGCATTTGTCGATCAATAAAATCCATCATTATTTTTGTCATGGTAGGGAAGATTCTAATCGACGAGGCGTTTCTTCATTGGAAGCTAAAGAATATATTAAAGATTTTAAAAAAGATTATTTTTGGGCGGGTCATATGCATCATCAGTTTATGGAGGATTGTGGAAATAAATATTTTGTAAATCCTGGTGGTAGTGGTTTGCCTTTTGATGGCGATCCAGCAGCACCATACGCAATTATCAAAACTGATGGTAGTGTGAAATTAGAACGAGCCAGTTATTCTCGAGAGCCTCTTTATCAAAAATTAGATGAAACTGAAGATGAATTTATTCCTATATTAAGAGGTCATATCAAAGAGTCGGTACTCATTAAAGTTAAAAATATCTAATAAATCTATTAAGGTCTTGATTAAGTGTTATACTGATTTTTCTTATAGTTGGAGTACTTTAAATGATTAAACAATTACAAATTGTTAGCGGACCAATTAAAGGTGAAATTAGACTTTTAGATGGTAAAGAGTTTTGCATTGGCCGATCGCAAGATGTAGAGTGGGTTGTTGAAGATTCTGACATTAGTCGTGAACATGCCCATGTTTCATTTAAAGGCGACGATATTTATATAAATGATTTAAACAGTACCAATGGTATCTATATCAATCGACAAAAAATCCGGCAAGACTCTAAGCTTCAAAATAAGGATTTAATATTAATCGGTCAGTCCGCATTTTTATTTACTGAAGAAGAAGATTTTGAGACTTCGAGTGTTGATTCCGATTTTGAAAAAGTGATTTCAAGTATTAATAAAGGGATCATAGATGATGACATACAAACATCTATGATTTTGCCTGGTTTAGATGCGAATGAGATTTCAGGTTTCCCCGCTACAATAAGTTTGCAACAGAAATTAGATGTTCTTTATAAAATTAGTACTGAAGGAAATAAATCCTCTGATTTGAGTTCTTATTTTAATTTCGTATTTGATTCTATCAAAGATGATTTGCCTTACCGGTCGATTATTGCTTTATACCTAAATAATCACCAGTATGAAGTTGTAAATTGTAAAATGGCCGATGGTAGTGACTATGATGGGAGTCATTTAAGCTATACTGTCATTGATTGTTGCGTAGAAAATCAGCAGGTAATTCTTTCAAACAATACTCTAAAAGATGTCCGCTTTTCTGATAGCGAAAGCGTCAGAAGTCAGTCTCCAATGGCGGTTTTATGTGCACCAATGATTGTTGATAGTGTTGTTATTGGGGTTGTGCTGATTGATATTGAAAGTGATTCGGTGACATTTACTGAAGATGATCAAACTTTTTTTGCTGCTTGCACGGCTAATTTAGCATGGGCCCTAAATCATAATTTAATGATGAAAAGAATCGTTGATCAGGAAAAACAAGAAATGGATCTTCGTATTGCCAAAGAAGTTCAAAGGCAATGTATACAAGATGTTAATAAATTACCTCAATTAGAAGGTATCGATATAGCCGCTTTTTATAAACCTTTTGAACAAGTCGGTGGTGACTATTTCCATATAGTTGTTAAAGGTGATGATCTTTATGTAATTAATGCGGATGTTTCTGGTAAAGGTGTGTCGGCAGCGTTGGTGGTTAGTATGTTGAATGCATATTCAAAAATTATCTTATTAAATTTAAACTCACCATCAGAAGTTTTGCTGAAATTACAAAAGCTACTTGAGCATGATTTGCCTTTAAAAATGTTTGTGACAGCATCTGTGTTAAAAGTAAATACCAAAACCAAAAAAGGCTCTTATGCGAGAGCAGGGCACACCTATTTAATGCAATATGAAGCCAATAGTAAAAAAACAAAAATGATTGAGTCAAAAGGAATCATGTTAGGGGCCGCCGCTTCAGATATATTTACTAGTCGATTAGAAGAAGTTGATTTAGATTTGGTGAGTGGAGATTCGTTTTTATTGTATACGGATGGTTTCGTTGAGGTTTCCAATAAAACAGAAGAGCTTTTTGGAGAAGACCGACTGATTGAATGTGTTGATGATTGTAAAAATATTTCTTCTGCTGAAAGTCTAATCAAAATATATGAATCGATTGAGCTGTATGGCGAAAATGAAGGTGTGTTTGATGATATGTGTGGTGTCTTCGTTAAGATCCTTTAATGTCCATCGCAAAAATATTTAAAAGTTTCGATAATTTAATTAAAAAAGTACCTTCGACACTATTTGTTCCACCAGAAAAATTAAAAGGACTTTTATCTCAGCTTCCAAGCATAAAGATATTTAAAATTGGAAACAGCCGTGATGGACAACCCATGTTTGGTGTCAAATGTGGTGTTGGTAAAAGAAAGGTTTCTTTAATTGCCGGCTGTCATGCTGATGAACCTGTTGGGCCAATGATGTTAATTTTTTTATGCCAATGGCTATCCAATCATAATTTAAGTAAGGCTTTATTGAATGAATGGACATTTATTATTATCCCACAGATGAATCCTGATGGAGCTTTAAAAAATAATTCCTGGATGGAATTACCGCTTTCTTTCTCTCATTATTTTGAAAATGCTGTTCGAGAACTACCTGGTGATGACATCGAGTTTGGGTTTCCTGAAACAGCATCTACTTTAGTCAGGCCCGAAAATAAAAATGCATCGACATTTTTATCTCAATTCGGTCCATTTGATGCTCATTTTTCATTGCATAGTTTAGGTGTTGGAGGTGGTGTCTGGTATTTAATTGGGGATAACCACGGAAAATCTTCACAGCATTTGCGAGAGGTGCTTAAGAAAGAAACGCTCTTGATGAATTATGACTTATTAAATATTGATCGTTTTGGAGAAAAAGGCTTTACTCGTCTTGATGAGGGATTTTCTACTTCACCGACGAGTGTGAAAATGAAAGAATATTTCTTAGCAAGAGATGATAAAGTTATGGCAGCAAAATTTCATTGGTCTTCAATGGAGTTTATCAAAAGTTTAGGTAGAGATCCTTTGATGTTAGTTAGTGAAGTCCCTAATTTTATTTCTCCCCATTTAAATGATTTACTAACGAAAGAAGACTTTAATAAAAAAATCAAATTTGAAGAAGCCAGAATAAAAGCCTTTAACAATCAAGATAAAGAAAAAGCAATCAATGATTTTTTAAAAGAGTATGAAGTAAAATCGATGCCATCAGTTAGCCAGATGAGTTTACAATTCAAAATGATTATTAATTCTCTTATTTGGGTGGCAAATAAGTAAGTATTTTAATTTTTGAAATTAAAGTTATCGAAACCAGGTATCACAAAATCTACTCATTAGTTTTTTTGGCATGGATAAGCAGGAATTAAAAATAACAATTACAATACCGACTAGAGAGAAAATTACTCTTGCTAGTCGGTATGTATGTTGTTGTTTAATTATAGGGCGCGATGCCTAATTTTTTTATTTTTCGATACATAGTTGCACGGCTGATACCTAGTATTTTAGCGGCATCGTTCATTTTACCTTGGCTTAAGTCAATAGCTTTTTTGACTAAAGCAGTTTCGGTTCTGTTGATTTCTTGTCTCTCAACATCTAATGGGTCGATGGAATCTTTTTCCATTAGCTTTTTTTGGTACAAGAGTGGAAGCCTTAAGTTTCCGGGCATATGTTCCCAGGTGATGTAATCTTCGCCTTGATTTAGCATGGTTGCAAATTCGATCGCATTTCTGAGTTCCCGAATATTGCCTGGCCAATCGTATGATTTAAGTCTTTCTAGGATTTCGTCTTGGAAACCGATGACTTTTTTACCCATCTGCTCATTATAGAGTTCAATGAAATTTTCCACGAGCATAGGAATATCTTCTTTGGAATCTTTTAAGTGTGGTAGGATAATTGAGGTGACACTTAATCGATAATAAAGGTCTTCTCTGAATTCATTTTTTTGAGTTAATTCTAGAAGGTCTTTATTGGTGGCTGCAATTACTCTTACGTATAAAGGTCGTTCTGTGTTTTCACCTACTCTTGTAATTTTTCTTTCTTCCAATACCCGTAATAATTTTGCTTGTAACTCAAGAGGCATGTCACCAATTTCATCTAAGAAAATAGTTCCGCCATTGGCAGCTTCTAATTTGCCAATACTGCCATTATCATTTGCCCCTGTAAAGGCTCCTTTTGCATGACCAAATAATTCTGACTCAGCAATGTCTTTTGGAATAGCCGCGCAGTTGATGGAAACAAAGGGGCCAGTGCTTCTATCGCTAGAATTGTGAATACTTTGGGCAAACATTTCTTTACCAGTTCCACTAGGGCCAATTAATAAAACGTTAATGTTGGTCTGGGCTACGCGTAAAGCGATGTCTTTTGCTTCTTGAATGCCTTTGGTGATTCCGACAATATCATTAAAAGTATACCTAGCTTTGTAGGTAGATTGTGGTTTGGTTTGGATTTTTTCTTTTTCATAAAATTGTAATGAGACACCAATAAACTGACCTTTGCTATTATAGAAAGGTAGTCTGTTAACTAGAACATTTACTTTTTTACCTTTTTTATATTCAATGGTCATTGGGATATTTTGAGTTTCTAATCCATTGTGAGATGTTTCTTTGATAGTTGGTGTGAATTTTGCAATTTGATCCAAGCTTGATTCATTCCGACTTTCATCATCAATTTCTAACATTTGCATCGCTGGGCTATTAACTTGTCGGATAAAACCATTACTTGAGAGAATTACGGTAGGGACAAGATGATCTTCGAATAAGGCGTTCTCAACTTTTGTTTTTAAATTATCATGTCTTTTGCGGGATCTTGTTAATCTGAAAAGACGGTCAACGCCTTGAATCAAAAGTAGCAATTGATTTTTTAAGGTGGATACTCTCATAAAATGTTTCTTTGAAAATATCATGCAATAGCCTCTTAGAGAGCCTTCTATGTTGTAGATAGGGGAAGCGGCACCTTTGTAATTATGAAATATTTTTAAAAAGTGCTCGGCCTCACTACAGGTAGAAGCTATTTGTTTATTCATTGCAAATGAAATAGGATTGGTGCCAATGCTATTCTCGGCCATGGAAATTCTTTCGACAATACCCATATCTTGAATTTCTTTTTTAAAATAATCTGAGTTAGCTCTTACTTTTAATATGAAGCCATCTTCATCACAAAAGATCCATGCCGAGTCATCTTCCATCGCACCTGCAAAGCAGGTGTTGATGTAGTTAACGACTTCATTAAAAAACTGTTTGCTAGCCGGCTGTTTTTTATAACTAATTTTTGGTAAACTACTGAGATTTTCTAAATAGGGATTTATTTTAGCTGCTTGAGATTTTTTCCAGCTTTCAACTATTTTCCCATTTATTTTTGGCTCAATGCCCTCTCGAATAAATTGTTGCCAATTATTTTCATTTGCAATGTTCATTGTTTATTAACCTTTGTAAAAGTTTTTATTGAATTCCAGCTGTTGAAAGTAAGTACGTTAGTGTTGCAAACATAACGGCTGATAAACATAGCCAATATTTAAAGTAACCTAATGTTGTTTTAAGGGATGTCTTTTTAAATTGTGCTGGTAATGGTTCGTCATTTTTTAGTTTCATCGTGTTCTCCTTCTTGATTTAATAAGTAAAGTTCTTTATAAGGCCCGTCCTTTGAGAGCAGTTCATTGTGGTTTCCTTGTTGTTTGATTCTGCCGTTTTCTAGAACGATAATAGAATCGGCATTTTTTATGGTAGACAATCGGTGTGCGATTGTAATGGTTGTGCGACCTTTCATTAACGCTTCCAAGGCTTTCTGTACTTCCTTTTCCGAATGATTGTCTAAGGCGGATGTGGCTTCATCTAATATCAGAATATCTGGATTTTTTAATAGAGTTCTGGCAATTGAAAGTCTTTGCCTTTGACCTCCAGATAAATTCACACCGTTTTCACCTACAACAGTATCGTATTTGTCTTCTTGCTCTTCAATGAATTCATGGATATTAGCTTTTTTAGCCGCCTCTATTACTTCTTCAAGGCTAGATCCATCTTTGGCATAGCTAATATTATCAAAGATAGTTCCGCTAAAAAGAAATGGCGTCTGTTGAACAATGCCAATATTTTTTCTTAGGTTGCTCATCTTATATTTTCGTATGTCATTACCATCAATGTGTATTGAGCCACCGGTAACATCAAAAAAGCGAACCAGTAAATTGGCAATGGTTGATTTCCCACTACCGCTTTGGCCGACAAAAGCAATTGACTGACCTGGTTTAATATTCAAGGAGAAATCTTTAATGATAGCTTTGCCATAATAAGCAAAAGTGACATTTTTAAATTCTATATTCCCTTTAAAAGAATCAGTAGTTATTGGATTTTTTTCATCCTCAACTTCGACACTTTCCTCTAGTAATCTTCCGATTCTGGTCATGCTTGCTGAACCTTGAGCAATCACTTGTGATAAACTGCTCAATTGAACGATTGATGGGAAAAGCATTCCTAAGTAAGAGTAGAAACATACAAATTCTCCAATGGACATATGTCCTTCAAAGACAAACCAGGCTCCAGATCCTAGGGCAATTAGGCGTCCGATTAAAACTAGAATATCGGCAAAGGTTGATGACCATACCCCTTGCATTACGATGGTTAAGTTCATGTCAAATAATTTTCTTAAGTCGGTTATGAAGTGCTTTGATTCCGTTTTTTCTTTTGCAAATGATTTTACAACTGTTGAGCCTGTTAATATTTCTGCTAGGTTTCCGGATATTTCAGATACTTTTTCTTGTCTGACTAGAGAGTTCTTCCTGATCTCTTTTTTAAAGTATAAAAAATTGGCGGCATGAAAGGGGATGACGACCAAACATATTAAAGCTAGTTGCCAATTGATAATGAAAAGGCAAATCATTACTAAGATGATAAGAAAGCAGTGTACGGCTAAATTAATGAGCGTTGATGAAATCAATTGTTGAATCACACCGACATCAGTAATTACATTTGAAATTAATTTCCCAGTTCGGTGAGTTTGATAAAAACGAACAGATAATTTTTGTAAATGTTGAAAAAGTTTTCTGCGGATATCAAATAGAATTTTCTGGCTTGTATAGTAGGTGAGGTAGTGACTAATGTAAAAGAAGATTAACCTAATGCCAAATATTAAGACGATGCTAATGATACCAACAGTTAGTAAGCGTATGTTTTTATTTGGTAAGACATCATCAATCGCTATTTTCAAAACGTACGGTAGCGTTAAAGAAGTTAAGGAGAAGATAATCAGCGATATAACTGCTCCGGCGATTAGCAGAAAGTATGGCTTTAGTAAAGGCAGAAAATGCTTTTTGATAATGAATGGTTTTGCTAAGTTAAGTCGTTCAGAAAAATTACGGCGTGCAGTTTTGCGAATAGTCTCTGTTTTCATTTTTATTCTCATTATTGTGTTATTTAACTTGGCTGAAAACGATAGCAATGTCGATACCACAATACGTAAAAAATCGTAAGTCATTGATTGATAGTATTTTGTGTTTTTTATTAGTAACATTTTTTGAAAGTGCTTACATTTATTATCTATTTAATGAGACAGTATTTGAGAAAATTGAGGCTATTTTATTGTAAAGTCTTATTTTTTATAGAGATATATAGAAATGAGACAAAGTAAAAGTTTGTATAATAAATGAGAATAGTTTTCTATGAGATACATTATTGGAATTTTAAGTCGTTTTTCGAGAGTTTAGCATTTAAATTGAATCATTTTGCACTTAAAGACTAAATTCTTGAAGGAGATGAATCATATATAGTATCTATGAAAGGGTAAATTCAAATGTCTTGTGGGTGTTCGCTTTGAATGAGAATGAGATCAGGCTTTTGCGTCGAAAAGAAGACGCTCGAGTCGTTGGTGAGGTTTTGGCTGGCGAAACTGAAAATTTTCGTTTTCTCGTAGAGCGCTATCAACGGTTTGCTATTGGTTTGGCATTTGGAATGGTTAGTAATGAGGCGGCTGCCAATGATGTTGCACAAGAGTCATTTGTAAAGGCCTTTGAAAAACTGAATAAATTGGAAGACCCCATGAAGTTTCACAGTTGGTTATACGGCATTATCAAAAACACCAGTTTTGGGTATTTGCGTAATCTTAAGAAACGTGGAATTAGCTTAGATTCTCTTATAGAAAAGAGTGGAGCGATATTAGATAACAGTGAGTCATCTGCTGATGACTTGATGATCAGAGAGCAAACAAATTTAACTATTCGCAAAGCGATAGATAGTTTGGGCGATAAATATAGAGACGTGATTATGTTGTTCCATTTTTATTCGAAATCTTACGAAGAAATTGGTGCAATTTTGGGTTTAGAACACAAAGGTGTAGATAGTCGTTTGAGACGAGCACGGCTGCAATTAAAGGAAAAATTAAAAGGTATTGTAAATGAATGACAACCTGCTTTTAAAGTGTATATTGAGGATTGAACCATGATTAATTGTCAAAATAGTGAGACTTACTTTTCAGCATTTTATGATAAAGAATTAGCGGATGATTTTGTTAATCCTCTAACAGATCATATGAGTGTTTGTAAGTCTTGTGAAAAGGAATATGAAGTGTACGAAAAAGCGATGAACAGTATGGGTAATTTAAATTTCGGTATTGATGCAGATGCATTAGTTGTGCCGAATGATTTTACTCAAAATGTCATGGCTAGAGTTCGAGTTGCGACAGGACCTCAACATCAATCTGTGGGTTCATGGAAATTTAGAGCTGTTGGCTTTGCTGTTGCTTTCTTGGCATATGCTTTTTATATGATTTCAGTTACTCAAATGAATAAGGTATCTGCAACTGGTTTGGATATGGCGAGATCAATAGCATTTTTTAACTTGTTTTTAGTTGGACTATCGTTGTCTTTTATGTTTTTTACGAGAGAGTTTGTTGGTTTTAATAGCAAAATGCTTTGTCGTTTAAGTGCCAGTTATCAGCAAGTTACAAGTATGGATGTTAATTTATTAAGAATGGCAGGTGCCTCTATATTTTTAGGGGTATTTATTGGAAAATTTGTTTTTTAAGGAATGCTTTTGAAATTGGTTAAAAAGAACTTACTAAGACGTAACCCTTTCACAATAATAGAATTGTTAATGGTAATGGGTGTAATGTCTATTTTAGCTTATCTTGTTTTTTCTATTGCAGGTGCCACGATGAACTCTTTAAAAGATCGAAATGCCGGAATTATGGTTGGTTTGATAAAAACTTCATTAGAAAAAATTGGTAAAATTACAATAACCGAATCTAGAGAGCAATTTATTGAAGAAGGAGCCCATCCTTTGTATCGTCTAGTTTGGAAGCCAAATACTATCGTGACTTTTAGAGATGAGGATGTTGTTGCCAATAATATTACTGCAAATGGTTATTATGATTTAATCAACAAAGGGGACTTTAGTATTAAAGCTGATTATTTTGGTTCTGACGCTGTTCGTTATGGCAACACAACTGAGATGACAACTATTGTTGATGGTTGGGGAAGACCAATATGCGGTATGAGAAATGCGATCACTTGGCATGAAGGCCGGATGAAAAAAAATGAAGATATCATCCAAGATCTATATAAAAACAGAGAGAAGTCTACTGTGTCATTGTACATGGACTACATGTTTAGGAATAATAAATCAGGTGAAAATCTATATGAATGGAATGACAGTAGTTTTCAGAATGGTTATGAGATAGCGCCACTTGATGGAGACAAAGATATTCGTGAGGCAGTTATTTATGGAATGGTTGCTTTGCCTTATATAAAAAATGGATTTGATCTTTTTAGTGCCGGAAAAGATGGCAAAATATCTAATCTGATAAAAGGCGATCATTTTGCAGATAGTTGGAATGATACTGTTGATGAAGAAAGAAAGTGGATTGGTGTAGCTGGTGAAGATTATGATGATGATAATATTACAACATTTGCAGAAATAACGTCGGGGAGAAGACCATGATAAGATTAAAAGACCAAAACACATTGAAAAATAATTGGTTTACGATGCTTGAGCTTATGATCGTAGTTGTTGTTATTATGATATTAACAACAATTAGTGCTTTTATATATTCTACCGTGTCTAAAAATGCTCTCCAAAAGACTCAGGTAATGGCTTTTAGTTCTATGACAGTAGAGATGCAGGTGTTTGGAGCTCAAACTGCTGCAAATATGATTCCTAGAAATAAAAAAATAACATTGTCACATTTAAGAAAAGTAGGTTCTTTAGATCAGAAAAGAGTTTTTATTACAGATAATCCTAAATCAAAAATTTTAAGTGTTTTTGATACAATGATTGATGTATGGGTATCAAAAGTATCTGTTAGTTCGACTGACGCAGAAATTGAAAGTGGTTATAAGCAAATTTATGATTATGAAAAATTAACAGGTGAGTTTGAGTTTTATTATGGCAAAAACCACGAAAAGGATGGTGGAGAGCCTGTAGATACCTATGGTTTGACAGGTGCAAATGATGGTACAGCATTTGTCTATTATTATAAGTTTATATACAAAAATGAAGAAGGCGATCGGTCTTTTGATTACAAGTTTGTTTTAAGGTGAGTAATTTTACTTTTGGAGAAATATATTATGAATAAAAAATGTTTTACCATGTTAGAGATGTTAATTGTGGTCGTTATTCTACTTTTTTTAACGGTAGGTATTTTTTCCGTGGGTGGAGAAATGATCAAGAAATATAAAGAGAGACAAGCGTCAGCTGAAATTTTAAAGCTTGCAAATGCGATTGTTGCTTATAAAGGAGCCACAGGTAGTTATCCTCCGGATTATATGAGTTCTTCATATAACGAAGATGCTGATCTTGATGGAATTGGAGCTTGGGAATGGGGTGGTCTTTATTACAGTTATAATTCAAAAGGCTGGAAGGGTGTCATTGATAAAGCCGCTGCTGGCGCTGGTAACCAATGGACAGATAATAATTGGTATGCTGCTGAAGAAACCCAGGCTGAAGCGGTTATTGCAGATGCCTTTAGCAATGCTTCAGGCTCGAATACTTATGATAAAATTAATGATGCCTTACAGGTGATTACTGATAGATACAGAAATGCTTTGACACAACTTTCTAGAGAGTATCTGGTTAAAAATCCAAGTGCAACCCCCTCAGATATTTTCAATGAAATAAAAGCTAATTTAAAATATCTTTATGCTCTTCCTGCTTATTTTGGTGTAAGGAAAGGTAAAGGTAAAGTGATTTTAAAAGCAAAGATTAGATATTGGTTCTACTTAGTTGTTCAATCCTATGACTTCCGTGATGATGTTGGGGGGGATAGAGGTGATGGAAATGGTTATCAATGCCCCGTTAAGCAAACTATTTCAGATATTGGAGATTTTAAGTCCGGATGGGCTAAAGGTAGTGGGCAGTATGCTATTAAATCAGTGGAAAAAATTGAAAAAGATGACCCAAATTATGCTCAAAAATGTGCCCTTTCAGACAAACCATTTAAATGCGAACTTGACCCTACTGATAAGACCTATTCTTGTGGATGGCATAATTTTTACTCGGATAGTTTTGAAGGTGGTTATAATAATACTGAATCAGCTAAAGCATTGTATGATGCCCTTTGTCGTCCTATGAAAGGACGAATGCAAGAAGGGCGTGCAGTTTCACCGAAATATAAAGATGCAAAACCTTTTATTGACATGCCAAGATCATCTTTAGAGGTTGCAGGGAGACCTGATGCGGTGGATTGTTTAGGTAATAAAGTGGCGGGAGATTTGGATTCATTTCAGAGGTACGGTCAAGGTGTTTTTGAGATGATGGACTCCTATAAAATTGTTGATCCCTGGGGTAAACCATACTTTTTTGTTTCAAGTGCACAGGAATATACCTTTGATGATAAAGATAATAGTGTGAAGCCATATGAATCTTTTTGGAGCACTAATTCTACAGGTTCAGCTCTTAATGGTATTATGTACGATAGGGTGCCTCCTTATTTTAATACAGGATCATTTGACCTTGCTTCGAGTGGGCCAGACAAAAATTATATAAATTGGGTGAAAAAGGATTATAAAGTTAGAGGGCCATCGGTGGGTTATAGTAGAGAGGCTTATCCAGAAAAAAATAAAATATGGGGAGATGTAGATACGAAGGGTAATTTTGTATATATAGATTTTGCACCTGTAGATTCATTAAAAGAAGAAGATCAAGATAATGATAATATATCCAATTTTTATAATATTAAGTGATCTTTAAATTTAAGAGGAAGTAACTTGTTGGAGCATAAAATGAAAAGTATTAAAAGGTCATTTTCTTTATTAGAAGTGCTGGCTGTTATGGGACTCATTTTGCTGTTGATTGGCATAATGGTTCCAGCAATAGGCCCTATGTTAACCAATGCTAGAAAAGGTCAGATAATGGCTTCTGTTAGGGGTCAGCTTGAAGTGGCACATATTATAGCATTTGATAGTCGAAATATGACAAGGGCCGTATTTGGATATGACCCTAAGGGAGCTATTATAAGGAATGAATTCTTTAGAAATGCTGTCGATTTAGATGGTTTGGCTATCGATGCTTTGCCATATATTGGGGGAAGTGTAGCTGAGGCAGATATTAATGGTGATGGTGTTTCAAGTCAAGATGCCAGTACAACTTTTTTCTGGATACAATGTTATTTATGTGCTGATAAAACGACAGTTTCTGTAGCAACAATGCAAGCAGCTTATGCTGCTACGGTGGGATCAGGCACTGCAACCGCTCAGCAAATTGCTGATACCTTTATTGGGGGCCCCTATTGGATGCGACGTCCAGTATCTAGAAGAAAGGTTGGAACTACTTATCAAAACACTTATTTTCATAGTGAGTCAATGAGAATTCTAGATCCAGATACGGGTACAGCTTTCTTTTATAGACCGCTTAAAAATAAAGGTCTAGATGATGGAGCTGGTGCAGAAGTTATGACACTTGATATTAATGGCAGGTGTTTTCTTATGAAGGATAGCGGTGGTGAGATTGATTATGCCGCACTTGAAGATGACGTGGACACAGCTGTAGGTAGCTGGTGGGATACTTATTTAGATTCTGTGGCTATTTATCCAACAAAAGGTGGTACTCGTTATAAATTTGTCTACGGAAAGAAAGCAAAAGCAATAGCTGATACTAATTATGCGGTTATTTATGCTAATGAGAAAGCACTCAATGGTGGTTCTTTGACAGCTGATCAAGAGGATTCTTTATATGCCCAATTTGGCTATGAGGTTGATATTAGATGGTATCTGCAATTGTTAGGAGCTAGTTTTCAAACGGGCAATGATGATGAAGATCAAATATCTGAAGAAGGAATGACAATCACTGTTCAAGAATATCAACAATTTGAAAAAAACTGGACAGTTCGTGTACCGACATTTGTTATGGGTGATAGATCAATTGCTGTTAATCCTAGATCTTTTAATGGTGGTACTCCTAATCAAAACAGTATTACAGATTACTCCACTTATTTTAATGGAATTCCTGACCCAACTAGAAAACTGAACTCAGAACTTTTTATTGGTGGTGAAGATCAAAGTGGAATTATGTTAAGGCGAGTTTGGGCTGTACGTTATGGAAAAAACAAACCTTCATTAGTTTATAGAAATGATAAAGCAGTTGTAATACCAGCTCAGTCTGACCTAGGTAACCTTAAGGCAATTGTAATTTCACCCTTTTATTTTTATGTTGTTTTTGATAATAATAATGGAGTTACAGGGATGTCAGTTGGTAGTAGTTTTGGTACTTTGGAAGCTGAAATCCTTTATTTTCAAATTGCAAATGATGGTGGCGATGTTTCTGGGTTTATGCAAATGCAAAATGGAGAAATGGTTGAAGGAAATTTTGATAATATGGGACTAAATAAAAGTGACTATCCAAGCTACTTTATAGGAGGGCGTGACTAATGAAACGACAAAAGAATTTTTTTACATTAGGTGAGATAACCATCTCAATTGCTATTTTAGGCGTTGGTTTATTGGGAGTTTTAAGTGTTTTCCCGGTTGCGATACAAAATGGGGCTAGAGCAGTTAAATTATCTGACTCACTTCATAAAGCGCATGCCGTTGCCAGTTTGATACACACTTTTGGCATAAATATGGATGATTATACAATTGAGAGTAGTAATACTGTAGGTAAAACTTATACGCTTAAAAACATGTTTTTGCAAACAGAAAGTATTTCAAGTTTTTTTGATAGTGACAAAGATAGTTTGGATCTTCAGATTAATAGTACAGTGGTTATTCCAGAATTTTTGACGGATCATGAAGGTAAGGCGATCAAGGATGAACTTGACCAGAAGATCAAGGGATATGCTGAAATTGGAAATGGATGTATGGGTATTCATGCAAATGGAAACCCTAGGTTGGTACTTAAAAGATATTTTATGACGGTGAATAATGAGTTTGACACGATGTTTTACGCATTTGACGCTACTAACCGTAAACCTTAATAAAAAAGTAGAAATATATGAAAAATCAAGTTAAAAAACTTTTTACGATGATTGAGTTAATAACTTCGACAGCTTTGATGTTGTTGATCTTTTTAATTATTGGATTTGTCTTAAGTACTGTGGCAACTTCTGATGCTGGTATAACCAGTAAATTGGGAGAGGCCATTCGAGCCAACAACTTTTTTAGTATTATTGCTACTGATTTCGAAGCTTCTTTCCCAGTGTTTAATTTGGGTAAAGATGGAAATTCAGCAGGGGCTGATTATGTTACTATCTCGCAGTTAGGAACTGAAGATCCTGCTAAAACATTGCCTTCACAATTTTCATATTCTGGACCGGTTGAGATTACTTTGACTGCATTTGGTGCAACTCATCAAGAGTTCTTAAGGTGTGTTAGCTCTGTGGTTAAGGATGGGGGCTTACAAAATTGGAATGGCATTGAAAAATTTATGGGCGATACTCGAATTGATTATTCAGACAAACCAACAAGATATGTTTCTTACGGCATTACGGGAGATTCTTCTTACGCTGGTGGTAATGGATTACGTGAGAGGATGGTTTACAGACGTGAATTTATTATGAGAGGTGATGTTAGAAAAAGTAGGGCCCAGATGAGTTCTTCATATACGGCGGCTGATGTCATTGTTGATAGAGATAAATCAAATTACGATCAGGATATCTCTATGCAAGCTTTATTAAAAAGTATTTGGCAGGTTAGAACTGAAATCATTGAAAAAGATGATATGTTTGATTTTAAACGGGTAGTGCTCAAGGTAACAGTAGAGTTTGCTCAAAATGATGATACGAAGTTGTACGGCGACCCGCTGAAATTTGCTCGATATCCTGATGCTGATACAGATGGTAATGGTATCAATGATCGAGTGGAACATTCCTACACAACAGTCATTGTCGTCAATAGAAGTAACTTAGAGAATCTTTAATCCAAATAAAAAAGGATCCATTATGCAATTAATAAGAAACAATAAAAGTAATCAAAATGGTGCCGTGTTGATCGCGGTGGTTGGTGTTTTGGCTGTAATAATGGTTATGGCGATTACGTTTAGTATCAAGATGCAATCGGCTATAGATAAAGCTTCTAGTAAAGCACTTACTTCTGACGTTAGGTCAGTTGCAAATAGTGGTTTAATGTATGTAATATTTCAGTTGCTAGGAAATGGTAGTGTTGCAGATGAAAATCATCAGCATTCTGCCATGGAGCAAGAGATGGAGATGGGTAATATTAGCACTGAAACTAAAGACAAACAAGATATAATGGGTAGTGGTTTTAGTGAATTAATTGTAGATTATAATAGAGCCAACTTTGCTGATAGATCTGGTGCTAGTGATGATTATATGCCAGCACTTGATTTAAATCCAGGAACAGTTCAGTATTTGATTGAAGATTTATCAGCGAAGTTGCCTCTAGGTCATGTCTCTCAGTATTTTCAACGATATTTAATTTCAGCAGCTTTGTATAGTTATATGGGTTATCCTATCAGTGAATTGCGTTCAGAAGAAGGTGAATTGTTGGAAAACAGTGATCATATGAAAGCGAGTCAATTTGATCATCATAACGGAAGCAAAGAGCCTTTATACATCAGATCGATTATTCCATGGAAAACAGCGCTTGATGTAGGCATCTCAAATGACCGGTTAAAATACAAAGGCTTACCTTTAGCTGATGGAGTCTTATCCGTTGAGGAGTTGGGGCATGCTCATACCCATTTACCTGCTAAAAGTAATTCAAGTAGTGTTGAGCAAAATGTTGCTACAGACGAAGCTATTGGGGAAAAACGGTATATTAAATTAGTTTCTGCCCTAACATCTTATAGTCGATTTTTACCTGATGCGGTGGGGTTTAATAATTCGGGTAAGACTTCTCGTATCAGTAATGCTAAATCTGATGTTTGGTATACCTCAATGAATCCAAGAGTGATGTATAATCAGGATAAAAAATTATTTCAGGCAATGTTTGCATATGATAAGAAAAATCCCATCTTGAAAATGATGTATAGTGTGAGCATACCACCAGCTGCAGGAGGGGTTGCTTCTGACCAAGATACAGGTACTCTAGAAACGGCTATTGCTGATTTAAATTATTTTAGTAGTGTAGATCCAACAAAGGGTTTTGCTGATAATACTATACTTAGATTGGCCATGTCGAGTAATTCATTGACGGGTACTTCTAGCATAAATTTTTTACCCCACACTTATAATGCTAGAAATAAAGACGACCCTTTGAAAGAACTGGAAACGATGTGTTCTAATTTGTTCCCAACGCCCTTTGGGACTCCATCTGTCAGTGCTAGTAAGGGATGGTCTTCATTTTATTTTAATGCAGACTATACCGATGATTTAGATGCTAGAAATAAAGCTTATTATGATTCTATGGAAATGGCTATTTCTAGATTAGCAACAGCCATGAAAAGTGGATCTGATAACGCTGATCATGACAGCCCTGCTGAAAATGTTTTATCATCAGTTGTTACACGTCGGGCTTTAGAATACATGATCATAAAATGTGTTTTTGGTGATTCGATTCTGTTTGCGGTGGATGATACAATTGATACAAAATTTTATAAAGCTGTTGAGAATACAATTGATAAAGATTCCTTTAAAAATAATTCTTCATTGTTTTTTGTTACAATTAATGATGATGGAGATGTCGAATTTAAGGTAAATCATGGGTTATTGGTGAAAGCTCTTGAAAAAGATAAGATTGATTTAGATGATGTTGTTTTTGTTAAGAATGCACTGTTGGAGAATAATATTCATGATGATTATGCAGAGCATTATTTTGTTCCTGCATGGCAATACGATCAAGGAAAAAGTGGGAATCTAACATCTGGTACTGTTGTGGGAACGAAATTGACGCCACAATTAGGTTTTGGCATTGTAGATCCAGGGGCTTCTTCTTCAGGAACAGATGCTAGAAGGTATAAAAATTATTTGGCTCACCCAGAAACAGACCAAAGGGGATTGCGCAAATCATTTGTGTCTGTGCCGGCAATGGCTTCTTATTTATTCGGTCAAGATGGTTTGTCTTATAAATACGCTTCGCCAGACCCTGATTTTGAAGATAGTCCAACTAGTGATAATGTTGAAACATTATATTTAGCAGCTGATGTACCTTTTACTTTAATAGCTACTGCGGGAAAAGATGTACATGTAGATTTGGCTGTTGCTTACACCGTCAATACTAGGCCAACATGGTCTGAAACACCTATGGCAACATATTCAAAAGTGCTCAAAATTAAAGCTGTAGATAATGCAAATGCTGTAATCGATTATAACTTTTTACCGGCAGATTTCGGTCCTTTTGAAACAAAAGTGCGCTTGGCAGTTTTGATAAACTTATTAAATGCCATTATTCCGCCAAAAGTTTCGCCAACTAGAAATAGTGATGATGCAAATGGTAGTTTGTTTGCTGGTGGGTCAGCAGATACCTTGAAAGGTTTTATAGAGTTTGTAGATGGGCAATATTTAATTGAGAATAATGGTACAAAGAGCGCAGCGGCGTCAACGCCACCTCCAAATAATTTTCCAACCTATATGGGTGGTACTTGGTCTGGTGGGATTGAAACGGCTGGAATGACATTTTGGAAATACGGTGTTCATTCTACTACATTTAAAGTAACCGTTGATGCAACAAAGTATGATGATAGTGTGCGTCAAATTAGCGTTGTAACGTTTGATACGGATAATAAACTTGGCCAGAATAATAAACAATTTCAGTATAATGTTGATACTCAATCGGGTAAATTTGATGTTGATGATGCTGTTTATTCAGCGATATTCTTACACCCACGTGGTAGAGCCGTTGCCGTCAACGATAATATGGCCATTGGAAGTGGAAAAAAAAGATATCCATATTTTGAATTGTTAGGGGCTGCACCTGCAGCACCATTTGATGCATATGAACCAACGGATGGTTATCGAATTATAAGTTCAATTTGGACAGACATTAATGCAACAAGTACGGGTAATGATGGTGAAGGCTTTACAGAATTTAATGAGTCGCTTGCAAGACGAGTAAATGATATGGGAACTTTGAGTCCTGATGGAAATTATACAACAGGTAATTGGTATTATGTGGATCATCCTGATAATGGGGGACAATTTAGTAAGTTTGGAGTGAAAGGTAGTACGGTTCAGGTAAAATCATTTGATTCTAATTCCGGTTGGGCACAAGATAATTCGACAGGTACTCTAAAGCGAAGATATAAAACGGCTGGTGTGGGCTCATGGGTAAAATGGTATTGTGAAAACACATTAACCATGGATCCAGGCACACTTGAATGTATAATGGAAGTTTCACCTGGTAGAAATGGTGGTACCGGTAGTACCGTAGAAGACAAATATACTCACGTTAACGTATCGATTTGGAATCAGTCTGATTTCACCTTAATATGGGGACACAATTTCAAATGGAAATGGAAGAAATCGGACTCTAGTTCTAATAGACCTGGAACTTTAAAAGTTGATATTCCAATAACTTGGATTAAAGGCAACTATTATGTCACTATGAAATGGATAGATGATCCTTTAGGTGATAAAGCTGATGAAGATGGTGATGAGAATAAAATTCATTATAAACGTGTAATGATAAGAGAAAAAAATTAATTTATTTCGATTGTTTGGCTTTCTTCTCGGCCTCTTCAGCTTGTTTAAGGTATTCAAGCTCAAGGGCTTTTAACTTATCAGCCTTGTCGGTCATTTGTTTATGAATGCGTTTGAATTCAGCTTCTTTTTTGTTGAATTCAAGTTGCTTTTTTTGTTTCAGCATTTGTTGTTTATTTTGATAGGGTTTCTTTAAATTTTCGATTCCTAATGCGATAATAATATTTTGTTCGTCTATTGTGACAGCAGAATTCACTTCTTTAAAAACGGCTTTTCTGATTTCTTCATTGATGGACGTCGGAAGATTTTTATCTTTTCTTAAGAGAGCATTTATCTTTTCATTTAGCTTTATGGGTAAATGAAGATTGTCTGAATAATTTTGAAACGTTTTTTTAGATTTCTTTTGATAGTTCCAATTTAATTCTTCTTTGATGATCTGATAATGTGAATTTCTTGTAGCCATTACCCTTAATTCTTTTTGATTGACATGCGTAATCTTTCCACTGATACATTCTATTGAAAGGGTTAAGTCAGCTTGAGAAATACCATTAAAATCAGCACTTGAATTAATGATTGACGTGCCGTTTGATTTTGCATAACTTATCACAAATCTATTATCTGTAATCGGAATAATAATATCACTTGTTTCAAATTGAATGTTTAAATCTTCTAATTTTTTAATTGATTTAACTTGTACGTTGCCTTTTTTGACCGTAATCGTCAAAGATTTTTTTGAATAATGAAATGCGATAGAGGACTTTTCACCAAGAGTTATCAACAAAGATTCATTAATCTCTAAGGTACATCTGGAATTCCCTTTGGTTTCAATGCGATCGCCACTTTTAAAATAATATCCCGCCAAAGAAACATGAGTCGGTGGTAAATCTTTTGGATGCAACGTCATCGAGTTTTTAAAATCTTTTAATTGAATTTTATAGCCAAAATCAAAAGATTCATAATTGGTTCTTTGCAGCAAAGTGTCGAATCTTTTTTGCAGAGCTATGACTGTTTCGGTTCCGTTAGTAAAATAAGTTCTTTTGAAATAATGATTCTTATCTTTGGAATTTAAATCTTCAGAGAATATATTACTATGGGCCAAAAATAGGCTAAGGGGAATCGAAATGACAGTCATTTTTTTCATGGGATATTTCCTAGGAATTTGAACAATGATTCAAATACTATTATATCGTCATTGAACCTTAAATTTAAAGCATCTGACTTGATTTAAATCGATTAAACCAAACTGTTTGCAATATGGAAATGCGCCATCCTTAAGTAATTCGGACCATTTATGACTGATGTTCATAAATTCAGATGATTGGCTATAATTCGGCTCTTTTTAGATCATATTGTTAGGAAAGAAGATGTCAGAATCAGTGAATTATGGCTATTTGAATGGCGAATTTAAACCAGTTAACGAAATAAATGTCAGCATTGAATCCAAAGGTTTTAATTATGGATTAGGCTGTTTTGGTGGTGTCAGAGCTTATTGGAATGAAACACAAAGCCAATTATATATCTTTAGAGCATTGGACCATTTTAAACGTTTAGCTTTGTCAGCGAAAATATTAGTTATGTCTCCACCCAATTCACCAGAAGAGAGTGTTGCGATATTAAAAGAATTATTACGAAAAAATGATACGCGCCAAAATACGTATATTCGTCCACTCTTATATCATGATTCAAATGAAATCACGCCGGAGTTTTTAGAAGATGATACTTCATTTGCCATATACACACGACCCTTGAACCATTATTTTAATACAGATACGGGTTTAAAATTGTGTGTATCAAGTTGGCGAAGAATCTCAGATAATTCAATACCCGGTAGAATAAAAGCTACGGGAGCTTATGTGAATTCTGCTTTAGCTAAACATCAAGCTAAAAAAGCGGGATACGATGATGCTATTTTTTTAACAGAATCAGGTGAAGTTTCTGAAGCGAGCGCTGCCCATATATTTATTGTTAGAAATGGTAAATTAATTTCGCCACCTTCAACGACAGATAATTTAGAAGGTATTACCCGTAGAACAGTATTAGAGATTGTTGCCCCTGAGTTAGGTTTAGAAGTCGAAGAGAGAAAGATTTCTCGAACAGAATTATATGTTGCCGATGAAGTATTTTTATGTGGTACGGGTGCTGAGATTGCTCCTGTAACTGAGATCGATAGTCGTATTGTAGGTGATGGTAAAGTCGGTGAAATTTCTAAAAAATGTCAATCGACCTATTGGGATATAGCCAAAGGCAATAACGAAAAATATTTAAATTTATTAACCCCCATCTGGTAATTTTATTTATATGTTGTGGGTGATATGATGATACGAATCAAGTATTAATGTTCTATTTTATATTTTTTGACTTTGTATCGAATCGACCGAAAGCTAATATTTAATATTTTTGCAGCTTTGGTTAAATTACCGTCTGTGATATTCAGGGCATTTTGAATATGTTTGCATTCAATTCTTTCAATTTCTTTTTCCAAATCAAAATTTGATGGGAATTCAAAAACATTATTATCTTGTGGTTGAGATTTTAGGACATTACTGTTGGTAGGAATGGACTGATGTTTGACAGGTTGAGGTTCTGGTTCAGCTTGCACATCAACCGTTGATACGGCTTCCGATAAATGAAATTCTTTGATTTCATCCGCAGTAAATAAGTCAGTAATGATGATATTTTCTTCATCAGAAAGAATAGATGCTCGTTGAATTTTATTTTGAAGTTCTCTAATATTACCTGGCCAAGGGTATGACCTCAAGGCGTTTAAAGACCCTTCATCAAATTCTTTCACTTTGTTATTAATAGAAAACTTATTCAAAAAACTACCTGCTAAGAGAGGAATGTCATCAATTCTATTTTTTAATGGCGGTAATTTCAAATTGACGACATCTATTCTGTAGTATAAATCATTTCTGAATTTATTGGCTTCAACCATCTCTTCAAGATTTTTATTCGTAGCGAAGATATAACGCACATCAACTTTATGGACAATTGATGAACCGACCGGCCTTACTTCATTGTTTTCTAATACGCGCAATAATCTGACTTGCATATCCAATGGCATTTCGCCTAATTCATCCATGAATAAAGTTCCACCATGAGCGAGTTCAATTAACCCTTTTTTATTTTCAATTGCTCCGGTAAAAGCACCTTTGACATGGCCAAATAATTCACTCTCTATTAGGGTGCTGGTAAATTCCCCACAGTTAAATGTGACAAAAGAATTTTTATTCCGAAGAGAACTGTAATGCAGTGACTTAGCGATGAGCTCTTTACCAGTTCCGCTATCACCATAAATCAGAACAGAAGATTCTGTTGGTGCAATTAGTTGAATAAGTTTTTGGATATCTTTGACTTCTTGGGAATCACCAATTATTTGGGATGCTGCAAAAAAAGAGGTTGTCCGTCCGCGTTCCCGTCTAATTTTTTGAATCGTTATTTTCATTTTGTTGCGTAAGGCTTTAGTATCAAAAGGCGATTTTTTTTCAAAATATCCAAAAGCTCCTAGACGCATAGCATTGACTGCGATTTCCCAGGTAGAATAGGCCGTCATTATAAATACAATTTGATTTGGTTTGATTTCTTTGATTTTTGAGAGGAGCTCAACACCATCCATTTCTGGTAGTCTGATATCTTGTAAAACGATATCAATGTCTTCACTTTTTAGAATCTCTAAACCTTTGGTAGGTGTTGAGGCTGTGATGATTTTGTGTTGATCTCTTTTGAGGGCAATCTCAAGAACTTCAAGTAGACTTTCATTATCGTCAATGATTAAGATTGACCCTGTGTTGACATCTTTGTCTTCTTTTAAATTACTCATTTGGATATGCAATCAAATAAATTTTAAATGTTGTTCCATCAATTTGATTTGAAACTACTTGAATCAAGCCACCTTGGGATTCTACAATTTTTTGCACAATGGACAACCCTAACCCCGTACCGGCTGCTTTAGTCGTATAAAATGGGTCGAATATTTTTTCTATTATTTCAGGTTTAATTCCTGGCCCATTGTCATGTATTTTTACTTCAATAATATTATCTGTTTTATTAAAATAAGTTTTGGCAACCTTGTTTAGATTTTCTCGTTCAGGGGTATTAATACTGAAAGTGATTTTTCCTTGATTGTTTAAGGCCTCTATGCTATTTATTGATAAATTTAAAAATATTTGATGGAGCTGATTTTGATCGCCTTTAGAAAAATATTCATTACTACTAAAGAGTTCAAATTCAATTTGATCTGTATTAGGTCTGACTCTCAATAAGGTTAGTAGCTCATTGAAGATTTCATTTAGGTGACATTTCTCAATAGGATTCGATTTTATTTTGCTATATTCTAGAAAGCTGGTCATGATATCATTTAATCTATCTGATTCTCTTGAAACGATTTTAAGAAGTTGTTGATCAGATTCATCTAGTTGGCTTGAATGTCTTACTTCTTCTACCGCACCACTAATGCATGCAATGGGGTTCCTGATTTCATGAACTATGTTAGCAGCTAAATCATTGACATAGCTAAGTCTTTGAGCTCTTTTGGATAATTCAACGATTTCCTTTTGAAGAGTTCTGTCACTAAAAATAAATATAATCGCTTTTATTTCCTTTTTATTATTGAAGACAGGTATGGATCTTATTTCAATAACGATTTCGGATCCATTTCTTTTGTGGCTTATTTGTTGAGCATTGTTGTCTTTAGAATTTATGAATTCTTGGATTAATTCACAATTAAATTCCTCGGCAATATCTTTTATATTATTGCCGAGATAATACTCTAATGGGTTCTGTAAATTGAACAGGTTTTTAGTTTCTGCATTTATATAAGTAATGTTGTTTTTTCGATTAAATACTAAGACTCCGTTTGAGAGATTAGTTAATATTTCACTAATCAGTATGCCTTCGTTTCGATAATTATTTGCGATGTATCCTGATAAAATCGCCACGATATGCATTCCGAAAGCTAGTGTTAGTACCTTGGCTGTAACTAGTTGCCAGCTCAACGTTGATATATGGCTTTCGATTTGACCTGGTAAGATATTGATTACATTGCTGTGAGTGGCATATGTTACCGTTGATATTAAAAAAGATCCTATTACGGCTATTAAAATCCCTTGAGTAAAACTTAAGAAAATACTTCCCGTGATGATGATGACAAAATATAAATTGGTAAAAATACTATCTGTTAAACCTGTAATAGTACTGAATAGGGTTACTACTAAGAGATCTAGGATAAGTTGAAAAAAGATAAAGGTTCTTTGAACAGGAAATATTCTAATAATTAAAAAGTATGAAAGGCTAATTAAAGAATAGAAGACAAAAATTTGATAAACAGCTTCGCTTTGTTTATCATTTAAAACCTCTGCTGGACTTTGTAAAATCGAAAGGCTCAAGACAAAAGCAATAATGAATAATCGACCGATTAATATTCGGTAGCCATCCTTTAATTCAAATTCCTGATGTTGAATCATTTGTTTGATCAGCTTTCACTTGACACTAATCTAAAAATTTGTCTTAGAAAATTTAATTTTATTTAACATTGCAAAAGAGCTCTCTTCTGAATTAGAAAAGAGCTTTTTTAAAATTATGAATTCATGGCCGCTTTTTGCATAGCCATAATAGGCATAAAAATTGAAATTACGATTGTACCCACAATTGTACCCATAACGCCAATCATTAAGGGCTCAATTAACGAGGTAAGAGAGTCTACCCCTGTACGCACTTGGTCATCATAAAAATCAGATATTTTTGCAAGCAATCCTTCTAGAGCACCAGACTTTTCACCTATCGCGATCATCCGGCAAACCATTTTGGGAAATACCCAACACTCTGCTAGCGGGCCAGAAAGACTTTCACCAATTTTGACAGATTCAATAGAATCAGAAATCGCTTTTTCTATTAACATATTACCCGATGTTTTGGAAGTGATTTCGAGGGCAGCTAGTATGGGTACACCAGATTGAAGTAACGTTGAGAAAGTTCGTGAAAATCTTGAGATACATACTTTTTGAAAGAGGTCTCCAAATACGGGCATTTTTAAAAATGCATAGTCCAGATAATACCTTGTCTTGGGTCTTTTACTCATCTGTTTATAAGTGACGACGATTGAGACAGCACCACCAACTAATATATAACTATAATCCGTCAGTAATTTAGAGCAAAACAATACAAATTTTGTAATTCCTGGTAGATCAGCACCTTCCATACTTTCGAAGATATCTGCAAACTTGGGAATAATATTAGTTAAAAGAAAATAGGTGATACCTAATACCATAACCAATGAAACCACTGGATATGTCATAGCCGATTTGATTTCTCTTTTAAGGCCTTCGGATGATTCTTCATAATCAGCAAGTCTAGCTAAAATTCCTTCTAGTTGTCCTGATGCTTCACCAGCTGCGATCATATTACAGTAAATTTCCGGAAATACTCCAGGATGTTCAAGCATGGAATCAGATAAATCGATACCTGATTTTACTCTATCAATAATGGTATTTAACGCGTAGCAAAACCCAGGGTCATCGGCTTGATCGGCTAAAATATCTAAACATTCCATGATAGAAATACCAGAAGATATCATGGTTGCAAATTGTCTTGTAAAAATAACTAAGTCAGGATTCCTTGGTTTTGGAATCCCTTGCGCATTCAAGAAATCAAATATATTTCCTGGTTGTACTTTTTCAATGCGAACATTTAATTTTGAAATTAAATCACGCGCAGCTAATAAATCAGGTGCTTTTACAGCACCCTTTTTTCTTTTGCCGTCACTATCTTTACCAACATACCTAAATACTGGCATTCGTTTATTCTCCTAATAGTAGGTTTCCAAGTCCTGTCATTCCATCATCTTCTTCAGTCGAAGCTTCTTTTTCAGTATCTGCTTTAGGTTCTGTTTCGTCAGTTGCATCTGAAAGGTGATCATTAGCTGATACACCTCCTTTTTTATAATCAGCTTCTGACTTTGCAGATTGTTTTTTGTCTTCTGGAGTATAGATTTCTTCGATTCGTGCATTTATTTGATTCATGTCTGCCACACACAAATGAAGGCTGCCACCTAAAACGGTTTCTAGCTCATTGTAAACATCCGAACTGATGGGGCTTGTAATTGCTATAAGCACCATGTCATTCATTTGATCTAAGGGCAATAACCCAGAGGCAACGGCTAATCCATAAGGGACTTTTCTTATTAGCTCTTCATTCAATTTACAACAGGATACATCCAAGAATGGTGCATTCAATTGATTGACTAAAGCGCGGATAATATTTTCTTCGGTACAATAGCCTTCACGTACGACGACTTCTCCAAATTTACCACCAAAATCTTTTTGTATTTTTAATGCACTAGCTATGTCTTCGCTAGATAGAAAACCGGCATCTTCAAGCATTTCACCGAGTCTTTTGTTAATTAACTTTTTTAGTTGCGCCATTTATACTATTATTCCAAGTCCTAACTGTGTAATTTTTTTAAGTCATCCACATTAGTACTATACCTTAAACTGTCTTCTAATGTTATATTTCCTAATTTACTATTCTCGTATAACGATTGATTCATTGTGTTCATGCCGTATTTACCGCCAATTTGTAATTGAGAATAAATTTGATGTACTTTACCATCTCTAATTAACGCTCTAACGGCATCTGTACCCATCATTAGCTCATATGCTAAAAATCGACCTTTTCCAGAAGATTTTTTTGGTAATTGCTGACAAAAGACAGCTTCTAGGACAAATGATAATTGTGTACGTATCTGTGCTTGTTGATTTGCTGGAAATACATCGATGATACGGTTTATTGTTTGGGTGGCATCACTGGTGTGTAATGTGGCAAAAGTTAAATGGCCTGTTTCTGCCAATGTTAATCCGGCTTCAATAGTTTCCATATCTCTCATTTCACCAATGAGTACAACATCTGGGTCTTGACGTAGAACACTTCTCAATGCCATCGCGAAACCATGAGTGTCAGGACCAACTTCTCTTTGATTGATCAAACACTTTTTATTTTTGTGAATGAACTCGATGGGGTCTTCTATCGTGATGATATGTCTAGTATCAGATTCATTTATATAGTTTATCATTGCCGCTAGTGTGGTTGATTTACCGCTACCAGTTGCTCCAGTGATTAAGATTAATCCTTTTGGTAGATTACACATCTTTTCACATAATGGGACATTTAAACCTAATTGGGTAAAGTTCTTGATATCAAAAGGGATTACCCTAAAAGCTGCCGCGACGGCACCTCTTTGAAAATATACATTACATCGATATCTACCTAGTCCTGAAATACCAAAACTTAAATCAAGTTCTTTGTCTTTTTCAAATTTTGCGATTTGTTCAGCATCTAAAATAGCATAAATGATTTTTTGACTTAAATCAGGCGATAACATTTCGTAATCTAATTCAACCAATCCGCCATCTACTCTAACTCTTGGAGGAGAACCGGCTGTTACATGTAAATCAGAACCGCCCGCATCCTGTAAATTTACCAATAGCTCTTCTAGTGTTATCATTAAATATTTTACCTATATTTTAATTATGCATTTATATCTAGTGTAAATCCCAAATCTGGGTTTGCAATGATATCTTGTGAATTGGATTCTTCATTCTCTTCTTCTGAATTTTCAGATTTTTCGTTCTCAGACTCTCTTTTCTGTTTTTCTTTCAAATCGTTTTTTGCTTTTTCTGATTCACTGCTATGCACAACTTTATCGACATCTCCTGCTTCGTCAGGTACTTTATGTTCTGGAGCGTTAGGTGTCCCATGATTTAATTCACCTTTTGCATTCTGGCCTACTAAATCAGCGGAGGCAATTAGTGCTCTGATATTGTGATTTGAAATTTCCATAACGAACAATCAAAATTAACCGTTGGTAAATCTTTACCCTCTCATTATAAGGATAATTTGGCAAATTTCTTTTTAATTCCCACATTTGAAGCCCCTAAAGTTAACAAATGGGCATTAAATGAGGATGATTTATTAAGGGTTTTCGAAGGGATTGATGCCCATTTTCTCAAGGTATTCTAATTCTTTTTGTTGAACAGAAACAAGTACATCAACAGGAATACTTATGTCGACTACAATAATTTCGCCACAATATTCTGGTCCATTTTTTAGAATGAATCCAAGTTTTTTGGCAACAAAGGTTATTGTTTTATTGGCTTTAATACATTCACCTAATATTTCACCATTATCACAATTTAATCCGGTTGGGGTATCAATGGCAATAACTTTCAAATCGGAAGCATTTAAAAATTCGGCCGTTTTAATCATTGAGTCTTTGATAATTCCATCAACGCCGGTGCCTAACAAAGCATCGATTATTAAGGTACCGTTTTTAAGATCCTCAAACAACTTTGATAAACTTAACATTTCATCAATTGGGACTTTCATCTTATCGAGAATGACTAAATTACACTTTGCATCACCACTAATTAATTTTCTATCAGCAAACAAGATAATTTTAACTGATACACCACGATTTGATAAGTGGCGAGCTATTACCATTCCGTCACCACCATTATTTCCTTTGCCACATAAAATAATAACCTTATCTACTGTGGGATTTTCTAGGTCATCAAAAATGATTTCGGAGGCTTTTGTCCCCGCATTTTCCATCAAGACAATAGCAGGAATTTTATAATCATTGATAGCAATGCCATCGAGAAGTCTGATTTTTTCTTTACGAAGTGGAATCATAATTTGAAAATAGTTAAGAGAAAAAGTTCGCGATTATAGTCTGATTATTGACCTTTGACAATTGAAATTTGACTGCGATAGACTTTATCGCTGAATTCTTTTTCTTTTGTATTGATAAATTCTATTTGTAGAATCATCCCACTTTTGGTAGCAAAATAGACGAAAATAGGGTAGGTTGTTGAATGGCTTTGGAGCAGGAGCAAATTGATTTATTGGGTGGCTTGAGTGAAAAAATGAACGATTACAAAGTTACGATAAATTATGATAAATTAAAAATACAAAAAGATGGGTTTCAAAGTCAAATGAATGTTGAAGGATTTTGGGATGATCAAGAAACCTCCAAAAAAGTTGTCATAGGATTAAAATCTTGCAAGTCCTCAATCGATTCTTGGAGTGGACTAAATACTGAGATAAAAGATTGCTTAGAATTGGTTGATCTTTACAAAGAAGAAAAAGATGATGAGCTAGGTGGTGAAATTGAACTCGAAATAGGGACATTAAAAAGTAAATTTGATTCTTATGAGCTTACAATGTTGTTGTCAGGCCCTAATGACCAGGACGGTGCGATTTTAGAAATTCATTCGGGTGCTGGGGGAACAGAAAGTTGTGACTGGGCAAGTATGTTGTTTAGAATGTATTTAAGATGGGCCGAGCGAAATGGTCTTAAAACAGAAGTTCTTGATATGTTAAACGGTGAAGAAGCGGGGATAAAATCAGTTTCCATTGAAGTTAAAGGCGATTTTGCTTTTGGGAATTTGAAAACAGAGCGAGGTGTTCATCGGCTTGTAAGAATTTCTCCGTTTGATTCAAATAAAAAAAGACATACATCCTTTGCATCAATTGATGTTACACCAATTTACGATGATATTCCTGAGATTGAAATTAATCCTGCCGATTTAAAAATTGATACTTATCGTGCAAGTGGAGCTGGTGGTCAGCATATTAACACAACTGATTCAGCCGTACGAATTACTCATGCTCCTAGTGGCGTTATTGTTCAATGCCAAAACCAAAGATCGCAGCATTCCAATAAAGATAAAGCCATGGAATTGCTGAGAATAAAACTTTATTCCATTGAAGAAGATAAAAGAAAAAAAGAAGTTCAAGATTCGTATGAAAATAAGTCGGATAATAGTTGGGGAAATCAAATCAGAAGTTATGTCCTTCATCCATATCAAATGATCAAGGATCATAGAACTAATCATGAGGTTGGTAATGTAGATCCTGTATTGGATGGTGATATTAATTCGTTTATAGAATCATATTTAAGATTATGTGCAAAACAAAATTCCTAAAGGAGAATATTATGAAAAAGCCATTAATAATTTTATTTTCACTACTTTTACTTGGTAGTGTTAGCTATGGCCAAGGTAAGAGGGAGAAAAAAGATGACGCGGAATTAATTCGTGATTTCAAAAATGTCATAGCAAATAATAAAATATTTGCATTTAGATCAGCTTCAGAATCATTAAAGAATATAAAAGAGGCAATACTAAAGAAGCATAAAGTTTATGATTCCTTTTTAAAAGTGATTCAAAATAAAAAGAAAATTTATTATATTTTAATGCGAAAAGTTTCGATTGAGATGATGTTGTATTATCAATCGGAAAATCATAGAATCCCCAATTTAGAGGCTGAGTTGTTAAAACTCATGGTCGATGAAAAAGAAAATCTTCAAATCAGAAAAATACTGATTGAAAAGCTACCCTATGCGATTAATTCAGATAATAGAATCAATTTTGGTGAATTGAAAAGAGCATTTTTAAAAGTGTTAGATACAAAAATTAAAAAAGATGATGAAGCCGGTATTCTCGGTCTTAAAAAAGCAGTGTACAGAAAACTAAGTATTGTTGAAATTAGTTACACATCAATCAGCGCCATATTAAAAAGAGAACTGAATGATAGGAAATCCAAATTGAAAGTAGCGGTATTGTTTTACCTACTGCATTATTCTGAACTTAATAAAAAGTTTTTTGAATTTGAAATCAAACGATTTTGTAAAAAAGTATTTCAAAATACAAACAAAGACTTTTCAAATTTAGATATCGCCAATGCTTTGAAATTATTTGGCAATATGCTCAAAAATGAGGGCAAAAAGGTACAAGGATCCGATGAGCAATTATTTCTAGATTATTTAAAAAATGATAATGAAGACATTTTAATGGCTGCAGCAGAGTCATTATACAAAATCGAATCTACCAAAGCCGTTGATCCAATAATTCAACGATTGAAAGAAGTGAATACGAAAAGTTTACGTGCTAGAAATGGATTGATTGATTCACTAGCTTATTTAAATGCTTTTCTTCTACGAGCCGTTGGACAAAAGAAGAGTGAAAGAAAATTAGCATTAGAAAAGATTAGAGATATTTTCTTTTTGATTTTACCAAATGTTAAAGAAACTAAAACACTTGGCATATTGCTAGATTCTATTGACATGTATGGTACAGAGGGAAAAGCAGAGGAATATGTAAACATCAAATCACTTGAAAAGTTAGTTAATTATTTACATCGAACCAAAGATGAAGATAGGAGCATAAAAATTGCTGAAATTTTAACTAATTATACAAGTCTTCCGTTTGGGACTGACGCTAGGATGTGGGCTAGTTGGGTGAAAGAAGAGAAGCTAAATCCAAAAGCTAGATTTAAATAGATGAGATTTATTCTTCTATGTTTCTTTGTTTTATTTGTTGGATGCAGTACAAATAGCTCCTTTTATTATAAAACTGAATTGATGAATGCACAAAAAGATATTGCCATTCATCAGTTCCAATCTGCTCGAAATAAATTAGAAAACTTATTTAAAAAAGTTAGTTTGAATAACGAAAAGGGAGAGGTTTTATATTGGATCGGATTTTCTTATATCAGTCAAAAGAGTTATTTTCAGTCTCAAAAATGTCTAACAGCTGCAGATGAAATGTACAAAATAGGTTATCTGAAGGGAATGATTAAAGCACGTTTAATTTCTGTTTATTTAGCACAAAACAATTCTGCGGCTGCGACACAATGTTATGCTGAAATGTTAATTGGGCAGTTTCCTGAATTAGCGGAAGTCGAATATAATTTAGGAAATTATTATTCGAAAAAAGGACTTATTAAGCAAGCAAGTACCTTTTATAGTAAATGTTATAAAAGAAATGACTTGTATTTTTCAGCTAAAGCAAAACCTTTGATTGCCAACATTGGTGATGGTAGGTTTTATTTGCAAGTTGGTATTTATTCAAAATTCGAAAATGTAAAAGAAATTGCAAAAAAATTAAGGTACAAATATAATTTGATTCCCTCAGTCGTTAAGATTTATAAGAATGGTAGACCGTTATATCGAATTCAAACAGGACATTTTCAAACTAGAGCTGAAGCCGAAAAACGTAAATTAGAATTAAAATATAAATTCCGTGATTTAGAAGTTTTGGTCAAGCCATAATCAACTTTAGTATTAACTTATCCTACATATGTTTCTCTTTCGCTTCTTATCCATATTGATAAAATTCAGCACAAATTTCGATACGAATAAGAGGTAAATGTTGGTTCCCAAAACCGTTAAAAAAACTCCCTTGATGGAGCAATATGATTCCATAAAAAAAGATCATAGCGATAAATTACTTTTTTTTCGAATGGGTGACTTTTATGAACTTTTTAATGAAGATGCCGAAGTTGCATCTAAAGTTTTAGGGATCACATTAACAAAACGTGGGAAGGATGAAAATGCAGCACCACTTGCGGGAATTCCATATCATGCCTTAGAGCAATATTTACCTAAAGTGATTCGCGCTGGCCATAAGGCAGCAATATGTGAGCAAATCGAAGATCCGGCTTTGGCTCAAGGAATTGTTAAAAGAGCTGTCACACGTATTATTACTCCGGGAACTTTAATTGAAGAGAATTTATTAGATGGTAAATCGAATAATTATATTTGTTCGATTTTCCAAAACAAAGATACTTTTGGTGTTAGTATTGCGGATCTTTCCACGGGTGAATTTGGCTTTGAAGTTTTTTCTTTTAAAGAAGCCATTAATTTTATTTCTAGGATTTGGCCAGCAGAATGTATTTTATGTTCTGAGGAAAACCAAAGTAGTAATTTATATAAAGCCATACAAGAAAACACTACAGCATTAATTAATTTTCATCCGGCATGGTCTTTCGATTTTAATACGGCTAATCAACAATTGTTAGATCATTTTGGTGTGTCTACATTGGAAGGTTTTGGTTTCCTTTCAAAAGAAGTTGAGGCTGGTATTCAATCTTGCGGTGGATTGATGAGTTACTTACTTGATACTCAAAAGACATCAATTGATCAGATTTCACGCATTAAAAGAATGTCTCAAAACAATCATCTGTTGATTGACCGCATCACACAGAAGAATTTAGAATTAATTAGACCATTGCATAACGACGGGATTGCATTAGTTGATGTGATCGATGATACGATTACCAGTATGGGAGCTCGTTTATTTCGTAGATGGTTAACGGAACCTTTGACCGATATTGATTCCATTGAAAAAAGACATCACGTTGTTCAAGAGTTATTTGATGAATCTGGAACATTGGTGAATCTAAGAAAAAAATTAAAACTAATTCTTGATATTGAACGAATCTTAACCAGGGTTTGTGCAAAAAGAGTTGGGCCTAGAGAATTGATTTCATTAAAAAATAGCTTATCTGAATTGCCAGAGATTAAATCATTATTGATCAATTCAAAAGTGGATTTATTACAAAAGATAATTCAGAACTTTGATAAATTTAATGATGTGGTTGAGCTGATTACTAAAACACTCAAAGAAGACCCACCAATTAAGTTATCTGATGGCGGTTTTATTGCTGATGGCATTCACGATGAATTAGATGAATTACGAAATATTTCAATGAATGGAAAAGAAACTATAGCTAACATGCAAAAGGAGTTATCTGAAGAACTTGGAATTGCAAAATTGAAGGTTGGGTACAATCGGGTCTTTGGATATTATTTTGAAGTTAGCAAATTACACATTGATAAAATCCCTGATACATTTATAAGAAAACAAACTCTTACCAATGCTGAAAGATTTATTTCACCAGAATTAAAAGAATATGAATCCAAAGTCTTGGGTGCCCAAGAAAAAATTATAAAAATTGAACAAAGGCTTTATGAAGAATTACTGAATGAGTTAATAAAACAAGTAATTAGAATTCAATTGTTAGCCGAAGATATTTCACAATTGGATGTCTTTTCTAGCTTTGCATCTACAGCGTTAAATAATGATTATCATTGTCCTCAAATAAATTTGGGATTAGATTTAATTATTAAAGATGGACGACATCCTGTAGTAGAACATTTATTACAACACGGTAAATTTGTTTCAAATGATTTGTTGATGAAATATAATGAAGATCAAATTATGTTGATCACAGGCCCTAATATGGCAGGTAAATCAACCTATATTAGGCAGATTGCTATTATTTCAATTATGGCCCAGATGGGATCTTTTGTGCCTGCCGCTTCAGTCTCTCTTGGAATAATTGATAAAATTTTTACTCGTGTTGGTGCCTCTGATGATTTGTCTAAAGGCCATTCTACTTTCATGGTAGAAATGACTGAGACGGCAAACATATTAAATAATGCCACCAACAAATCTTTAGTAATCTTAGATGAGGTTGGTAGAGGCACAAGTACGTTTGATGGTGTTTCATTGGCTTGGGCCATCACTGAATATTTACATACTAATGAGAAGGTTGCTGCTCGAACAATATTTGCTACTCATTATCATGAATTGCTAGAAATGGAAACGTTATTCGAACGCGTTACTAACTATAATGTTTCAGTTAAAGAATGGAAAGGCGATATAATTTTCCAACATAAAATTGTCAAAGGTGGTAGTGATAAAAGTTATGGTATTCATGTAGCTAAACTTGCTGGTTTACCTAAACCAGTTATCAATAGAGCCCAGGACATACTTAAAAAGTTGGAAAAGTTAAATTTCGATATCAACGGCGAAACCCGAAAATTAGAAAATGTTTTACCGGACTATCAATTGACCATGTTTTCAGAGTCAGAAGAAAAGCTCTGCAATACGATAAAAGAATTAGATATCAATTCATTGACACCTTTAGATGCCCTTATTAAATTAAAGGAATTGCAAAAAATTGCTGATGATACAGCGATGTGATTTTTACAAAGAAATTAGTCAATGCTAAAAAGATTTTCAGAAGTAAAAAATAGATTTCTGTTAATAGGGCTACTCGCAATTGGATTAGTGGCTGTTCTGTTTAGTGTGACAATGTATTTTGTGAATAATTCTTTAGCCGAAGAGTTAGTTGAAAAATATTTAGAAACTGAAAGTGTCCAATTATTAAATTTACGTATAGAAGTAGAAAATACTTTATTTGAGCTTAAAACAGATGATAGTAGTCTAGACAAACAAAAACAAGAAATCCTTAAAGGATTAAGTGATCATGTAACAAAACAAGAGGCTGTTTATGCGGTTGTCTTAAGCTCAAATGGTGAAACAGTAGAGTATACGCACCCTGGAAAAAAAGATGAGATAAAACCTATTGAATTAAGTAGTGATATCTTTTCTCCTGAAAAAATTAAAAATAAAAGTATGACTCCAGTCATCAATCATTTTATTGATCAAAAAACGTCACAAAAAATATATCAGATATCGATACCTATCATAAAAAATGGTGAGGTAAACGGTATGATCAAAGTATTAGTAAGTCGAAAAGACATCATTAAAAGAATGAAGCCGCTTTTATTTCACATAAGAAAGGTGTTAACAATTGCTGGTGTTGTCGGAGGAGCTCTTGTGCTTTTTGTTGGTATCATTCTGTTTTATTTATTGTTATCAAGTCGGTCATTACAAATTAGACTAGACAATGAAAAGCACATTGCCGCTGTGGGCACAATTGCATCTGGCATGGCCCATGAAATAAAAAACCCTTTAAATGCTTTGGGTATGAGTCTGCAAATGTTACAGAATAAAGTCGGTGAAGACAAAGATCATATTTCTGAAGACGATAAAAAGTATTTAAAAGAAAAACTATCCTTTGCAATGAATGAAAGTCAAAGACTTGAAGGAATATTGAATAATTATCTGAATCAATCTCATTCAAAAGAGAAATACGAGATGATTTCCATTTCTAATACAATTTCAGATTCAGCGGAGCTCCTAAGGTCCGAGGCTGAATTCAAAAAACTGCAGCTAAATTTTATTTTTACAAAAGATTTCGAAATTAATGCACCGCCCTTAAAACTTAAGCAAGTTTTTATAAATGTTTTATTAAATGGAATTCAAAATACTGAGAGTGGAAGTGTGACAATCAAACTCTTAGATACTGTCAATGATGGCTTTATTCAGATTGAAGTAGAAGATTCAGGCTTAGGAATTCCTATTGAAAACCAAGATAAAATTTTCCAACTATTTTATACGACGCGAAATTCAGGAACAGGTATGGGATTGCATGTAGTTAGCACAATATTAGATGAGATTCATGGTAAAATCAAATTGACGTCCTCATCTTCAAATGGGTCTGTTTTTAAAATTGAATTGCCATTAAATTCAAATAAAATAAATTGATCATTTTTAGGTTGAATAATGAAAGTCAAAATTTGTGGAATAAGTCATCGTTCTGACGTTGTCAGCATTAATCAGTTGAAGCCCGATTTTATGGGTTTTGTAATTGATTATCCTGCGTCAGTCCGATCTGTTACATCTGATTCTTTGCACGAGCTTCTTGATGGAGTTGAAGTACCTATCGTATTTTTATTCGTAAACACAAGTATTGAAGAAATACTTAAAGTTGTTCAAATTAAGAAACCATTTGCTATTCAGCTGCACGGCGATGAGACGAAAGAGTTTGTGAATTCTTTAAAGCCTCAAATTGTTGATGTGCAAATTTGGAAAGCACTTCATCTGCCACCGAAAAGTGATATTGATTCCCTTGAGGATTATTTAAAAAAAATTACTGAATATGTAGATGCAGGTTGTCATAAAATCATTTTAGATAGTTCCACCAAAGAGAATTATGGTGGCACAGGAATCAAATGTGATTGGGACCTTGCGGCTAAGATTTTAGAAAAATCAAATGCGAATATTTTTCTTGCTGGTGGATTAACTGCTGAGAATGTAAATTCTGCTGTTCAGCAAGTAAGTCCAATGGGCGTAGATGTTAGTTCAGGTGTTGAAGAATCTAAATCTAATAAGGATATTGTTATGGTTGAAGATTTTATTTTAAATGCCAAATCTGAAAAATAAGTAAACTTACTTAAAAAAAAGCAATCACTTATCATCATCTTTTTTCTTTGATTTCTTTTCGTTAGCTTTCTCTTCCCTAGCTTTCTTTTCCTTGGCTTTTCTTTCCTTAGCTTTCTTTTTTCTAGATTTTTTCTTTTTTGACTTTTTTTCCTTAGCTTTCTTTTTATCTGACTTCTTTTTATCTTTTGAATCTTCTTTAGGTAAAAAAGGCATTGGCGTTTTTTTGTCTTCTGTCTTCTCTTTTTTTGGTTCTTCTTTTTTAACTTTTTCAGTAATATCTGAGAGTACTTTTAAATATTTTTTAGAAACCCAGCTAGCCATTAAGTATCGCCATTTGCTGTGAGTATCATTAAATAATTTAGTTTTTTCTGTAGCGGCTTCTAAAGTTAAACGTTTTATTTTCAACTTCTTATCACTCTCTGCTTTTGATTTATCTAAAATGTATTCTTTGTCAAAATCAGCTGTAATTTTAAAGTTGTGTTGGCCACTTTTTTCTTTGATAGCATCTGTGAGTTCGAATGTATATACCATTCCGTCAAAAGTTTTCATGGTATATTTGTGAATGAATTTTTGATCTTTAGCTTCTTCAATGGTCATGACAGATTCCATTTGAAGGCTCTCAGCTGCTCTGGCAAGATTATCAACAGCATGATCTGTTTGTTTGAGTGACTTATCAAGCTTATTTATTCTAAAATGACTTTTTGGGCTAGTTCGGCTGACAATAATTGAAGGAGTGCCTTGTTTCGTGATTGTGATTTCGCGGAATTTATTTTTTTTAATATCTAAGAATTGCTTTTTAAGCCAGTTGGATGGAGCATTGTCCGCTTTTATGGATGCATTGCATAAAAAGACATCATCTGAATTAATATTTCTTGCAAAGATGCTTGAGCCTGATGACCAAGGAGTATCACTTTGTTTTTTGCTGCTTTTAGTTTTTCCTATGATGATGCCATCAATAACTTTGTCCGAGCTATTCATTAATTCAATTTTAGTGGCACCTTTTGAATCCTCTGATTTATCTGGATCTTCTAATTCAAATTTTGAATGTTGTGCTGGATTTTTTGTATAGAAAGTATCGCTTTTGACTTCTCTAAGTTCATTAATGATTTCGGCAACTTTTTCAACATCTGCAGGATAATTATTTTTTTCTTTGACAAGCCAAACATTATTATCTTGGTAGATTGTAACGGATATTTTGTTTTTGGTGATTTTTAGTTTAGTAATGTTTTCAGTTAAATTAAGTAGCTTTTGATTCTTATTCGTTGAAGTGTTAGAGCTACTATCCCCCAAAAAATAAACGGCAGTAAGCCCTATGATGATCGCTACAATAATTATTATTCCTTTATTACCCATTGTTTGAAACCTTTCCTCTTTGGTAGAACATGACGACTAATCCTAAGATCAGAAAAATTATTGGAAAAAATGCAAAATTAAATACCTTTACCGAGAGCTTTTCAGCATCTACTTCTTTTGTGGTTAAGTATTTTAAATTCCTGATTTTTTTACGCATTTCTTTTCTTTTCTTTTTTAATTGATCCATTTTTACTTGTTGCTCAGGTGTAATGTTTATTTTCAATTCACCATTTACTACCGTAAATTTAAATTCTTTTAATTTTTTTGATAATTCTTTTTCATCTTCAATATGTTTTTCAATTTCCTTTTGTCTTTTTTCATCAGCTTTTTGTCTGATATCATCAAGTTTTGTTAATGGTCGCATGGTTGAAGTTTTTGAACGAATTGAAATTAATGATTCATTCCCCATCGTGAATTCAATTAAGTTTTGAACAAATACAAAATTTGCGTTCAGAGGCCGTCCAAATTGATCTCGTCTAGCAATGAAACTATCATTTAGAAAATCTACATCACTGATCATTATGACGGAAGGATTTCCTGTTGATTCTTTTAAACGATTTGGATTTTTTGCTTCTTTGTCATCCTTTTTTAAACCATCTGGAAAAATAGATTTAAATTTGCCCGTAAATCTATAAACAAGGCCAGTCGGTTCTTTTTCTGTGACATCTTTAAGAAGAGGTCGAGTTAGGTCATACCATCCTTTTTGTGGTGTTCTTAGGAGTTGCATGCTACTAACTCCACCATATCTGTTTGATGATTTAATGAGGACTTCTGTTTTGATGCCTTCCACTGATTTATAATCGTAGCTAGCTGGTATAAAGAATTCAATGTTTGATAAGCCCTTAGTAATTTTCCCATCTTCGGGGAAGTTTGATTTATTCCCTTGAAATAACGCATGTATTCTGCCCATCGGAGTTTCTAAGGAACTTTTTGCATCAATTAAAACTTGACCAGGGTTTCTGGTCAGTCCCCATGATGTAGTAAATTTTTTAAGGTCGGAACTTTTAGAATATCCTTGTGCCATTCGAGGATCTTGACCTTGAGGTGGAGTATCTGCTACGCACACTTCATCTACAAAAACTAGTAGCTTCCCACCATTTAATAGATACTGATCTATGGCATATAATATATTGTCTTTTAAACCCTTAGGGTGAGCTATAATTAATCCGTCGATATCTTTTTCAATTCTGTTAGTTTCTTTTGAAATTGAAACAAAGTCATACTGAAATTTAAGAGCTTCAATAAATTGCCATGGTTTCTGACTTTTTTTACCCATTTGTGCCGCAATTTGTGGGGGTATGTTATTACCTACCATCGGTAAATCTGAAATCACTCCAATTTTTGTTTTCTGTATTTTTGTAATTTCAATGATTAGTTTTGAGATTTTGTATTCTAGATCTTTGAAGGCATCCATGTTCGGAGATATGAATGGGATACTGGCTTCTTTATCAGGGTCATCCATGTTAATAGCAACGATGCCCAGATAAAATTTATCCATAGAGTTTATAGGAGCCCCCTGCAGACCATAGTTCTCAGCTGTATCTTCTTCATCAGAATTTAACTCAACATCTATAATCTCTAATGTGATGCTTTCGCTATATTCATTAAATTCTTTAATGAATTCTTTGATGATTCTCACTGGGATTTCTATTTGATTTAAAAGTGTTTTATTCTCTGTTGAGATTTTTGAAGAGAATAGTTTTAATGTTATAGGCCCTGCTAAGTCATCTAAAATCTTTTTTGTACCTTCAGATAATGTATAACTACTTTCTGCTGTAATGTCAACTTTTGCAAAAAACTTATTGCCAACCATGTTGAGTAGTATTGCTACTATGATGACTGCTATGGCTGCGATAGTATTATAATTCCTTTTCATTTGTACTTTTCCTTTTATTTCGCTTTTTGTTTGTTTATTAAAAGTATGTTTAAATAAATCATTACAGAAATAAATGAGATAAAAAATATGATATCTCTAGAATCTATAATTCCTTTTTGAAGATTTATCATGTGACCATAGAAGCCAAACGAACCTACAAAGTCTATAACTGGATTTACTGGTAAGTGCAAATAACCTGCAATGGCTTTACATACCTCTAGAACCCCAGGGTCACCAAGAAATAGAATTCCGAAAGAAAGAAGAAAACTAAGTATTAGGCTAATCACTTGGTTTTTTGTGAGTGCTGAAGTGAAACTAGCTATGCTCAAAAAAGCACCTGCAACAAAAGTTATACCAATATAGTTGGCAAAAATTACTCCGTTGTCCGGTGATCCTAAATTGTTGAGTGATACGACAAATGTTAGAGTCGATAAGATTGTGATTAAAATAAATATCCAAGCAGCAAGAAATTTTCCTATAGTTGCTTGAGCAATGGAGATCGGCAACGTTAATAATATCTCAATTGTGCCAGTGCGTCTTTCTTCTGACCATAACCGCATACCAACTGCAGGAATAAAAAGTAAAAAAATGAGTGGCATTGTGCTAAAGACAGTATCCATAGAGGCATTTTGAAGGGCAAAAAAGTCATTCTTTTGAAATACCATATACCATAAGAATGGTAGAAAGACTATGATGAAGACATAACCAATGGGTGTTGTGAAATATCCCATCAATTCCCGCTTTGTTATTTTTAAAATAGTACTCACTTGTTTACTCCAGTTTAGCTTTTAGTTACAGTTAATTCTTTGAAGACATCATCTAGACGTCCTTGTTCAGTATGCAGATGTTGAATTTTCCAACCAAAATTATTGGCAGTTTCAGTTACGGCTCCTGCGATAGAGTTATTATTATTTTGAGGAAATATGACAAATTTATGTTGATTGTTTTTTGAAATTACGTCGACGTTTTTAACGGCTTGCAAATCTTCTAATGTGCTTTTTGCTTTTATTTTTGATTCTTCATCGAGAATCATCGATAAATTTACGGCACCACAATATTTTGATTGTTTCTTTAACTCATCAGGTGTTTGGTTTGCCACGATATTTCCATTTGAAATAATCACACATCTATCACAAACAGCTTCTACTTCTTCCAAAATATGTGTAGAAAGAATGATTGTTTTCTCTTTACCATATTCGCGAATTAATTTCCGAACAACTTCTTTTTGATTTGGATCTAAACCATCTGTTGGTTCATCTAATACTAATACTTGTGGATCATGAATTAATGCTTGAGCCAAACAGGTTCTTTGTTTAAAACCTTTTGATAACGTTTCAATCTTTTTATGAAGGACTGGTTTTAATTCACATATTTCGACTACACGATCGATGTGACTAGTTAGTTTATTGCCTGAAAACCCTCTAATTTGGCCTATGAATTTCAAAAAGGACATCGCCGTCATATCAGGATAAGACGGGGCACTTTCTGGAAGATATCCAATAATTTGCCTGACCTTTAAGCTATCTTTGGTGATATCATGACCGCATACTGATACTTTTCCTGAAGTTGCTTCTAAAAAACAAGTGATGACTTTCATGGTAGTTGATTTTCCGGCTCCATTGGGTCCTAAAAAACCAACGACCTCGCCGGTTTTTACTTCGAGGGAAATATCATTAACCGCTGTAAATGATCCGAATTTTTTAACTAAATTTTCGACGACTATCATTTGCTTCCTCTATTCTTAATAATTAAGACAACTTGACTTCAAGTGTTATTTCACTTGTCAATCTGTCAGTTTTGATCTGGAGATTTCTACTAATATTAAACGTTGAGGCAAGAAATAAGCAGTATTTATGCCAAAATACAATCTATAATTTTTAACGGAATTGGAACCTTATTTGCCAAAATATGGCTTTAGGCATGGCCATATGGAAGCATTATACAATTGGGCATATTGCCTAAAATGAAGCCTGCTTTTTTTGTCATTGAGTAGTAGGCCTACAGACCAATATAAATTTAATAGTTCCAAGTGACGTTTTTTCGATTTTATGATCTTATTCTTCAATTGGTTTAACAGGTTTATGTTCCCTGAAAATAAAGAAAATTGAATAGCTCTAAATAGTTCTAGGTCTTTATCTTTTAGCGTGAATTCTCGATTTTTTACATTTATTGTTTCACTAATCATTTTGTTAACTTCTGTAATGTTGTTAAAGTTAATGGGAGTTTTATTATTTTGATTGATTAAATAATACTCCAGCCATATACCATTATTCTCTTTATTATTTTTTGTAAGATAAAGACCTAATTCTGCAAAATAGGAGGAGCTAACGGGATAAAAATTAATTTCTCGAAATAAGGATTCGCATAATTTTCTTTCATTTTTTAATAACATCCTAAGCGCATATTTGAAAATATATTTTGATGAGTCTTCAATTCTATTGCTCTTTGGGTAATTAAAATTTTGCATAATTTTTGAATATATTTTTCTCTTTTTGCTAAGTTTTTTGAATTCCTCTTCTTTGAAATTTTCGGATAGAATTAATTGCCATAACTTTTTTTTTCTTAATTTATCAATCTTTTTTTTGACCCAACTATTCAGCGTAGAATCTCTTTTATTTTTATAATTGTACCAGTCGTTTAATATTAAAAATTTAGTGTTGGAAACTTTCTGTAAAGAATCATTTATGGAGGTTATTTGAATCTTAGAGGCCTTTTTGTCCCAATCGTTCCATGTTTTAATATCTTCTCGTAAAAACCTGAAATGAGCCCCAGTGTTTAATATTGGAATTGAAATGGCACCTAAATGGAATTCTTCATATAGCAAAACTTCAAAAAAAGACTCTTCAAACCAAAAGTTCTCCGGAATTTTATTCTGACGAAATAAAGCAAATAGAATTTTTTTTTTGGTTAGTAGTAAAAAGGGGTGGATGGCATTCTTTAATCGGTTTTGACTTAAAATAATGTTGATTGAAATTGCTGTGTCAAATGAAGAAAAATTGGTACCTGAAATTTTATATTTCTTAATGAAGTTTAACTCGTTGTGTAAGTAGATGCTGATGTGCTCATGGCATTTTAGTCCAGTCAATTTGTATAATTCTTTATGTATTTTTGGCAATTGCTTTGATAGTAATCTAGCAAAATACTTATTTTTTGGTGTATCGTATTTGATTTTATATTGGCTAACTTTTATTTCGCCCGAAAACACATTCAACATGTTTGAAAGGCAAATGCCTAATAGAAATAAAAATGATTTTGAGATCATAGATGTGAACTGTATTTTTATTAATATGCCTGTATGATACGCATTTTTTTTACTTCATTAAGTTTATTATTGGAGTTCGGATTTTATGTCCTTATTCAAATCATTTAAATTACATTTAAAAAAATCAGGTGAAACGTTAAATATTTCAAAAGCCCGTAATATTCTTGATGTATTGATCGAAGAAGGCATTGAAATTGACTATGCTTGTCAAAACGTTTTCTGTGGAAGATGTGCAGTAACAGTCTTGGAAGGAGCCGATAATTTAGAACTTATCAGTGCTCTTGAAGAGGATGTGAAAATAAAATGTAATTTAGGAGAAAATCAGCGACTAACATGCAAACTTCGCATGAAAGGTGATGTAACAATTGAGCTTTAGGATGTTTGCATATTGCAATAAATGTCTAGTAGCGCGGTAGACATTTATATCTTGAGAACTATAATACCTTTAAGTCATGAATTGAGCTTATTTTTAGCCATTTTGTGAAATTACTTACATTAAATTAATTATTTTTGATAGAAAATAAAATGGAAATTCAGGAAGAGTTATCACAAAAGATAATGGATATTGCAGCCAAGCCTACCAAGCGTGGTATGTACACCATTGACGATGCAATTGAAAAAGGTTTGGGTCTAGCTACTAGTAAAGTGCGGGACATAAAAATATATTTATTAGTGAATATTGAAACCGACAAAATCTACGATGTTAAATTTTTTAGCTATGGTAAAAAAGTTTCTGTTGCCTTGGCAGAAGTTCTAAGCTCAATATTATGTGGTCGAGTTGTCGATACTATTAGAGATATTAAAGGTGCATTTATTGAAAAAGAATTGAGAGATGAACCGGATAAAATTTCTGTAAGTCCTGAAGAGTTGGAAAAGTTTGAAATTGTAGAAGAACTGATCAAAATTATTGTGTCCGAATATAACATGGTCAAATCTAAAACGTTGGCTTTGCGTGAAGAACAAAAGCTAGTGAGTGTCGATTTAGAAGAGCAAGATGAAGAATGGGCAAGTTTAAGTAATGAAGATCGTTTAGTAAAAATCGAAAAATGTTTAGATGATAAAGTAAGAGCAGGTTTGCAAATGGATGGTGGCGATTGCCAAGTAGAAGAATTAAAAGATGGCAAGGAATTATTTATATCCTATTCAGGTGCATGTGGTAGTTGTGGTTCATCCACTGGTGGTACATTATATTTCATTGAAGACTCATTGAAAAAAATGGTCTATCATGGAATAACGGTTCAGCCAGTTTAGGAGGGCTTTGTCATGAGTGATATAGATATTTCAGCAATCAATTCTGAATATAAATATGGATTTAAAACAGATATTGAGACAGATGCTTTACCGAAAGGTTTAAGCGAAGATGTTGTTCGTTTTATTTCGGCCAAGAAAAATGAACCTGAGTTTATGTTAAACTTTCGTTTGAAAGCCTATAAAAAATGGCTGACAATGGATGAGCCTGATTGGGCAAAATTAAATTATCCAAGAATTGATTTTCAAGACATCGTTTATTATTCTGCTCCAAAGTTTAAGGAAGAATTTAGTAGTCTAGATGAAGTTGACCCCTTATTATTAGAAACATACGAAAAGCTTGGGATTTCATTGGACGAGCAAAAACAATTAGCAAACGTAGCTGTTGATGCTGTTTTTGATAGTGTTAGCGTTACAACAACACACAGAAAAAAACTCATGGATATGGGCGTTTATTTCTGTTCAATTTCAGAAGCACTTCAAGAGTTCCCTGAGTTAATCGAAGAATATATTGGTACTGTCGTACCCATTGGTGACAATTTTTTCGCTGCGTTAAATTCAGCCGTTTTTACGGATGGCTCATTTGTTTTTATTCCACCAGATTTAAAATGTCCTATTGAATTATCAACTTATTTCAGAATCAATAATGAAGAAGCCGGCCAGTTTGAAAGAACTATGATTGTTGCCAGTGAAAATAGTTATGTTTCTTATCTTGAAGGGTGTACGGCTCCGCAGTTCAATACCAATCAATTACATGCAGCTGTTGTTGAGTTGATTACATTGGAAGGCGCTGAAATAAAATATTCAACGGTACAAAATTGGTACGCTGGTGATCGTAAAACGGGTAAAGGTGGCATATTTAATTTTGTGACTAAGCGTGGTCTTTGTAAAGGTGATAATTCAAAAATTTCTTGGGCACAAGTTGAGACAGGCTCAGCCATTACTTGGAAATATCCAAGTTGTATTTTAAAAGGTGATAATAGTGTTGGTGAATTTTATTCAGTAGCAGTCACAAATGGAAAAATGCAGGCTGATACAGGAACGAAGATGGTGCATATCGGTAAAAATACGAAGTCGACAATTATTTCAAAAGGGATAAGTACAGATCAATCGAAAAATGCTTATAGAGGTTTAGTCCGTGTTAATAAGGGCGCAAAAAATGCTCGAAATTATTCGCAATGTGATTCCATGTTGATTGGTGATGAGTGTGCTGCCTTTACATATCCTTATGTTGAATCGGCCAACTCATCGGCTCATTTGGAGCACGAAGCATCGACATCAAAAATTAGTGAAGAACAGTTGTTCTATTTTGAACAAAGAGGGATCTCTCGAGAAGATGCCATCGCCATGATTGTGAATGGGTTTTGCAAAGATGTATTCAAACAATTGCCTTTAGAGTTTGCTGCGGAAGCAGAAGCTCTAATGAAAATAAAATTAGAAAATAGTGTTGGATAAAGGAAACAATTAATGTTGGTTATTAAAGATCTACATGCAAATGTAGATGGTGTTGAAGTATTAAAAGGAATTAATTTAAATATTAAAAAAGGCGAAGTTCATGCCATTATGGGGCCAAATGGTTCTGGCAAAAGTACCCTGTCAAAAGTAGTCAGTGGGCATCCCGATTATGAAGTAACACAAGGATCTGTTGTTTACAAGGACGAAGATATCTTGTCTTTTGATCCTTCTGATAGAGCTTTAAAAGGAATTTTTATGGGCTTTCAATATCCCGTAGAAATTCCAGGGGTTAATAATGAAGAGTTTTTAAAAATGGCTCTTAATGCCAAAAGACTTTACCAAGGTAAAGATGAAATCAGCCCAGAAGATTTTAATAAATTGCTCGAAGAAAAATTAGATTTAATTAAAGCCGGCGGAAAATTTAAAAATAGATATTTAAATGTTGGTTTGTCAGGTGGAGAAAAGAAAAAAAATGAAATCCTTCAGTTGGCCATACTTGAACCAGATTTGGCGATTTTAGATGAAACAGATTCAGGCCTTGATATAGATGCATTAAAGGTAGTTGCCAATGGTATTAAGGAAGTTATTTCAAAGGATCAAAGTTTAATTTTGATTACCCATTATCAAAGATTGCTAGATTATATTCAACCTGATTACGTCCATGTCCTTTCTGATGGGAAAATAATTAAATCTGGTGATAAGACTCTTGCTATGAAACTTGAAGAGCAAGGTTACGACTGGTTAGTAAATTAAGGAAATTTTGTGGTTGAAATGGTGAATGAAAATGAATTGGTCGATTTATTTTTAAATGAACATAAGGCCTTATCAGATTCAATATTAAATGATTATAAATCTATTACAGAATTTGCTTGGGAGCAATTTAGCAAATCATCTCTGGATTTAAATAGAGCTGAATCGTGGCGTTATTTCCCTTTTTCTAAATTATTAAATTCTCTTAAAGACTACGCAAATTATGAAGCGCCAACAAAAATAGTTGAAGTGGGTGAAGAAGATTCTGAAGTTGCTAATAATTCTATAAAAATTGTTAGTGGATGCCTTGATAAAATCAATCAATTAAATGATAATATTGAAGTAACACAAACTCGTTACGCTGATAAAAATTTAGTTAATTTTTTCGATCATTTTTTTAAACATGAGCAAGAATCAGCAAAAAATCCATTGGTATTTTTAAATGGAAGTTTATCTACATCCGCAATTTTAATTAATGTAAAACCATCTGAAGAAAAAATACCGACTTTGAAAATTAATTTACTAAGTAATGAGCCAGGAGTTTCGTGGCCTATGATTGGTTTTAATATATTAGAAAAAGCATCGTTAAATGTTGAAATACATGTTAATAGTGAAGATGATAAAAGTTTATTAATTGGTAATTTTTTTGCAAAAATAAAAACTCAAGGTGAATTAAATATTGATATCATTCAATGCGACAATCATTCAAATGGGATTATCTTTCAAAATAGATTTGTTGTTGAAAACGCAGCGCATTTAAAATTAAATGGCTTTTGTCGTGGCGGACAATTTAATCGCTTCGATACTGAAATATTAATGACCAATGAAAATAGTAACGTTGATGTGAATTTTTTATCTCTGACTAAAGGAAATAGTCAACAACATCATTTTATCAATATGAGCCATGATGCTCCAAATTGTAATAGCTCTCAGTTATTTAGAAATTTATTATTTGATAAAAGTAATGTCTCTGTCGATGGGACAGTTCTAGTTCAGAAAGGTGCTTCGCAGACTTTTTCTGAGCAGTTGATAAACAACTTGTTTTTTAGTGAAGAAGCTAAAGCGAGCACAAAGCCGAATTTGCAAATCTTGAATGATGATGTGAAATGTAATCATGGTGTAACCTTTGGGCAACTTGAAGAAGAAAGTCTCTTTTATTTGAAATCACGAGGTTTACCTGAAGAGCTTGCAATTGACTTGTTAACAAAAAGTTTTGCTAGTGAAGTCATCGAAAAATTTCATTCAGAAGAAATGAAAACTGAAATTAAAAAATTACTTGAGTTGTAAATACCTTATGCAGGAATTCACTCTAAATAAATAAAAAGAAAAATAATGATAGATATCGAAAATATTAAAAAACAATTCCCTAGCCTTGATCAAATGGTACATGATAAGCCACTGACATATTTAGATTCAGCTGCAACAACCTTGAAACCTAAGATAGTTTTAGACACCATAGCTTCTTATTATGGCAAACAGTATTCGACAGTAAGAAGAGGGCTTTATAAATTATCAGAAAATACCACGATTGCCTATGAGACTTGTCGGCGTCACGTTGCAAAATTTATCAATGCCGCTTCCGAAAAAGAAATTGTTTTTACAAGTGGAACAACAGATTCTATCAATCTGGTTGCCGCATCTTTTGGTCGAAAATTTATTGAAAAAGGTGATGAAGTCATTGTTTCTGCTATTGAACATCATGCTAACATCGTGCCTTGGCAAATAATCTGTGAAGAAAAAGGCGCGCAACTTAAAGTGATACCGGTTAATGATAATGGTGAATTGATGATCGATGAGTATAAGAAACTGCTGAGCGACAAAACAAAAATTGTTGCTGTTGGTCATGTTAGTAATGCTTTGGGTACAATAAATCCAATTAAAGAAATGATAGATTTAGCCCATGAAAAAAATATTCCAGTTCTCATTGATGGTGCCCAAAGTGCCCCGCATATTGCGATTGATGTACAAGCATTGGATTGTGATTTTTATGCTTTCTCTGGCCATAAGATATATGGACCAACGGGGGTAGGTGTGCTTTATGGTAAATATGAAATTTTAGAAAAAATGCCACCTTATCGTAGTGGTGGCGATATGATTGAAACCGTCACTTTTGAAAAAACAACATACCAAGAACCTCCTTATCGTTTCGAAGCAGGCACACCTCCCATTGTAGAAGTGATAGCCTTATCATCTGCTCTTGATTTTTTAGAAGAAGTTGGCCTAGATAACATACATGATCATGAATCTGAGTTGTTGGCTTATGCCACCGAGAAAATGTTAGAAATAAAAGGTCTTCAAATAATTGGTACAGCCAAAGAAAAAACTAGCGTGATTAGTTTTGTCATGCAAGAGGCTCACCCCCATGACATCGGCACCATCTTGGATAGCGAAGGTATTGCTCTCAGATCTGGACATCATTGCGCGATGCCTATCATGGAACGCTTTAAGGTTCCAGCAACCGCCCGTGTTTCATTTGGTATTTATAATACAAAAGAAGATGTTGACACCTTAATCAAAGGCCTCCATCAAATAAATTCCCTTTTCGATGTTGATTAATAGTAGGGGCATCCCTACAAATTGATTTTCTAGTCTTGTTAGAAAAAGAATATTGTATTTATATTTGTTTTTGTCATAATCAAAAAAAATAAAATATTAGAAGAGTTCATGTCGATTCAAAAATATCAGATAATTATAAATGATGTATTAAGTAATATCGAGTCAGGTAAATACAAAGCTGGTGATAAATTACCTACTGAAAAAGAATTCGCAGAAACGTATTTAGTAAGTTCAACGACAGTAGTAAAAGCCTTAAATGAATTGGCTAAAGACGGACATGTTAATCGATTAAGAGGCAGTGGAACCTACATAGCCGATCAAGAAATGGCACCGATTATAAAAGGTCGCAAAACAAAAATCGGGATTCTTTGGACAGAACATTTAACCCCTGAGTCATTATTTAGTGACTTTTTTGGAAAAATTTCTCAAGGAATTCTTAATCCTTTTAATTTAGGCTTAGAAGAGACTTTATGGAATAAAAATGATTCTGAAGCTTTCAACTGCGCAAAATGGTTATCAAAAAATAATAATATTGAAATAGAAGCCATCAGTGAACTTGAGTCGGAGCAAATGAGAAGGCCATCAATTGATATTATAAAGGAAAAAGGATTTGATGGTCTGTTAACACTTGGGATTATTAATGATCAGTGGCTAAGTGAACTCATAAATTTAAAAATTCCAACAGTTTTTATCGATATACTAAATCAGAAATTTGACTTATTGGCAGATCAGGTTTATGTCGATCCTATTCCTGGATTTAGAAAAGCGATAAGTTATTTTTTAAAAAAAGGATTGAAACGAATTCATTTTGTTGCAGGGTATAAAAGTATTCCCGCACCTAATCCAGGCATGAGTCATAAAGAAGTTGCTGATTTTAGAAAAAACAAAATGGTTGTTGATCCCGATAGTTATTTAAGATTAGCTGCATTCAGGCAAATCCTAGATGAGCAAGGAATTCATCCCGAAAAAGATTGGGTTCACATTAATCAACCTTTAGAATTAAATGATCATGATTTGGCAATTCAATTATTGAATAGAGATGAAAATGATATTCCTCAGGCAATTTTTTGTCATGGGATTGATCAAGCAAAAATAATCATGGAAGAGTTTTCGAAAGTTGGTCGGTATATCTACGCCACCGCCATCACCCCTAATTTAAATTATGGGGGACCAGTATATCCGATATTTGTAAATGGGTTTGAAATGGGTTCCATGGGTATTGAACTTTTGATCTCCAAAATTCAAAGACCAAATCGTATATCTTTTAGAGTTGGTGCTCCGATGGATTTCTCTTCTCTGCAGTAGACCTTTTGACCTGCTCTCCCATTAAACAGCCTTTGGAATTTAATATGTATGTAATAATGTTTAAGTATTTATACACAATAAATATCAGCGTATAGTTCTATTTATTCATCATAAGCTTGCAGTAGAGCGTAAGAGCTCATGGCTCTTGCATACCAATGCCCACATTCAAATTCATTAAAAGGATTGCGGCTGATACCGTTGTAGCGTTTACGAACAGCTTGAACGATTTCTAGGCACTTTTCCTTTTCGCCTACGATTGCCAAGTGACTTGCTACTTGATATTCGATACCGGTCCAAACTTCTTCTGAGTAGGGGAAGGGTAGTGAAAGTCGATTGCCTCTGGGCCAAGTGCAAAGTAGCAATCCCGCTTCGTCATTCATACAGTACGTTGGTCTTTGTGGATTAGCATGATTAGAAAAATCTTTTTTAAAGTTGTATTTGAATACTGCTAGCAAATGGCTTTTAACTTTTTTAGGATCTAATATTTCGCCTAATCCACATACTTCAGCCATCCATGCTCCGATAGCTCCATCAGATAAACATCCATCACCGTATTGATATTTTGGACCTTCTTCTTTTAATATAGTTTGTTCTTCGGTGCTATAAACTTCAGCATTTTCTGGATTAAAATCTGCAGATAAACCTTTTGTCTGGACGTTCTGTATGAAATATTCTCCATTCCATAACTCAACTTCCATAGTTTTGCGTCCTTTTAAATATAATTCTTGGTAAAAAGAGTTATCTTCTTTGAGTTCTTTTGCTAATAAACTTCCTGCTTTTAAAGCGCCTAGGTAAAAGCTGGTGCACATGCCATCAGCCCCCCAGAATTCAATATCATAAGTGTTGTGATGAGGTTCCGATATTAATCCTTGATGTGTTGGATCCCATGTCTCTATGCAATAATTTAAACTGCTTTTTATTTTAGGCCAAAGTTTTAATAACCATGAATTGTCTCCTCCTATTTTCCAGTCGCGATATACCTTCATGATACCGCCTAATTGACCATCCGCTGCCGCATGAAAATTGTGAGATGATGAGTTTTGGATGGGAAGTGAGGATCGGAAATTTTGATGCCCGCTTTCATTTTGAGATTCTTCAAATTCTGTTTCTCGCAGACTTCTTTCTAATTCTGGAAATAGGTGTGGCAAAGCCTGAGCGTAGTTCCATACATGAGTGCAACTGCCACTACAGCATCCGCTACTATCACAAGATCCTTCCCATGCCCAAATTCGTCCGCTAGTTTCTCTTAAAAGAGTTGGGCTTTTTAAAATACTTAAATTGGCCGTGACGGCATCTTTGACTGCTGCGGGTAATTTTTTATTCTGCATTTGAGTAGAGAAATCTTTTGATTTTTTATATAAGAGATCATGGTTTTCGTGAATATATTGATTTAGTTTTAAGATATTTTTAAATTTACTAGCGTACCATGGTTGATAGAACTCATTGCAAAAATTGGTGTTGCAGGCATCACGGGAAAGTTCACTTTCTGGGACATGCCATGTTAAAACTAATTTAACTTTTCTTGATTTACCTTTTGCAAGTTTTATAGGAATTGATAGCGTCCCACCTGGACTTGATTTACCTTCTTCATAGTCCGGAGTGTTAATAGATTTCCCCGTGGCAATATCATCCCATAAGCGTGTTTGGTGGTCAAACCATCCACCTCTGAACCATTGGCAATTAATATTGGCTGCTTCTTTTGTACTGACAGAAAAATCCCCTTGGCGTGATGCATTGCCATTTCCTTTGGCTTGATGTAGCACAAACCCATTTTCAATTTTAATGACTCGGTGATCTTCCTTTGGTTTGTTGCATTGTCCTTCGGGGCAACAGGGGTTTTCGTTATTCTGTATCATAAAGTTCTCAGCGGCAAAGCTAAAAACAGCTTCCAGGTCATTTGGACTTTCGTTCGTGAATTCATATTCTAAAAATGCTGTCGGTAAGCTTGAGTCGTCTGCATTGCCTGGAATAAACGGGCTCCATCCGATTAGTTTAACAGACAATGGCATATCAGGGTCTGATAAATTAATAGTAGCAAATGGAAATTGTGATTCAAAACTATTATTTTTAAAATAGGGAAACCCCATCGTTGTATTTCTGCCACCCGACCCCGTTTGATTATTTTGAGCTCTGTTACTAAAGGGGAACATGATTTTCCAGTCAGGGGTTTTACCTTGAAGAATTTTCGCTTGCCATTCGTTCCCATTTTTAACACTAATAGCAGCAAACATTAATGGTTGATGGAGTATTTCTGGTTTATGTCTAAGCGAGATAGAAGTAAATCCACCATATCCTTCTAAGCATATCATGCCAGCACCCATACCACCAAGCGGGAAGGCAATTTTGTTTAGGTTTTCATTCGTGTATGTGCCTTGAAACTCGTAAGTCATCCCAAATCCTTTTAATGTTAGCATTTAAGTTATTTTTATTAAAGACATATCCTATAAATACATCTGTTGAAAAGAATGGACATTCTATGTTATACCATATACTTTTAAGCCAAATTGGATTATTGAAATAAGAAAGTGTGATTTATGACTGACAAATGGTTAAAGCATGATGGTTTGGTGCATGTTGCTCAAGAGTTACATGTGCTAATTAACCATGCTTATTTCGGGAAGATACCTTCATTTGATGGCTTTGATAAATATCCTCTAAATAGAGTTTATATTTGTTTGGATGATTGTGGCCATATTGAATACCCTGATAAAAGACTCCGTCGGCAATTAATCAGACTAAAAGGGAATTCAATTACATTTATACCGGCAGAAACAGACTTGAGTTATTTTTTTAAAGAAGGTCGCATGATTGCTTTACATTTTAATGTAGAAATCTTCCCAGGAATAGATGTTTTCCAGGAGCCAAATATTTGTCAACAGTTGAATCATGTAAAAAAAAGCTGTTTAAATATTTATCGTCTAATGCAATCAGATTCTACTTTAAATAGTATTTTTTCGATTCAGGGAGAATTGCTAAATTTGACTTCACGGTTTTGTCATGGTGATTACGATGATTTGAAAAAACAAGCGGTCTTAAGAAATAAATATGAAGATCTATTGCTTTATATTTCGCAAAATTTGAAAGCAACTTTGACGGTAGCTGAGGTAGCAGCTTATTTGAATAAGACTCGAGATCAAATATCAAAATCATTTCAACGAGACATGCATTTATCTTTGAAATCTTATTTGCTAAAGAGAGTATTCCGGAAATCGACCACTTTATTATTGAGTGGTTTGAATGTCAAAGAGACGGCTTATCATCTAGGGTTTAGTAGTGAATTTTATTTTTCTAGATTTTTTAAAAAGCAGATGGGTTTACCTCCATCAGAATTTATAAAAAAATTCTAATAATTATATAAATAGGTAAAAAGAATACTGTGGGATGCCCCTGTGTGGGTATCCTTGAAAAGACGCCTTGGGAAATAAATCATATAAAACAGCTTACCAAAATAAAACGACATTATTAACAAAGTTCAATTCGTTGGCCGGATACCCACACAGGGGCATCCCTACGAAAAACTATTGAAATCCTTAGAAAAGGCTCTTGCCGTGCGTGATTATTCTTGCAAATTATTCGCTTAATTAAATAATTCATATTTTTAAAAACGCATAAATTAATGATTGGAAACATAATGATCGGTAAAAGAGTTGTTGGCGTTGGTGCTGCATTAGTTGATTTATTACTAGAAGAGTCAGATGAATTTGTTAGTGCAACGGGCCAACCAAAAGGTGGCATGACTTTATCCGAGTTGTCGACAATTGAAGAGTTATTATCAAAAACAAGTGCAGAGCAAAAAGTTGCCCCGGGTGGGAGTGCTTGTAATTCTATGGTGGGGTTGGCTAGGCTTGGTGCTGATGCTGCTTTCATTGGTATGTGTGGCAATGATGATATGGGTGAGTTTTTTGAATCAAAAATAACGGATGCTGGTGTCGTAAGCTTATTAAAAAAATCGGAAGCTGCGACAGGTCGCGTGTTGTCGATCGTGACACCTGATGCCGAAAGAACAATGTTTACTTGCTTAGGGGCTGCGGGAGAATTTCAAGCTGAAGCATTATCGTCGGATGATTTTAAAGACGCAGGAATCGTTTATATAGAAGGCTATTTATTATTTAATGAGGCGCTAACTCGTGAAGTTGTGAAATTGGCAAAAGAAGCTGGTGCAAAGATTGCGCTTGATTTAGCCAGTTTTCAAGTGGTTGAAATTTGTGGTCCACTGATGAAAGAACTATTAAAAGATTCAGTTGATATCGTTCTTGCAAATGAAGATGAGGCTAAAGCCTTCACTGGGGTTGAAGAGAAAGAAGCCTTAAATGTTTTAGCAGAATTGGTAGATATCGCAGTTGTTAAACTAGGTGATAAAGGTGCGTTATTAAAAAAAGACGGTGTTGATCATGTTGTCGAAATCAATAAAGTTAAAGCATTAGATACGACTGGTGCCGGCGATTTATGGGCTGCTGGATTCCTATATGGGCTAGTGCAAGGCCATGATCTGCATAAAGCTGGATCTATAGGAGCTTCAGTCGCCGCTGAAGTGGTTGCTGTGATGGGAGCACATATACCAACTGAAGGTTGGGACCGAATATATAAAACCTTATAAAAAATAGTGATGAGCTAATGTTAGAAGCCATCTTCTTCTATCTTTTTTATAAATGCCTAGATAATAAATTCATTTTTGATGATATATAATGAATAAGATTTACACCGGCCTTGGTATATTTTTTCTTTCGATTGCTATTCCTGGGGTTATTTTACCATTATTACCGACAACTCCATTTCTTTTACTTGCCGCTTGGTGCTTTAGTAAAGGTTCACCAAAGTGGAGCAAATGGTTAAAAGAACATAAATTATTTGGTGTTTTTATTACTAATTTTCAAGAAAAAAAAGGTATTGAATTAAAACATAAGATCATCGCATATGTAATGTTATGGCTCGCCATATTCAATACAATTTATTTTGGCACCATTTTATGGTTGAGTTGGTCTTTACTTTTTATCGGGATCAGTGTGACTTTATTGATTGCCAGTTTTAAAACGGTTAAATAAACTCTATCATCTTTTTTAACATGAAACTTATCCCTGAATTCGTTTTCTATAAGCTGCTGGGCTTGTCTCGTTATTGTATTTTTTAAAAATGCTATAAAAGTTGCTTGTCGTTTGAAAACCAGATTCAAAACAAATATCAATTATTTTCTTTTTAGACGTTATCAATAATCTTTGTGCATGAGCTATTCTGAGATGAACAATATAATCCCATGCATTTATATCAGTATGCTTTTTAAACATTTGGGTTAAATATTTTGGATGCATAGAAAGCTGACCCCCTAGTTCATCCATATTATTGATTGTTAAATATTGATTGCTAATTAATTCAATTAAATGATGAAAGTTTTTATGAACGGTTGTCGTTGGTAGTTGATAATTATATTTTGATGATTCTAACCATTGATTTAGTCGTCTTATTTTAACTTCTAGTTCCAATTGAATATTTTTTAAATAATCATTGTTATTTAAATTATACTCTTCAACCCAATTATTCAGTAGGGTCGATTCATAGGCTATATTTTTTTGTTCTATTGGTTGGATAATCATTTCTCCTGCTAATAATTTTTCGATTAAATTTCCTTTAATATACCAAGTCACTATCCATTCAATTGGAAGTGTTAACCAAATGGTCTCAGAGTTTTCTTCAACCTCCACAACACTGTGTGGGACACCTCCCCAAAAAATAGCAAACTGATTGGGAAGAATCTCATAAAATTTTCCACCATGAATATATTTAGCTCGACCATTCAAAATATAATTTATTTCTAAGTCCGAATGTGAGTGAAAAACCCTCATGAGTTTTAACACGCCTTTCCAGACTTTAAAACCGTGTGGTTGAGATATGACATTCTTGAGGTTTTTCATAATCTTACTATTAAGGAGTAAATAGCTAAATTATAGGAAGAAAATCCTTTATAATAACTATTATTTAAGTCAAAGTGGGAATAATTAAAATCTTTTTTGGGGGTGAAAAATGGTAACGCCACTACAAGAATACCTTTTTGATTTGAATGGATTTATAAAATTAGAAAAAGCGCTTACAAAGGTTGAGGTTGCAGATTTGAATATGGGATTAGATGTGCTTCCGAAATTAGATATCGATGAGTGGTATGGCTATTTACATAGAGAAGTAACTGATGATGCAACTAGAGGTTTGATTTATCAGCAAATTTACGAAGCAGGAAAACCGTTTGAAAAATTAATCGACCATCCTTCGTGGATATCAAAAATAAAACATTTTGTTGGTGGTGAAAATACCTTCGATTACAATCATGGAGATTTATTTATAGATGAAAATTTTGTTAGCATCCGCGAAAAGGGTGAAGCTATTGGTTTGCATTCAGGGGGGCATACAGGGACCCAACGAACTCAATTTCGATATCGAGATGGAAGTTTTCATTGTGGTCAAATAAATTTATTAATTGCTTTGACCGATATAGGTGATAATGATGGAGCAACTATGGTGATCCCTGGAAGCCATAAATCAAATATCATTCACCCTCATCTTAAGAATAATTTAATTGGTACGGGTGCATCTGTTGATGCCGTTGAAGGTGCTATCGAGGTACACATGAACGCGGGTGATGCGATACTGTTTGTAGATGCGATTAGTCATGGTTCTGCTAAGAGAACGAATGAGGGCGAAAGAAGAATTTTAGTTTTTCGTTATGGACCTTCTTGGGGTAATTTCAGATTTGGTTATCGACCTTCACCAGAATTACTAGACCGATTAACCGAAAGACAAAAGCAAATTGTTTATCCTTTTAAAGAATATGAAAGAACACCTAATCGTTTAGATGAATCTAAATGTGTAGGCAGAAGAAGGAGCATGGCTCAATAAAGTTATAAATTATTTTGATTGTTTATAGTTTTCCAAGCCTTCGGTTTGGGTTTGGTAGAGTTCGTAGTAGAGGCCGGATTTTTTTTGGATGAGTTCTTGGTGGGTGCCTGAATCAATTATTTTGCCTTTGTCTATGACGATAATTTTATCGGCATTGACAATTGTTGAGAGGCGATGAGCTATTACTATTGATGTTCTATCTTTTAGCGCATTATCTAAGGCCATTTTTATTTCTAATTCGCTGGTTGAATCTAATGAGCTAGTTGCTTCATCTAAGATCATGATTTTAGGATTTGATAATATTGCTCGGGCAATACTTAGGCGTTGCTGTTGGCCTCCAGATAATTTTATTCCATTGACTCCTATGATGGTATCTAGTTTGTTGGGTAGATTTTCGATAAACTCTTTTGCATTTGCTATTTCTAAGGCTTCCCAAATAGCATCATTGGTGGCATTAGCGCTTCCCATCAGCATATTATATTTTACCGTATTATTAAAGAGAATGCTTTCTTGATAAACGACACCCATGTGATCTCTAAGGCTATATATATCGATACCACGTAGGGAGTAGTCATCAATATATATTTGTCCATCATCTGGTTTGACTAAACCCATCAAAAGATTTGTCAATGATGTTTTACCTGCTCCGGATGGGCCAACAAGTGCGACCATTTGTCCTTTAGGGATATCTAGTGTAATATTGTTTAAGACACGTGTCTTTCCATAAATTAAATCGATATTTTTAAATTTTATATTCCCCTCTATTGCTTCTAATTTTTTTAGATGGTGGTTGTCTTCTTGTTCTTGTTTTTGATCTATGACTTCGTAGACCCTGTCCAGTGAAACAGCTTTGCTACTGAAGTTCGTAAAGTAAAACATGATTTGTGCAATAGGAGAGCGAACGCCATCTGCCATTGTTTGAAGGGCAATAAAGCCTCCTAGGGTTAAGTTGCCATCAAAGACCTGCCACGCCGCAAAAAAGATAAATCCGATTTGGTTCAAAGTTCTAATGATTTCGATACTTTTATTAGCAAACTCAGACCACAATTTAAAACTAATGCTACTTTTTTCTATGTTTTCAATCTCGACATCTGCTTTTTTATGAAATATTTCTTCAGCAGTGAAAGCGCGTATAATTTTTATATTACTCAAAGCTTCAACAATTTTTATTTCTAACTTTTCTGTACAAACTTTTTGTTGTAGCGAATACATTTGCATGCGAGATCTAATCAATCTTGTCGCTAATGTAATTGCCGGAATAATTATTAAACAATATAAAGCTAATGGTACATTCCAGAACATCATTAAAGTCATAATAAAGGTAAAGCTTAAGATGGGTCGAATTAAAAAGACGATAGTGTGTTGGGCAAATTCAGATACCTTGTCAACATCCTCACTAAATCTTGTCGCCATCCCATGAGCCTCAGCATTTAAATAATTTTGATATGGCATGCGTAACATTTTAAATATCATCGACTTTCTTATATTGGCAGTGAAGTCATTGATGATTATGGCAACAATATAATTTTGTATCACTTGAAAAATAGATGCGCCTGCTCTAAATCCAAATAATAATAATCCGACAAAGATTAAATTCTTAGTATCCCCGGAAGGAATTATATTGTCGATCAAGATAGCCATAAAAATGGGTAACGGAAGTTCCACAGTTGCTAATACAATTACAAAACAACTTGCGATAAAAAAATCGAAGGGTGAATGGGAAATTAATTTAAAAAGCTTTTTAGCAGATTCGAAAGAAGTCATTTATCGTTTGACTCCCACTTTAAAAACCCATCCATTTGTGAGGCATATAATTGCTTGTAGAGGCTATCATTGTCTAAGAGCTCTTGATGAGTTCCGATTTCCTTTATTCTACCTTCTTCCATGACCACAATTCTGTCGGCTATGGATATTGTTGAAAGGCGATGAGCGATAATAATTGTTGTTCGATCTTTTGTTAGTTGTTGGATTTGATTTTGAATTTCTTTCTCACTAATACTATCAAGAGCACTAGTAGCTTCATCCATAATTAATATTTTTGGGTTTTTAAGAAATACTCTAGCAATAGTTAGACGTTGTCTTTGTCCTCCTGAAAGTTTTATACCTTTGTTGCCAATAATTGTGCCCAGTCCATTTTCAGTTTCTTTGACAAAGTCAGATGCATTGGCTATATCAAGTGCTTTCCAAATCAGCTCATCATCGATATTATCTGGATTGCTTACGGATAAATTTTCGCGTATGGATGTATCAAATAATTGTGCATCTTGAAATATCACGCCAATCTTTTTTCTATAATCCCTAATGTTGTAATCGGAAAGATGTTTATCATCGATAAGAATTTCTCCTCCTGAAATTGGATAGAATCCTAATAATAAAGAAGCGAGCGATGTTTTTCCAGAACCAGATGGGCCTATGACCGCAACAATTTCTCCAGGATTTATTTTTAAATTAATGTTTTCAAGAGCAACGGTTTTATCAGGATACGTTAATTGTGTATTTTTAAATTCAATTTTACCGGTGATCTTTATTGGCTCACTTTTTTTATCTCGACCAGGTTCAATTTTCATATCTAGTATTTCAAAAACCCGCTCAATACTTACTGTCTGATTTGGTAATTCAGTCAAGTAATTGAATAATTGATTTAGATTAGGAGCAATCATTTCTTGAAAATATTTAAAAGCAAAGAATTCGCCTAGGGTAATTTGTTTGGTGATGGTTAAGTAAGCTCCAAAAATAATAAACAAATAGCTGGTGGCTATTTCAATAATTCGATTGCTAGAGCGTAATAGTGAAGAATTCAAATGATGGTCAATACCAATTTGTTTGAAGATATCTATCTCATGGCCTAATTCCTGATCCATTTCGGGCTCACGATGAAATGCTCTAATGACGCGGATATTTTCAATGGATTCATTTGTTTTTCCTTGAAGGGCTTCTTGTGCATCACGATATCTTATTCGGATTGCTTTCAGTTTTTTTGATAGCCTTTTAGTCACTATCATTGTCAACGGAATTGAAATCATGATATAGAGACCCATTTGCCAATTCCAAACCATTAATACGGTTGACCCTATTGAAACCATTACAATGGGAAGAGGTACAACCCATAATATGTGTTGAATGAAGTCAGCCACAGAATTGGTATCAGAAACCATTCGGTTAACCATTTTACCAGTAGGTGTTTCTAAATAATATTGATAGGGAATCTCTAAATAATGTCTAAAGAGTTTTTTTCTTAAGTTAGTTGCTAGCTTTTGAGATATGGTACTTAATAAGTAGGTGCTAATGATAGTGAAAATACTCTTAACTATTTCTATAGAAACTAATGCAGCAATAATAATTATTAAAAGAGATTCATTGCTGGTAGGCAAAACATTATCTATGATAGATTTGAATAAAAAAGGTGCCGGTAACTGTATGATGGCAATGATAAGTACGATTAGATATAAATTGGTGAATTGGCCCGGGCTGGCATTAATGTGCGCTAATATTCTTTTTAATAATTTGAAGGAATTTAAAAGACTATATTTTTCATTTTTATTTTCTTCTTCCATTATATAAGTGAGCTTTTCCTTACTCTATGTGGTAACTTAATTCCAGCCAATTAATTGCTTTAACAAGCTTTTTTTGCCGATACCAATCGAAACTTTTCCTGTAGAGCCAAAAGGAATATGATGTAACGAGTCTTTATTCAAGGAATTATCTCCGAAGAATTGGATATCGCCTTCAACTAAAAATTGTGCATTTCCTTTTTTATCAGTTGTTGAGGTTGCTACAGGAATAACTTTTTGAAGGGTGCCCCAGTAATAGTCATTTGCATGAATGGAAATGGTATTTGGTTCATATCTTATTTTTTGCTTCTCTTTTAAAGTAACAAAATATTTTTCAGAAATGGTAATTTTAATATTTCGATTTTCATTTGATGCCGTTGTGACTAAGGCGTCACCTCGACTAAATACTTTTCCCGTTTCTGTTAATTGGGAGGAAAAAATAATTCCATTCTGATTGGCTAAGATTTCAATAATATTAGAATTCGGCAAAATAAATGTTCCAATAAGGTCTCCTGTTTTCACAAGGTCTCCTTTATGAAAAAATATTTGCTTTAATATAGCATTCTCATTGAGATAAAGTGTAGATTTATTTTCAGGAATAATTTCGCCTTCACCTTTTACCCATTCTTCGAGTTCAATAAAATATAATCCCGTTAGTGTTAAAATAAAAAATATGGGGATGCAAGAAAGAATGAAAAGATAGAAAGTTTTTTTGTTAGAGTTCTCATTATGGAGCATAGTGTCTTTTAATCGTCCTGTATAAAATCGGAAGCATACGAACGTATTTCGTGTCCATTGAGAACATGGAAGGTCCTTAGTTTATTAATTTCTTGTTGAGAAAAACTATTGATCGGAATATAAATTAAATGTTTCCCTCTTTTTCTAGCTTCATTTTTCATTTTTAAGTTTGGTGGCGAGGAGGCAACGTAGGCAACATGTTTTTCTTTTGTGACTTTCAGATTTTCTTTAACTAAATGTTCTGCCATTGTTGATCGTGAATTTTGTTTGAAGTTTTTCCAAATATCAGCAATAGGCTTTGGAGGGAAAATTAGTGCGCAACCACCATATCTGGCTTTGGCTATGCCTGGGCCAATCATGTTGTCAAATGGTTCTGTTCCAAAAAAAGATAATGTCGATTCGGCATTGTGTTCGGCATACCATGTGACTCTATAAGGATATTTACCTAAATCATTATCCTGATCAAAAATAAAAATAACTAATTCAATTTTTCCTCTAGAAGGAGGGATTTCTTTTACATAAATATCACCGGTGTGCCAATTTTTTAACGTTTCTCTAATGTCTATCCCATCTTTGATAGAACTGGTAAATTTTTCTGTTTTTGCTAATTCATCGCTTAGTAATCGCATGGCCTTTTCGCGAACGTGACTGTTAAAGCTTTCAATCTTATCATCTTCGGGTGGCCAGCTACATTGTCCATGTGGGTTCCAGGTGTATTTCCATTTATCTTTTTTGTCTTTTTTAGGTTTCTTTTTTAAGTCAATGGGTTTCCAGTCTACTGGTTGACCAGGTAATCTGTTAATGGCTGTTGATGGTCCATCTTCATCATCATATTGAATTTGATTTATTCCCATTTTTAAAGTTGGTAAATTACATGTAGGATCAATATAGCCATAGAATTTAGCGGTTTCCACTACTTGGGCCGCAAAATAAGAACCGCAAGTTGCTTTGCAGGCAATAATGATCGAATAAAGATCCGGCGTAAATCTTTTATTTAAGATACAAAGATTTCTCATAAATGTCAAAGCTGTTTGTAAGCGCTGTGGACTTAGCATCCGTTTTTCAAATTCATCTTCTTCATCTAAAAAGTCATTTCTTGCTGTAACAAGCAATTCTTTGATCGCATCCGTTTGATCAAATTCTGAGAGATCAGTTCTGTAGCGACTTTTTTCAAAGAGATTTGTGATAAAAGGTAATTCACCTTGAAGAAAATAAATGGTTGATGGCTCTACATTATAAAGAGTACCCTCTTTTTTCTCTATATTTGAATCTATTGGTTCATCTGAAAGTGTTGCTAATCCAATTTCAAATATTTCTTTTACACCAGCTAGATGTTTCATGCCACACACATAAAGAATCTTTTTGTATTTTTTAGAAAGGTCGGCCAAGTAACTCGCCATTTTAAATTCTCGTGATTTCTGTTGATCTGTTTGTTTTTGAGCAGTTAAAAGGGGATGTAGTGCATTGTAATATTTATTCAATGAAATTTTGTGAATAGGATATTCATCGGGTAATAATAACTTTTCGATTTTAAAGTCATCAATTTCTGCATCTATATACCAAAGATCAACTTTTTCTTGTCGTGCTAATCGAATCGCTTCAATAATGGAATCACCTGGGTCAATGGGAATGTAAATGTTATTATCAGATTTTTCTTCTTTATAAACAAAGCAAGAGATGTAGGGAAGGCGGTCAACACCTTGATTGACATAGGGGGCTACTGAAAGAGGTAGTTCTACTGCCACGCAATCATATTGTTCTGAAAGGAATTTTCGTCGAACTTCTTGAGCAAACACAGACCTTCCGTGGATGGAAGGGATGGCATCAATATTTTTGCCAATTTTTAAAATATTATCTATCATTAGAAAAGATCTTGATCGCTATCAGGATTCAAATCATCATCATCTTCACCAAAGAAAAAATCACCTAAATTTTGCTGAATGTCTTGATCAATATTAAAACGGTTTCTTCTTTCAGCGAGCTCTTCAAGGTTTAGTGCTTCTTCTCCCAATACCATTTGAATGCCTTCTACCCAAATATCCTCAATTGAGATATCTTTATTTTGTTCAAGACGTTTAAGGCAGTATCGAATGGAATTGATGCCATCTCTTGTTGAGAATGGTAGGTTTAGTCCATGAGCTGCCTGCAAAAAATCCACGGTAATCTCGAGAAGTTTATCGTTTGCAAAAGGTATATTGTATTTTAGGATCTCCATTTCATCTTGTCGTTCGGGGAATGAAACCATTAGTGTCGGTTGAATTCTTGAAACAATATAATCGGGAATTTCAAATGTAGATGAATCATCATTCATCGTAACGCAACATCTAAAATCTTCGTGGGCTTCAATTTTTACTCCAGCTACGATACTTTCAATGGTCCTTCTATGGTCAAGCAATGGTGCTATGGAAGCCCAGCTCTTTTCGTTCATTCGATTACCTTCATCAAGAACGCAGATACCACCTTTTATCATGGCGGTAACTAATTGGCTGGCGTGATATGTTAATTTTCCTTTTTCAGATAAAACAGGTGTGATGAGTAAATCTTCAGGTCTTGTATCAGCAGTGCATTGATAAACGTAGACTTCTTGACCTCTTGCTCTGGCAGCTGCGATGGCTAAAGTAGTTTTCCCAATCCCTGGCACACCAATTATTCTTGGTGAAAGAGGCAAATCTTTTTTATCAACTGTTAGCCAGCAAGCAAGTAGTTGTTCAAAAACTTGGTCAGAGCCAACCCACTTATTTTCACTTTTTTCTGAAGAACTGAGCGTTAGATTAGTTCCATCAATTGTGACAGTTTCCATATCTTAATTTCCTTTATTATTCTATTTTATATTTCATTATTATATCTTTTCCTTCCATGAATCATCAGAAAAAAATGTTGAGGAGGGATTACATTGTAATTCTTCAAAGACAGCTTTCATTTCAAATATACTTGTAATGTATAAATGTGGTTCGGCTTGTTTGAGTTCTACCATTGGATAATTTCCAGGTTCATAGATAAATGCCGTATGAAATCCCATTTTTGTGGCACCCACAATATCTTTAATTGGATGGTCGCCCATATGTAATACCTCATGCGGTTGACAATTTACTTTATTGAGAAAGTCATTGAAGTGATCAGGATGAGGTTTCGTTTTTTTGATATCGCCTGATAAAGAAAAAGAATCGAAATATTCTAAAATATTATTTTCTTCAAGGTTTCTTTTCACATATTTTTCTTCGTAATTAACATGAGATAAAAGACCAATTTTCCAACCTCTATTTTTAAAAATTTGGAGAATGTCCTCTAATCCTTGGTAGTGACATAAGATGCGATTATCTTGAGTGCAGAAGCCATCTTTAAATAATTCAAGGCAGTCGTTGATAAATGGAAATTGTTCGACAACCAGAGGAACAATTATTTCTGAAATATTACAGTCGGTCCATTGAAGTTCTTCTTTGTTAAAATTCTTATGATATGTTTGGTGGGTGAGAAATGATATTTTTTTTGATTTTTCTTGAGTATCAAGCAAATCCAATTCGGGGTTTAATTTTAAAAGTGTTTTTGTTAATAAGCGGTAGTTGTAGAGTCTTTGGTCTTTTCCGACAACATGGGCTAAAGTATCTCCCCAATCTAATGAAATAGCCTTAATGTGATTTAGCCAATTGAGATCTTTATCCATATTTTGCGCCGGTGCCTATCATACCTACAACATAGAGGTGTATTTGCTGTTTAAATGAGATTCTTAATATTATAGACAATGATTTCTGATTGCTATAGTTTCACTCAAATTTATTTCTTTTCATACCTCTTTAATGACTTTTAGTTACAATATCGCGCCTTCGAAATGCGGATTAATTCTGGATTAAATTTTAATGTCAAATGACTGGACGGTAGAAAATTCAAAACAACTTTACAACGTTGATAAATGGGGTAATGGTTATTTTGGAATCAATCAAGAGGGTAATGCAATTGTTAAAATTTCACCTTCATCAGACCAAGAAAAACCTGTCGAATATAATATCAAAGAAATAGTTGATCAGTTAATTGCAGATGAAGAGATACACCCTCCTGTATTACTTAGATTTTCACACATATTAAAACATCGTATCGGTCAAATAAATAAAGCGTTCAATAATGCCATTAAAGAATACGGTTATTCAAATCGTTATCATGGTGTATATCCCATAAAAGTAAATCAAGAAAGACATGTAGTTGATGAGATTGTTGAATTTGGTAAATCATTTGGGTTTGGACTTGAAGTTGGGTCAAAACCTGAATTAATATTGGCTTTAGGTGTTGTGGAGGATGATGAAGTACCTATTCTTTGTAACGGATTTAAAGATGATGAATATATTGAAACGGTTTTGTTTGCCAAGAAAATGGGAAGAAATATTATCCCGATTGTTGAGAAATTATCTGATCTGCATTTAATCATTAAATATAGTAAGTCATTAAAAGTAAAACCCGTATTTGGCTTAAGGGTAAAGCTGGCTGCTAAAGGGGCTGGCCGCTGGGAATCATCAGCAGGTTATAAATCAAAATTTGGATTAAGTATTACAGAAGTTTTAGAAGCATTAAAAATACTTGATGCTGTTGATATGAAAGATTGTCTGCAACTTGTTCATTACCATATGGGTAGCCAAATAAACAATATTGGTAGTATCAAAAATGCCGTTAATGAAGCTTGTCGCGTGTTTGTCTATCTTTATAAAGGTGGCGCGGGTGTAAAATATCTTGATGTTGGTGGTGGGCTTGGTGTTGACTATGATGGAACTAAAACTTCTACTGAATCATCGATCAATTATACATTGCAGGAATATGCAAATGACATTGTTTTTCATATCAAGGAAATCTGTGATGATGCAAAAGTTCCGCAGCCAATTATTTTATCGGAGTCAGGTCGTGCCTTAGTGGCGCATCATAGTGTTTTGGTCGTAGAAGCCGTTGGTTCAAATACCATTCAGCAAACGGTGCCTGAAAAAAATGGCATTAAACATGCGATTATAGATGAAATGTACGAAATTTACGATGGATTAAAAATTAGTAATTGTGTTGAAAGTTTTCATGACGTAGAACATTTATTAAATAAATGTAATAGCCTTTTTAATTATGGATACATTGATTTACATCAAAGAAGTATTACGGAAAGATTGTATTGGAGCATTTGTACTAAGATAATCGAATTGAATCAAACTTTGAAATCTCCTGAATTGGATCGGTTAAACAAAAAATTTATAGACACCTATTTTTGTAATTTTAGTATTTTTCAATCTTTGCCAGACACATGGGCTATTGATCATGTAGTACCAGTTATGCCTATTCACCGACTTAATCAAGAACCAACCCAAAATGCTCATTTGGTTGATATTACATGTGATTCTGATGGAAAAATGGAAAAATTTATTCAAGAGGGTTCTATCAAAGATCATATTCGTTTACACAAATTAATAGAAGATGAAAAATACTTAATCGGAGCTTTTTTGGTAGGCGCTTATCAAGAAGTATTAGGTGACATACATAATTTATTTGGCGATATCAATGCTGTTCATGTAACCCATGATGATGAAGGTAAAGTAGTTATTAATCACATCATTAAAGGCGATACTATCCAGGAATTATTAGAATATGTCCACTATGACACTAAAGGATTGTTGGCAAATATGAAAAGGAGTATTCTTTTAGCAGTAAAAGATAATCGATTAACAAAAGATGAAGCTCATATTTTTTCTAATTTTTATAGTGTTGGCCTAAACGGCTATACTTATCTCGAAGAAAGCCGCATGGAGTTGTAACGATAAATTGTAAAGTCCTGGGTAAAAAAAATATTTTTTATGGACCAACTTTACGAATTCGGTGATCACTGGCGCAAGAAATATATACGTTACCTTTGTCATCTACAGCTAGTCCAGAAGGATTGGGAATCTGAGCATCTGAAGCGGCACCATTGTCTCCATGAAAAGTTGAACCTCCATCGCCTGCATAGGTGCTAATCTTACCGGTTACAGCATCTACCTTTCGAATAGAATGAAAATCAGAATCGGCTATATACATATTACCCACTCCATCAAAAGCAATATCGACCGGATTAACCAGTTGTGCTGATGTTCCTAGACCGCCATCTCCGCCTCCGCCAATCGTACCGTCGCCAACAATCGTATTTATTTTGCCAGTAGTTGCCGTTACTTTGCGAATGCGTGCATTTAAAGTATCAGTAATGTAAAGATTGCCATCATGATCAATAAATAATTTTTCTGGCGAATTAAGTTTTGCTGCTGTGGCTACTCCTGAATCACCACTGAATCCTTGCACACCGGTTCCTGCAACCGTTTTGATTAACCCTGTCCTAACATCTACTCTTCTAATGACATGTTGATTGCTTGAGCTAAAAAATAGATTTCCGGCAAGATCCAATGTGACACCACTTGGTTTACCAATTTGTGCAGAAGTTGCAGGTGCATTATCTCCACCATATATATTACTGCCATCACCTGTAATGGTGCTGATAATTCCGGTGCTCGCATCAACTTTGCGTATGCGATAATTTTCAAGGTCAGCAATGAATAAATTCCCCGCAATATCAATGGCAATGTCATTGGGAGAGTTCAGTTGTGCAGAAGTTGCAAAGCCACCATCGCCACTGAATCCGGCATTACCTGTTCCTGCGACAGTACTAATATTGCCTGTAATGGCATCAATTTTACGAACTACATGATTAGCAGAGTCAGCAAAAAAGAGGTTACCCTTACTATCAACCGTCATGCCAACGGGTTGATTTAATTTGGCAGATGCTGCATTGCTACCATTTCCTGTAAAACCAGAATTTTCAGAGCCTGCAATGGTCTTAATTATTGGTTCCCCCACAACTATTGCAAGTGCTTTGGTATCAACCCAGCCAGAAGAATCAGATACTTGTAAAGTAAAATTATATGTTCCAATAGTATTTGGTATCCCTGCTATAATTGCATGGGGTGCACCACTGGTTAAAGTTAATCCTGCGGGAAGATTACCCTTAATTAAGGACCATGAATAATTGCTACCGCTACCATGGTAGGCATTAACTTTTTCAGAATAGGAATCATTGACTGATGCAAAGGCCAAATTTGTGGTTGTGATTTTTAAAGGTGATAAGCTTATAATTTTTCTTACGCGGCTATTTGAAGAATCAGCAAAAAATAGTATTCCTTTGTTGTCAAAAATTATATGACGAGGAGAATAAAGTGTAGCAACAACGGGATCAATTCCGTCACCATTATAAGTGGAGCCACCCGCACCCGCAATGGTAGTAATGATACCTGTGGTAGCATCAATTCTTCTTATGTGATTGCTAGCCATATCGGCAATATATAAATTTCCTGATTTATCATAAACCATATCACGAAGGCTGCTAAGTCGGGCAGAGGTTGCGGGGCCACCATCCCCACTAAAACCAAAACTGCCTATGCCGGCAATGGTTGTGATAATTCCTGTGAATAAATCAATTTTGCGAATACGATTATTGATATTATCTGCAATGATTAGATTGCCATCAGGATCCATTGTGACCCCAGTCGGATTTTTTAGATCTGCACTTGTAGCTGCAATATTATCGCCGTTATATCCTGGGACTCCTGTTCCCGCAATGGTCGTCATAATCCCAGTATAGGCTTCAACTTTTCGGATACGATTATTAACATGGTCTGCAATATACATATTGCCAGCTTTGTCGATGACAGAATCTTGCGGAAGATTTAGTTGAGCTGAAGTAGCGGCATTGCCATCGCCACTAAAGCCAGCACAACATCCGGTACCAGCAACTGTGCTAATGATTCCTGTAATAGCATCTACCATGCGAATTCTATGATTACTTTTATCCGCGAAATAATAATTACCGGCACGGTCAACGGTTAAGTACTGGGGTCCATTTAGAATTGCAGAACTTGATAATATTCCATCACCATTAAATCCATAATTACCGTTACCAATAATGGTGTTGACGATTCCGGTGTTTTGATCAACACGACGAATACGACTATTGACAGAATCTGAAATAAGAAGATCTCCGTTTTTATCAAAAGCAATACCTGCTGGAACCCAGAATTCGGCAGCGGTTGCTGGACCTCCATCACCACTAAAGGCATATGAGCCATTCCCCGCAACTGTATAAATTAGAGGTGCTGGTTTTGAATCATTGTCTGATATGTTAATTGATATAGTATTTGTTACTAGACCATTGTATTTGCTGTCGATACTACTACAGCTACCAGTAATATTAGCCACATGGTTTTCTTCAAATAATTGATCTTCCACAGCTGTAACCGATATTATCTGAATTTTATTCCAATTCATATTTGTAAATGTCAATGAACTTGAGCTCACAGTGATTTGGCTTCCACCATTTAGTGTGACAATAATATCTGCTGTAGGCTGACTAGTTAAGACAACTCCTATCGTATCTGTTGTGCCACCCTCAGTAATTTTTGTTGAACCAGCAGTTTCAGTTATGGTGACTCCGGCAGAATCATTATCAGTAATAATTGCTTTTAGAACAACATCATTGATGTTGTTATAACTTTGATCATTGCTAGATAAAGAATGAATAATTTTTGAGCTATGAGTACCTTCAGCAATCAAGTCATCTAATGCGATTATGGTAACACCTTGAGATTGATTCCAATTGATGGAGGTAAAGGTAAGAACATTTAAACTTAAAGTAGTTTGATTATCTGGTGTTAAAGTAATGACAATATCTGCTGTTGGTTCACTGCTTAACATAATGCTATAAGTAGTCGTAGATCCTCCTTCTTCAATATTGCTACTATTGAATGATTCGGTGATAACCAAGGATGCAATGTCGTTATCTTTGATCGATACAGAAAGTTTGTTTATGGTTATTTTATCGTAGTCTAAATCATTGCTGGATGCGCTATGAGATATAATTGAATCGTGAACCCCTTCTTGTAGCGCATCATTGACTGCTGTTACAATGACCTTTTGTTCGGCATTCCAGTTGTCTGTGGTAAAGGTTACTTTAGTTGTGTTTACATGAGTTTGACTGTTATTAGTGAGAGTGATGGTTACGTTATTAGAAGGTTCTGTTTCTAGAACGATAGTATAGGAATCCGTTTGACCACCTTCAGTTACTATTGTAGAACCTTCTGACTGAATAATTTTTACACCAGCTGAATCATTATCGTTGATATGGATAATTAAATTTGATAAAGCATATCCATCATAGACAGTATCATCACTGCTTGAAATATGAGAAATAGTTGATGTGTGATTTCCTTCAACGGCATTGTCATCAATGGCCGATACTGTTATTGTTTGAGGAATATTCCATGTTTGATTTGTAAATGTAACTTGGGTTACATTGACAGTGCTTTGAATATCCGTAGATATAGTAATGATCACATCAGAGGTAGGTAGACTTTTCAAAACTAAACTATAACTATCTGTTGCGCCACCTTCTGTTATTTTCAAAATGCTATCCGTTTGTGAAATATAAATTCCGGCAGTATTCTCATAAATAAAAGCATCATCTAATACATATTTTTGGTGATCAGGATTGATAACAGTAACGGTTACGTATCCCAATTGTCCATTAGGAGTTAAGGCAGAAAGAGTTGTTGAATTAATATAATTAACTTGGGTGGCAAATTTATCACCGATCCGCACTTGTGCTCCTATTTGAAAATCACTTCCAGTAATTGTGATTAAAGTATTTCCGGCTATAGTGCCTTTCCCAGGGTTTACAGATAATATTTTTGGACCTGGAATATATTTAAAGGCATCTTTTAAAATAAAGGATTGTCCATCTGGATTTCTGACTAGCACAGTTGCTAATCCGCGACCGGCTGGTGTTTGTACTATTAAAGTGTTGGCATCAATATAAGTTTTATTTTTTGCATGAATTCCGTTTAATAATACGGATGCATTATCAGTAAAGTTGCTACCCCTAATAGTAATTGTTGTTCCACCAGTGGCGGGTCCACTAGTAGGGTTGATACCTGTAATTTTAGGTGGATTATTTTCTGATTTGTCAGATGTTTCAACAATTAAAGTATCCTGTCCACTGGATTCTAAGGTATTTTCTACTGATACGTCCATTAGGCAACTGCCGGTAAATCCGGCTGAAAAAAAATGATTCAAATAAAGAAATACAGAACCATTGGCATTCAAATGTACTCGTGGATCTGTTGGGTCAATCGTGATATAGCTTCCGAATGAGTTAATTTCTAGATTTTTTATTTCACCTATTTCAGGTTTAAAATAAATCTTGGCACCCAATAGAGAATCGGGACCGGATTTAGTTACTATTACCTTTAAGGATGCTAAGAAGGGTTTTTCACTGTTCCCAATGATGGTTTTGGGATTATACTGCACAATAATTTTACCAACAGTATCTTGTATATTGGCGGCAGTTAATTTTCTGGAATCAGGATTATCATTATATCCGTCTTTAATATTATCATCATAAAGAATTGAAGGTACACCCGGAAGTAAAAAGTCTGTGCCACTTCCGAAAATGCCATCTAAGTCGGCATCAAAGCAAATTTGATTATCCCCATGAATGGCCCTTGCCCCAGCACTATCAGGCTTTCCATCACCTGTAGTATCAATACCATTATCCACGACAATATTTAAATTGTCAGGTAATCCTAAATGTACCACTAAAGGATTTATATTATTTTCATTTCTTTTAAGTCCAGATCTCCATTCAATATTAAGATTTACTTTAACTCCGGCATTCAGTTCAAGAGGCATCAAAATAATTTCAGCAACCTTGTTTTTATTGGTATCCAATACCGTAAAATTGATTCTATCTGTTTCTCCAACATCATCTGGATTATAGGATAAACTAAAACTGCCATCAGAAGCAACGGCGGATCGATCTAATTCTGCCGCGCCATTTAATTGAAGTATTAATGTTGATCCTATGGCTGGCAACCCCATAAAGGGTTCAAGGTTTATCCCTGTTATAGAGCTTTTTTGTTGGGAATATTTTTTTGAACTTACGTTTGATAAAACATTTGTATCATTATTTTCTAATAAGACACCGTTCATTTCTATTTTTAATGCTTCAGAATTATTTGTAGTTTCTTCTTCGATTGTAATAGCTGGTATGGTATCACTTGAAATATTTTTTTTTGAACCTTCTTCACTTGAACATCCTAAACTAAAAATCAGAAGGATTAAAAAACCAACGTAGTTCGTTGTCATAGTTGAATTAAATGAAACGTTATCTTTGAATTTTAAATGTAGATTTCTCATAATAATCCCCCGATTAAAAATCTTATCGGACTTTAAATAAGCAAAGTTTTTGCCAATTACTTAAATTGGTGTAACTTGTTGATGAGGGATGCTTTGGAGGATATTGCTCAAGCATATAGGGGTGTAATATATATAATCATTTTCACTGTTAAATGAGATTGCGACATCATAACTCCATTGTTTTAAGGGATTTATGGGATCAAATAACATTAGTACCTGTCAATATTCATAACACCCCCTAATGAGTTGCTGTTTGATTGGCTGAGATCGTAGGTAAGTCTTTTCTTATGAATTTTTAGTTTATTAAAGCTACCTAGGGGACAGTAGACTAAGATAAAGAAGAATATTTTTAATTACTATCGTAATATTAATTTATATTGAATGGAAGCTATTAGAGGAAAACAAAATAAACATGTTACAATCCCGCCGAAAATTAAATGAGGATCAACAACACCTCAATAAAATATTTATAATTAAGCAATAAAAATATGACTTTTGATACTCTAGGCTTATCAGCATCCATTCTTAAGGCTGTGTCCGAAAATGGATATGAAACACCAACCCCAATTCAATCTCAAGCTATCCCGGCTATTTTAAAAGGCAATGATGTGATGGCTGCGGCTCAAACGGGCACGGGAAAGACGGCAGGTTTTACACTACCGATTTTAGAAATATTATCTAAAGGCAATCGTGTTGGCCCTAAAGAGGTTCGAACATTAATTTTAACACCCACTCGTGAGCTTGCTGCTCAAATTGATGAGAGCGTCTGTACGTATGCAAAACATATAAAAATTCAATCTACTGTCGTTTTTGGTGGGGTAAAGATTAATCCACAAATAAACCGTCTTAAAGATGGTGTTGACATTCTTGTGGCGACTCCTGGTCGCTTGATAGATCTTTATCAACAAAAAAAAGTTAGATTCAATCGGTTAGAAATATTTGTATTGGATGAGGCCGATAGAATGCTCGATATGGGTTTTATCAAAGATATTCAAAAAATTATCGCCTTTCTACCCAAACAACGTCAAAACTTACTTTTCTCAGCTACTTTTTCTGAGGATATTCGAAGTTTAGCCAAGGGATTAATTAATAATCCAATAGAAATTTCTGTTACGCCGCGTAATACTACTGTTGAAGCCATCCAACAAGTTGTTTATCCTGTAGATAAAAAACAAAAATCGGCACTTTTGACTAAATTAATCTATCACAACAAATGGGAACAAGTATTGATCTTCACCAGAACAAAGCATGGTGCCAACCGACTTACAACACAGTTAGGAAAAAGTGGCATAAAAGCAATGGCGATTCATGGTAATAAAAGTCAAAATGCACGAACCAAAGCATTAGCAGATTTTAAAAACGGTGATGTCAGGGTTCTGGTGGCTACAGATATTGCCTCTAGAGGAATTGATATCAATCAGTTACCGTGTGTTGTAAACTTTGATCTACCCAATATACCTGAAGATTATGTTCATCGCATAGGGAGAACGGGACGAGCAGGTTTAAACGGGTTAGCCGTTTCATTAGTAACATCGGATGAATTTAATTATCTTTCTGATATAGAAAACTTAATCAATATTATCATTGAACGTAAAGTAATTGATGGATTTGAGCCAATTCATGATTTGCCAGAATCTAGATTAGGTAGAAAATCTTCTCCGCCCAAGAAGCAAAAATCTTTTAAGCCGAATCACCGTGCTGGCCAAAGGTCAAATAATAAAACCAAAAGCTATAAGCCAAGTGGCAATAAATTTAAAGGTAGAAACAGTAAAAAAACAAATCAATAAATTATTTTACAGCTTCAAGATTAATTATTTACTTTTGTAGCTGTCACGCAGATATGCGGCCCTAATCCTTTTATAAAAACAAAAGGGATCAGCTTAAACTTTGTTGATAATCTGGTATTCATTTTTACAAGGTTAAATCCAGCATTATATAAGAGGGATTTTAAAGATGCCGGAGTATAGAAAATTAAATGAGTGACATTGCCTAAAGATTCTTTTCGTTTGAATAAATATTTCAAAATGCGAGCTAAACTATAAGGATTCGGAATATCCATTATAAAGATACCATCACTCTTTAAAACTCTTTTGATTTCCAATAAAGCTATATTTGGATTGCCAAGATGCTCTAGAACTTGTCCCAAATAAATGGTGTCAAAAAAAGAATCTTCATAAGGTAAACCTTCTTCTAGGTTACCCGTTTTTTGAAGATTATATTCTGCAGGGTTTTCGGGTGGATATAAGTCAAACCCATATAAGTTGGAGGAAGATTCAATTTTGTCTTTTACTTGTAAATGAAATTTACTTATTTTACCTTTTCCAAAGACGCCACCAATGTTACCAATATCTAGTATGTTGCCTTCTTTGTAATTGTCATAAAAAAAATTATGTCGGTCGTATAAACGAAAGGAATCAAAATCACTGGGATCTATGTTAATATGAATTGGTTCAGGCAATCTACTCATCTTATTGAATGGTTTCTTAGTAAATCATATGCTAGATATTTTAAATGGGAAGAGAAACATAATTATTTTGGTCATAGGTTTCAATTTTTTTTTCTTGTTTAAAAGAAGTAATTCCTTTTGAATCTTTATATGATTTTGGGAGTTTGGTATTTCTTTTTGCTTCTCAGCATATGAATTGGTTATCTATAACATGATTATATATCTGAATAAGATTAGTATCTTAGGATTATTTTTTGAAGACAATGTTTCTATGTATTTAGACCAACAAGGAAGTGTTGCTTAGAATTGTTTGTACATCAGAACCATGATAATTATTTTACCTGGGACTTTTTGGTATAGTAAAAATAACTGAATTAATAGCCGAGTTTTATCGTCTGTATTATTAATGTCCTAAACTAATTAGAGAAGAAACAAATCTAGATTTTCTTTTATTCATATATTCTTGATGTTAACGGCTTACCAATTAAAGCCTCAGATTATTTTCAAATTGACTATTGTTATCTGAATTAATGATTTATTGTCATAAAAGCCTTGATATTTGGCTTTAAAATCTAAAATAGGGGAAAAATATCCCCTATTCAGGGGATTAAAGGAATAATTTAATGTCAAACCAAAGCCAACAGATTCTGATGAAAGTGACAATGAGTGTGCTAAAGCCACTCGTTCGCATTTTGATTCGTAGAGGTGTGGCTATAGGTATGTTCGTGGAATGGTTGAAGTGGGTATATGTAGAAGTTGCGAAGGAAGAAAAAGAAATCAAAAATTTGAAGCAACCTAATACTCGTATTGCGGTATTAACTGGTTTGACCAGAAAAGAAGTTAAGCGAATTCAAGAAAACTCTGAGATTGAAAATATAAGTTTGGCTGAAAAAAAGAATAGGTCGTTGCGGGTTTTGGCTGGTTGGCAAAATGATAAATTATTTTGTGATGATAAAAATAAGGCGAAAGACCTCAACTATGATGAAGGTGAATCATCTTTTACCGTTTTAGTTAATAAATACAGTGGTGATATGAAGGTGGCTGCTTTTTATCAAGAATTATTACGAACGGGTAGTATTGAAAAACTAAAGAATGGTAAAGTTCGATTTTTGAATAGTGGGTATACACCTATTGATGAAGTTGAAAAATTAAAAATAATTGGAGAGGATGTACCGCAGTTGATAAAAACAATTGAATATAACATTGAAAATAATTATCAAAACAGCCTTTATCAGAAAAAAGTTAGTTATGACAATATACCTGAAGAAGTGATACCTGAAATTAAGAGATTTATTAATAAAAATAGTCACGAATTAATTTTGAAGGTAAATGATTTTCTTAAGCAATATGACAGAGATGCAAACGATACCGTTAAAGGTTCAGGTCGAAAGAAACTTGGTCTAGGTGTCTTTTATTTTGAGGAGAATGCAGGTGAAAACTAAATTAATTTCCATATTTCTAATTTTTATAACTTTTTTTCTTTCCGGATGTCCTATAGACAGTGGAAGAGGCAGTGAGTCACTTGAAAATGAAGGTGGCATTTCAGGATCTGGTGGACCAGTAAATGATAATGAGGGGGGTATTTCTGGTTCAGGTGGTGTGCCAACTTTACCTAATTTAGATGTGTTTGATCCTAGTTCTGCACCTATTGAATTTAATAAACGCTTTAGAAGTGCTCAAAATAAAAAGTCAAAATCAACGAAAAGTACAACCAAAGAGAACTTTAACCATGCGCGTTCTTTATTTGATTCTATTGAGTTGAAACTTTATACAGGTTTAAGAGACGTCGCCAGTATTGTTGGAGGTGCCTATACTATCGAGCCTGTAGAGATTAATGAGTATGAATATCATTGGATATATAGTATAGAGTTGAATGGGGTATCTTATGATGTTCTTTTAACTTCTATCGTTAAATCAAAAAATGTTGAATGGGAAATGTCTGTTGCTTCGAATTCAACAAATAAAGTTTTATTTACGGGCACTTCTACTTTTAAAGGTGATGCCGGTACTTGGAATATAACTTATATTGATAGTGTTGCCACAAAAGGGTCAGTCAGTATCTCATGGGAAGAAACGACGACATCTTTTAAAACGTACTATTCAATTATAGATGAATTCAGTGATCAAATTAATGATTTCGCTGAGTTTAAATTAGAAGGAAATAGCGCCCATTTGGTCTATTTCGATTTTTCAACAGAGAATGTTATTGAATTAAAATGGGATACTGTACTTGAATCAGGCAGTGTCATAGATCCTTTATTTAAAGATGGTGTGGAATCAATTTGGGATAATGACAAATTTGATTTAGAGATTGATCCAGATGCTTTTTAAGGAGCAAGTTATGAAAAATTTACAATTATTTTTATTTAGTCTTATTATTTTTATTTATTTGATTGGGTGTGGTTCAAGTGGTGGTGGTTCAGGTGGTTTAAGCAATAATAGCTTGCCAACATTTCCGACCGATAATGCTTCTAGTAACATCGATGATAGAAATGATGCCGAAATAGATGTGCCTACAAGCTCAACTGATACTAACCAAGTCTATTTATCTTATGATGATTCGGCAAGTACAGCTGGTGTGAAATTAACCAAATATTATATTGAAAATGACATTGACGTCCCATCGTTTTTGGCAAGGCCATGGGAGTTTTTAAATTTTGAATCATTTAATAAGAATGAAACTGCTGGCTTAGGTCTTTTTGATGTTTCACTAGGTGTACTGGAAAATGATTCGAAAGAATCCGGCAAAAAATTAATTGATTTAGGCGTTTATTTAGCGGCACCAATTTTAACTAAAGAGGATCGTCCCAATATAAATTTGACTATATTGGTTGATGTCTCGGGTTCTATGAGATCATTGTCAATGGTTAATACCTCATTTGAAGTTAAAACTAAAAAAGAACTTGTGTTAAGTGGATTAGCCCAAATGAAAAATGAATTAAAAGAAGGTGATTTAATTACGCTTATTTCTTTTAATACATCAACTTCAATCCTATTAGAAAGTTATGTCTTTGCTGATGAAACGTCTTCACAATATACGGATGCCGTTAATTCTTTGAATTTCAATGGGGGGACAGATTTAAATCAGGGGATCACTAAAGCTTATGAACTTGCTACTAATGTCTACGATGATCAAAGAGAAAATAGAGTGTTGTTAATTACTGATGCCTATGCCAATACGGGTGTTACTAATGCGACAACTATTAGTAATCAAACCAATATTAACAATGAAAAAGGGATTTTCTTTTCTGGTGTTGGTGTTGGCTATGATTTTAATGAATTATTCTTAGATGAATTAACAGAAGCTGGTAAAGGTTCTTATTTTTCTTTAATAACTACTGATGACGTTGGACAAATATTTGGGAATAGGTTTATGTCATTAATTAAAGTAGCTGCAAAAGATGTTAAGGTGAAGTTGGAATACCCTTCTGAATTAACACACATCTCTTCAGCATCTGAGGAAAGCTCTGCTAATGAAGATGAAGTACGTTCTATTAATTTTACTTATAATTCAAAACAGTATTTTTTAGAAAGATTTAAGACAGACGCATCGACGGATTTAACAGATAAAAAGTTTACCTTTGTTATTTCCTATAGCGATCCTGTTTCTCTTGAAGCCAAGGAGGTGAGTATTTCAGTTAATATTTCAGACTTAAAGGGTAAAGAAGATTCTAATATTAAAGATGCACTTAGTATTGTATTCTTAAATTCTTTAATTAAGGGAACCAAAACCTTTGATGATATTTTATGGGAATACGAAAATACTCTTAAAGATTATACAAGTGCCTTATTGGATGAATATAAACTTCTTAGTTATAAATTTGCAGGCAAAGAAAGTCTCTTGGAAGATGCTGATAAATTTTAATCTCTATTAAATTAATTACTGCAAAATAAAAAACTAAATAAATATAATTTAGATTGGAAGATTTATGAAAAATATAATCATTATTCTATTGTTGTGTCATCTTAGTTCTCTTTGTGCTAAAGAAGTTCGGAATCACCGACTATCTTTTGAACAAGGTTTTAGAGCTATTGGTGAATATGAAGGGGCAAATGGCTCTATTTATTACTCGTGGAATGCTAAAAAAGATTTGTTTGAATATAATATGTTTGCAAGGTATTCTGGACTTGATATTGATGAATTAGTTCAAGATGAATTTGAAGTATTATCTGAGTATGAAAGAAAAATTTCCGTTACGGCCTTTGGTTTCGGTGTAAATCGATATTTCTGGAAAGGCAATGGGTTTAGGCCATATTTAGGATTAAGCTTTGCACCGGCTTGGGTGAGATCTAAAGACGAGATTGGCAATGATCTTTTTCGTTCAAAAAATTCAATGGGTTTTGAAAGCGATTTAATCTTGGGGTTAAACTTTCAATGCCGAAAAGTTAATTTCACTGGTGGCGTTGCGACGGGTGTCTTTTATGCTGATTTGATTGGTGGCGATTCTTTTTTGTTTAGTGCCAGGGTCTTTGGGCAATTTAGTTTTAGATTTTAATTGAGTGCTGAAAGTACGAGTACATTATTTTTATACTTATTCTAAATATATGATTGGCGAATTATTTTTAATTTATTTACAATCGTACTTTCAGCGCTTATTTACATGCGGGCGTACGAACCATTATCATCAAGTATATAGTTTGATATACCATTGAATTTCACTTCAGTATTTTTTAATATTTCTTTAATATTTTCACCTGCAATAGTAATGGATGATAAATCTTTGAAAAACTGTTCTAAATTACTAGTGAAATGAATGGTTGCCAAAATATTTTCCAGATGAGTTTAGATGCTTAATTTACTTTGAAATGAAATAATTTTTAGTAATTTATAAAATTAAAATTTTGAAATCTTTTCATAGAGAGTAGTTCTAGTGATCCCTAAAATTTTTGCTGCTTCCGTTTTATTGCCGTCAGTGTGCTCGAGTATTTTTTTTATGTGGACAGATTCTGCTTCTTTTAAGGAAGTTATTTTGAAAGAATCTTTTTCATCATCAGATTTTTCTTTCATATAAATTTTTACTGTATCTTGAGAAATACTTTCTTCATCAGCTAGAGTTGAAATACGTAGAATGACATTTTTGAGTTCTCTAATATTACCTGGCCATGGTTGATTTTTTAAATAAGTGATTGCATCTGGTAAAAATGATTTGATGGGAATATCATAATCATCATATTGTTGTTTTTGAAGAAATTCAATTATGGCCGGAATATCTTCTTTTCTTTCTTTTAAAGGTATCATTAGGAATTCTATTATTTGTAATCTAAAATAAAGGTCGTCTCTAAAAAGACCTTCTTCAATTAAATCTCTTAAGTTTCTGTTGGTGGCGCAGATTATTCTAACATTAGTTTTGAAAGATTGAGCGCTGCCTACAGGCCTAATGACTCCAGTTTCAAGTGCCCGTAAAAGTTTTGCTTGAAATTCAAGGGGCATTTCGCCTAACTCATCTAAAAACAAAGTACCACCATGGGCTTGTTCAAAATAACCGGATTTATTTTCATTGGCTCCGGTAAAGGCTCCTTTGATATGACCAAAAAATTCACTTTCAAATATTTGAGGAGATATTGCCCCACAGTTGACAGCAACAAAAGGTTTCATAGAAGTACTTGAATATTCTTTATGGAGTAAATTTGCAATTACTTCCTTGCCCGTGCCGCTAGATCCACCAATTAATATGGGTGCATTGGTATTGCCTACTTTTTGTATAAACTTTTTTGCTTGTTGAATAAATTTACTCTTACCAATTAATTGGTTGTTAGCATTATGAGTGTTTTTATTTACTTTTATTTCTGGAATATATCTGTTTAAACAAATTTCTGTAATTAATTTGGTAAGACTTATAATGATGTCGACATCGACTTGATTAAATCCATTTTCAGATATAAGTGTAAGGTGACCTCTTTGATCCGTGAAAGGTACTTGGATAATTCCTTTTCTATTATCTAGAATTACATTTTTAAATGATTCTTTTAAATTGGCTTTAGAAACATCCCCTTTTTGGCAATGGTGACCCATATATTTTATGGCGATACCAATTAGTTTAAAGTGATTTAATAACTCATCAGTTAGTTTATTGATAACGTTATCTACCGACTTTTCAGACGTCAATTCATTGGCGATGACGAGAAATATATTTTTTTGATTTTGCGAAAACATTGTCTGGGTGGCTGTGATTGAATCCGAGGAATTGACATGTGTTAATTGTTCATCAGTAGGGAAATAAGTTTGCGATGTATCAAGAGTTTCATCTTCTGAATTATCTGTTGTTTTATCATAGACAAATAGAAGACTTTGATTCCCAATTTGGATAGCATCTCCCCAAGTGAGACTTGATTTTTCTATTTTTTGATCGTTTAATTTAGATCCATTCCCGCTTCCTAAATCTAGCAGAAGAGCTTCGTTTTCTTGAATTATGATAGCACAATGCTCACGAGAGATTTTTTCATCATTTTTTATACTAATATGACAATTACTAGCTCGTCCTATTAGGTTGGTTCCCATATTTAATGGGTATATTTTGGAATTTTCATTTGAACTTTCTATAATTACTCTTGGATTTAGAATCATGAGATATCTTAATAAATATTAATTTTTGTAAGGTCATTATAAGCTAAATGTCTGAAAATGAAGATAAAGTTTTTCTAGCAAAATTGAAAGGATCCAATTTACTAAAAGAATCTGAAGTAGAGGTTGTTGTAAAGGCTTATCATCAATTAAAAAATGCTGGGGAATCAGTTCATTTATCAGATGTGTTTTTAAATAAAGGGATCCTCTCTAATCAGCAAATTAAATTAATTAAAAATGCAATAAAAGAACCCAAAGTTCGATTTTTGAGTGATTATGAATTGAAACAAAAATTAGGTGCTGGTGGGATGGGCGCCGTTTATTTAGCTGAGCATAAAAATACAAAAAAATTATTTGCTATTAAAGTAATGTCCAAAGTAAATAGCAATTCAAGTAAAGCCATTGCTCGTTTTGATAGAGAGTATCGTGCATTAACATCTTTAAAGCATAAAAATATAATTGGTGGCATTGAAAAAGGTTTTGCAAATGGTTACCACTTTTATGTGATGGACTATTTTGAGGGAATGTCCTTAAAAGAAGTAGCAAAGGATTTAGATAAATTTGATTATGCTTTTATTATCAAAACTATCCTTGAAATTGCTAAGGGTTTAAAGTATGCCCAGTCTAAAGGATTTATTCATCGAGACATAAAACCTGATAATATTTTTATAACCAAACCTAAAAATGATATCAAAATTATTGATTTTGGTTTGGTTAAAAATGAAAATGAGGATAGCTTTGGTCTAACCCAATCTCAATCGGCAATGGGTACACCACATTTCATCAGCTGTGAACAAGCAAAAGATGCTAAGCGGGCTGACTTGAGATCTGATATTTATTCTTTGGGGGCAACATTTTATTATTTAATTACGAAAGAGTTTCCTGTTAAAGGAAATACTGCTTTTGAAATTTTAACGGCATTGATTACTGAAGATATTACCCCTCCCGTAAAAATCGAAGAAAAAATTCCAGAGGCAATTAATGCGGTCGTTTTACATATGATGGAAAAAGATCCGGCAGATCGTTATCAAAATTATGACCATTTGATAGAGGATCTTCAATTGATTTTAAAAGGAAAACCTGTTACTAGAGAATTTTCCTCTACAATAATGTTAAAACATAAAGCTAAGCCAATATGGATGAATAAAAAGATTGTTTGGGTATTAGCTGTAATTGCTTTGTGTTTGATCTCAACCGTCATTATGACATTAAGTAGTAAAACCACTCAGGCTAATATACCTGATGAGCCAGATAAGACACAACCTGGTAATGAAAATTTCATTGATACTAAAATAGGCAATGTTACCGAAAAGAAAATCACTAACAAGATTGTGCCTGTAAAACCAATTATAAAAGAAGTCTTCCGATCATACAGTATCCCTGAATTTTTTAACAGAGGTAAGCAACGTAAATCTAAGACTAGTAATCAGGCAATTGCAATAAACAAGATCGTTGATATCTATATGAGTTGGCTGACTGTTCAGCCCATTGATGAATCGGCACCAAAAGCTGAAGTTTTAATGACAAGAAGCATGTTGTTAATGGCTATGCATGGTTCCGGAGAACTTTATACAGGTGATAATCAGGTTGTTATGGAATTGCACTTGGTGAAAATCTTGGATGCCCAGGATGTTAACGGAAGTTGGAAGGGTTCAAAAGGGTTGGATGTAGTTTGTACGAACGCTATTCTTGAAGCTTTTGCTTTGAAAAACTCATTAGGGAAAATAGAAAAATTAGAAGCCGCTTGTAATAAGGCATTAATTAATTTAAAAAAGTATAGTCAGCATTTAGTGATTGAAGATTTTAATGATTGTCCGATTGGTTTGAATGGTTTGTTCTTAGATCTTTCAACGGCAAGGTTTGCAAATTTTCTTAACCCCAAGTACAGACTTAATCGAAATCTGAAAAATGATATGTCCATGGTTAAAAAAATAGTGCAGTCCAACATAAAGGAAATTGATAATATTTTTAGGATTGATAATAATATTACAGTTCAATTATTATTAGGATCTCGAGATGGTAAGGATAATAGGGGTAATTTTCAAAGGCAAAGAAATGAAAAGATTATTGAATATTTTAACAATAATAAAAGCGCTACAGCTAAAGAGTCTTATCTAAGTTTTTTGGCTTTAGCTCTTTCGAAAGATAAAAAGTTGAATGAAAGTATTTTTAAGTTTGGCCAAGCTTATTATTTAAAACAGAACAAAATATTGCTTCCGCCGCGAGAAAATGAATTTAAACAATATGGATCAATCAATGGGAAAGTTATTACAAATGCATTGGCTGTTTTAGCTTTACAGAATTTATATAAATCTTTTGCAAATATTCGTATTTTGAGTCGAAAAGATTTTAGAAATAATAATCAAAATAATAATAATGGTACAGGTCGAAAGCGTCGGCGTAGAAGTCGAAAAAACTAGAACAGTATCATTTTTGATAGATTATTTTTTGGCGAATTAGTCATTAAATCACCTAAACTACTGAAAAATATAGATTTAAAAATTGAGGTATATTTTAAATTTGGCATAAATACTTGTTTACAACAAATATTGTTACTATAAACTATTAACCATAATTGTTAACTTTGGATGAATTATGAAGAATGAGAAGAGGAAGAAATTGGAGCTTGATGTCTTTGTTGGTTTGAAAAAGGCTAATTTCTTATTTTATTCAAAATTTGAGACTTTGATTAAAGGTAAAGGGCTAACAGAGTCAACCTATAATATATTAAGAATATTGCGAGGTGCTAAAGGTGAAGGGTTGCCATGCCATGAAATATCCAGTCGCATGTTATCGAGGGTACCAGATGTAACGAGAGTGATCGACCGATTAGTAGGTCTAAAGTTTGTTATTCGCGAAAGGGATATAAAAGATCGAAGGATTGTGATTCAAAAAATTACTGCTGAAGGTTTAACGGTTTTGAAGGAGATGGATGATCCCATGGATGAAACTCATCGTGAAATCTTTAAATCTTTCAAAAAGAATGAGTTAGATGAATTGGTTTTATTGTTAGGAAAGTTTTTAGAAAATAAATAATTTAAAAAGGAAAAGGTTATGAGAAATTTATTCGGTTTTATTTTTTTAATTTTATGTTTGCAGATTTCAATTGTTGCTGATGAGTTTGATTTTAAAGATCCAAAAGGGGTTCAGTCAATATCATTTGCATTGAATTCTAAAATGGAGCCACTAAATGGGTTGGGCTCAGGAATAACAGGAAAAGTGAATTTTGACGGTAAAGATTTTAAAAGTTTAAAGGGAAAAATAAGTTTGGATGTAAAGTCTATTTATTTACCGAACCAAATGATGGTAAGCAAATTAATGGCAAAAATGTGGTTAAATGTGGCTAAAAACCCTTCTATAGACATTAATTTTAAAAGTGTTGAGTCAGTAAAAAAGATAAGTGATTCAGAAGCGAATTTGAAAGTAAAGTGTGAAATATCTATTAAAGGTGTTAAAAAGGTGCAGATAATTGATGTTCATGTTGCTTATCATTTAGACGGCATGGGTAATCGTATACAAAAAAAGAAGGGCGATTTATTGGTTCTGAAGTCTAAGTTTTCAATATTAAGAAGTGATTTTGGAATTATGAAAGGTAAGTATTTATCTGTGGTTGCTAATAAAATTGAAATACAAGCTAATCTTGTTGGATCATTGTTTAAATAAAATATGTATCGCAGAATTATTGTAAAAAAAGCTTCTAGCTTTTTTATTTATAGGTATTTGAAAAGGATGTTTATTTAGAGTTGTAAGACTAGGTAGGATGATATGGTACATAAGCATTCTGTTTTAAACCGAGAGCGAGAAGCTCTCGGTACTATTTTAGTTGAGGAGGTAAAATGAAAATATTTAAAATCATGACATTTACTTTAGTAATTAGTTGTTTTCTGTGTTTAGTACATGGTGACGTAGAGAGTGATGAGCAATTAATTATTTTTGAAATTGCTGATAAAACACGTGTTCAGAAGCTTTTTCATGATAAAGTCTTGCCTCAAATCATAGAATTGGCGAAAAAAAATAACATTTCTTTGATCCTAAAAACATCAAGAAATGGTTTACCAGCTGAAATAACGACATTACCTGCCATCATTTATCAAAATCCCCTTGGACGATCTATTTACCGAGGTCGATTTTCACAAATTTCAAGAATAGCTAATTTTATTCAAACATCTAAATTCGTACCTCAGAAAAATACGCTTTTAACTTTTAAATCAGCAGCCGTAGAAGAACGTGGTCGAGCAAAAATTGTTTATCCGATTAAGATTTCAACGGTTACAGGTGGTAAGCCAAAAGATTATGACGATAGTAAATTTAAATTAGAAATGAAAAGAATCATTATTAAAAGTTTAAAGTCTATAAAACTCAAGAAGAAGGTCTCCTTGCAACCTTTGGATAAACGTTTTTACTTTGATTTTTATCCATGGGTTTCAGATAAAGGAGTATTGTATTTATCCGGTAAAATATTTTCTCAACATCATTGTAAAAAATTTATTTGGACGACAGGGAAAACACCTTTCGTTAGTTCTTGGAAAAACAGAAAAAAATCTTTCCAATCACTTGCAAAAAAAATGTATTCTGAGTTAAATGTTATATTAGCAAAAGATACGATTGGTGATTCTTTTGATGTTGTTTCAAAAAAGAATTCTTCAAAGTCTTGGGGTCAATTAAACATAAAATTACCTGAATTAAAGAATAACCATAAAAAGAACATAAAGATTGGTATCCCATTGCATTGGGAGATAAAGGGGAAGCTAGGAAAAAATAGTCGTGCACAGTTTTCGATTGCTCCTCCAAATGATAATTATTCTGGTTTAATTAGAAAAATGAATGGCGCTTTTAGTTTTGGTAAAGGGGGTCAAATAGCTCTTTCCAAAGGATGGTTTGAAGCGGATATGTTGTCGATAACCATGGGAGATAGCGACCTTGATGACTCTCTCCTTGAAGAAGATATGTTTCATACTTCCAAGTTTGCAGCTTCTAAAATTGTATTTTCTCCGATCAGTTCATCTGAAATTGGTAAATTAAAATTTGGAGAAGAAAGTCAAGTTAAGACAAAAGGCTTATTTGTTTTTAAAGGTATCAAAGAGACTATGATGGTTGATTTAAGTTTTGAGCCAACCATTGATCATAATGGTGCTGTGAAACTGTTTTTAAAAGCACAGTTTGAAATAGAACTTACAAAGTATGCTATGGTGGGTGCGCCTGGTAAACATGATAAAAGAAATGTCGTTCAGTTTTTTATTCGTATTTATATGAATGAGAAAAAAGAATCGAAGTGACTCAAGGGCTGTTATTGAGTCAAAACGTTATCTAAAGTGATAAAACAGTACTCATAAACGTGTCATTGTTAATACATCAACAGGTGAATCTTGGTTGATTAGAGGAATGGGCAAATTGATACTATTGAGGTAGTTTACTAGCGAGTTTTCGTTAAATTTATTGGACGCTTTTTCTATGCCTTCGTCATCCGAAAATTGAATTCCTGAATTATTACAAATCTCATAATCAATTTCCGATTGAATATGTTGAGTTAGTTTTCCGTTTTCAAAAGTTTTTAAGCCGGCACTTTTTGAACTTTGATAATGAAAAAATAAGATTGATTTTCTTTGAAATTTCTTAGTAAATTCAATATTGCTAATATCAGAATAAAATAATGTGCCTGGGGTTTCTTCCAAAAGAAATAGAAAATCCTTATGTTGAAACATTACTGATTGTGTTGGCCCAAAAAATAAATATTTTCGATGCCAAAGTTTTGAACATATTATTTGACTATAAACTGTTTGTGTAGAGCTGATTATTTTATAGCCTAATTGATTTAAAAATTGAGAGGCATCGTTGATATCTTCTGATTGAGTACACCAAAATGATAATTTCATTTTAATAAGGCGCAGAAATTAAAGCATAGCCGGCAGCATGTTGCATTTCTTCAGGCGTAATGATTTTTTTCTGCTTATAAATGCGTACTTTTTCATCATAAAATCTCAACATTTTGTTGATGGATATTAATTTCCCAGAGGTTTCATCAATTAATTGCTCTATTGTTTTTGAGTCTAATTCAAATTCTATTGCTGTGGCATAATCTTGTAAGTATTGCCCTATAGTTTCTTCATTGGCCTCAATGTAGTCTTTTTGAATTGTGGTTGAATCCCATGTTTTAAAATATTCGGAACTCGTTAATATGCGTTCGAAAGGTTTGAATCCATTTATTTTTTTGGAGGCAGAAATGACAATATTTGTGAAGGAAGTTATTACTCTCGATTTTGAAATTTCCATAGAATGCAAAATCAAACCTAAAAATGATGAAAAGGAATCTTGTCGACAATGTTTATCAGCATCATCTATTAATAAATAATATTTTTTTCCTTCAATTTTTGTTAAGTCAGCAAAGAATTCAAATAGATCTTCAATCGTTTCCAATTTTGCTTTATAGACGAAATTGTAGAGATGATCAGAAATATTTCTAGCTTGATTGAGTAACAAACTTTTTAGGCTTGCATTGAATTTTTCGGTAGTACTGAAATCAGTCCTAGAGAATGATTTGAAATCTAGAAAAATGGCCGTGTCGTTAGAATTATTCATGACAAAATGATGCAGATTTTGGATTAGTGAAGACTTGCCTGAAGCTGGTGGAAATAGGATTGTATACGGATTACCAGCCTGTAATAATTCCCAAGATTCATTAATAGCCTCTTGGAAAGGAATGTGGAAGTGTCTTTCAGGTTGAATGGGGGTGTCTATAGTGAATTGTTTCATATATTTATTTTCATTTAATGGTAGGTAAACTTGAACAATTTATTTATTCCATCTAAAAAAGCTGTATAATGATCGAAAATTATTTTGGAGCAACAACACGATGAAAAGAATCTTATTATTACTTGTTCTGACTATTTTTCAATTATCTTTGATGGCTGATTCTAAAAGTTTTAAAAAGGAATTGAAAAAACAGCAGAAGGCAGAAACTGAAACACTAAAAACGACTCTTGCTATTATTTTCGGTAAGCCAAAATTAAGTGATATTCCAATACCAAAGGGCTTTAAATTGCAAAAAGACAGTTTTGTTCATGTTGCCTCTAGTTTTAGAAAAGGTCGCGTATATCTTGAGGGAAAATTGGTAATTGACGATGTTCAATCATTTTTTGATAATCAGATGGTTCTCGCTGATTGGAAGAAACATGAATATGCTAAAAAGGACAAATCCTTTTTTAAGTTTACCCGTTATAAACTCCATTATTCTAAAGGACGTGAAAGTTGTGTAATAGAAATAGGTAAAAATAAATCAAAAGGAAAAACTCAAATTTACTTATCTTTGACAGCACTTTCCGCAAAGTAAATTAGCAATTTTAAATGAGTTCTGACCGACATTTCCAATGTACCCATTGTAAAAATCAATTTACAAAGGGTGCTCATTATCGAGACGCTACTATCATTCAGTGTCCTGAATGTTTAAAAACATTTATTCCAGATTTTTGGTCTTATTTTAGGCGCGAGTGGATTGAGCCGATTTCCTTTGCCATTGTTCTAGCACTATTTATAAAAAGAGCATTCTTTGAAATCTATGTTATTCCAACAAGTTCAATGGAGCCAACACTTCATGGTGGTGGTCATTTTCCTGAGGACGGTGGCGATAAGGTTTTAGTAAATAAACTTTATTATAAATTTTATGATTTAAAACAATGGGACGTAATTGTGTTTGTCCCTCCACATCAAAATCAATTGTATATTAAAAGGTTGATTGGTTTACCGAATCAGAAATTACAAATTATCAATGGTGATTTATATGTAGAGGGTAAAATTTGTCGTAAGCCTAAAGTCGTTGAAGAATCTATGTTATATAAATTTTATGATTCATCATTAGAAAATGGTCCATTAGCCCATTTCCGTGCTTTTCAAGCAAAAGATAAATGGTTGCCTGTTGGGGACAAATGGAAAATTGAAAAAAACATGTTTAGTTTTAATCATTTGGATGGACTAGGGAAAATTATTTTTAATTTGCCAATTGATAGTCGTATCTCTTCGCATCGAATGACAAATATTCAAAAGGCAGCAAATTTCACATATAAAGATAGTAATGGAAGAGGCGATATTGCAACATCCTTAGATTCCAGCGATAGTCATAAATATTTTAAAGTCGGTGATATTGCTGTAGATTTAGTATTTAACCTCAAAAAGGGTATGGGTGAATTTATCGTTAATATCATTGAAAATAATCACACGTATGCTTTGAAAGTAGATGCTTCTACAAAAAAGATGTCTTTATTCATGGATAATAAGAAAGTAAAAGAAGCTGATATTGTTTTAAAAGAAAATACCACATTGTCTTTTAGAAATGTTGATGATAGGCTGAAAGCATCTGTTGGCCAATCATCTTTGGAATATGAATTTGAGAGTAATGATCAAATGAGTACAACTAGTACAGCGGAATTAAATTTTTCTTGTAAGAATTTATCTTTGTCGTTTAAAAATTTAAAAATAAGAAGAGATGTCTTTTATCACCATGAAGACAATGTTCAGGGTACGTTTGAAAATGATATTAAAACATATCATATTGGGGATAAACAATATCTATGTTTTGGCGATAACGTTCATCAATCATTAGATGGCAGAGCTTGGGGTTATGTTGAAGAGCATAAAATCAAAGGTCGTGCCGAATATATATTAATGCCGATTAGAATTTGGCCTGGAAAAGATCTTCCCCCTCAAATTCCTTTTATCACACACCGAACAAGGTTTAAGGGAATTCATTAAATTATTGCTTTTGTTCTCAAAGTAATGAATTAATTTTTAAATAATCACTTCGCCTTTCTCTATCGAATTAAGCTTTCAAAGAGAATACGATTCGTATAATCTAATAATCCTATTAATTAAAAAGAATAAGTATGAATGGTGAGATTGAATTTACTTGTATAAAATGCCAACATCATTTCACAAAAGATGCCGTATATAAAGAGACCGGTATTGTGCAATGCCCCGATTGCTTAAAAGTTTTTATCTGGAACAATTGGAATTATTTTAGAAGAGAATGGTTAGAAATCATATGTAATGCTTTAATTATTTTAATCATTTTTAAAGCTAATTTATTTGATCAATACGTTATACCTACCAGTTCTATGGAACCTACTTTACATGGTGCGAATCATTTCCCTGAAGATGGTGGTGATAAAGTTTTAGTAAATAAGTTTTATTATAAACTATATGAACCAAAAAATTGGGATGTAGTTGTTTTTAATCCACCACACATCAATCAATTATTTATTAAAAGATTAATTGGTTTGCCAAATCAAAAGGTTCAGATTATCAATGGTGATATTTATATTAATAATCTAATAAACCGAAAACCGGAAAATGTTGAATCAGAATTATTGTATACTCTTTATGACTCAAGTTTAGATAGTGGTCCTTTGGAACATTTCTCAGAATTTAAAGATAGAGCAGCTTGGTTATCGATGAATCAACGTTGGCAAATAGAACCTAATTTGTTGACGATTGATGGTGGTAGTGGTCATCTGAAATTTAATTACCCAATTGATGATCGTATTTCTTCCCATAAATTAACTAATATTCAAAAGAAGGGTGCTTTTAAAACCAATGGTGTTAATCCTGAGTTGCAAAATTTAAAAATAAACGGTGGCTATGATGGGAGTTTTAATTTAGTTGGCGATATTGCAATTGATTTTGAGTTTGTAATAAAATCGAATGCGGGGACTTTTTCTTGTGAAATAATTGAAAATAATAATCGTTTCAAATGTCTTTTTGAAGATAATGGACGTCGCTTAAAACTTTTGAAAAATGAAAGTGTCGTCAAGGAGCTTGAAGTAAATTTGATAATGGGTCGCTCGTATCAGATTTCTTTTCAAAATGTAGATGATCGATTAAAAGTATCTATAGATGGGAAGGCGTTAGAATATAATTTTAAAAGTTCTGACCATGGCTCTAAAACGACAAATTCCGGCCTTTATTTTTATTGCAATAATTTTTCAGTCTCAATAAAAAATATTAGAATACGTCGAGATGTTTTTTATTTTTGTGAGAATGTTAGATATGCAAGATATGATCAGGGGCAAATTACGTTTGATTTAAAAGATGATCAATACTTTTTTCTTGGTGATAATGTTCATCAGTCTGCAGACAGTCGTAGTTGGGGTTTTGTCAAACGTAATATGATTAAAGGTAAGGCCATGTATGTATTATGGCCAATCAGAATTTGGCCTGGTAGTGATTTGCCACCAAAGCTACCTTTTGTCTCGCATAGAACAAGAAGTAAGAAGATCAACTAATATCACTGAGGAGTGAAAATGTTAATTAAGACCAGTTTATATATCTTGCTATTGATATCAGCTTTTTGTTTTGTTTATTCTGAAGAAGTAAAAAAGAAAAAGAAGAAGCCAATGCTAGGAGTAAATTTAGGTAATGGGACAAAAATATTACATGCGGTTTTATCTACTGAAAAAGAAAATGGTGCTGTGATCATCAAGAAAATAATTCCAGGATCAGCAGCAGATAGAAGTGATTTATTGGAGAAGGATCTGCTTATTCAAGTAGGAGATCAAAAAGTAGATAAAGATGATTCTATAAATTCTTTTATTAAGTTGATAAAGAAATATGAAGTGGGGGATACCGTTGTCTTTAAAGTATACCGACTAAAAAGGTTGTTAAGTATTGATGAAAAATTAATAAAAAATAATGAAGAGGCTATAAAATTATTAAAAGAAAATCCTTACCAAACGATGAATATTAATCAAAAGACTGAGGCTAAGATTCTAACTTATAAAATTAAATTAGGTGATTGGTTAGAAACAAGTAAATTGAAAAGTGTTCCTACTGAATTTCCTGATTGTTGGAATAATAAAAAATTAATGGAAGAATTAAAATTGATGATTGGTGCTGATCTAATAAAAAAGATTTCGGTATCAAAATTCAAAGAGTTTATGAAAGAGGATTCACGTATTAATATCCCTGGTGTTAAATCTGTTCAATTTTTTTTACATAATCATCCTTTAGAAATTCATGGTTTAGTAGATGGGATCAAAAATCTTATGATAAAACATCCTGGTAGCATCAAAGAAAAGTTAGACGTATTCTTAAATAGAACACTTAAGGTTGGAAAATTAGAGGAAGTGCCATTGCCAAAAAATGAGCAAGATCTTATCAACCAACTAATGACTTTAATGAATGAGATCTCAAAACAAAATGAAATTTTGAAAAAAGCATATCTTGCTCATCAAGCTGCATATGATTTTTTTATTCAAGAATATTTAAACGAGGAGGAAAATTTATTGGGTCCTTCGATGGCTGAAAAAGAAAAATATTTATTGGAAATTGAAGAGCAATTTCAATTGCATAAAGAAAAAAATAAATATTTGCTAATTAAATTAAAAACATTTTTTTCAATTAATCGATTAAATAAAATTAAAACTATTTTCAATAATTTAAATGAGAAAAAAGTTATTAATTCAAATGGAATCCGACTGGTCATCGGAGGGTCTAAAGATGATATTTATATAGATGGTGCGGATCTCATTCTCGATATTGGTGGAGACGATCAATATTTTGTACCACATGAAAGAAACTCAAAAGCCATCATTATAGATTTGGCTGGAAATGATATTTATAATAGTCAGGTAGATTTTCAATTTGGTGCCGGTTATTTCAAAATCAGTTATTTATTGGATATGCAAGGAGATGATTCTTATTCGGTAGAAAACTTCTCCTTGGGGACAAGTATTTTTGGTGCTGGGTTATTACAAGACTTGAAGGGTAATGATAATTATCGAAGTAAGAGATATTCTATGGGTGTTGGTTTGCTGGGTGATGGACAATTATTGGATGAAGCCGGAAATGATATATATCAATCAGGTATTTTTTCTTTAGGTGTTGGACTTTATCAAGGTTTTGGTTGTGTGGTAGAATTGAAAGGTGAAGATCGATATGTCAGTACGGCGACTGTGAAAAGTTCCTATGGCGAAGAAAATATTTTTGATGGTCTAAGTATGGGTGTTGGTTATGGCCTTCGAAGTTATTGTCGAGGAGGAATAGGTTTATTGTTAGATTATGAAGGCAATGACAGTTATCATGCCGGGAATTTCAGTATTGGACAAGGATACTATTTTGGTCTCGGGGGATTTATTGACTTAAAGGGTGATGATCACTATTACGCTAATCGTTATGGCATCGGATCGGGGGCGCATTCTGCCATTGGATTTTTTGTTGATAAAGAAGGTGATGATCATTATAGTGCCAGTGCCCATGCCATTGCAGGGGCCGCATGGGATTTATCAATAGCTTATTTTTTAGATGAAATGGGAGATGATGATTATGTTTCTAAAAATACATTTTCTTTTGGGGCTGTTGATCATAGTAGTTTAGCATTTCACTTTGATATGCAAGGGGATGATAAATATCAAAAAGTATTTTATACTCATCAAACTAATACATATCATAATGGTGATTCATTTGGAATTTTTCTGAATCAAAATGGTGAAGATAAATATCCGCCTGGATTTAAAAATAATATCAAGTCTGTAACTAATCAGTTTTATTTTAAAGATAAAAAATAAAATTAATTATTTTTAGCACCTTGATTTATCCAATTTTTAATTAATTCGATTTGTGAATTATTGAGTAAGTCACCTTTTGAAGGCATTACATCTTCATCGTCCTCTGGAAGAATAATGCGCCCAAAAAGTTCACTTTTTTGGGCGTTCTTTGAAATAACAACTTTGCCATTTTTACCACCCGCTAGAATAAATTCATATGTGTCGAGTCTGAGTCTACCTTTTTGTTTTTTATCGCTATGACAGTCGTAGCAATATTCTTGTAGGATTGGCTCTATGTTTTCTTTAAAACTCACGGTTGGTTTAGTTATTTTTGATGGTTGCGTAATTGTTGGAGGTGTTGTTGAATGAGTTTTATGATTTGGTGTGGAGAAAAAATCAAAAGGGTTTAGTGATCCATGCGTTAATTCAGCACCTAAATGTCCACCATAAGAAAGTGAAATGACTAATGTCGCCACAGATATATAGTAAGCATTTTTTAGTTTCTTTTCTTGTAGGATAAGCTTCCAAAGAACTAAGTTCACTACGCATAAAAAGGCTACAAAATATCCCAATGATTCATGTAAATCCTCTTTAGGTGAGATGGGTGCGCCTGCGTAATTTAAATTAATCCAACCGAACCCAATGGTTAATAAAGCAGAAATACTCGCCAGGCACCATAGGTAAAAATAGCCTTCTGGTTTGATAAGATCTTTTTTGTAATAGGTGATCAGGTGAAAAAAGACAATGATAGGGATAATTCCAATAGGGAAATGAACCATGAAAGGGTGCAGTTTGCCTAAGAATTCAATATTCATTTTAAGTTACTTAGATGTTGATTTATTTTGATATGAAAGAGTTTACTGGTCAGGGTAATTTCTGACCAGAATTCTGATATTGATTTATACAGATGCTGTTGCTTGAGAACCTCTTGAAAGAAATTCTTGAATTTGGGCAGCTACATCTATGCCTTGTAAGGCAAATCTTTGAGTATGTTTTTCAAGCCACTTTTCTTTAGCATGATCTGGGATTTCGTTGTATTCTTTATGATCTAGATTTAAAGTTAAGAATAACTCATTTTCAGATCTAATTTCACCGTTAATCAGCCAATTTAAGTCAACTTCAAGGACTTTACAGAAAAAAGATGCTTCAGAAGCTACTAAATGAGCTCGATCTCTTTCCAATAGTGAAATTCTGCTTGGTAAAACACCAATAAGTTTCGCCAAAGATGCTTGATCTAAGTTTTTTGCTTTTCTTGCTTGTTTGATTCTTCTTCCAATTGTTTCGAACGACTTCAATTCCATAATCGCATATTCTCCTTAAAAAATCCGTAAACCACTATATGTTGTATTTCAACTATAAAGGCTATAACAATTTATTTGATTGATTCTCGTTTAAATCTATAGAAATCGAGAAAAAGTAGGATTCTATAAGAGAAAACCTTATTGTCATTAAGTATTATTCTACATTTCAAAATTATAGTAAGAATCTAACTTTTATTTTGTTTTGATATTTTATTTCTATAATAATGTTAAAGATTAAAATACTATTGGTTCATTATTAGTACTTCCAAACTTGGATATTAAGTCACATGCCTTTTAAAATTGTTTGTTCGTGTGGTGTCGCTTTGCTGGCCGGAGATGACATGGCTGCTGTAAAACTTTCTTGTCCTGAATGTGGTGGTGCCACTATATTACCAGAAGTGCCCGATCCTTATAAATTGCCAACGAATGCCGAAATGATTCCCTTGGAAATTGGTAATCAAACTAGGAGAAAAATTGCTGGCAAAAATAGAAGAAGAGGTGGTTCGCCTAGACCAGCCAGTATTGAAAAGGAAACAGAATCATCTACTACGATGAATATTATTTTAATAGTTGTTTTAACTATTATTGTCTTAGCAATTGCTGTTGTTAGTTTAATGAATTCATGAATTGAGGTTTAATTATGAAAAGTATCTTTATTTTAACTATTTTAGTTTTTTCATTAAATATGGTTTTTACGCTTGATCGTGTAATCTTGAAAAGTGGAAAAATTATTACTGGTAACGTAACCGAAGAGGATGGCAAGGTAATACTTAAAACGAAATATGGTAAAATTATTTATAATAAATCTGATGTAAAAGTTGAAAAACATAAAGATATTTCAAGTAATATTAAAGATTTATCGACAGACACAGTTTCTAATAAAGGTGGTAGTGCCTCAAGATTTGTCAATTACCTTTTAACTACCAAAAGTGGTAGAAAAATTGAAGGTAGAATTTTAGAAAAAAATGGAAAGCTATTCCTTTATGAAGCTGGTGGAGTTGTGCAATTAAATGACTTCGTTATTTCTAGTAAAGTAGAAATAGGTAAAAATAATGTCCAAGGTGAGGTTGTCGCTGGTGAACGCTGTAATATATTAATGAAAAGTGGGCGTGCCTTTAGTGGGATAATTGAAGAAAAGAAAGATTATCTTCAAGTAACTTCAAGAATTGGTACTGTGAGATTAAATCGTAAATACTTGGTTTCATTAGAGCGTACTGGTATGTTTCTTGATTTAAGAAAAAAGGCGGCTCCTGTTGAGACAAAATCTAATATGTATTCTTCTAAATTAAAAAGTAAGCGTGGAAATAGAAAAGGTAGAAAAAACAAATCGAATAAAAAAGTTGAATTGGTGTATCGCAGTGAGGCTTCTAAAGAAAAAGCTAGAAAAGCCGCTAGAAGAAGTAATTATTATTACTACTATACGCCTGTCGTCCCTACGAATACTATCAACTACTCAAAAGTTCTTCAGCATCAGATGTATGGTGCGAATCAAAAAGTAAATCTGATGCGAAATTTATATAAGATGTATTAAGATTTTAAATTGACAATTACATTATATTGATTGTCAATTTTCCAATATTCTTTTAATTATTTTTAATATCTTGTGAATTATAGCCTAAGCTTATTAATAACCTTTTTGTTGTTACTGATAAATTATGGCTTTCTTATCCAAATTTAAAAAATGTTATTCATCATTTTTGCTTTATAGTTTTCACGTTATGTTCTGCCTTCTAATTGGTAGTTGTGGAGGAGATTCTAGTTCTTCTAATAGTGGGACTGCAATTAATGATGATGCGGTAACTTTTAATAGCCCTTGGCCAACAGATTTCTCTAAAATATTTAAAGCCTCTTTCTCTGATGGTGAAGGAGATCAAATAGCATTACCAGTAGAAATGGATGCTCCTCCTTATGCTGATCCTGTTTCGTTTCCTTCAGTAGACGTAACCAATATATCATTGGGTATTGAACAAGATTTTCTGTATATGCGTGTTGATTATGCTGGTGAAATTCCATTGGAAGAAGTGAAGATTCCAGAAAAGGGCGAGGTAGAAAGTCAAATCGTTAAGAATCAAGGTATGAACATATCATTAAATGTGGATGATGATGAAAACACAGGTTCAAGTGGAGAAGGTGTACAAGGGGTGGAAATATTTTTTGCTGTCAGTTTTTCATTTGGAATAAAAAATGCGATTTATGCTAATTATGACTTTCCAAATGGCGATATTCATTTACATCAACAGCAAATATTAGGAGAACTTGGAGAAGGTGGGCCGGGTTATAAATATGCAATTGTCCGGTTTGATATTTCAAAATTAGGTGACTTCTTACCAAGAGGTAAAACCGTTGAGCTTGGTTCATGGTCTGAAGCTGAAAGTTTTAATGAGGATGGAACGCTTAAATATCACCATTTTGCATTCGATGGATTTACAGCTGTTAAATGGGATATCCCAGAATAAAAATATGTTTGCCTGCCTGATCATATAACGATCTTTTCAATCTGAAATTTAGCATTTATTCATAACTATTTAGGTAACCGATTTTAATGATGAAGGTAAAAGAATCTAAAATCATATTTAGATAATTTAAATTTTAAAAGGAAAAGAAATGAAACGTTTAGTTCTATTTATTTCAGTATTTGTTTTTATTCAAGTTAGTCTTTTTGCTAATTCATTTAATAAAGCTTCTGTCCCATTAAAAGCAAAATGGGTAGTTCATGTAGATGTAGAAAAAGCATTGGCAACGACTATTGGCAAAGAGTTAACGGCATTAGGATCCAAAGATGCTGATAAAGTTATCTTCATTAATTTAGCTAAGAAAGTAAAAGCATTTACTTTTTACGGTACCGATTTCGAAAAAGGTCGTTGTATGGGTATCATTGATGGTTCAGGTGATATATTAAAATTATTGAATTTATTAAAAACATTGGGCGTTTTAGGTGATGGTGTAAATTCAGAGAAAATTACATTAGAAGGCTTTGAAGTCTACAAAGTTAAAGTTGATGGTAAAAATTATTATTTATATTCTCAAGATACTTTAATTTATGTCACTAAAGAGTTGTCATTAATGAAATTACAATTGGGCATGTTGTTAGGTAAAGAAAAAGCATTGAGTGAGGGAGAAGGTTCTGGGATTGTATTACCTTCAGATAAAACAATTGCCTTTTCAACTATTGGTAGTCTTCCTAATAAAGGTGATCCTGTTGTCAGTGAAGCATTAAAAAACATCAAAGCTATTCAAGGTGGTACTTATGAAGAAGGTGATTTCGGACATGGTGAAGTTACGTTAACGGCAACCTCTGCTGAAAAAGCAACTACACTAGAGCAATTCCTAACTGGAATGGTTGCTTTTGGAAAATTACGTACCGGTGATAAGCCATTTATTCTTTCAGTATTGAATTCTGTCAATATATCAAAGAATGATGATAAAATTACTATCAAAGCAAAAGCTAATACGACTGAGCTTCTTAAGCTCATCAAAGAACATCATAATAAGTAGATTTAAATATGATTGAATTGAATGATTGGGATATTATTTTGAAAGTTAAAAAAGGGGACTCAAACTCTTTTTCTTTTTTAATAGAAAAATATTCCAATCGTCTTTTTCAATTTCTTTATGCTCGTCTTAAAAACAAAGAAGATATTGAGGATATCCTGCAAGAATCTTTTTTGAAAGCATTTAAAAAGATAGAGCAATATAATCCAAAATATAAATTTTCTACTTGGATATATACAATTGTTTATCATGAATTTTGTCGGCATATCAAAAAAAATGGAAGATTGAAATTATTAAATGATGAAGATAAGTTAATTTATTCTGACGAGAAAATAGTTGATTTAGATCAAGGGAATGTTTGGGCAGTTGCCAGAAAACTTAAACCGGATCAGTTTACTATCTTATGGCTTAAATATGAAGAAGAATTAAGTGTTCAAGAAATTTCGGTGATTCTAAAAGTATCGAAAACGAGTGTGAAAGTTGGATTACATCGAGCTCGAAATAAACTGAAAATATTTTTAAATATTGATGATCAATTAAAAAGTAATATCTCGATTATGAAACCTAAGATAGTTAAGCAAGAATTGGAGAAAATGATATGAGTGAACATGAATTTAAAAAGTATCTAAATAAAGATACTTCTGAAATCCCTCAAATTTCCATAGAATTAAAAAATAAAATAGCTGATTTTGTGCTTGAGCATAAAGATGATAATTCAGTAAAAGATAATCATTTTAACTTGGTTAAATGGTATTTTTTAGGAGCTGCTATTACTTTATTATCATTTGGTATTTGGTTTGTTTCTGAAAAACCAATTGTGGAGAGCAATGAAATTCATCATTCAGCAATAAATTATGATGAGTTGTTTGCTGAAGCAAATTTCCCGGAAATTCAATTTCCTTCATTTAATTCTCCAAAAGTTGATTTGGTTTTCCCCGATAAAGTTAGTGAGACTGTATTCGCTTTTATTAATGATGAAAAGAATAATCCCTATGAAAGAGAGTTCAGGTCTTTAGCAAAATTATCCAAAGCAATTGTTGCTAATTTTTCTGATGATTTAATTGTGGGTAATTTTGTAAAGAAAAATTAATGCTTTAAAATGAAATGTTGAGGCTTTCATTATATTGAATTACATAGCATTATTTATTTTGTTTAAAAAGTTCGGGTTTATCAGTTGTGATACCATGAACACCCATCTTAAATAAATTCTCTGCATCAATTTCATTATTAACTGTCCAGCAATATAACTTCAAATCATTTTTACTAATCTCTGAAGAAACTTGTTGATTGATTAATTTCCAATCTAAGTCAAGACCCTCTAAATTATTTGATTTGCAAAAATTAATTAATTCATTGAGTGTTGCAGTATTTATTTCATTTTCTTTATTACTGTATAAAAAGTAAAATGGAATTTCTTTCATAAGTACTTTTGATGCTAGTGCGACATCTTTACTAAATCCAATGATAAAAATTTGATTTTTTAATTCAGGAAATTTTTCCAATTCCTTATTTAGAAAGGGAAGAATAGATTTGTCAGATTTTATTTCAATAAAAAGATAGATATTGTTTGGTAGCAGTTCTAATATTTCATTTAAGGTCGGTATCTTTTCATTTTTAAATTCTTCTCCAATATGAGAGCCAACTTCAAATTCTTTGAGTTTAGCTAGAGTGCAATCTTTAATGATAAAGTTTTTATTAGATAACCTTTTTGTGGTATAGTCATGGTGAACAACTATGTGATTATCTTTTGATAGGTGTATATCGATTTCTATACCATCAGCTTTTAGTTCAATAGCCTTTTTAATTGATGCGCAAGTATTTTCGGGTGCTAAGTTTGATGCGCCTCTGTGAGCAATTATCATCGTTTCTCCTTATCTATTTTGATGTAAGAAGTATATCGATCATTTAACTAAACTGTTATCTTTATATATTAGCGATTAAGGAAGGGCGATTGTATTTTAGTCAGATATATGTGATTTTTAATATATCTGTTATTCATAATGAATTATTTGGTTTTGTTGATTGTTAAACTTATAACTTAAATTCTGACGATAATTTTTCTAATCTTTCTGCTTCAGCATTTAATTGTTTTATAGCTTTACTTACCTTGCTGAAATCTTCTATCGTTTTTGTAGACATATTGTGAATCTGGATTAAGTTTTTATCAATTTCATTAATAGTGACTCCTTGTTCTTCTGAGGCTGAAGCAACCATTTCGTTTAACTCAGATGATTTCATAGTTAGTTCATCAATTTTATTTAAATGAGTTTCAACTTCATTATTGAAAGAGACTGTATTTTTAGCTTCATTTAAGTTGATTTCCATTGATTCGATTAGTTGGCTAATTGTTTTATCAAATTCATCTAAGGATAACTCAATATTTGCTGTTGCCTCTTGAGTACTATATGCGAGTGATTTTACTTCATCAGCAACAACTGAAAATCCTTTGCCTTCTTCTCCCGCCCTTGCCGCTTCTATGGAAGCATTTAAAGCTAGTAGGTTTGTCTGTTCGGCAATATTTGAAATCACAGCTAGAACTTTTTTGATATTTTCATTTTTGTCATTTAAATCCTTTAAAACTTCTGATGATTTATCAATTTCTTCAGATAATTTTTCCGTGGATTTTACACAATTATCAACAACATTTTTTCCTGCAGATGTGGCTTGCGCAGAATCGCTAGTGGCTTCTGCTGTACTGCCGGCATTTCTAGCAATTTCATCTGCTGCTGCAGATAATTCGGTAACAGCAGTGACAACCATACCTGTCTCATTGATTTGTTCGTTGATCGATTTTTCTGTGACGATACTTATTTTTTCTAAGGTTGCTATATTATTTGATAATTCATTACTTCCTGATTTTATTTGTAAAATAATTTTATGAATTTTGTCTAGAAATAAATTAAAGGAGACAGCAATTGAGGTGAGTTCATCATCTCCAATTAATTCCAATCGTTTTGTTAGGTCGCCAGATCCAGAGTTCATATTATTGAGGTTTTTTGAGATTCTTTTTAATCTTAAATCAATGACATAGTGGTATACAACTGCGAAAGATAATAAAAGACTAAGTGTGACTCCTACTAATATAAAAAGAATTTTTCTGCTTAAATCAATTCCGTTTGTAATTTTATTTGTTAAATCAGTTTCGATTTCAAGAACACCTCTAACATCATTTAGTTTCCAATCAGTCTTAGGTGTATCAGGGTGATTGTTATGGCAGGTAACGCATCCTTTGGCAACCATTAAATCGGCTACGGCAACTCTTAGTGTCGTTTTCCCATTTAAAGTCATGTTTTTTGAATAAGATTTGGCTGGATTTTTCGAGAGTGTATCCCAGGCATCAGCTGAGAATTTATCTAATTTTCTACTTTTTCTATTTGGAAAAGGAAATTTAGAATAAAGTTTTATGTTAACATTGTCCTTCTTTAACAATTTACTAAGGTCATGAATTAATGTTGCCGGTAGAGGTATTGCATTTGGATCATCTTTATGATTAATGGCAATATTTATCCCAGCCTTTTTCTTTTTTACAACCGAGACAACGTTCTTGGTGTAATATCCTCTGATGGTTTTAAATTGGTTAACTGTTTTTTCCGCATTATCTTTAGCTTCTATGAAGGCATTTTTTTTTATTATTGATGGAATCGTAAAGCTTATGACAACCATGCTAGCAATTGATATCACTAGTAGAGGTGTAATTAATTTCCAAAATAGATTTAATTTCATTTCTTAAAACTCACGTGACAATCTTGTTCTACCTATTGTAGAATAGCTCTTTTTCTGACTGAAAACAAAAGGTTTTTGATGGAATTAAAAATTATTTCATAATTAAATTACTGTTTAAATAAACAAAAATATTTAATTAGTATTTGCCGAAAAACTTCATTTTTCTAGGGAGATCTTGATTTTAAAAGAAATCAAATGATTGAATCATCTATCGAGATTTTGATATAAATTAAGTAGTGCATCATTACAAGTGTTTGATATTTTTTCCTATAAGTCTTTGATAATAATAATGTTACGTATTAGGATTAGACTCCAAATACTAAGAAAGTAGTCAAAGTTAAATTTGATATTTTTAGAAATTAATTCCTATCCATAATTATCTGAAAATTTAATTGAAGAATTGAATAAAAAGTTCCTTTTAGGCAAGAACATAGGTCATAATGAATATATAGTATCTTATGTTTTTTTATGGATAGGGAGCTTATGAAAAATGTTTTAGTTATTGATGATTCAAGTTCAGTAAGAAAATGGCTAGGGCGGATGTTCAAAGATTTGGGCTTCACTGTGTATGAATCAGAAGACGGAAAAAAAGCATTAGACCAAGTCACAGAAATTGAAGAGTGGTCTCTCTTTTTAGTCGATTGGAATATGCCCGTTATGAATGGATTAGAGTTCATAAAAAACGTGCGTAAAATTGAAAAATTTGCTTCAGTGCCTTTGATGATGATTACCACTGAAAATGAAATGTCTAAAATTGTTATCGCATTAGAGGCAGGTGCTGATGAGTATATAATGAAACCTTTTGAGAAAAATGTTTTAGTGGACAAATTGAAGATTCTTGGAATCGAATATTAAAGTGTATCTTTATCTGCAAAAACAAGTTGGTCTTAAACCACTAAATTATAAATGGAATTGAAATGAGTGATGAAGAAAATGAAATAGTACGTGAATTTATCATTGAATGTTCCGAACAAATGGATCAAGTGGATAATCACATATTAGAATTAGAAAATGATCCTACCAATAGTGATTTGCTGGGAATCATTTTTCGCGCCTTTCATAATATGAAAGGTGCTAGTGGTTTTTTAGGATTTCATAAATTAGAATCCTTGACTCATGTCGGTGAAAATTTATTGAGTAAACTCAGGGATGGTGATATTGTCCTAAGTCCAAGCATTACGAGTGCTCTAATGGCGATGGGAGATGCTGTTAGAATCATTTTTATTAATATAGAGGAAACAGGAGGTGATGGTGAAGATGACTTCGAGAAATTAAAAAGTAGATTAAGTGAAGAATTGAAAATTGCAATAAATGCTAAAAAAAGTGATGTTAAAAACAGTGATTCTGACAAAAAAGAAATAGAGAAAAAGGAAGAAGCAAAAGATCCGCTTGATTTAGAAATCGAAGAAGCACTGGAAATGGCCAAGATTAGAAGACAAAAGCAACTTTTAGAAGCGAAACAAAAATTAGAAAAAGAACAACCTTCTAATGAAGAAGAGCAGCCAGCTAAAGAAAAAGCGGTTCCTGTTAAAAGAAAACGTGGGTCAGATACTCAAACAAGTATATCAGATAGCTCCATTCGCGTAAATGTTGAAGTTCTTGATTTTTTAATGAATTTAGTTGGCGAGTTGGTATTGACCCGAAATCAGATTGTTCAAAATTACGTTCCCACTGAAGATTCCGATATTTCAAAATCTCTTCAAGTATTGAATCGTATCACTTCTGAACTTCAAGAAGAAGTGATGAAAACTAGGATGCAGCCAATAAATAATATGTTTAGTAAGTTTCCCCGAATTGTACGAGGATTAGCAGATAGTGTTAATAAGAAAATTCGATTAGACATCATTGGAAAAGAAACTGAGCTAGACCGAACATTGATTGAGTCACTCCGAGACCCTCTCACACACATGGTTAGGAATTCTGTTGATCATGGTATAGAATCTCAAGAGAAGAGGAAAGCAAACGGAAAAGATCCAGAAGGTGTTGTTGTCTTAAAAGCTTATCATGAGAGCGGATATGTTCATATTGACATCATTGATGATGGAGCTGGTATCGACCCTAAAATCATTAAAGCAAAAGCAATCGAAAAGAATCTCAAGACAGATGAACAGCTTGATTCGATGAGTGATAAAGAAATTATAAATATGATTTTTTTGCCTGGTTTTTCTACAGCAGAGGTGATTACAAATATTTCAGGCCGTGGGGTTGGTATGGATGTCGTCCGAACCAATATTGAAAAGGTTGGTGGCACAGTTGAAATAAATAGTGTTTTGGGAAAAGGCTCAACGTTTAATTTAAAAGTGCCTTTAACTCTTGCTATCATGCCAGCCCTAATTATTAGTGTTGGTAAAGAGCGATTAGCCATTCCGCAAGTTAGTATTCAAGAATTACAATTGATTGAAAAAGAGGATATGAATAAATTGGAAATGTTGCACGGTACACCGGTATTAAATTTAAGAGATGAGTTTATACCCCTTTTATATTTAAATGAGCAATTAAATATTGATAGCGAAGAATTAGAAAAGAATGAACAAGAATCGATAAGTGTTGTCGTGCTCCATGTTGATAATCAAATGATTGGTTTGGTTGTAGATGAAATTTTTGATTCTCAGGAAATTGTGGTCAAGCCATTAGGTCCACAGCTAGAAGGTTTAACTGTTTATGCTGGTGCGACAATATTAGGTGATGGTAATATTGCCTTAATCGTTGATGCTTTAGGTTTAGCTCAAAAAGCAAATGCGCTTTCAAATTTTGATAATAAAATAAAAAAGGCAAAAGTTGATGAAAAATTCGATGAGGTAAATCAAAGCTCACAACTTTTAATTTGTAGAACAACTGATAATGGGCGTATGGGAATTCCTCTTGATAAGGTTTTAAGGTTAGAGTCTTTAGAAAAAGAGCTTTTTGAATTTGTAGGTGGTAAAGAGGTTATAAAATATCGGGGCAATATATTACAGGTGCATAAGGTACTCAATATTTTAATTGATCGAAGAAAAAAAAATCGAGATGAAGAAAATGGCACTATTGATGAAAAAGGTAAAAAGTTAAAAATAGGATTGAATGAGGATGTGATTATTCTAGAAATAAATTCAATTGAAGTAGGTTTGATTTGTGGTGAAATTATGGATACCTTTAATGTTTATTTAAATGAAATGGGAGCATCTACTAGAAAAGGTGTCATGGGAACGCTAGTGATAGATGAAAAAGTAATCGAAGTGCTAGATGTTGAAGATATTATTAAAACAGCAGATCCGCATATTTTCTCTATGGATGTTGGTTAATAAATTACCTGAAAGGTTAAAGATGGCAGCTCAGAAATATTGTACCTTTTATTTGATGAAAGAATTTTTTGGAATTGAGGTAGAGTATGTTCAAGAGGTAATTCGAAAACAAAATGAAACGAAGATTTATTTAGCCCCTTCTGAGATTTCGGGTTTAATCAACCTTAGGGGTCATGTGGTGCCTGTCGTAAATATGAGAGTGCGACTAGAATTTGGCGACAGTGATGATATTCCAGAGAAGCAAATGAACGTGATATTAAAGAATGGTAATGGCTTTATTGGTTTTTTGGTAGATAAAATTGGTGAAGTTATTTTGCTAGATACTGATGACATAAAAGCTGTTCCAGAAACATTGAGTGGTACAGCAAAAGAATTAATTACAGGAACATACAACTTAGAGAATGAGGTTTTACTAGTACTAGATTCAGAAAAAACTAAAAATATTAAAGTTGTTTTATAAGTGAATTGACTATGTCTTTTAATGTTTTAATTATAACCAGCTCTAGTGATTTTGGTGTTGAGTTGCAAAATAATTTATTAAAACACCTTGAAGGAATCGCCGATTGTCGAATATTTTTTAATTTATTTCCTGTATTTGGCGCTCTTGAAAAAGCCAATTACCAATTGGCATTTGTTGATTACCGAACTCAAAATAAATCAATGGATAGTTTTCTTGAAAAACTTAGTGGTCATGAATGCAGTCCTCCGGTTTTATTATTTATTAATCATAAAGATGATTTAAATAAATTAAAATACAATGATTTTAATGTGCGATATTGCTTCGATAGAACTGAGGAAAGTGAAGTTAATAGTATGACCCAAGATGTCATAAGGATTTCACGTAAGTTATTGAGATCTGATTTGCAAGCTATTAAGTCGGTAAAAGCTATTAAATCAAATGGCAGTTTAAAGAATGACTCCAAAAATAATTTCAAGCCTAAAGTTTTAGGTATTGGCTCCTCGACTGGTGGTCCAATTGCATTGTCAACTATGCTAAAGGATATTTCGAGCAATTTTCCTATTCCTATTGTGATTACTCAGCATATACCGGCAAAATTCACTGAGCCCTTAGCGGAACGGTTGACTAAAAAATGTCCGATTGCATTTCACGTGGCCGTTGATGGAGAAGTATTAGAAGCCGGTAAAGGTTATATTGCTCCAGGTGGATATCATATGGTTTTTGAAAAAAATAAAAGAAATGTAATTATTAAATTAAGTGAAGGAAACCCTGTGAATTCCTGTAAACCTTCAGTTGATGTTATGTTTAGATCATTAGTAGAAGTATATGATAATAAGGTCATTGCAGTTGTTTTGACTGGAATGGGTGCTGACGGCGCACAAGGTTGCTTAGATGTTAAGAACCACAATGGTAAGATTTTTATTCAAGATGAAGAGTCATGTGCTGTATGGGGAATGCCTAAGGCCGTTCATGAATTAGATATAGCTGATAGGGAATTGCCATTGTCAGAAATGGGAAACCAGGTTAATGATTATATATTAAAGTGTTTTAATTTATAAAGGTCGAAGATGAATTTATCAAAAGAAGAATTGCAATTTCTATTTGATTTAATTTTCAAGAAGTCTGCAATTGTCTTAAATGAAAGAAAAGATTATTTAATTTATAATCGATTGACCCCACTTTTGAAACTGAATAATATTTCAACCCTGTCAGATCTAACAGATGAATTAAAAAGAGATAATCAGGATTTAGCATCACAGGTTGTTGATGCTTTAACAACAAATGAGACTTTATTTTTTAGAGATTTAAGACCATTTGATATGTTAAAGGATCACATAATCCCATCTATTTTAGAAAATAATATAAAAACTAAAAATATTAATATATGGTCCTCAGCTTGTTCAACCGGTCAAGAGCCCTACAGCATTAAAATGATGCTGCTTGAGAATTTTCCACAATTAAGTGATTGGAAAATAAATATTTTTGCGACAGATATTTCTGATATCGTCTTAGATCAAGCGAGGGAGGGTGTCTACAGCCAAGCTGAAGTCAATAGGGGATTGCCTATTAAAATGTTGGTGAAATATTTTGAAAATAAAGATGGAAAATGGTTTGTGAAAGATTTATTGAAAGAGAATATTAATTTTAAAAATTTAAACTTTGTTGATAAGTGGCCTGAAATACCTCCTATGGATATTATTCTTGTAAGAAATGTTTTAATTTATTTTAACCGCGAGAGGAAGCAAGATATCTTAAAACGACTTTGTAATCAGCTTTCTAATAATGGGAAAATTATTTTAGGTTCTTCTGAAACCATCATTGGTCTTGATATTCCATTAGAATGTGAAATTTTTGAAAAGTCATGTTTTTATAAATTAAAAGAAGACTTTTCTAAATGATGAAAACCATAAAAACATACGTTTTTAAAGATAATAGTGATTTCGATTTGATAAAAGAGCAAATGGAAGAAGCTAATTTCATTTGTATTATGAAAAAGATACATCATTTTGAATTGGAGTCAATCTCAGATGCTGATTTAATTTTATTTGATATTTCTGCTTTTGAAAATGAAGAAGTTATTGCCATAAAGTCATATGCCTTGGGTCTTTACCATGTGCCTGTTTTATATTATTCCAATAATAATAATGTTGATGGTATACCTGATTCAATTAAATCGTGGGAAATAATATTAGAATCGTTTAGTAAACATGATCTGGTGGTCACAATTGATTTAGCAACTTATAAAATGGAACTTGAAACAGAATTGATAGATCATAGTAAGGAGATGGAAGAAACAAAACTCGAAAGGGAATATCAAGCCTCTAAGTTGGCATTGCAAGCTGAAGAAATGGCAATTTTAAAAAATGAAGCTCAACAGGCATTACAAGTTAAAAATAAGTTTTTAAAAAGTATTATGTTTCAATTGGCGGAAGGGATGAACGGTATCCTCGGGGTTACACAAGTAATTGATACTGCTAAACTAAGTGATGATGATCAAGAGTTAATTACATCAGTGTCATATTCAGTGGAAGTTCTATTTAATCATATTCAAAATATTTTAAATCTGACATATTGTGAAAATAATGATTTTAGAGCTGATAACAAAGAATTTGAAATAGTTTCTTATTTTGAACAAACAAAAAAAATATTTAAAAATGAAATTAATAATAAAAAAATTAAATTTCTGATTGATCATTCAGCGATGTCTGGGAAATGGCTTGGGCATGAAGAAGTCTTTCAAAGGGTTGTTTTTAATTTGATGGAAAATGCGATTAATAACTCTGAAAATAGTATTGTTGAAACTAAGATTTTTGTAGAAGAAAAAGAGGGAAAATATTTCCTAAAGCTTGAGTTTATAAGTCAGATTGATGCGGATGATCAACATGTAAAAAAGGCCTTTGACAACTCAAATTCTACGGAAATTTCCTTTGAGAGTCTTGAGGTAAACGGATCTGGTATTTATACAACAATTAAAATACTTGAAGCCATTGGAGGGAAACTAATTTATAAGATTGAAGACAATGTTTTAACAATCGAGGCCTTTTTACCCATAGATCCGGTGCATAGAAATAAAAAGGTGGGAGGAAAAGCTAAGGGTGAAGAAATAAGAATATTATTGGTTGAAGATAACCCTTTATTTAGAAAAATTGGTACCAAGATCTTAGAATCAATGGATTATCAAATTGACTTAGCTTCCAATGGTCAAGAGGCTCTAATAATCTTGAATAAAACTAAGTATGATGTCATTTTTATGGATTGTCAAATGCCATTGGTGAATGGTTATGAAGCAGCTAGAAAAATTTGTTCTGGAGATGCGGGTGAGTTAAATAAAGAAACGCCTATTATTGCATTAACGGCAGCTGTTTTAAATGAAGATAGAAAAAAATGTCTTGAGGCAGGTATGTGTGATTATTTAGGCAAACCAATTAAAAAGGATGCCGTAAAAGTTATTATTGAAAAATGGGTTTAATTTCAGTAACTAATTTTAATTTTTATTAATTTCCTGCAGCGTTGACCTTATAGAACCCTTCGATTTTAGCATAGACTTAACTAGACTTTCAAGATTTTCTCCCGTGTTGCCATCTTCGAAAAGGTTTCTACCCATGATACCTTCATGGGAAATAATTTCTTTTATTTTGTCTGATGTCTCTTCTTTACCGATGCAAACTGAATTGCCGGCTTCTTTTAATAAATTTAAAAAAGGATCATCACCAAGTTCGTATTCATTTCCATCGTCATCAATCCCTACTGTGTATCTTATAAAAGCAGCCACAGGAAGTAATAACTTTATTAAATCACTGTCGTCGGCACCTTTTTCTTTTGCTTCAAAATAAGTTTCTAGGAATCTAGGATGCATTTTAGCTGATCCACCGAAAGCGATTCGCATGGGGTCATCGGGAATATTTTCGTTAAATAATCTTTCAATAGTTTCTTCTGCAAACTTGGCAACACTCATTTTATTTGGGTTTGGAATAGTATTTTGAACTATCACTATAATTGAATCAATCAGGCTTTTTAAATCAGTATCACTGATAGCTTTAAATATTCCATAGTTGCCGCGATATCCTAATAATACTCCTAAATGTGCAATGACGGAGTGTGACATGTTTAATACCCGAAGTTTCATGTCTTCATATTTTTTTACTTCTTCATATGATTCTTCCATGATAACACCTTCGGCATTTTCAAAAGGAGGTCTGCCAGCTGGAAATTTATCTTCGACTACCCAATACCTTGCTTTTTCTGTTACAACGACGGGAGAATCAATTTGGAGATCTTTTAATATTTCATTGGTATTGTCATCGGGGGCAACTGCAATTCGATCTATCATGCAATTGGGAAAACTTATTTTAGTTGGATCACTTATATACTGATAAAACCCTTGAGGGGCATAACCTTTATCTTCCCATCCTTTGGCAATCGTTTTCATACAGGCAGCTGTGAAGTGACCATTTGCAGAAAAATTTGTACAACTTACAAAAGCTAATTTTAAATTGGCGTGATATCTCTCTAGTGCAAAGAAAACCCATTTTGCAGGGTCAGTATCTATTGTGCCGTTATTTATGTCATCCTTTAATTTTTCATCAATAATAACAGACTGTTCACTTTTACCATCCCACGTGACTCCGTAAACCATTTCAGGCGCATTGATGGTTGCAAATTGTATAGCCGGATCTCTTGCAAACTCTAACAGTGTTTGCCATGAATCTGATGTTTTATTGTTATCACAAAATATTGTTTCTTTCACCGCACCAACTATACGCTTTGTGATTTTCCCTTTTTCATTTTCAAAGATCAATTGAGTTATCAAGGAATCTGATTCAAAAAATGGTTGAGCGGAATTAAGAGAGTTTGTTTTTACGCCAAGCATTTGCCCACAGGAAGAGTCTTTGTTTAGTAGGTCTTGTAGAATATCGCCGGTGTGCCCAAAAGCCATACGGCCTGCCGAAAAGGCAATTGATTTTATAGGTGTAGTCTTACGATCGTACTTGGGAAGTTCGACGGATTTATTTTCCCAAAATTCTTTATTTTCTAATAAGGATTGATTCAGTTGGTTCATGTTTTCTTTCTTTTGTATAATTTAATTTTAAAATTTTTCTTTTAAAGCCCATAAACCTAAAGCAGGGTTACTGATATAAAAGATTTCTTCGTCTTCTACAATATTGAAACCATCTTTCAACTCTTTAGGATTATATTTTTTTTGCGTTTCATTTAGATCGGCATACTGAAAATTAACACTTTCAATTTCTTCTTTTGTTAAATGACCAGGGCAGTAGGTAATGTTGAATCGATCTTCTGAGGAGCCATGAATTAAATGTGCTGCGGCAGAATAGTTATTTCTTAATTCATCATTTTCATCACAAGCTTTGAGTGTTGAGGGAGTACCGAAATAACCATATTTACGAATTAACCGATCAATTTCTTTATCTTCACCAAATTCTTTTAAACCTGGTGCCAGTATTATTAAATCACCTCCATCGGCCATGGCCATTCTCGTGCGGTATATGGCTTTATTGCCCAACCACGTTGATTTGAACTCTGAGGGGTCTAAATATACAACTACTTTATTGAAGGGTTTGTCGATCAAATCTAGGTTTGTTTTTACAGCTAATTTGCATGCTGTAGAAAAAGGTTCTTTGCCTTCACCAGCATACAAACCTCTTAATGTTAATTCCCCTTTTTCGTTTTTGTTCAAAACAGTTTGTATGTAAGTAATTGGGAATTGTTTTGCAAAGTGTTCTTCGGCGTAATCGAATATTTGTCTCACGGGTGAATTTTCTTTTCCCATGATTTGTTCCATACCATGGACGGCTCCAATAAAATGACTTTTGTTAATAATATCTTTACCTCCAATACCAACAAAAATATTTTTATTATGGTTGGCCATGCCTACAACTTCGTGAGGAACGACTTGGCCAATAGATATGATTAAATCATATTTTCCATGGACCATAATTTTATTTAATTGCGCTTGAATGCTGTAGTTTAATTTCCCTTCAGTAATTTTATTTATAAATTCTGCAGGAATAACCCCAATATCCTCGATATCATTTCGCCAATTGTGTTCTTTGAAATGAAGATGAGGAATACCAGGGAACATTTTGTCTAATTCTTGAGCAGACATTTTCACATGCGTACCTAATGCCGGCAAAATATCTATGGTAGAAATATCCTTTAACTGTTTGTATAAGGCGACGGTTATGTCTCCAGCTTTTGAATGGAATCTCGTGAAATCTGGAGGTATTATCAGAATTTTATTAAGCTTATTTTGATAGTTTTTAATGAATGATTGCATGTGACTGTCGAGTTCTTCACTCGAGATACTTGTTTCAGTTGAACCTTCATTAATAAGTAGTGTCATTAAATATCCTTTAAACAGCTATTAGGCATTATAGGTTGATGATGATGTAGAACCGCCATGTCCCGTCCAGTTGGTGTGAAAAAATTCACCTCTTGGTTTATCAAGTCTTTCATAGGTATGTGCTCCAAAATAATCTCTTTGAGCTTGTAAAAGATTTGCTGGTAGTCTTGCAGTTCTATATCCATCATAATAACATAGTGCTGTAGAAATAGCTGGAATGGCAATCCCATTGGTTAGTGCATATGCCGATACTTCTCTCCAACCATCTTGTGCTTTGTTAATTTGTTCTATAAAAAAGTCATCTAAAAGTAGATTTTTTAAAGAAGGGTTTTTATCAAAGGCATCTTTAATTTTACCTAAAAATTGCGATCGAATAATACAACCACCTCTCCACATATTGGCAATTCCGCCATAGTTTAAATCCCAACCATACTCTGCTCCTGCTGCAGCTAATAGTTCATAACCCTGAGCATACGAAATAATTTTTGAGGCATATAAAGCATTGTTAATTTTTTTAATAAATGCTGTTTTGTCACCAGAAAAAGTAGGTGTAGGTCCGCTTAATACTTTTGATGCGATAACTCGTTCTTCTTTAATAGATGATAAGCATCGTGCGAAAACTGATTCGCCAATTAAAGTAACAGGTACACCTAGATCAAGACTTACGATGCCGGTCCATTTTCCAGTTCCTTTTTGGCCTGCGGTATCTAAAATTTTATCAACTAACGGAGAGCCATCATCATCTTTGTATGCTAAAATATCACCAGTAATTTCAATCAAATAACTGTCTAGGTCACCTTTGTCCCATTCTTTAAGAACTTCAGACATTTCATCAGGAGACATACCTAAGCCAACTTTCATAAGTTGATAGGCTTCACATATTAATTGCATATCTCCATATTCGATACCATTATGTACCATTTTCACAAAATGTCCGGCACCATTTTGACCGACCCAATCACAACAAGGTTCGCCATTGTCGGCCTTTGCGCATATACTTTGAAATATTGGTTTTACATGTTCCCATGCTTCAGGAGCTCCTCCAGGCATAATTGATGGACCTTTTAATGCTCCTTCTTCTCCTCCAGAAACGCCGGCACCAACAAATAAAATCCCTTTTTCAGCCAATGAGCTGACACGTCGATTGGTATCAGGAAAGTGAGAGTTGCCACCATCAATAATGATGTCACCTTTTTCTAAGAATGGAACAATTTGATCAATGAATAGATCAACAACTTCACCCGCTTTGACCATTAACATTACTTTTCTAGGTTTTTCAAGTTTAGAGACCATCTCTTCGACTGAATGAGTTCCAATAATATTTTTACCTTTGGCTCTACCATTTACGAAGTCATCAACCTTTGAAGTTGTTCTATTAAAAACAGCAACGGTGAAACCTTTGCTTTCCATATTCAAAACCAAATTTTCACCCATAACAGCTAAACCAATCAGGCCAATGTTTGCTTCACTCATTTATTTTCCTTTATTAACAATGATAATTAAATTATTTTTATCTTACGATACCGTCTCTTTTTGCTTTATCAAAAGCTTCTTGTGCTTCTTTCATACCTTCTTTTACACTTTTATCAACACGTTTAAAATATTGATTTAAATCCTCTTTACTTAGCCATTCTCGGACGGGTTCACCATAGTCGGTAAAATTTCCTCTCCATATTTGAAAGGAATCATCACGGCCTATTGGTTGACCTGTCTCTTCATCAAAGCTCATTTTTGAATCATCTAAAAGTAGGAGAATCATGGCATTGCCTGTCGAACCTGGTTTGACTGGATAAGCGCAGAGACCAACTCGAAATTTTGATTCTGAATCCTCATCTTCTTCTAGGGAAGAAAAATAATAGCCATTATAAGGGATAGGATCAGAGTGACCATCCCAAGCGTTCGCAACGTCTTCATCAAGCATGCCAAGAAAGCGATTATCATCGCCAAATATCTCTTCGGAGGATGGGTATTGTCCAATTTCATTCATAGCAACGCTTACTGCCATTTGCCATTGTTTTAATCCTGAAAGAGCATTGACCTCATTTGATTGCATCGTGACTCCCTTATATATGTGATTTCCAGTATATAAAAAAGCTGATCCGCCAAGTAATAATATTATTATAAGACCTTTTGACATAGCAAATCCTCTACGATTAAAATAGAACTTTTATCATTATATAACGGCATAAATATTGAGGTATAAATTAGATGATTTTTAATTTTTATCATAGGTCTTAAATCCCGAATTGGCTGGGCAATTTTATTGAATGTCGTATTGTTGGCAATTAGAAAAATGTCTTTCTTTAAATATAGAAAATGTTTTTGATTTAATATAATTTCGATAGTCGTTTTTCGTAAATTTGATTCCTTATTAAACTTTATGATATGGTTTAATCCGACTTATTGCCCATCAGAAAACAATTTGCCGATTGTCTTTAAATATTTTTTATTCTTTCATATCTTGTGATACAAACTTTTTATTATTTAAAATAACAGTACCTTTATTAAGTATAAAAAGAACTCTCAATTACGACTCGATAGGAGTTATTCATGGCTACTTTTAAAACCATTTTAATCGTCATATGTATGTGTCTAAATTTATCTCTTATGTCAGATGAAATTAAATTAAAAGATAATACTTTTTTCAAGGGCAAAATAAAAAAGGCAACGTCTGAAGGTATTTATTTTCAAGTAGAAGGGCTAGATAAAGTTATTTTAATAAAATGGAGCAAGATAGATAAAGATAGTGCTGAAATATTGAAAAAGAAATTAGATATTAAAAAAGAAGAGCCTAAATCTAAAGAAAAACCTGCTGTTGTTAAACCAGCAAAAAGGAAAATTAAAAAGAGTAAATTATTAAAGCCGGTTCCATTAGATGCTAGTGCTAAATATAAAATATCATTAGCTAGAGTTCATATTGATTTTAATAACTCAGAAGATGCCAAGCCATTATTAGAATCGGCAGAAAACACCGTTTCAAACCCTGATGAAAAGCGTAATTTATATTCTACATTTGCTTATTATCATAAAAAAAATAAGCAACCAGGTAAAGCATCGGAGTATTTAATTAAGCGTTTAGAAATTGCTCATGATGAGAGGGATAAAGGGTACACGCTAAGAGAATTAATTCCTGAATTAATCAAAAGTGGTGATTATGATCTAGCTGAAAAACACTGCTTGGTTTATTTAGACATGTTTGAGGATGGGTATGATTTATCAAATGCCATAAATAACTTAGTAAAAATTCACGTTAAAAAAGGCGATATAGACGATTTTGAAAGAAAAATTGAGGCGTTATTAAATAGTGATAAGAATAATTTTAAGAACTTATGTATTGTTCTGAAGATATATATGCGACGTGACAAGCCACAGTCTAAAAAGGCAATCTCAACATTAGAAACGTTAATTAGCATTAAAGAAAAGAACACATGGTATAAGAAAGTATTATCGGATTTATATTATCGCACTCAGGACTTTGAAAAAGCAATTATTCTTACAGAAGAATTATTTAAATTGCAAGATCGTGATAAAAACCATTACATTAGACGACTGGTGGATTTATATAAAAAAATTGAGCAACCCGAAACCGCTTTCGCTTGGTTGAATAAAATTGAAAACAAAGGTTCTCGTAATATTATTTATAAAGCTAATGTTTTGAAGGACATGAAGAAGAGAGATGAAGCTAGAAAATTAATTGAAGACGGCATTAATGACTCTGATAAATATAAAGATAAAGTGCAGCTTAAATTTCATTTAGCAGGTATTGAAAGAAATGAAAAAAATTATAATAGTGCTTTAGATGTGTATAAAGGCATTATTAGCAACGATAAAAGCTCAAGTAAAAATAAGAATCATGCCAAAAAAGGTTTGTTTGATACTTTGAATCAAGCCGGTATGTTGGATAAAGTTCAAATCTCAATTGATGAGGATTAATTTATTTTCGTGAGTGCGTTCCATTCACTCACGATTTATTATTTGTATAAAATTTACGATTCTAATTATGAAGTTGGTGTAACATATAGCGAAGTTGGACGTGATCGAATATCACGTCCTGAAATTTATATGTGAGTTAGCTTCTAAACACACCGCGCAAAATTACTTATGTTTGTTTATAAAGCCTTAATTTTATTCAAGGTTTCTTTGTATTCGACTAAGTAATCTTTCGCAACTGATACAACGTTGTCAGAAGTAAACCCGAATTTTTCATCCAAAATATTGAATGGTGCTGATGCACCAAACCTTTCCATACCGAATACCTTGCCCATTGGTCCGACTAAATTTTCAAGGTTCAAAGGCAATCCGGCTGTCCAACCTAGAGTTGGTTGTCCGAAAGGTAATATCGAGTTTTGATATTCTGTTGATTGATCTTTGAATAATCCTTCTGATGGAGCTGATACTACTTTTGCCTTAATACCATCTTTAGCTAGCTTTTCAGCGGCTTCGACTAATAAACTAACTTCAGATCCATTTGCTAATAATGTGATATCTGGTGAATCAGTATCAATAACTACATAGGCACCTTTTTTTACTTGTAGAGCGCTTTCGTATCCTGATTTGCCATTTGTTGGCAGATTTTTAACATTTTGTCTGGTTAATATTAAGCAGGAAGGTACTTCTCTGTTTTCCAATGCCATTTCCCATGCGACAGAAGTTTCTTCCACGTCACCAGGGCGTAAAGCTAAAAAGCTTCTTTTGCCAGAGAGATTGTTCATTTTTTCTAATAATCTTATTTGTGTTTCTTGTTCAACTGGTTGGTGAGTTGGTCCATCTTCACCTACACGGAAAGCATCGTGGGTCCAAATATAAATAACGGGTAGTTCCATTAAGGCCGCCAAGCGAGCTGCTGGTTTCATGTAATCAGAAAATACAAAAAATGTCGCACCGGCAATAATACAACCACCATGTAAGGCAACGCCATTCATGATTCCGGCCATGGTTAATTCAGAAACACCTGCTTGAAGGAAGGCGCCAGAAAAGTCACCTTTTCTGAAAATAGTTGTTTCTTTCAAAAACCCATCTGTATTGTCACTGTTACTTAAATCGGCTGAGGTGACGATCATATTTTCGACATTGTTTGCCAAATATCCCAATACTGCTTTAGATCCTGCTCTAGTTGCGGCTCCAGCTTTTTGCTCAATACCGCTAAAATCTAAAGTAGGCAATTTTCCTTCTATAAATGATTCTAATTTATCATTTAAATCTTTATTGGATTCTTTCCATTGATTGAAGGCTTCTTTTCTTTTATTGGAAGAATCGACTCGGTCTTTATTAATATAATCTAAGGCAGATGCGACATCACCAAAAAACTGAAATGGATTTTCAGGGTCACCGCCAAGTGATGAAATCGTTTTTTCAAATGAAGCGCCGGCTTTACTCAATGGCATACCATGTGTACTTACTTTTCTTTCATAGGAATCACCGTCTTCAGTTAAGGCACCTTTACCCATAATCGTTTTGCCAATTATTAGAGTTGGTCGTTCAGATTCTGAATTGGCAGCATTCAGAGCGTTTCTTAGTTGATCAAAATCGCTTCCGTTTGCAACATCTTCTACACGCCATCCCCAAGCTTCATACTTGGCCTTTGTATCTTCAATAGTGACATCTTCTGTTTTTGAAGAAAGTTGGATGTCATTGCTGTCATAAAACATGATTAAATTTGATAGCCCTAACAAGCCTGCCAATCGACCAACGCCTTGTGAAATTTCTTCTTGAATACCGCCATCAGAAATATAGGTATAGGTTTTATGTGAGATAGTTTCGCCAAAGCGAGCAACTAAAAATCTTTCAGCAATTGCTGATCCTAAAGCCATAGCATGACCTTGACCGAGTGGTCCAGAAGTATTTTCAATACCTCGGTGAATTTCAAGTTCTGGATGACCTGGAGTAGGGCTTTCCCATTGGCGAAATTGTGATAATTCTTCTAAGGTGAAGCCACCAAATAACGATAAGGTTGAATAAATCATTGGAGACATGTGCCCTGGATCTAAAAAGAATCGGTCTCTTAAAAACCAATCTTTTTCTGTTGGGTCAAATTCTAAAAATTCAGTAAATAATATTGCCATAAAATCAGCACCGCCCATAGCGCCACCTGGGTGACCTGATTTGGCTTGTTCTGGCATTGCCGCCGATAAAACTCTAATATTGTCTGCTATTTTAGTTAATAATTGGTTGTCCATTAATACTCCTCATGCGAGTTAAAAAACGATGTTAATTTGAGGACGATATTATATAAAAATCAGTCAATATGGAATCTAAAAAGACTCACTATTCATAATTATGAGAATATGAAAACTAAAAAATTCTAATAGAAAAATAAGTCATGAAAATCACTAAATAAACAAATGAATTTGTTTAATTGTAAGTCAACTTTTCACCAAATTATATTTTAAAAAATTATGGCATGGATAAAGAGGATGAACTAGAATTTTAATCCTGCATATCCTGTTGATCCATGTCAATTTAAAAAAGATCGGCTAGTTCGCTCCAACGTTCCATGGATTGTTCTAGCTCTTTATTATAGTCACTTAGTTTTGTTGATAATTCTTTTGCCAATATTTGATTTTGATACGTCTCAGGGGATTGTAATTGTTGTTCTAATGCTGGAAGTAATTCTTCTAGTTCTTCGATTCTTTTTTCTAGCGTTTTGAACTCAGAACGTTCTTTGTTGGTAGCGTTTTTATTTTTACTTTTAGGCTTTTCTTTGATTTCATTTAATTGTTGCGCTTTTATTTCCTGTTTTTTTGTTTGATCTATGTTGAGGAGATATTGAGCATAATTACCCTTGTATACTTTTGCCGTACCATCTTTAAAATAAATAATTTGGTCAGCAATCTTATCTAGAAAATATCGATCATGCGTCACAATGACGGCGGATCCATCAAAGTTTAATAATACGGTTTCTAAAGCTTGTAGTGTAGGGAGGTCGAGGTTGTTTGTAGGTTCATCAAATAAAAGTAAATTTGAACCTTTTGCAATTAAGCTTGCTAAGGAAACCCTTGCTTTTTCTCCACCAGATAAATCTTTTACTTTTTTGCCGAAATCTTTTGATTGAAATAGAAAGCTTTCAAGTAGCTGATCAACTCGAAATTTTTGTTTATTTCGCACGTAATATTCCAAGCCACCATTTGTATTTTTCATGACCGATAATTCTTGGTCTAGATTTTCAAAATTTTGAGAGAAATAACCAATGCTCGTTTTTTTCCCTTTTTTAACTTCACCTTCGAGAGGCGCTAATTCTTCATTAATAATCTTTAATAATGTTGTTTTGCCGATTCCATTTTGACCAATTATACCAACAATAGAATTTGGCATTAGATTGAAATCTAGGTTTTTAAAAAGTGCTTTTTCATAACCTCCGGATAAATTATTGATTTCAAGAATGATATTGTTGAATGATTGACTGGCATTCATATTGATTTGTATTTCTTTATTAAATGAGATACCTTCTTGTTCATCAATTAATTGTTCGGCTTTATTTTCTCTGAAACGAGGTTTTGTTCCTCTTGCTTTGACCCCTTTTCTAAGAAATTCAATTTCAATTTTAATCATTTTTTCTAATTTTTTTGATCGCTTTTGATCGTTTTGTTCACGTACGTCTTTGGATTCAAGATAGCTAGCATAATTCCCATTGTGAGAATAAAGCTGTTGTAGATCTACTTCAATAATTTTATTGGCAAGGCGGTCTAAAAAATACCTATCATGAGTAACGAATAAAAATGTCCCTTTATATTGTTTGAGCCATTTTTCTAGCCAATCTATAGATTCGGTATCAAGATGATTTGTTGGTTCATCCAATAAAATAAATTCAGGTTTTTTGATCAACAGTTGGGCGAGTGCAACTCTTTTTTTCATGCCCATCGACAGCGTACCAACAATAGCATTTGGATCTTTTATTTGCAATTTTGATAGCACTTCTTTGACGAGGTGTTTATACTCCCATCCGTTTACTTGGTCGAGAAAATAGTGAATTTCTGCTTGCTGTGCTAATAGATTTTTATTTTCATTATTGATTAACTGTTGATTAATAACTTCCAAATTTTTATGAGCCTTTTTGATTTCAAATAATGAATCTTCAACGGTATCTATTGCAGAAAGCTTATCATTTAATTGCGGCTCTTGATGCAAAATCCCAATGCTTGTTTCTGCTTTGCGAGTTATAGTGCCTGAGTCGGCCTCGATTTCATCAATAATTAATTTGAATAAGGTACTTTTACCCGTGCCATTTAGACCAACGACACCAATGCGATCATGTTCATTTATATTTAAATTGATTTTATCTAATATTGTTCTGTCACCGTAGCTTTTCGTTAGGTTTTTAATTTGTATTAGCGACATGCGATGCTTTGGTTGTTTATAGGTAATCAAAAAAGGGAGGCATTATACCTAAGAACTTAGTTTTCAAAGTAATTACTGATTTTCTGATCAGTGATGGCATATTATTTAACGGAAATTAAATATTGGGAGATACCAAAATGGGAAGTTTTATTGTAAAGGTGGTGCCTTCTCCAACTTGACTAGTTACAGATATATCACCCATATGTTCATTTACGATTCGAAAAACACTCGATAGTCCTAGACCGGTTCCTTGTTCGAGTTCCTTGGTTGTAAAAAATGGATCAAATATTTTCTCAATATTTTCTTCTTTAATACCAATGCCCGTATCAGAAACGGTAATTTCTACATACCTTTTATTATCAATTTTGTAATTGGGTGAGTTTTGAGAATGATTGATTAATTTTGTCTCGTTATTTTTCAAGAATGTAGGTTCTTGTTCTATTAATGAAGTCTTGATCAAAATCTGACCTCCATCTGACATGGCATCTCGTGCGTTAAAACCCAAATTAATAATGGCATTTTCTATGAGTGAGCTTTCTCCAAGTATATTAATAGAATCACCAGAATGAGTAGCTTCAATCGTTATATTATCATTTAAACTTTTTTTGATAATGTTTAAAGCATTTGTGATTGAATGAAATATCTCAACTATCGTAAAGCTTTGCTCTTCATTCCTGACAAATGACAATAATCTTTTTGTTAGTCCATTTGCTGTACGCGATGCATCGGCAATACTATTGGCAAGCTCTAATGATTTTTCATCATCCTTTAACCTTCTTCTCAATAATCCAGAAGTTCCCAAGATTACACTTAAGACATTGTTAAAATCATGTACGATCCCACTTGCTAATTCACCTAAGACATCAAGTTTTTGTACTTGTTGAAAATGAAGTTCAATTTCATGTTGCTCTGTGATATCATTAAATACTAATACCAAGCCTTTAGTATTCTCAGAATTATCTTTTATTACTGAAACTCTGTAGTTGATATAATATTCGAAATTATCTTTTGATTGTAATATTACTTTTTCAAAAGATGTGCCTCTATCAATCGTATTTAGCATACTATCAAAATTGCAAGGAATAATATTTTTTGATTTGAAATCAAGAATATGGAAAACAGATTCGATCGGTTGTTTGAAGACTTCGGCAATATTAAAGCCAGTAAATTTTTCAGCTGACTTATTCATTCTAATAATATCACCTTTTTTATCGGTAGCTATCACGCATTCATTAATAGAATCAAGTGTAAAACGGAGAAACTTTTCTTTTTTTTGTAATTCCACTTCACGTTCTTTATTTTTTAAGCTATACCTAATCGAGCGCCCAAGAATACTTGCATTTATTTCACCTTTAATTAGATAGTCTACGGCACCTAGCTTCATTGCCTCTAGATCTACTTCAGTATTCCCCTGACCTGTAATGATAATGACGGGTGGCATGTCTGTGTGAAAATGTGCTGACATTTCTTTTAGTATGGATAGCCCGGTCATGTCAGGTAAATTCTGGTCTAATAAGATAATATCAAATGAATTCTTTAATATGGCTTTTAATCCGTCTTTGCCACAGGCTTCTTGACTAATTTTAATTGATTTCAATTGGGTCTGATGAAGTAATCGATGATAATTCTCACGATCAATATCATCGTCGTCTATGATTAAGATTTGAATCGTTTTCTTTTTCATTTTATTTCTAAAGTAGTTTAGTGAAGAGGTATTTCAAAAATAACAATTGTGCCTTGGTTAATTTCTGATGTAATTTCCATTTGCCCTTCAATTTTATTAACCAAACTTTTAGTAATAGGTATGCCAATATTTAAGAGTTCTTGATTGGCTTCATTGATTTGAAATTGGAATATTTTATAGATTTTATTCAGATCGTTTTGTGAAATCCCTTTTCCTTTATCTTTAAATTCAAGATGCCAGTATTCCTCTGTTGTGCTTGAAATGATTTTTACTTTTTCATTTGTTTTATGATTTGAGTGCAAAATAATGTTTTCAATGATGCGACAAAAAATATTTTCTAAAGCTTCACTGTGTTGGTTAATGGTTGGGTACTCTCCTTCCAACGAAAACTGATATTTTTTGCCAAGATTAGTCGAGTCTATGCAATCGGTTAGTAATTCTTTTGTATTTATGGTTGTTTTATTTTTAATCAAACTGTTTGATCTTGAGAATACTAATAACTTGTCTAAATAAACTGCTAGTAAATTACTTTTGCCATTTATTCGAGTTAGATTTCTTTTGACATCTTCGATGTTTTCTTGCTCAAGATCATCTTCTATCCATTCCACCAGATTTTTTATCCCACGGATAGGACCTTTTAAATCGTGAGAAACCGTGTGCAGGAATTCATCGTATTCCTTTTTTAGATTTTCAAATTTTCTTTTATAATCCTGTTCAGCCATAATCCGTCGCAATTAATAAGGTGGCATTTCTATGATTTTCCAAAAAGCATCTATCATTAGAATACTTTTTGAGATTCCTTCATTTACTCTTCCTTTTAGAATATACCCTGCAATATTTAAATTATAGGCTTTGAGCTTATCTTCGTCATCATCGGATGTAGACATGACAAAAACAATTATTCTTTTTAGATTTGGATCTTCTCTTAACTTTGTTAAGAATTCAATCCCATTCATTTTGGGCATGTTTAAATCGAGTAAAATGATAACGGGATTATGTTCAAAATAATCTTTGTCTTTTGAATTTAAAAAATTAAAAGCTTCAACTCCATTTTCAGCTTCAATGATTGGATTTGAGATTTTCTCTTTTTTAAAAGCTCTTTTTACTGCTTCTCTATCAATATCATCATCATCAATTACTAGAAAATGAATGGATCTTTTGTTAGGCATTGCGTCCTCCTGTATTAATTATTTTTGGCCATGTGAAAATGAAATTGGCGCCTTCATGTTCTTTACTTTCGACATCAATGGTACCTCCTTCAGCTTCAACCATTTTCTTAACGATTGCTAAACCGATACCACTTCCTTCGGTCTTATCCCTAGATTGTAAGGTTTGGAAAATTGTGAAGGCTTTATCTTTATATTCAACATCAAACCCTGGTCCATTATCTTTTACAAAAAATTTATAAAAATTATCTTCCTCATTACATGAAATTTCAACGCTGCCATTTGGTTGGTCATGATGATGTTTGATAGCATTTGATATTAGATTGTCAAATACATGATAAAGGGATGTTCTTAGTGTTGTAAATGTAGGTGACCAGTCAACAACCTTAACTTGGAATCCTTCAGGAATCATTTGTGTTTCTTTAATTTCATTAATTAAATTTGCAATATTAACTTCTACAATTTCTCTTTTATCTTTTCCAACTTTTGAAAAGCGTAATAAATCATTTATTAAAGTTTCCATGCGATTGATGCGCGATCTTAATTTTGAGAGATTATCTTTTGATTCTGTTGAAAGTTCCATAGATTTATCTTCTTCTATCCAGCTGGCTAAATGATCAATTGCTCGTAAAGGAGATTTTAAATCATGTGAAGAAATATAAACGAATCTTTCAAGTTCACTGTTTGCGTTTGATAATTCTGTTGCTCGCATTTTTAATTTTAATTGTGCCATTAAGACTACTTTATTAGCTTTTTGCTCCGCTTCATAAGTTCTGATGTAGTCTAATAATAAACCCAAGCAAGGTACTAGATATGAAATGATTTTTAAAAAATGAGCAATATTAAAGTTGTTGTCAAATAAGGCCGTTGATCCAAAAGTCATATGGAGTTGAGTTGCGATATCAGGAATTGCACTAATCCATAGTGAGGCGGCAAAAATACTTCTGAATTTTTTATAAAAATAAGGATATACAAAAATTACATTGATAAGAAAAAAGATTAAAGAGATCATATCCCATGGGCGGGTGATGACACCAAAAATTTTGTCATCTCCTGTATACATAGTTTGTGGTAAATTTTCACTGGCTGCGCAATAATGAACTATTAAATAAGAGATAATTACAAAAGCAATACAGGTAAAGATGACATGTTTTGAATTTTTAGTATTTTGAATTCCTGTGATGATTACCAACAAGACACCAAATTTCATTATTAACGCATTAAATATTCGACATATCGCCCAAGTGAAGGGTACGAGATCACTAGTGTCTGCGGTTGATGGTATCAGTCGGTCGGCTGCCAGCGTATGAAAGGCATCCATAAAGCCGCTCATGAATAAAGCAAATGCGATGATTAAAGTCGTATTACTTCTTGTCATTTTATTATTAGCTAATGCAAGGAGTACTGTGAAAATAGCAACGCTAAAGGCAGACCATTCTAAGAGGGTATGGGTAAAGGCACCATTCAACAAATGAAAATGTTGATCAATGCGTTGCACTTTATCCATGTTTGCAGCATTCTCATAATCAAAGGTATGTTGTGCTGAAGAGAAATCTGCCCCCAGCATTACAAGGATTATTGGTAAAACGCTAATTATTATCGAGAACCATAATATTTTTTTAATACCTGGATAGATTTCAGCGAGAGATTCTTGGGAATTATTTTTCAAAAGAGTAGTCGAAATTATATTTTCTCCTAAAAGTTATACTTCACATGATTCTTGTAATAGATCAATCTAATCTACATGATAACCTTTTCATTTATAAGTAAATTGAATGAATAATCTACAATTTTATTAATAGAATGAGGCTTTTGAAACACTTGCCCAACCGTTAAAAGGCTTAGTTGTTTTTTCAAAGAATCGTCTATTATTTTGGGTCCTAGTATAATAAATTGAATTTCATTAAGTTCTTTCATGGAATTGATGTATGTTATAAAATCAGTAGTATTAATTTTTGTTAAATTTAAATCAATGATGATTAAATCTGGTAAATAACTACCTAGTTTAATGCAAGCGCTTATTCCATCTATAGCCTCTTCGATTAACACATTTACAAATTTTTGTTTTAATCCATGTTTTAAAATTTGGCGTTTCTCTTCATCTTCAATGCAGATTAATATTTTCTGTAAGGGAGAGTTAGATTTTTTTATTGTGACAAAATGTTTTAGTACATTTTTTTTAATTGCTTGCTCAACATCAATTTTCTTAATAGGTTTTGCACAAAAATCGACCATACCAGCTTTAAAGCAATTTTCTCTGTCGGACTGAAAGGCATTTGCTGTCATGGCAACAATGGGAGTGATGGTATCTTTTTTACGTATTTCTAGAGTGGCGGTTATACCATCCATGACGGGCATTTGCATATCCATAAATATGAGGTCGTAAGTATTCTCTTCGTTTTTTTTAACCGCTTCAAGACCGTTTGATGCAATAGCTGTTTTATGACCTAAGCGGTCTAACATTTTTGTGATTAATTTCTGATTCATTTTATTATCTTCAACGATTAATATGTCGAGAGCTTCATATATTTCATCATCATCTTCTTCATTGTTTATTGTTTCCATCTCTAATTCACCGGAGGCCATCAGATCTGATAGACTTTTAATTGTTAAAGGACTTTGTAAATAAGATTTAAGACGATAAGCGTTTAATCTTTTAAGAGTTGATGAATTTAGTTGCGTGATTGCAACACATAAATCCATTGCATGATTATCAAAATGATGCTTGATTAGAATGCCGTCATTGTTTGCGATTTTCCAACTATTTTCTAAGTGATCAAAGTCAAAGATAACTTTTGCAGATTTATGTTCGCTGAATATTTCTAATAAATGGGCACAAGAGTTAAATGGTATTGGTGAAATATTTGCAGAAGTTAATATTTTTGAAAGATATTTATATTTAGTTAATAGACGACTATCAACCAAGCATTTTTTGTCTTTGGGTATATGTAAGGGGGCTTTTAATTGAGAACTTTTTTCCATTTCAATTGTAAATTGAAAAGAAGAACCTTTACCTGGTATTGACTCTACTGTTATATTTCCACCCATCATTTCAACCAAACTTTTGCAAATCGCTAACCCTAACCCTGTTCCACCAAACTTTCTTAATGTTGAGCCATCGGCTTGTTTGAAAGAGTCAAAAATAATAAGAGATTGATCTTTGGTCATACCAATGCCAGAATCCTCGACTGTAATTGTAAAATCAATAAACCTTGAAGATTCAGCATTTACTTTTAATTGTAATCTGACAAAACCTTTTTCAGTAAATTTTACGGCATTGCTTAATAAGTTTATTAGAACTTGATTCATGCGAAGGGAGTCGCCCATAACTTCATATTCAAGATATGGCATATCGACTTCAAGTATTAAATTTGAGTTGGTTGATTTATTTTGAACTAACTTTATGGTATCAACGATAACATTATTTAAATCATACGAGAGATGTTCTAAGTGAACTTCATTGGCTTCAATTTTTGAAATATCTAAAATATCATTTACTAAATGTAGTAAATTTTCTGAACAATATCTGACGGAATCTACAATTTCAGTTTGTTCTGAGTTAATTGTTGTTTCGGAAATAAGATCCATAAATCCGATAATTCCATTTAGTGGAGTTCTGAATTCATGACTCATATTGGCCAGAAAATGACTTTTCATTTTATTTGCTCTGTCAGCTTCAGCTTTTGCTTCAAGAACAAGTGTTTCGCGATGTTTTTGTTTTAGGCCATACCGTAAACATCTATCCAATGAGTCTTTAGTAATATTTGATTTAAGTATATAATCGAATGCTCCTAGTGCCATGGCATTGAGATCTGTTTCTCGGTCATCTTCACCTGTTAATAATATGATGACGGGAAGCACGGGGATTTGTTTGATCGATATTTCTTCTAATATATTTATTCCGGTAATGTCAGGCAAATTTTGATCTAATAGGATGATGTCAGGGTTAATTTGTTCAATGGCATGTAATCCGTCAATACCATTCTCTTTTTCAAAGTATGTGAAATCATCTAAGGATGATTTTTTTAAAAGACGGTGGTATTGCTCGCGATCGATAGAATCATCATCAATTACAAGTATTTTGAGTTTATTTGACTTCACTTGTATCTCTAAAAAAAGTTCCTCTGGTAGTTTAGGTCATATTCTGCGAAGTATCAAATTTTTTGCACTATATTTAAAGAAGTATTAAGATAGAACAATCCTTACTAGGCTGATTTTGTCAAATCCTTTAACATTTAGAAATTTTAATTGGAAAAGTATTCAAAAAGTACTCAGATGGGAGCCTTTCCGCTATAAGTAAATGATAATTTTTTAATGATGTCATAATAGATTAGATAAAAAGTTGTTTGATATCACTAAATGTAAATGGTTTTCTTAAGATATTATATTCTGGATACATTTTGGATAAAGATTCTTCTAAATTCATATCTTGCCTGCCTGTCATGATTGTGATAGGTTGGTCTAATTCTACTTGTCTAATTAATTGTATTAATTCTTCACCACTAATTTTGGGCATGCATAAATCTAAGATTACTCTGTAAATGGGATAACCTAGATCATTATAATATTTTAAAGCTAATTCTGGGTCATTGAAGGTTGTGACTGAATATTTATTTTCAAACACTTCCTTAAGAAATATTGAGATGATGTTGGTAACATCTTCATTATCGTCAATGATTAGAATTTCATCCATGTAAAGATTTCCAAGCTTCTTTTTACTTCGCTGAAATAAATATTACGAATTATATATATGATTTGAAAGTCTTCATTGTCCATTCTATGTGATGAATGATACAAATTAAAATTTAATGAAATAATAAGTTACATTTAAAATATTATTTTAATATAAATAAAAAGTACCTTCTTTACATTTGTTGCTAAACTGAGTTTCTTACCATAGAGTAAATACACGCATGATTTTATTTTATCTTTTTTTTAATAGTTGAGGAATATTACAATTAAATTGAAATAATGAGCTGTTTCTGCTGAAATGAAAATGGGCATAAGTAATTATGAAAATTTTAATTGTTGATGATGAAGAAGTTTTTACAGAATATTTAAGTTTACATTTATCATTTAATCATCACGTTAAGTCTTTTAATGACCCTGTAGACGCCTTAAGGCATTATGAAGATAATCAAGATTACGATGTCATTATAGTAGATTTTTATATGCCTAAAATTCAAGGGAATATTTTTGTTGATAGGGTTTGTGAAATAAAAGTATTTCAAAATATAATTGTTTCCTCTGGTGCGGCAAATTATAGCGATCTTAAATTCATCAAAAAATACAACAACTCTATTAAAATAATTTCTAAGCCATTTGATTTATCTGAATTGGATGAGGTTTTAAATTTCTTTAAAGAGAAACAGATCTCTTAAAATCAACAACGTTGATTTGATATTTGATTATTCAAAAAATAAAAGGATTGTTCCATTTTGTAATTGATGGGATCAAGCTGATGAGGTTGTTCGATATTTTTTAAGCTTGATTGTTTTGACTAAGTTAGCTATGTTCTGTTATGTCATGCTCTTAAATTTGATAAAAGGGGTGCTGGTATTATTAGTTAGAATTATATTATTTTAAAATTAATAACATTGGAGAAATTAATAATGAGAGGAGATGGCAACTACAATTTAGACTAATTGTAGTTGCTAAGAAAAATTATTTACTTTAGAATTAGAAAGTAAATGTTGCGCCTAAAGCAAAACCGAAAATAGTATCACTATCGCCACCTGTAGGTGTTAATGTGTAACCATCATTTGTGGTGATGCTATAAGTACTGCCATCTCCACCAGCTAAATATGTTGCAATTGCATACATTTCAAAGGTTGAGCTAAATGTATGAAAGAACCCAATTGAAAACTGAGTTGCTTCATCTTTTGCATCAGCATCTGATTCTAGTGCAAAGCTTAAGTTTGCTCTAACTGAATTTTTATCAAATGTGAATTTATAACCAAGATTGAAAGCTGGTCTAGATGTTGATTTAGTATCACCACCATCTAGAATTTCAATAATTAACCATAGTTGATGTTGCTCAAGAAAATTGTAGCCACCTATTAATCTTGCACCAAAAGCAGGTTCGTCTGTTGAAGATAATTTAAGGCCACCAGTATCATAGTGAAGTCCTAAAGATAAAGATAAGCCCATATCCTTGTTTTGATAAACAGCATTTGCTGAAACACCCATGGCATCGTCGTCTTGATCGCCATCAGTATTTGTGTCTGTAGTGTCAAATACTGTGTCTGAAGGCAAGAATGCCAAAGAAGCCGTTAAAGCACCATCGATTAGTTTTGGTGATTTGTATAGAATGATATTGTCAGCACGAAAGTGAGCTTTTTTCCCACTTGATGAACGGCCAATAATGCCATCATAATCGGCTATAGTATCATTAAAAAAATCAGATTTCATAGCAGCTTTTTTATAAGGTGTGTCATGACGACCAATTAATAATGAACCCCAAGAATCACCTTTAATGCCGAGATAAGAATTTCTACTTTTAAGAAAATCAGCACTTGATTTGCTATTGTCAGAAATATCAGTTTGAATTTCAATTTGAAACATAGCTGTTATTGCATCGGAAGCGTCATATGTACCTTTGACACCAAAACGTGAACTTTGACTAGAAACATGAAGTCCGCTTTCTGCTTTATCTTGGCTGATAAAGTTTATTGAAGCGTGAATTCTACCATACACTTTCACATCTGCATCTTGAGCAGCCAAACTTGAGACCATAACAAAGCAAATAGCTAAAAAGCATGAAGACAATTTAAAAATGTTTTTCATACATTAACATCCTTTAAAAAAGTTAAATTTTGTTTGGGAATTTAACATTAAACTCCCTTCGTAATTTTCCAACAATATATAATAAACCGAATAATGTTCAAAAAGTAGGTGCGGAATTGTATAAAGGAAATGGCAATAAGTAAAAGAAAATCATTGGATTTGAAATTGTTAGCCTAGATTAATCCCAAAAAAACAAGTAGTTTATATTTATTTAAAATTTAATTTGTGACTTATATTGTCATAATTTTTTTGATTAAAAATTTATAAAAATTAAGTAGGTATGACTAAAATGTTTTGCTTTTGATCTTGATATTTTTATTTTTTTTGGTTAGAATAAATGAGCTAAATTTTTTATTAAAGAATTTGATTAGTATTGTGTTTAGGTCAGAATCAATCAGTACTAATCATTTTTTTTATATGAAACAATTTTCTGTTGTTTCAATATCCTGTCAGTAAATTTCATAATTCAATGTACGAAAATTATCTTGCTCAATATCTAATTTCTCTTTAAATGCTAAATAAATGCATACTTACAGCAATTTTTGTAATTTTCGAAAAATACGAAAGTACCTACAATACTAATTCAAACAAAATGTCAATTTCTAACAAAAAGTAATTCGACCTTAATTATTTTATTAAAAAAAAAATTAAAAGTTGAGGAAAATTTCTATTATATTGAAATAATGGGAAGCTCGTGTTGAGCTTGTAGCTTGTTGATACTATTTTGTATCTGTAATTTTATGATACGAAGTTTATTTATGTAAATTAAAATTTAAAGTATTCACCAAAGTTCCAAGTTAGTGTTTTACCAACTCAGTGTTTGACCCCATTTGAAAGGTAAAAGATATGAAAAAAATATTGATGATTGATGACAATAAAGATTTGACTGAAATCTTAAGTGTATATTTGTCCTCCGAGTATGAAGTGCAAGCCTTTAACGATCCTGAAAAAGCGTTATCTTATTATCAAGCAGATCCCAACTATTTTGTAATCGTTACTGATTATTATATGCCAGTATTATTGGGCGATAAATTAATTGAACAGATATTTGAAATAAACCCCAAGCAACAAATAATCATAATTTCCTCTGGGCCACTTACAAAAGAGTTGTCATTGGTTCTTGATCAATATCCTGCATTAATTAAATATGTTGGAAAACCATGCGATCTATTGGAAATAAATGAGATGGTCAGTTCTATTGCTTCATCGGTAAATTAAAGTTGGCTAGAGTGGGGCTTAATTTATCGCAGCTGGGTAGATTTCTTTTAAAAAGGGCGATTCCCAGATTTATATTAGATAGTTAGACCATTTTTATCGTGTTATTTTACGCAGAATCTTACAGGGTATTTTTCAATAATCTTTTCAATTTCTGAAGCTTCCACAGGTTTGCTATAAAAGAACCCCTGGTGATTTTGACAATTGAATTTTTTTAGAAATTTAATTTGCTCAATCGTTTCGACTCCCTCAGCAATAATATTCATATTAAGATTTTGGGCCATTGAAATAATTGTTCGAGTGATTTGCATGTCATCTTTATTGCCGGGTATGTCTTTAATAAAACAACGATCTATTTTAAGATTATCGACAGGAAATTTCCGAAGATAACTTAGAGATGAATAACCCGTTCCAAAATCATCGATTGATATTTGAAGGCCTCTATTTTGTAACTCTGTTAAAATGGTTAAGCAGTTACTTTCGTTTCCAATAAAAACACTTTCTGTCAGTTCTATACAAAGTCTTGATTTATCAATTTTTGTTTCATTCATAATATTGATCAATGATGATAAAAAATCCTCATATTGGAATTGAGTAGCACTACAATTGACTGACATTTGAATTGGTTGTGAATATTTAACTTCCCATTTTTTTAATTGTTCACAGGCAGTTCTAAAGACCCACGTGCCGATTTCGTGCATGATTCCCATTGATTCTGCAATCTCAATTAATTTTAGAGGTGATATATACAATTTATCATTTTTATACCATCGTATTAATGCTTCGACTCCTTTTAGTTGATTCGTTTCAGCATTTATGATTGGTTGATATAGGAGTTTGATTTCATTATTATCAAGGGCAGTTCGTAGTGCACTTTCTATAGTGAAGTGCTCTGTCGTTTTCTTGCGCATATTTGATTCAAAAATCGCAATTTGTTTTTTCCCTCTTTCTTTAGAACGGTTCATGGCAATTTCTGAATTCCGTAATACTTCTTCAGGAGTAGTGCCAATTTCATTAACTACAAATATGCCAATGCTGATCGTGATATAGATATTCTGTTTTTCAAAAATAAATGGCGTGTTGAATACATTCTGTAGTTTTTTGGCTACATGTATTGTGCTTTCACTATCTTTGACATTGTCTAATAGTATAGCGAATTCATCTCCGGCTACTCGGGCTAAAAAGTCGTTTGCTCTTAAGGTTGACTTTAATTTTTCAGAAACAAGCTTTAATATTTTATCACATTTAATATGACCAAATAAATCATTTAATTTTTTAAATTGATCAATATCAATATATAAAATAGCACACTTTTTTGAGGAATCTCTTTTCAGTCGAATAATTGATTGTTTTAGGTTTTTATATAAATATTCTTTATTTGCCATACCTGTTAAAACATCATGGTGTGTTGCATAGGCTAATCGCTCATGAGATTGGATCTCATTTGTTAAGTCGATTATAGAACCAGCTATGCGCTGGGCTTTCCCATCTTGATCTTTAACAACATTTCCTTGGACTAGATACCAACGATATTCTTGATCTTTATAAAATATTCTTAATTTTAATTCTATCGTTTCTGTTTTATTTAATTTGATCGACTCAATAATATTATGAAAAAGATTATTGTCATCTGGATGTACGCGTTTAGACCATTCCTTTGGATCATCTTTGATCTCGTGAGATTTAAATCCAATGAGTTTTTTCCATTTTGCCGAATAATGAATTTTGTTGTCATAGATATGCCAATCAAAGATGCCTTCATTTGAGCTTTTAGCAATTGTGGCATATTTATTTTTCAATAAATGTAAGGTTTTTTCAACTCTTGTTCTTTCTTGAACTTCAGCTTCAAGTTTTTGAGATTGGTTGTTCTGTGATAAAATATATTCAATTTTTTCTTTTAATTGATTTTCTGAGTAGGGGTGAAAAATATAAGATGCTTTATTTCCAAATAGTTTTTGGAGTTGTAGTAATTGATCGTTGATCGGGCAAATAATTAGAATTGGTGGTTTGATGACTTTGTCATTAAGGAAGTTTAAAATTGCTATATTCTTGGTTGAGCAGATATCTAATATTAGCAGTTGAATATTTTTGTTTTTAATGTCTTTTGAAATTGATTTCGTATCTGTGAGTAGTTCTGGACTCAAATGCAATTCGGTAAATAGTTTAGCATCAAAGGGATCTGCCGTTTCTGTCAATTGGTAGTATTTGATATGGGAATAATCTGGAAGTGTTTTCATCTTTGTGGAACTCTCAATCTTTTAATAAAATAAAAAACTGGATGCTCACTATATAGTCTATGTCATGAAATTCGTTGGTTCCATTAAAGTAAGTACTTTTATGAAATAATTTTCAGTATTATGGGTGTTTTTTGGATAAGTTTTCAATAGTTTGAAAACTGTTTAAAAATGGTGAATTCCAATTGATTTGGTTTAGGATTTAGTGAAAATAGCAAAACTTAACTTGCTAATTAACTATATGAAAAAGAACATATCATGACTGATATCGCGATTAAAACTAGAGATGCCATTGATGTAGAAGTCCATTTACCGGGGTCGAAAAGTTATTCAAATCGGGCTTTATTAATTGCTGCTTTGGCAAAAGGTACCTCAACTTTATCTGGTTTGTTAGAAAGCGATGACACCAAGGTAATGAAAAATGCCCTCCAACATATGGGCCTAGAGTTTTCAATCAATGATGAAGAATTAAAAATTTATGGTTGTGAAGGGACTCTTAAAGAACCTGGGGAGGATTTATTTTTAAATAATGCTGGTACTGCAACCAGATTTTTAACAACAACTTGCGCATTGATAAATGGAACAACTATTGTGACTGGCAATGAAAGAATGCAAGAAAGGCCAATAGTTGATTTGCTTGATGGCCTGAAACAATTAGGTGTAGATTGTCAGAGTAAAACGGGATGTCCTCCGATTAAATTAATTGGTCCATCCCTTGTTGGTGGGTTGACAAAAATTAGTGGTAAAATAAGTAGTCAATTTATTAGTTCGATTTTAATTAGTGCGCCTTATGCACAAAAGCCTGTGATCATTGAGATCAAAGATGAATTGGTTTCGAAACCTTATATCGATATTACTTTGGATATTATGAAAACCTTTGGCATCAATGTTATCAACAAAGATTATATGGAATTTCATATTCCGCTAGGTTGTTATCAGGCGTGCAATTATAATGTCGAGCCAGATGCCTCAGGCGCCTCTTATTTTTTGAATGCAGCAGCCTTAACAAAAGGTAAAGCAAAGGTTTATATAAATAGTGACACCGTTCAAGGGGATTTTCAATATTTTAAAGCTTTAGAAAGAATGGGCTGTCACGTTAAAGTGTCAAACTCATTTATTGAATTGGAAGGAAGTGCTTTAAAAGGAATTGATATTGATATGGAAAGTATTCCTGATATGGCACAATCCTTAGCAGTTGTTGCTGCATATGCTGAAGGAACCACAAGAATTACAAATGTTTATAATCTTAGAGTTAAAGAAACCGATCGTTTAGATGCTTGTTATAACGAATTAAAAAAAATGGGAATTGACGTTGAGCAGACGAGGGATTCTTTGACAATTCATGGCGGCACTCCGCATGGTGCCCATATAGATACCTATGACGATCACCGCATGGCCATGGCCTTTTCCGGTGCAGGTCTCGTAACAGAGGGCATTGTTATAAAAGATGCAGGGTGTGTATCGAAAACATTTCCCACCTTTTGGGATTTGTTTGGAGAACTTTCGTGAGAATAATTTTAATTGGCTTTATGGGTTCAGGAAAAAGTAGCATAGCTAAATTATTAGGCAAGCAATTAGGTTGGAAAGTTTTAGATACAGATGAATTAATTGAAGAAAAATATAATTGTAAGATTAGTGAGCTCTTTGAATCAAAAGGTGAATCCTCTTTTAGAGAGATAGAATATGATATTCTAAATGGAATAAAATTAATTGATCAATGTATCATATCAACAGGCGGTGGCATAATTGAATTCGAAAAAAATATTGAATTAATAAAAAGTAATGCCAAGGTAGTGTATTTAAAAACAAACCCTGAAAAGGTTTTTGAATTTACTAAAAACGATGATCACAGACCATTGTTAGATGTGGAAAATCCGATGGAAACCATAAGAACAAAAATTAAAATGCGGGAACCGCTCTATGAGTCATTGGCAGATATCCAAATCGACGCCTGTGATCAGTCCTTAGAGGTATCAACAGCTATCATTATTGACGAACTGAAACCAATTTAGCCTACATTATTGGAATGAATTTATCATTCCTAATATAGAGTGTCATTTTATATATAATACTACCGATGTTTAATTTCGAATCATAGATGGATAATGTTAACTTAGGAAAAAAATTCAAACATGTTTATGAATTATAATTTCTATCTTTTGGAATTCCCAAATACACCAAAGTTATTGTCGCTTGATGATATTTGTTATTTGGGTCGTGATGAAGAAAATACAATCTCTATTGAATCTGAATTTATTTCCCGAAGGCACACCTCAATATATTTTGAAGATGGCAGTTTTTATTTAAAGGATATGGGTAGTGCCAATGGATCGTTTGTGAATTCTAAAAAAACAGATTTTTCAAAATTAAACAACGGCGACCAAGTAGGTATAGGTGATAGAATATACCTTTTTTATAAAGAACTAAAAGCAAAAGGCAATGTTGAAAGAGCCCAGCAAAATACAGCTATTATCAGCGAAAAGATTTCTGTTTCTCGCAAAGGACAGATGTTAGGTGATTTTAATGACTTTAAACTTTTAGAATTATTACAATATTTATCTACGCGACATCGAACGGGTGTATTGATGCTGAAATGTCTTGATGGTAGCAATGGCACGATTGAATTTAGAGAAGGCCATATTGAACATTCTTTTTACCATGGAAATAGTGGTGAAGAAGCCGTTAAAAATTTGTTAAAAAATAAAATGACAGATTTTCAATTTGATCCAAAGCATAAAACAGATATTGTTTCAATTGATATGACGACATCATTATTATTTTTGGAAATGTTTAAGAATTCTGAAGATGGCTGATGAGTCATTCAATCAGAACATTGAAATAGAATTAAAAGTTAAAATCCCAGATAAAGAATCCTACCTTAGAATATTAGAACAATTTGGTGAAGACTTTCATTTAATTCATCAACGAAACATCTATTATGATACGAATGAAGGTGATTTGCAAGCCAGTAAAATCATGTTTCGCTTAAGAAATGCGAATGAAGAATGGGTTGCCACGGTAAAATCAAATGCTTCACAAGTTAATGGTGTTCAAAAAGCAGATGAAAATGAAATTATTCTAGATCAACAACCAACATCAATAAATGAATTAAAAGCTACTTTTTGTAAACTGAAAGATGGTGGTTTTTTAAATGGTCATGACTTAATGCCATTGGGTGAAATTATAAATGAGCGGCATGTCTTTAATAAGCTTGATAATGAGATTTTTGAAATCGATCATACCATTATTGCTGGCCATCATTTTTACGAAATTGAAATAGAAACAGAAAATATTAATAAAATTAGAAATTATGTGCAGGAATTATTTGCTAAGTTGACACTACCTTTTGAATACGCTGATAGTAAGTATAAAAGATTCTTATTATTAACGCGTTAACAAAAGTAATGTTAGGTTTTCGATGGATATTAATATTACTCAAAGAATAGTCAGAAATTTTATAATTTTTTCTGCACTTTTTTTATCTCTACCGTTATATTTTTATTGTGGTTCTAAGCAATCTACAAAATGGCATTATATAATGCAAACGTTTTATCTGCCTTCTTGGTTGAAGGGGAAAAAGGGTCCTCCGAAAAACTTTACCGGAATTTGGTATAAGTGGTATCGAAATGGTGATCTTTATAAAGAAGCTGGTTACAAGGATGGACAAAAATACGGCAGACATCTATATTTTGGGAAATTAAAAAAAGTAGAGCTATTTAGCCTATTTAAAAATAACGTTCCAATTGGTGAATGGATTTATTATGATGAAAATGGGCTCATCGATAAGACGGATGTATATCAAGAGGGCGTATTGCGAAAGTCGTTTTCAAATTATGATACAAGTGGGTATTGTCAAAAATGCCTAAACTACGATTCAAATTATTATTTAATTTCTGAAGTAACTTATAAATTAGGAAAAGAAGTTTCCAAAAAAGATTTTAAACCAAACTAACGCCAGTATCGTTGTTGCAGGGTCCTCTGCAGGGACCATTAGAAAGTAATCTGTCTATAATTGTCTAGTTTTATTTAGAATATTTCTTTTTGAAAACTGATCTATTAAAAGTTTATTAAAACTAATCACTTAATAATTTAGAGCTTTTTATTCTAACTATATAGTTAGAATAAATATTAGACAATGGTAGACTTGTTAATTATACTGTCTACTTAAAGCAATATCTGTGGTGCTATCCTCTCATAAATTCTTGTCCCGTACAAATTTCCTTTAGGAGTAAAAAATGCAAAAAAAATCTATCGTCTTTTTAATTTTTCTTGGATTTAGTATCTTCTTTCAGAATGTATTTTCAGAAGTGCCTGAAGAGTTAAAAATTAAACGTGAATTGAATTTTGAATTTGAAAAAAAACCGACTGTCATTAAATTAAAAGATCAGATAGCGATTAGTTTTACAACAAAGGGATTCTGTGACGTTACGGTTGCTATAGAAAATAGTAAAGGTGATATTGTTAGGCATTTGGCCAGTGGTGTCTTAGGACCCAAAGCACCTAAGCCCTTTAAGGCAAATTCTAAATCTCAAACTTTAATTTGGGATTCTAAAAATGATAGAGGGCGTTACGTAAATAATGTAAATGAGATGACGGTAAGAGTTTCTTTAGGATTAAAACCACAGTATGAAAAAAGTCTATACTGGGAACCAAAACGAAGACTTGGGCGTGGTGGTGCTGGTACTCGATGTACTGAAGATCCTATTCCTGTTGCTACTCCAGAAGGTGTTTATTTATATGATGGCAATGGTGTCGATTTTGTCAAATTTTTTGATCATGAAGGAAATTATGTCCGAATGATTTATCCATTTCCTGCTAACCAGTTAAATAATATAAAAGGTCTAGATTGGCGAGAATATCCGCATGGATATAAGCGACCCTATAAACAAGGTACCAATTTAAATACTCTCTTAACCAGTGGAATATCTGGCCACAAGGCAGGTTGGCAAGCCGCGGTTTATACTATGGCTGTTAATCCATCTAAAACCAAGAATAAGCCAGGAAGAATTTCTTTAGCAAAAGTATCATTAAATAGAATATCTACTGTTGGCGGCGTTATATCATCTAGTAGTGGAAATTCTTTATCCCTAGAAGGTCCAAAGGTTTGGTTGAATTTATTTCCAAAGAAACCATGGGATGGGAATCGTCATAAAGATACTCGAATATTTCCTTATAGTAGTGCCTTTAGTCCAGATGGTAAGAAGTTATATCTTGCAGGTTATAATAGTTTACAACAAAATGTGCATCATGGTAAATCCTGGGTTAACCGTGTTATGGTTATGGATTTTGAAAAAAATGAAGAGCCAAAAAAGTTTATTGGTGAAATTGTTCATCAAAATGGAATGAATATATCTGTTACCTGTGATTCCAAAGGAAGGGTTTATATTTCTGACTATATAGGGCAGTCAATTAATGTTTATACACCCGAAGCTAAATTAATAAAAAAAATAAAAGCTTACTTCCCAACCCAAGTTTGCATTGATCCAAAATCAGGTGAGTTATATGTCTTTTCATGGTATGTGGGTGGTTCAATATGGACAAGAAATCCTGGCTTAAAAAAATACTTGGCTAAGGAAAAAGGTAAAATAAACAAATTGCCTAAACCTTCATTAACTATTTTAAAATCTTTTGATGATCCTTCTGTTGTATCAAATTATGATTTACCACATGTTCCCTTTAATCCCAAACGAATTGGTTTTCAAAACTGGGGGAATACAAGCCATGGAACACAAATCAGAGCTACCGTTGATTTTTGGTCTAAAATCCCCACTATTTGGCTTGTTCCAAAGTCTCCAGAACAAACATTATTAAAAACTTCAGAAGGTTTATTCAACTTCGGATCAGGTTGGAGTAATGCAGGACCTATATTATTGCAGGTTGATGGAAAAAAATTAAAAACAATTGTCCAGTTTTCAAAAGACACTGCCAAATCTGTCCATAAACTAAATAATAATCGTGGGCATCAACGCCTTTATGTGAATCCAAAGACCAAAAAATTATATTTAACAGATAAAGATGGTGAAGTAGGTGGCGGTACATTCCAAAATTTGTGGGAAATTAATACAAAAAATGGAGATGTGAGAAAAGTTCCTATTCCGTTATTATCAGTGGAAGATATGGCCTTTGATCAAGATGGATTAGTCTATCTTCGTCAAATAGATAATGCCCGCAGAGTAGTGCGGTATAACATGGAAAACTGGAGAGAAGTTCCATGGGATTATGGCAGTGAAGCAAAAGACCGCCGCGGAGGAGATATAATTTCTAGTTTACAAGTTCCACAATTTGGGGCCGGTACAGGCTGGCAATCTCAAGGAGGCATGTGGATTTCCCCTAAAGGTCATTTAGCTATTTGGGCTAACATAAAGAATAAAGACCCTCGTGCCAATGTTGGTAGGCCATGGGAGAAAAGAAAAGTTGTTGGTGGGGAATATCAAGCGCCTTCATATCAGGGAAGATCCTCCGTAGGTTGTATACATGTTTGGGATTCAAGAGGCAAATTAATAATTGAAGATGCTGTGCCTGGTGTTGATATGACAGATGGTATTGGTATTGATAATGATGATGATATTTATTTTATGGCTTGGACTCCTCGAGTTTATAATGGTAAGAAGCATTTTAATAATATTTCAGGTACATTGATCAAAGTTAAGGCTGGGAAAAATAAATCTTTTACCACAGGAAAGCATATTCCTATTCCATTAAGTGAAAATAAATTTAAACGTCCTCATGATATTTCGGGCTATACACTTGGGCCAACTTGGGTAGATGGAGCAAAATGGTTTTATGGTGGTGTTGGAAATTCACCTTTTAAAGTTTCATGGGGTTGTATTTGCTGGTCACATTCAAGATTCACTTTAGATTACTTCTCTAGATCATTTGCACCAGAAGTTGATCAGTTTAGTGTTGCCGTACTTGATAAGAATGGGAATTTGATAACGAGAATTGGAAAATATGGAAATGTAGATGATGGCATCCCATTAGATAATAATAAAAACCTCAATCCACCGAATTCTCGTTCGATTGGTGGCGATGAAGTTTCTTTAGTGCACGGTGCTCATGTGGCAACCTTATCGGATCGATATTTGTACATTAGAGACATAGGTAACGATAGAATAGTGCAAGTAAAATTAAATTATCATAAAAATCATAAAACAGCTTTAAGTGATTTAAAAGAGAAATGATATGCTGAAATTAAAAAACATATTTGAAAATATTCCTGAAAATCTAGAAGATGAAAATTTTGAAAAGATAATCCGTTCTGAAAATGTTGTTATTGAGCGGATAGTTTCCAAAGGTCATACCTCACCAGAAAATGGCTGGTATGACCAAGAGCAAAATGAATGGGTACTTCTTTTAAAAGGTCAGGCAAAAATATTATTTTCAACGGATGAAACGTTAGAATTAAAAGAGGGCGATTATGTGTTGATCCCGGCTCATAAAAAGCACAAGGTGATCTGGACAGATCCTGCAACTGAGTCTATTTGGTTAGCAGTTCATTATTCAACTAATTAAATTTTGGAACAGTTTTAGCAAATTAATACTACTGATATCTGTCTCATATTTTTTTCTATTTAATTTTGAAATATATTTTCTTTACATAAAAATCTAGCCTATTAGGCTTAATGGAATTTTATTTGAAGTGAGAATTATGAAAGAAATAACGACTAGAACTCAAGATCTTTTTAATGCAGGATTAGAATCAATTAAATATAGAGCTTCCTTATCTTCTACTGGTGGAATTGTAGAGAGTGATGATCGACTGGATAGAAAGAATTATTTATATGCGGATCGGTGTTGGCTAAGAAATTATCATATAGAGCCTTTATTGTATGTTGGTGAAAACGAGATGGTTTTAAATAATTTGAACTATTGGAAAAAATCATTTGAAGACAATGGCGGTAAAAACTTTTTTCATACTTATCATTTCAAAACAGCTGAGTCTTTGTCCAAGCAAGAGCAGATCGATAATAATGCCCATTTTATTCATCATGTCTATTATACTTGGCTTTCATTAGGTGAAGGTCAGTGGTTGAATGAATTGAAAGAAATCATTAAGACGTGTGCAAATTATTTAATTTCAAGATATGATGATAAATATCAATTACTTTCTGGGCAAGAAGAAAGAGTTGTTGAAGGGATAGCTTTCCCGCATTGTTTTTCATTTTATATAAATAGAGTATGTGTTTCAGCTTTATTGAGAGCAGCTGATTTATTAAAAGATGATGTATCTCTCGAACAAGTTAAAGAATGGCAGACAAAAGCTAATCAGATTACCCAAGGAATTGAAAACCATTTGTTTGATGAAAAAAAAGAGGTATATGCTTATCTGAAATTTACGGATGATGCAGATCATGAATTAGCTGGTAAGCTCAGTCATGATCAATCATGGGGGAGTTTATGGGCTTATATTCACAACGAAGAGTTTGATGAAAAGGATTCTAAAACAGTACATAATCGCCTAAAGGATCTTTGGAAGGTAGATGAGCAACTGCCCAATATCATTTGTCAAAAACCGCCCGAACATATTAAAAAATTAATGCAAGATGGATATGATCATCCTGAATTTCAATATTCTGGTGTGGGAGTCTGTCCGGCTGCTAATGCTGTTGCTGCTTGGATTATGCACAAGCTCGATGATAACTTGAGTATGGCGAATGAATTGTGGAATGGGGTATTTGAAGTTAGAGGGGATCGAAATATTTTACCGGAACATGTAAATACAATTCATCCTGGAGCTATGAAGGATTATACTTTATGGCCTGATGAAAAAAGCATTGTAGACTCTGGGAATTTAATGCATTTGACCATGGTGATGACTATGTCATGTCGATTAGGTAAGATAGATGATTCTCTTTGAACTTTAAGTATATAGGCGAAACCAGATGTGATTGCGCCAATTAATATTAATTTGGCTCTTTAAATTAAGGAACTTTATTAATTAAAGAGTGTGCGTAAATATTTTGCGGATCATTTAATTGCAACCAAAAAGAAAATTCCTTTTTCATTATATTTAAAAGTTTGATTTCAATAGATTCTTTTGGTTTTTCAAATTCGATCATTTTCGATTTACCCATATTGTCCGCTAATTGTTTAAAAAATATTTCTTGTTTTGTCATGTCTTTTTCAATGATTGTAATGTCATAATCTGTTAGATTTGCTCTTTTAGCGGCTGCTTTTATAGCATCGCTTAAGTCTCCTAGATGATCTACTAATCCAATTTCTTTTGCTGTTATACCGGCCCAGACTCTCCCCTGAGCAATTTTATCAACATCTTCTTTTTTCATTTTTCTGCTTTTGGCAACTAGATCAAGAAACATATCATAACCTTTGTTAATTACTTGTTGTACACTTTTTGCCATCGTAGGGTTTAATTCTCTTGTTGGATCATATGCATTGGCCAGTGGAGTTGTTCCAACACCATCTGTATAAATACCGATAGAACCTAAACTTTTTTCAATGGTTGGAAATGCACCAAAGATTCCAATCGAACCTGTGATCGTTGTTGGGCTAGCCCAAATTTCATCAGCAGGTGTTGCAATCCAATAACCACCTGAAGCAGCAATTGATCCAAAAGATGCAATTACAGGTCGTCCTGATTTTTTAAATAATTCGACTTCTTTCCTGATTAGTTCAGATGCAAATACACTTCCGCCACCACTATCAATTCTTAACACTAATGCTTTAACACTTTTATCTTTGCGCGCTTTTCTGATTAATTTAGATAAAGTTTCACCTCCTATAGTACCTTTTGGGTGATCTCCATCTAAAATAATTCCTTTGGCATAAACGATACCAATTTTAGTGGAACTAGGAAACTTGAATAAATTTGAATTCCTGTCTTCTTTTAGTAATTCAGCCATTGAAACACTATTATAGGTTTTGGACTCAACGTTTTCACCAAATATTTTGATAAGTTTTTTTGATAGTTCTTCGCGAGTTTGTAATGCGTCTACAAGGCCGTGTTTTAATGCTAACTGACCTAAGTCTCCTTTTGATTCTTTTAAATATTCGTCAAATTTGGTAATAAATTCGTCAATATTTTCAATTTTAACTTTTGGACGGTTCTTTTTTAAATCTTGTTTATATTGTCCCCAAAGAATATTAAGCCATCCTAGGTTTGATTCCTTGGCAGCATCTGACATTGAGTCTCTAAAAAAAGGCTCGAGTGCTGATTTAAAAGTTCCTACTCTAAAAATGTGCACTTTGATTTTTAATTTGTCCAAAAATGATTTGTAGTATGAGCGGTATCTTCCAAATCCACTTAGTTCTATCCCACCCATTGGGTGTAGTAAAATTTCATCTGCTGTGGAAGCTAAGAAATATTGCTCTTGAGAATACATGTCTCCAATAGCAATGATTTTTTTGCCACTAGATTTAAAATCGATTAATGCTTTGTTAATGACTTGTAATTTACTAATACCTGATGGCCTCAAACCTTGGATGTCTAAAACGATCCCTTTTATTTTTGGATTTTCTTTTGCAAGTGCGATACATTTTAAAACTTCGTGTAATAAAATAGTTTTCTTTTTATTGATGGCATTGCTAATCATTTCTAAAGTAATTTTGGTTCCTGACTCTTGCTCAACAATGGGACCACTAAACGATATTTTTAATGCCGAGTCATTAATAATGACGTCTGTTTTTGTGCTGGGAGTGAGAATTAAAATCAAAAAGCATAAACCAAAAAACATTACAATGCCAAGAAAAATAGCATTAGTTGTATGGCGTCTACCTGATTCAACATATTCCCAGAATTTTTTTAGAATTGATATAAATGTGGTTGGCTCTGACATCAAAATCACCCTTTATAATTAATTTAATTTGTAATAATTGGATTTCAGTAAGGTATACAATTTGGTGATTAAAAGAAAAGAATTAGCTAAGAAAACTGTAAAAAAGTACCTAAATATTAATGAAAACAACGGACTCTTTTATAGGTTAAAGGCTTTCTAAGACAATAAAAAATTACCCATGACCACCCATTAAAAAGTTAGGTGATGTTTGCTGTGTCAGCGGTAAGTTTGAGTTGAAGTGATTTAATGTATATTCAATAATTTTTTGTGGTGAATCTTTAAGTGTAAAAATATCTTTTTTAAATGTTTCAGCATTTTCATATCTTAGAGAAAACCAGAAATATATTTTTGCTAATTTAATTCCTTGAACCTTTATATCAATTTTCTGTAACACAATTTCATAATATTTTTTTATTATATCGATTAAATTAATATCGATTTTTTTATTATTTAATAATTGATTAATTTCCAAAAAAATCAAAGGATTTAATAATGCCCCTCTTCCAATCATGATTCCATGGCAGCTTGTGTTTTTTAAAATATTCGTAGCCTCATTCGCGTATAAAATATCTCCGTTTCCAATAATTGGAATATTACTTATGGAAGCTATTTTGTTGATATAATCCCAATCACTTTTTCCGTCGTATCCTTGGGATTGGGTTCGGCCATGTATGGAAACAAATGAAACGCCGGTTTCGTGTGCTATCTGTATTATCTCATCAGCGTTTTTTGTATCCCATCCCGTTCTAATCTTTATAGATAATGGCAAAGTTAAGTTCTCGTTTATTATTGTTAAAAAATCTTTTAAATATTGAGGATCTTTTAAAAGAGCTGCACCGCTTTTCTTTTTATTTATTTTTCGTTTAGGGCACCCCATGTTTATATCAATAAATTCCGCTCCGTAATCTTTGCAAATAATGGCGGCATTTCGGATAACATTCGGATCACTTCCAAATAATTGAATACCAATGGGAGATTCTTTTTTATCAATATTCAGCATTGATAAAGTACGTTTATGAGAATTGACAATTGATTCAGCTGAAAGTAATTCTGATATGACAATATCAACGCCTAAGCCTCTCATTAATAGTCTGAAAGAGGTGTCAGTAATGCCTGACATGGGTGCTAAAAAAAGTCGATGTTTATTATTGAGCATTATTTAAAATTTTATTTTTTATTTTTAAATAATTTTGAGAATAAAAAGGCTTTAATTGAGATTCGCGATGATCAAATCCAAACGCTCGTCTTGTGACGGCTAAAATTGGTGGCGATTGAATTCTTTTGGCAACTCCCATTCCTTGATATAAATTCCACCATCGTTCTAAATCCTCAATGAATTCACTTGATGATTTAAAGTAAGAAGTAATTGGATGTTTTAATTGTAAATTTTCTTGAATGGAATCTTCTGAATACCATTTTGCGATAGTTTCTGGTGTGCATCGTTCCCATTTTTCTACCCATGATTGAAAAAGTTTATCGTGGTATTCATAACATATGGGATCACCTTTACCCTCATCTACATTTTGTTGATCACTTAATTCAGCACTTGGCGGTAAATTAAATATTCCAGCAGGAATAACTTCTGATTTATAAACGATTTCATTCATGTAATGACTCAATTCATAAATATGAAATTTCCATAAATCGGCTATATTGGCTAAAAACCCTGCATGATCTCCATATAAAGTTGAATAGCCTACCGTTGCTTCTGTTTTATTGGCATTTGAAGTGAAGGCTCCTCCGAAGGCAGAAGCAATTGATGCCAAAATTCTGGAAGAACGATCTCTTGCTTGGATATTTTCTAAATTAATATCAGAAAGATTTAAAACTATTTCGTGAAGAGAATAATTTTTTATCACTAAGTTATCAACTTGTGATTTCGTAAGCTCTACACTTTTTGATAATGAGATTTGAGTATAGAAACAGTCTAAATTGTCAGCCATCATTTTTGATAATGTTTTAGTAGTATTGGAATTATATTTACTTGGCATGTTAACAAGCAATAAGTTTTCTTTAGGCAAAATTTGGGCATAAATGGCTGCGGCCAGTGCAGAATCAATTCCTCCGGAAAGACCTATGACAACTTTTTCTATTTTACAGGCTTTTAAAAACTCTTTTGTGCCATAGTGTATGCATTGATAAATTTGTTCAATTTCAGGTGGATCAATTTTATTATTTTTACATTCATATGATTTGGGGTCATTCATTTCAACGACATAATTTATTTCCTGATAGGCCGGTTCTAGAGTTTGTATGTTTCCTTGCTTATCATAAATAGTACTTTGTCCGTCAAAGGTAAATAATGTTTTGCCATTATTTTGAATTCCAATTTGATTTACATAGATGATGGGTAAGTTATATTTTTGTGCTTGTTCAGAAAATATTCGATTGCGTTTATTATTTTTATTTAAAGTGAATGGCGAACAGCTAATGTTAATGATCAAATCAATTGATTTGTTATTCAAAATTTCTAAGGGTGAAATAGAATAGTCTTGGGGCCAACCATCTTCACATAATATACAGGCAAAAGTTCCTAAATGACTTTTGAATGGATTTATTAATTCTTGAACAGTTTTATTTAATTCGAGGGATAATTTTTCGATGCTATGAAAATATCTTGAGTCATCAAATTCTCTGTAATTTGGCAAAAGACTTTTGATAGCAAAGGGATATTCAAATTCATTTGGATATAAAAATTCTTTATTTTCTGCAAAAAATAAAGCATTGTATTTTCTAATTCGACCATCCTCATTTTTCTTAGAATGATCTAGTCCAATATTCCCGAAAATGACAGAGATTCCATCGGCATGTTTTTTGATTTCTTCGCCACAATTTTCACATTCTTGTAAAAAATCAGGTTGTTCCCATAAATCTCCTATGATATATCCTGGAATGCACATTTCTGAAAATATGATTAAATCTATGGAATTTAATTTAGCTGCTTGAATATTATGTATAACTTTTAATTTATTCAAATGAGGTTGTCCAGGTAGGACCTCAATTTGTGATATTTCTATTTTCATTGATTATTTACTCATTTTTTAATTAATTTAAAAAATCTTTCATTATTAAAGGACATTTTATTTATTTTAAAAAGGTTTCTTTAAAATACTGCCACAAAAGTGAAAAAAACTAATTAGGATCAAGTTATTATGAGTGAAAAATTAAACAAATTTAGTGCCCGATTAACAGAAGATGTCTCTCAGCCCGCTTCAAAAGCAATGTTGTATGCGCTGGGATTAACTAAGGAGGATTTAAAAAAGCCTCAAGTAGGAATCGCTAGCACAGGATGGGATGGCAATCCATGTAATGTACATTTGAATGATTTGGCAAAAGATGTTAAATCAAGTGTAAATAGTAATAATTTAATAGGGTTGAATTTTTATACGATTGGTGTCAGTGATGGCATTTCCATGGGTACATCTGGCATGAATTATTCATTGCAATCTAGAGATTTAATTGCTGATTCAATTGAAACAGTTATGTGTGCTCAGTGGTATGATGCAAATATTTCAATTGTGGGTTGTGATAAAAATATGCCTGGGTCAGTAATTGCGATGGCGCGTGTAAATAGACCAAGCATCATGTTGTACGGTGGAACCATAAGTCCTGGTCATCACAATGGAAAAGATTTGAATATTGTTTCTTCCTTTGAAGCATATGGTGAATTTATCCAAGGGAAAATCGATGAGTCTGAAATGGAGGAAATATTACAAAAATCTTGTCCAGGCCCAGGTGCTTGTGGGGGAATGTATACTGCTAATACTATGTCGACTGCCATTGAAACTTTAGGGATGAGTTTACCTTATAGTTCTTCTAATCCAGCAACCAGTGATGAAAAAAAACAAGAATGTTTTGCCCTTGGTGATGCTATTCATAAATTGCTAGAATTAGATTTGAAACCAAAAGATATTTTAACTAGAGAGGCTTTTGAGAATGCAATTGTGATGGTCATGGTATTAGGGGGTTCAACCAATGCCGTATTACATCTTATTGCAATGGCCAAAGCTGCGGGGGTTCCGTTAACAATAGATGATTTTCAAAAAATAAGTGACAAGACACCCTTTATTGCTGATCTAAAACCTAGTGGGCAATATATGATGGAAGATTTGCATAATGTTGGAGGGGTGCCAGCTGTTCAGAAATTACTTTTGAAAGAAGGTATGTTAAATGGGGATTGTAAAACCGTAACAGGATATTCAATCGCTGAAAATCTTGAATCATTGCCAGGTTTAAAAGAAGGGCAGAAGGTAATTTTTCCGTTAAGCCAGCCAATTAAAGAAACGGGCCATTTAAGAATTCTATATGGGAATTTGGCTGAAAAGGGTTCTGTGGCTAAAATTACTGGTAAAGAAGGATTAAATTTTTCAGGGCCTGCAAAAGTATATGATTCTGAGGACTTATGTATTAAAGCTTTGGAAAACAAAGAAATTGAAAAAGGGGATGTTGTTGTAATTCGATATGAAGGTCCAAAGGGTGGTCCAGGTATGAGTGAAATGTTGAAAGTAACATCCGTTATTATGGGGGTAGGATTAGGAAAAGATTTGGCTCTTATTACCGACGGTCGCTTCTCGGGAGGTACCCATGGTTTTGTTGTTGGTCATGTTACACCAGAAGCCCAAGAAGGTGGTGTTATTGGTTTGATTCAAAACGGCGATAGAATTACTATTGACGCTGTAGCCAATACTATTTTCGTTGAGCTAAGTGATGAAGAATTGAATAAGAGAAAAGAGAACTTCGTCGCACCATCATATAAAGCTACTATGGGTACATTATACAAATATATTAAAACGGTGTCAAATGCTACTGAAGGTTGTGTGACAGATGAGTAATCACAAAATATGTTCTTTTGAAATGCATGGATAAGAAGAGCGTTTTATTTCTTTTTACTTGTATGGGCGTAATATTTTGTTTTGGTTCTGTCCCAGTTTTTCTTAAATATTTATCGCAGTATTTAGATGCTTATACATTAAATTCTACTAGGTATTTAATTGGTGCTGGAATTTGGTTTCCATTTATTTTTATATTAAAAGATAAAATACCGCCCGGAAGTAATCCTTGGAAGGATGCTTTATTGCCATTTGTTGTGAATATTTTAGGGCAAACTGCTTGGGGGCTTTGTCCTTTTTATAATGATGCTTCCATAATTGGTTTTGGAATGCGTTCTACCTTTTTTTTTACTTTGATTACTGGATTGGCATTAATACCTAGTGAAAGAATTCTTGTTAAGCAAAAATTCTTCTGGATAGGCTCTGTTATCAGTATTGTTGGTGTAGTGCTATTGTCATCATCAAAAAGCTTTCAAGCAAATGAGATCACAAAATCTATTAATTTGTTTGGTATTTTTTTAATACTTTCAGCAGCCCTTTTTTATGGAATGTATAGTGTACTTGTTCATCGAAATATGAACAAATATCCTGCTAGACTTAGTTTTGCTATCATTTCTTTGTATACCTCAGTTGGCCTATTAATAGAAGCGATTTTATTTGGAGATTTTAAAACGCTTATGAATTTAAATGGTGATACGTGGATCTTATTAATTCTCTCTGCTTTAATTGGGATTTCTATAGCTCATGTTTTACTATATCGAGTCATTCAGAAGATAGGTGCACTAACAATTAATGGTATTATGATGCTAGTGCCGTTAGTTACTTTTGTTTTGGCATATATTTTTCTTGGAGAAAGACTCATTGCTTTACAATGGTTCGGAGGTGGCTTGTTAATTATTGGGGCATTTGGCTTAATTTATGCCAAAAAATGCTCAGTAGAAGAAGAAGTCAATTAGTCAAATAATATTTGTTTTTATTTTTTAAATGAAAAATCGAATGACTACTATTCTTTTTCTTTTACCAGTTTTGGTTGTGGCATTGATAGCAATTTTTTATACATGAACAGTCGACCCAATGGTTGGTATCCTATGGCAATATGCTTCAGTTTAGAAGTCCTTTTGTCGACCTTTGAATGTTTCCACGAAATATTATTTTCTTTCAGATTTGACATTAAAGAATCTATTAAGTCCATATCATCAACGATGATTGTATTTAATTCGCTATTTTCTTTTGCCAATTTCAAAACTTCATCTTCAAGTTCTTGTTGTTTTGGGTGAATACTCTCGCCCCCTTGGTTATCTATAATCGTTAATTTTTTCTTTAAAAAAGCAGAGATTTGTTTTTTCAATGTGTCGTTTAGTTTTTCAACTTCTTCAGAAATATGAGCTGGTTGTATTTCAACTTTTTTATCTATTTTCGACTCAGCAATTACGACAGTGTCGGAAGAGGATTTGGCCGTTTCTAATTCTTTTTCAAGTTTAGATATTTTTTCTTGTTGAGTGGTGATTTCAATGTTTAAGTCTTTAATTCTTGGAATGAACTTATTTTTTTCTTCATCATCAAAAAACTCAATAGTTTCTAATAGTTCATTTAATAAATCGTTTTCATACATTTTTACCAGAGAGCCATCATTTAATCCTAAAACTTCTTTAATTCTCTCTCTATTTTCAACATTAATTTTTGATAATTCCATGCTTCAATCAATCCTGTTTGTCTATACATATATTGCAATGCTAATTTTAGGGCGACTATTATGTTATTATTTCACATCTAGGCAAGGTATTTATTAGTAGAATTAATAAAGTCTGCCATTCTCAAGTTTAAATTCCTTGTGTGCATAACTAGAAATTATGGGGTCATGAGTTACGAGAATCATTGAGGTATTTAAACTGCTTTGAAGATCCATTAGTAATGTAATTATTGATTTACCAGTTGTTTGATCCAGTTGACCTGTTGGCTCATCACATAAGAGCAATTCTGGAGAAAATAAAAGAGCCCTAGCAATTGAAACTCGTTGTTTTTCACCTCCAGACAATTGATTTGGCTTATGAGATGTTCTATTTTCAAGTCCGACTAGTTTAATTAATTGCAATGCTTTTTGAGATAAAATTTTTAACATTTTTCTATCTAAACTACTGGTATAAAAGGGCATGAGTACATTCTCAAGGCAAGTGAATTCTGGAAGAAGATGGTAGTTCTGAAAAACATATCCAATAGACTGGTTTCTCATTTTATTAATATCGCGTGCTTTAAACTTTTTTGTATTTAAACCAAGGATTTCTAAATCACCATCATCCATTTGGTCCATTAAACCTAGAATATTAAGTAAGGTTGATTTTCCGGATCCTGATGTTCCCTGAATTGATATCAATTCGCCTTTTTTTAGCTCTAAATTGAGGTCACTCAGTATTTTTAATGCTCTACCACCATCTTGGAAAGTTTTGGCAATATTTCGGCAAGATAGAATTATTTCAGACACAGGTCATTTCGCAGAATTCAGGATGTTTTAGTAAGAGATTATATATTTTACAGGATCTTTAAAAAGATCAAATGCCATCCATTTTTTAATAGCAAAATATACTTTATATTTTATAAAATGTAAAATATATTTTGTTTGGGAGAGTCTTTTGACAAAAAAAAAGAAAATGAAATTTGATGAGGTCTCTGATTCTGAAGAACAAGACATAAAAGCAATATTGCGCAATTGGTTTAATAGCTCAAGTTCTGTTGTCTTAATAGCCCTTATTTTGATCCCTTTTATGGTACTTATGTTCTTAATAGATCAGAAAGTAGCCAAAGCTAATTCATATTTATTTGACGAAAATTCTTTGTCCGTAAAAAATGAAATGCCTCAATGGTTATTGGACTATGGTCTATATGAAAAAATAAGATTAAATAATAGCAGAGTAAAAAAGTCCTATTTGGGAAAATCATATTTTAATAAAAATATCCTTAGTGATCTTCATGCTCAATTGGTTAAAAATCCATGGATAAAAGAAGTGCATTTAACAAAAATAATGCCAAATAAAATCAATGCGAATTTAATATTTAGGAAGCCTGCTGTTTCATTTCTTGTCTCTAAAAAGGTTTGGTATTATTTGGATAATGAAATTCAATTGCTACCGTTAAAAGAAGTAAATGGTAATGAAGAAATTCCGGTTGTTCGCATCAGAGGAATTCCATTTTCTAAAAATGAATTAAAGAGATTTAAGCCTGGATTAAAATTAAAAAAAATAGTCCTAAAAAAATCTATGTCTTTAATTGATGAAGTTAATGCTCGAGTTGAGCTTCCTAGTTTTCTAAAAGAAATAAGAGTGTCCTATTTAAGAAAAAGAACGATTCCGCGTTTTAAATTAATATTTGATAATGGGCTTGAAGTATTATGGGGCGAGTTTCTTTTTACTGAAGAAATAGATGGCTTCCCTGGAAAGCAACTAACAACTCAAATGAAGTTAGATCAACTTGTAAAGACTTTAAATAAAAAACCTAATGCTTTGTTTTGTAATGTAGAGTACAAAAATTGAGTGAATCGGATTATTTTATAGGTGTCGATTTTGGTACATATTCGACAAGATGCTCTGTTCTGCTTAATCAAAACGATAATTTACATATATTAGACATGCGTGAAATCCCGTTAGCGAAGCAATGCGATAACTTGTTTGAAAGATATAATGCTGGTATATCAGATGTAGCAGAATATTTAAAAACTAAAAAAATTGTTGTCAAAAGTATTGTCTCAAATTTAAGGGGTCAATATATTCGATCTGCGAAAACTTCCGTTTCGAAATCTAGTAAAAAACCTGTGAATAAAATTAAAAAATCATTGGTCAATATATCGCAGCGTAAATTATCAAAAATACAGACGAGGCAAGATGAGCAAGTCGTCAAAAGTTATATTGGTAATTTTAGTATATTAAATGACAAAGAATTAGACATAACCAAGCCACATAAAGATGTTAAAGTAGATTCGATTTCGATATATTCCAACACTAGTGATTGCGTTGAATTAATGAAAGCATCTATGGATAATGGTATTTACATAGAAGATATCATCCCAACAAACCTTTCCTCTTCTTACTTAATTGAAAAGTGTAAATTGCAATCAGATGAATTTTTTATTTTTTTAGATATTGGTCATCAAAGTACAGAGGTCTCCATGTTGAACCAAAATATTGTTTTATCAGTTGATAATTATCCTTTTGGTGGTGATGATATTACTACAATGATCATGGAGGAATTTAAAATTAATTTTGATCAAGCAGAGAATCTTAAGTTGTCTTGGTCTGACGATTATAGTGATCTCCCATTTGGTAAAAATAAACAAGAAGTTCGTTTTGCAAAACGACTAAGAGATGAATTGTTCGTATTATTTCAAATGATTAAAAAAAATTACATTGGGGATGGATTAAACCCAGGAAAATTAAAAAGTGTCCTCTTTTCAGGTGGCGTAAGTCAACAATTTGGTCTGGTGGAAATTGCGTCCGAATTTCACAATAAACCATGTTATTCAATTGGCCAAGGTCCCTTCAAATATTTCTTGAATAACCATATAAAACCTGAAATGAGTTGTGCCCTTGGCCTAAGCTATATTTCCTATATGAAAAGAACTTCAAGAGGAAACCATAGTGGGTTGAAAACAACTATGCAAAATTATTTTTCCAGTTTAGTTGAAAGAATTCTCTTCACCGATTAATTGAACTTTTCTGTCTGAAATGTAGTAGATTTCAGACATAAAAAGATTAGAGTTCGCATCGTTTTTTCTTAGTAAATACAGAACATATAACATAAAGAGATCTTAAATATGGCATCTAAACAGGAAACCGTTTTTAGCGTATTGGCATGTATTTTAATCGGTATCACAACTATCGCTCTAGTAGCTTTTGTCATTATTAATTTAGAAACTGAATCGGCTAAAAGAGAAGTTGCAAGATTAGGTGGGCAAGCACGTGGCTACGAAGTAAAAGAAAATGTGAAATCAAAATTAATTGAGAAAAAAATTGCCATGGAGGTTCAATACCAAGGTGTCGTCAATCAAACAAATAAAATAATTGGTTATAAACATCAATATGCAGAGCAGTATGGACAGATTCATGGTGTCTATCCACCTGTAGATGCTATTTATGTTGGTGATGATGGCCTTCCAAAACCATATTTAAGAAGAGATGAAAATGATGAAGAAGTTCAAGACTCTGGTTTTATAAAAAAGATTGAACGTCTTGATAATGTTAGAAATAAAGAATATTCGTTAGGTGAAGTATCCATAGGTATCACTAAAGCAGAATCTAGAGCTCAAGTAGAGCTTATTAAAGAAAAAGACAAAGTTATTAATGAGAAAATTAAGGAGATAGGTACTTTAGAAAATCAATTGGTTAAAATTAAAATTGATTCTGATAAAGAAGTCAAAAAAATGCGTGTTGATTTGAGACACATGGAGAATGATTTAAATGTAAAAATTGATAAGCATCTAAAATCTGTTTCTAGTAGAACGACTAAATTTATTGAGATGAGAGCTAGATTAGCTAATTTAAAAAGACTTAATTTTATTATCGTGCGCCACGATGACTTAATTAAATTAAGCAGGAAGAAACTAGAAATTGAAGCTAGAAAAGAACGATTAAAGAACATACAGTTTTTGGATCATGAACAATTAGCCGAAGCCGTTTTTCAAGCTAGAGTAGTTGACGGCAAAATCACAAATGTTTCAAACGATGGTATGTCTCTTATTATAGACGTTGGTAGTATCCATGGTTTAAAGCCAAATCAAAAATTTGAAATTTTTGAACTTAAAAATGGCGTTAAAAAAATAATTCATGGAAAACTAATTGTTAAAGAAGTTAGTAAATATAATAGTGTCTGCGCTCCCATTATTTCAAACGGGAAAATACCATTGATCGTTGTTGGTTACAATGTAGGTGATTTTGACTTTAAATCCTTTGAAAAACTTGAATTTGTACTAGTCGGCAATTTTAAATCACGTTATACAAAAGATGAATTAAAAGCATTGATAAAACAGAAAAATGGAATTTATGAAGAAGTTATTACTTATACGACAGATCATTTAGTACTTGGCGAAAAACCAAAAGGTGACTTACCAGGCGCTGATATTGCAGCGAATATGAAAGATGACTTTCTTTACAAAAAGAAAACTATTGCGGCAATCATTACTAAGTATGGCTATTCTAGCTCTGTTACCAGATACTTTGTATTATTTGAAGCAGCAAAAGAAATGGGCGTTAAAATTTTAGATGAAATTAAGCTAATTAATTTATTACATAATAGAGACAACGGCTAGTCTAGAACTCATTTAAAGTACAGTTTTGGGCTCTATTTGCCAAAATACGGTACCTCGTTTTAATTTGACTTATTCATGCCATTTCTGTAGAATTGTCGCCCTTATTTTTAAAAAAATTAAATCATTTATTTAAAAGAATTCGATCAGACATGTATCCTCCAGAATTTAAAAATACAATCTTAGATCGTGCAAATATCATTGATGTAATTGGACAGTCAATTGCCTTGAAAAGAACAGGTGCTAATTATCAATGTTTATGTCCTTTTCATGAGGATAAAAACCCTTCAATGTATATATGGGAAAATTCACAAAGATACAAATGTTTTTCGTGTGGTGCCGGTGGTGATGTTATCACATTTATGATTGAATACTTTCATTTGAGTTTTATGGATGCACTGAAAGAGCTAGCCACTAGATTGTCTATTCAGTTACCAGTTGGAAGAAACGAAAATAAAAAATACGAGAAATCGCATAAAGAAGATATATTTAAGATAAATGCAACAGCATTAAATTATTATAAAAGTTGTTTTGATAAAGGTAATAACCCAGCGGTTAGTTATATGTCGAAACGAAATTTTTCAGAGAAGATCTTAAATGAATTTAGTATAGGGTTCTCTGATAGAAAAAGCTCAGCTTTATTTGATAAGCTCAAAGAAAATGAATATCCAGAAGATTTGATTATTAAATCGGGTGTCTTTAAACTTAATGAGGATAAAGAAGTATATCCAGCTTTTTATAGTCGTGTTTTATTTCCAATTGAAGATGAAAGAGGGCGTGTATTGGGTTTTGGTGGTAGAACTTTAGTTCAAAATACTAAAAGTGCCAAATACGTAAATACATCTGAAACAGAAGTATTTCACAAGCGAAAATTACTCTTTGGTTTAAAACAATCTCTAGAATCTATCAAGCAGAAAAAAATTGTGATCATTGCTGAAGGTTATACCGATGTTATGATGATGCATCAATATGGTTATCACAATACCGTAGCTGTATTGGGCACCGCTCTTACAGTTGATCATATCAGACTTATCAGTCGTTATTCCAAAGAAGCTGTGTTATTGCTTGATGGTGATGCCGCTGGTAGAAACGCCATGATGCGTAGTATGGAAACTTTTCTCTCAGAAGATTTTAAAGTATCAATTGCTTTATTACCTGAAGGCAAAGACCCCTGTGAAATGCTACAGGATTCTAACACATTTGATTTTCAACATTGTCTTGATAATAGGATAAGTGTCATTGATTTTTTACTTGATGAATTAAAAAGTAAATATGATTTAGAAACAGTCGAAGGGAAAACTTCAGCTTCAAATGAAATTATTACCTTATTCTCTGTTATAAAAAATGTGGTAAAGTTGAGTACTTTAATAACACAGTTCTCTGAGAAATTAGCAATAGACGAATTATCATTACGATCTAATTTTTCCCAGTTGCAGGAAAAAAATAGACGGTTTTCAAACGCAAGATCGGTAAATATGGTTTCTATACCGCCAGAAGTTTCGGTTTTTAAAATTGAAAATTATGGAAAAGCAGTAGAAAGATTATTATTATCGATGGCTTTAAAAAATGAAGATGTCATGAATGATATTCTTGCCTTAAGTAGTGAAGATATTTTTATTGATAAACATCTATCAAAAATTTTCAATCTATTAATTAAATTAGAAAAGCATGAAGATTTAAATAAGCATATTCATGATGAATGCAGTGAAAATGAAATTCATTTAGTAGATCAATTGTTGTATACAAAAATTGATTTAAGTACTGTAGATTTGGTAAAAGAACTTGATCGATTACAACAATTAAAAAAGATGGAATATAAGAAATTATTACAAACAAAAATAAAACGAGCAGAAGATCAGAATGATGATGATGCTTTAAATCAATTGCTAGTAGAAATAGCGAGTTTAAAATAAAATTAGAAGGGGATGCTGATGACAGTTGATAGTTCAGTTAAAGAACCAGTCAATGATGTTGAAGATAAAAGTAAGTTGGAGACTGCTGAAGGAAAAACCACTGAAGGAAAAACCGTTGATGGAAAAACCATTGATGGAAAAGAAGCGGTAGTAGTATTAGGAAAAGATGGTAAGCCTGTAGAGGAAGTAGATCCAGAAGAATCTGAAATAGGGGAAGTAGATCTTGGTCCTAGAATGGATACTCGGGAAAAAATAAGGGTCATTAATGAGTTTAAAGCATGGTCTATCGGAAAACCAGTAATTACTTATGAAGAAGTTAATGAAAGATTGCCGGAAGAATTTTTAACTGTCCCGCAAGTTAATAGAGTCCTGCGTTTTCTCGATAAAATTGGATCCGAATTTACTGATGAAACACCCTTTGAAGAGTTAAGTATTGATGACTTTGATGAAGAACGTGAAACATCAGCCATGAACATGGTGAAAAATAAAGGTTCTGAGCATGCAGGGGAGATTTACGATAGCATTAGAATGTATCTATCTCAAATGGGTGTTATCCCTTTATTAAAAAGAGAAGAAGAGATTTTTCTAGCTAAGAGAATCGAGTTTTCCAGTTTAAGATTTAAAAGATGTTTGTTAGAGTCAGCTGCTGTGGCTGAGCAAGTTATTAAAATGTTGGAATATCTCTCAATTACAAAAAAGGTTTTCGACAGAGCTGTTAAAGCAACTTGTGATATTGGTGAAGACCGCGATGTTTATGCTTTAAAGGTAGGTCAAAATATAAAAACCTGCAAATCATTATTGGATATTAATAAATCGTATTTTGAAGACATACTCGAAGATAATATTCCTGTAAAAGAATTACCAGAAGTAAAAAAGAGGATGAAGCAAAGGTCTTTGAAGGTAGCTGATTTGTTGGATGAATTGAAAATAAAAACAAATAAATTAATTCCATTTATTGATTACTTTAGGAATTTGCATATCAAGATTGAACGGATTTTATTGGATATGTCTAAGTCTGAATCAAAACATAATTCTGATAGAAAAATTTCAAAATTAAGAACTAAGCTCAATAAATATTTGATTGTTGCTTTAGAGGATTCGGATGAAGTTCGAGCTAGGATGGACAAAATAAATGGTCGATTTGATGATTATGAAGATGCAAAAAAGAAATTATCTAGCGGAAATTTAAGATTGGTCGTTTCCATTGCAAAAAAATACCGTAATCGTGGCATGCCCTTTTTAGATTTGATTCAAGAAGGTAATACTGGTTTGATGAAAGCGGTTGAGAAATATGAATATAGACGTGGATATAAATTTTCTACTTACGCAACTTGGTGGATTAGACAAGCGATTACAAGAGCTATTGCTGATCAGGCCAGAACAATTCGTATCCCGGTTCATATGATAGAAACTATGTCTAGAATTAGAAAAGCTCAAAAAGAGATAATTCAAAGAGATGGGTATGTACCTACAATTGAAGAAGTTGCTAAAGAAGCTGGTATTCCAATCGAGGAAGCTAAGCGAGTTATGAAAAATTCTAAACATCCAATTTCCCTAGATCGACCTATTTCAGAAGGGGATGACTCTTACTTTGGTGAATTCATTGAAGATAAAAGTCAGCAGAATCCTTTGTCTACAGCCTTTTATGATTTGCTACAAGAAGAAGTCGAAGTCGTTTTAAATACTCTTACATTTAGAGAAGGCGAAATAATGCGATTGCGTTATGGTCTTGGCGATGGCGATACATACACTCTTGAAGAAGTTGGAAAACGATTTAACGTGACAAGAGAAAGAGTTAGACAGATAGAAGCAAAAGCAATTCGGAAATTACAACATCCTGTAAGAGCAAGAAAATTACAAGGATTTATAGAATCAATTGAACAATAAGAAAGTTGTTTAGGTAGCCATTTAATGGCCAAGTCATTATTTATCAGCATCAGATTTTTGTTTACCAAAAAAATTAATCTGATGTTGATGTTATTGATTTCCATTTGTTTAGCATGCTTAATAACCGTAGATTCAGTAGCCCACGGGTTCTCTTTTAAAACGGCTAAACAGTCAAATGAAATATTTTCTGACATAACAATAGATTATCCCTATAAAATTTTAGGTATTAGTGATTATAAAAAACTAATAGAAGTCTGCATGAAGGTCGAAGGCGTTAAAGTCGCAGCGCCATTTGTGGAAGGAAATGTGTTTTATCAAAATTCTAGTGATGTCGATTGCAATGGGATTGTTTATGGGATTGATTGGAATAATGAAGTAAAAGTGTCTGCTATTTCAAAGTCATTAATGAATGATGTGAAAGCTCCAGAATGTTTTGAAAGAAATCTACAAAGAGGAGCTCTATTTGGCAATGCTAATCAAATTGGAGTGGGTAATTTGATTTCCTTGATTAATAGAAATGGCAGTATTACCATTGAAGTGAATGGTTATATTAAAACAGGTGTAGTCGAATTAGATTCTATGGGAATTTTTGTTTCCCTTGATACGGCGCAATCTTTGTTTGGAGCTAGTGACTATTCCAAAGCCGAATATAGTAAAATGGCTAGTGGTATTAGAATTAAAATTAAAGAAAATTATAGAATATCTGATGTGCAAGAAGCGCTTCGAAGTGTTCTTAATCATAATAAGATTTCAGGGTCCTTTCCTGTATTAAGGATACGTAGTTATCGCGATGTAAATCATATTGAAATTACTGCGATGGAAAGTTATGAGAAAATAATCAAAATTATTTTATTCATGATGGTTATAATGATTACATTTGCCATTTTTATTCCTGTCCAATCAATGGTGCAAGAGAAGAAAAATGATATAGGTATTTTAAAAGCACTTGGTGCCAGTAGAGCATTTCTTTTTAAAGTATTTTTATTTATTGGATTTATACTAGGAACATGTAGCACAATTGTTGGAGTTCCTTTGGGATTATTTTTTGCAAATAATCTAAATTTCATTTTAGACACGATTAATTTTCAACCATTCCCACCAGAAGTATTTTATGATGTGGATGAATTACCAATTGTATTTCATATTGGCAGTATCATATTAATCATCTTATTTGTTAATATTGTCGCTATATTAGCTAGTGTGCTTCCAGCTTATAAAGCTGCCAGATATAATCCGTTGGAAATATTCAGGCAACAATAAGAATATAATGGAACCTCTAATAACAGCGATAGCTTGAATAGCACAGGTTTATTAAGTAGACTTACCTAGTTGGCAAAAAATATAACAGTTATTTTTTTTTAATATATGCCTAATAATATGTCGAAAAAAGTGCCTATTTTAATTTGATTAAATTAATTAGCCTTTTGTCTGCATTCATTATGGATATTATGTTTATTGAGAGTCTTGTCAGTATAGGCTTGCTTAAAAATTGTCAGAGGGTATTTGTTTAATGGGTCTATCATTAGAGAAAATCAGAAATGGAATTTCGGATGGAATTTCTCAACACAAGTTGGGTTTTGGTTCTATCGATGATATCAGATCTGGCTCAGAAGACTTTCAATTTGGCGGAATCGTTAGAGGTAGTCTTGATTTTGTAATTTATAATATTTCCATTTTATTTCATACCGCAGAAATTAAATCAATAGAAGTTCATCAAATCAAAAACTTTGATTTTCAAACAAGTAATTTAGAAGAGTTTTGTGTTCGGATTCAGGCTTTGCGACCAGATGGGTTATTGGTAGGTGGGTATGTCGGGCGAATAGGAAATTATGACTATGCAGGATTTGGGTTTGGCCTTGCTGTTGGTGAGAATGTCGAAGCTCAAATAAAAAGTAATGATGAAAATCCAAACGAAGAAATTAGCATACCAATAGCAAATAAAGATAGTGTTGCGATGGTAAAAACAATTGTTGAAACAAATGAAGAGAACCTTCCATCAGATCAAATTATTACAAAATTAGTTTCATTAGGCGGGTCAATTATTCCTGCTATACATGAAGCACTTACTGATGGTAGTGTGTGTGAGCATTCTATTCTTGTAGATGCTTTGGCAGAACTGAGTAACGAAAATTTGCTGGCCTATCAAATCGTTAATATGATTGCCGATCACATATTGCCAGTTAATGATCCCAATGCATTTAAAAGTGCGTTCAGAGTCATTGCTATTAATCCAACTCCACCTGAATCAAGTGCTATTACTGAAGAAAACAATCAATTTGCAGATTCAAACTTAATTAAAGAAATTAAATGTCCCGGTTGTAGCGAAATATATAAAATCACTAAAAATATTCTCGATAAAAAAGTTGCTTGTCCTTGTGGCACAACCTTCAATGTCACGATTGATGGTAAAATAGTTGGCCAAAATTTATCTGCAAATACAAAAGTTTTGACTAAAAAAGATATTAATGTTCAGGTTGCTAATACTATTTCATGTCCTTATTGTGCTGAAGCAATCCAATTTAATGCTAAGAAGTGTAAACATTGTGGTGAATGGTTAACTGAGAATGAGCCCAAGGCGATGAAAGCTGAAGGTTCAAAGTCAGAAGAAAATGAATTGGTAGAGCCATATAAAGTAGAAAAGCCAAAATACGATGAAGCAGGATTGAGTGTTTTATTAGGTGGTGCTAGTTTTGTGTTGGGACCAATTACAGGTATTCCAGCAATTATTTACGGACATATTTCTATTTCAAAAATCAATCAATCTAATGGTGCTGTTGTTGGTAAAGAAAAAGCACTTATAGGATTGGTGCTTGGTTATTTCACGACATTAATTTTTGGTGTTGTCATGGTCTTGGTGATCCCAGCATTTATCAAGGGGCAATTTGGCAATAGTAATTCTCAATTGTCAGAAGCTGAAACAAGACATAATATAATGGAATTGAGAAGAAAAGAATTGGAAAGAAGTAAAAAGAACTCAGAAATACTCGTAGATTCTATATTACCAGGCGGTAAGTCTCTTACCCCAACAATCTTAATGAGTCCAGCAACCCAAGAGAAAATGATGGGTGAATGGGAGCATATTGCCTTTGCAAACGTTACTGGTGATAATGAAATTAATACTGTTACTACGGCTCCCTATTCAATATTAAAAGATCAAATGAAAGGAAGTTCTGCTACCTCATTGGTCGAAATAAAATTAAATATTATGATTTCTTGTTCTTTTGTAAAAAATCTTCCGGTCATCACCCGTGAAGAAATTTCAATATTAGAGAATACTATTACATTATCAAATGATGATGGTTCCTATATTGTTTTTACAGGAGAAATTAAACTTAAAAATGGTTTCCAAAAAGTTTTGATATTAAAAAAGACATCTGAAATTGAGAATTTAATTCCTAATTCATCTTTATACATTTCAAGAGGGGCTAGTAATCCATTCCATAACGGTTTATGGACAAGTTTATCTCCTATGAAAGAATTTGAAGAGAATATAAAATAATTCTGATTCTTTATTATTTAAAATCTTTGGGTGCACAGCCAACAAATTTTTTGAACTGCTCAGAAAAAGTAAATGGATCCGGATACCCTAGCAGATAACTTATTTCTTTGATAGATGAATTTTTTGACAGTAGAAATGCTTTCGCTCGGTCAAGTCTCCTGTGTATTCGGTATTCACCAGGGGAAAGACCCATTTGCGATTTAAATAATCGACGAAAATAAGTATAACTTAGGTGTACATCCTTGGCAACTCGCTCTAGTGAAATCCGATTTTCTAAATTTGAAGATAAGATCTTGCAGCTTAGTTCAATGTTTTTTCTATGCGGTGTAATGTCTATGGGTTCTTGAACATTTATTAATATTGACGTAAGCAAAGATACTAATTCACTCCATATGTTTGGTAATTGATGATCAGCAGCAATTTTGAGTCTTTCAAGAAAAATTAGCCACTTATCTGCAAAGGAAATATCTAACCCTGGTTGCAAAACAGGGCAAGAAATCTGAATCGCATTTAGCTGAGATAATTGGTTGTATTGAATCTTTGTTAAACGTAAAAAGCATTCAGTCCATTGACTTCTTGGATCGATAATAGTGGTGTGTTTCTTGCCAGGCATTCTAAAAAAGACACTTCCGGCAGATAGAGCATAGGTCTTCTTCTTATCATCAATATATTGTCCTAAACCCCTTAATACGTAGACGCATGCAAAATCATGTGTCTTAAAATTTGTGAAATCTTTTGTAATATTAAATTTAGTTATAAAACCAACGCCAAAATCCTGATCATCTTTCTGATGTGATAATGTTCGATTTACGCTATCATTTATGCTAAATCTTGGGGGTAAACTATCTTGAGTTTGTGTCAAATATCGTATGTTTTTTGTCATATTTGCTATTTCGTCTAAATGAGATTCGATTATAAAGGTAATCTAAAACTTACGAAGGAAAAACAATGAGTAATGAATTTAAGTGGGGAATTATTGGTCTTGGTAACATTGCAAAACAATTTGCCACAGGTCTGAGTTCAGCAGAAGGCTGTAAATTACATGCAGTTGCTTCTCGTAATCTAGATAAAGCCAATGAATTTGGTGAAAAATTTGATGCCAATCAATGTTATGGTAGTTATGAAGAAATGATTCTTACCGGTGAGGTTGATGCTATTTATGTGGCCTCACCACATACTCATCATTTAGAAGGAACTATGTTATGCCTCGAAAATAATATTCCAGTTCTTTGTGAAAAACCCCTCGCCGTAAATGCTAAACAGGCTCAAGAAATGTTTGCCAAGGCTAAAGAAAAGAATGTATTTCTTATGGAAGCAGTGTGGACAAGGTTTTTTCCTCTTATGGTAGAATTAAGAAAGCTACTTAAAGACAATGCGATTGGTGAAGTACGCATGGTACAAGCCGATTTTGGTTTTAGGGCAGGGGTTAACCCTGATGGGAGGTTATTTAATTTAGATCTAGCCGGTGGCGGTTTACTTGATGTTGGTATATACACTCTTTCCATGGCATCTATGATTCTTGGTAAGCCTAAAAGAATTGAAAGTATGGCAGATATTGGAAGCACAGGTGTTGATGAACAAAATGCCGTAATTCTAGGTTATGAGGGTGGTGCCATGGCCGTTTTAACTTCTGCTATTCGCACCCAAACTAATCATGAACTCACTATTTATGGTACAGAAGGCAGTATAAGAGTAAATACGGCATTTTGGAAACCTACATCAATGGCTATTAAATCCAATGGAAAAGAAGAAACCATTGAATACCCGGTTGTTGGCAATGGATATAATTATGAAGCCATTGAAGTGATGAATTGTGTTCAAGGTAGCAAGCTTCAAAGTGAAATTATTCCATGGGATGAATCAGTAGCAGTCATGGAAACAATGGATGATATTCGAAAACAATGGGGTTTAGTTTACCCTTGTGAAAATTAAAAGGAGATAAATATGTTATACAGCAAGATTCAAGGAATAGATAAGAAAGTATCACGATTACTAGAAGGAGTAATGTGGTTAAGGGGCAAGGAAGATAGTTTTATTTTCGATGCCTTAGATTACATGTATGAGAATGGATTACAATCATTTGACACAGCCCATGTTTATGGTGAGGCAACAGAGTCTTTATTAGGCCGGTGGATTCAAGCTAGAGGCAATCGAAATGAAGTCGTCATTTTAGCAAAAGGTGCGCATCATAATAGTGATGGAAGTAGAGTGACACCTGAAGCAATTTCTACTGATATGCAAGATAGTATGAATCGAATTCAAACCGACTATTTAGACATGTATGTGTTACACCGTGATGATCCTACATTACCGGTCGGTCCTATTGTAGAATGTTTAAATGAACATGTGAAATCAGGTAGAATTGGTGCCTTTGGTGGATCAAATTGGAGTTATCAACGTATAGCAGAAGCCAATAATTATGCCAAGGAAAATAATTTAATCCCTTTTGCATTAAGTAGTCCATGTTTCAATATGGTTGACCAAGTTGATGAGCCGTGGGAAAATTGTATTAGCATTGGAGGTGAATCCGGTAAAGAATCTCGTGCTTGGTATGCAAAAGAAGAATTGCCCTTATTTTGCTGGTCAAGTTTAGCCGGTGGTTTTTTAACTGGAGAATATCATAGAGATACGCCAAGCGATTCTGATGATAATCAAATCAAAATGGTAATGAGGTGTTATGGTACAGAAGAAAATTTTGAGAGATTAGATCGTGCCAAAGAATTAGCAAAAGAAAAAGAGGCAACTCTTCCACAAATAGCATTGAGTTATGTTCTAAGTCAAAACTTAAATACATTTGCTCTTATTGGTTGTGCGAATAAAGAACAGTTTGATGATAATTATAAAGCATTTGAAATTGAACTTTCTGCATCAGAAATAGATTATTTAGACTTAAAAACAGAAAAGGTTTAAACTTTATAATTTGGTTCCTCTTTATTAATTGGAGGAACATCTTACTTTTTGGTATTTTTATTTATTAGATTATTGGAGTCTTTAAGCCATTCCAATGGTGTACAGTTAGTTATTAGCTTAAATTGGTTTGATAGGTGCTGGCTTGATGAAAAGCCTAATTCATATGCAACCGTTGTTACTGATATCTTTTCTTGAATCAATAATTCTTTTACTTTTTCAATTCTTAATTTAATTTGATATTTTTTAATTGAGCAATTAAAATACTTTTGGAAATATCGGCTTAATTGTTTGTAGGATAAATTTAAATGTTCTAGCAAAACTTCAGTGCTTGTATTCGAGTGAACACTAACTTCTAAAATTGATTTGATTTGTTGTGCTAAGTTTTTTTGATATTCGATCGTTGATAACTTATGAATTTTATTTATTGGTTTGTTTAATTTTATTAGAATAGAATTGATAATGCTATCCATTAATTCTAAGTGTGGATTTGGTGATTGTAATTCTGATTCGATTAATAGAAAAAGTTGTTTAATGGTTTCGTTGCAAATAAAAGAAGTTGCCTCAGATGATTTTAAACTAATGTTTTCACCTGCAAAAAATAAACCATTATAGTGCTTTAGACATTCTAATTCGAATTGACTGTGCTTGGGAAATAAAATTAGCTGGTCAGTTTTAATTTTAGAAATGATTTTATTTGTTTTTAATAATAAGGAGCCATTTTGTACAAGTAATACTTGGTCACGCCAATAATTTTTGGTCTTGTATGAATAACCTTTTTGATGATTTTTAAATCCAATATTTAGCATAATGTCCAAAATATATACAATTAATGTCTATTATTTTAACGATAAATTGTCTTTAAATAAGTATTATACGCATAATTAATTATTTTTTGGATTAATGATGACTAATTTATGTAACTATGATATTGAAAAGTCGGAGGATTTATATTCGTATTTTTTAACACATCAAATGATGAATGAAGGTGAATCGTTTGAATCAAAAATGCTAACCGGTGGAGTCTCAAATCGAACGGTGTTAGTAACATTAGAAAATGAACAATACGTTGTGAAACAGGGCCTAGCAAAATTACGTGTAACGGAAGATTGGTTTTCAGATCCAGAGCGAATACATACTGAAGGTCGTGGTATGATAGCTCTAAATAATTTATTACCAGAAGGGCAGGTTCCTGAATTTATCTATTTAGATAAAAAGAATAATATTTTAATAATGAAGGCGATTGAAAATCCCCATGATAATTTTAAAGATTTACTTCTTACAGATGCTGACCATTCGAAATTAGTTAAGCAAATGGCAGAGTTGTTGGCTTCTATTCATACAGCATCATGGAATAATAAAAAACTTAAAAGTGAATTTATAGATCAAAAGTATTTTTATCAGTTAAGAATTAATCCCTTTTTTAAATTTACTATTGATAAGTACGCTGAAGTAAGTGATTGGTTTGATGAAAATATTTTTAAATATGAATCCATTAGAAATTCATTGGTACACGGTGATTTTAGTCCAAAAAATATATTAGTTAAAAATGATCAATTAATTTTACTTGATCATGAAGTAATCCATTATGGCGATTTTGCATTTGATTATGGGTTTTCCATGGCACATCTATTCTTAAAAGGATTACATTTAGAATCAAAACATGCTTTAAAATATTCGGAAATATATTCGAAAGTATATATTAATAAAATGAATCATCTGTTGAGTGAAGAAGATATACTTCGTGCTCAGAATCTTTTTCTAGCTTGTGTATTTGCTAGAGTAGCAGGAAAAAGCAAGACTAATTACTTAGATTTAAAAAAAGAAAAAATAATTAAAAAAATATTACTGAAATGGTTTAGTGGTAAATTTGAAATAACAAAAAATATTAATAAAAAGCTACTTAACGAGGTGTTGAATTATGGTTGATATTAGAGAAGTCAAGGCTTTAGAAGTCTTAGATAGTAGAGGTAAACCTACAATTAAGGCTTATATGAAGCTTGTAGGAGACAATTTTTTGTATTCTGTATGCGTACCTTCCGGAGCTTCTACTGGAATAAATGAAGCCATGGAAATTAGAGATGGTGATCAAAAAAGATTTGGTGGAAATGGTTGCCTAAAGGTTGTTGAGTCTATTAATACTTTTTTTAAAGAGAAGCTTGAAAACAAAGACTTTTTAAATCAATCTGAGTTTGACAATTATTTATTGGAACTTGACGGAACTAAGAATAAAACAAAATTTGGAGGAAATTGTTTGTTAGCATTGTCATTAGTCTTTGCGAAAGCACATGCTGGTAATTTAAAAATCCCTCTTTTTGAATATTTCTCTCTATTGGCGAATACGGTTCCAAAATTACCAACATTAACAATAAATCTTTTTAGCGGTGGGAAGCATGCTGGTGGGCAAGCACCCATACAGGATATTTTATTAGTCCCCCAAGTAGATTCAATTCAAGCAGCATTAGAGATGACCTATAATATTTACTACAAGGCTGCATCCAATTTAAAAGAAAGCCATAATATGCGTTTATTAAGGGCGGATGAAGGAGGCTTGTCGCCTGATTGTAATATTGCAGATGAATTGTTTGATCATGCTAAGCAAGCCATATTAGATTGTGGCTATGTACTGGGTCAAGATATATTTCTAGCTGTTGATGTAGCCGCGAGTCATTTTCATGAAAATGGTCAATATAATTATCATGGGAAAAATATTTCTAGTATAGATTTAATAGAAAAATTAGCACAGTGGCAAAAGAAATATTCAATCATTAGTATTGAAGATGGCTTGGAAGAAGAAGACTGGGATCATTGGCCAGAATTAGTTAAACGATTAAATGGATGTTGTGAAATTATGGGAGATGATTTATTGTGCACAAACCCAACCCTAATTAAAAAAGCTCAGGCATCTTTAGCTGCCACGGCATTATTATTAAAAGTAAATCAGGTTGGTACATTATCTGAAGCATTGGAATCTTTTAAATTAGCAAAAAATAAAGATTGGCGAGTGACTGTCTCAGCAAGAAGTGGCGAAACTGAAGATAGTTGGTTGGCTGATTTAGCTTATGGGTTAGGGGCTGATTATATAAAAATTGGTTCAATCACCCAATCAGAACGGTTATCAAAATATAATAGATTACTCGAAATTGAAGCAGGAATATATTAATGAACACCTTTCATGGTTATCCCTTTTATAGGATAACCTTTTTTATCTCCAATAGCAAGACTGCAGTATCTAACGTCATATGCGAAAATTTTTATTAATACAATGTTTTCACCTTTTTTCAAAGTTATTTTTTTGATAATCATTTGATGAGGTGCTGGAAAGAAGAAGGTGCTATCTAAGGCTTGCTTACTATTTAGCCACACGCTCATAGAGCTACTAGAATTTCGACTTGTATCACGCACATATAAATAGGCGTTTTTTCTTCTTGAAGATGTGACGTTTATTGCAATGTAATAATATGAGCTTTTATCGAATTTTAGTTTATTAAAGGTGTAAGATTTTGTCCCATCCGAGTATACTTTTTTTGGATCAAATTCTTCATGCGGGTTGTCGATTAGATTTCCTTTAAAGGGGCCTAAAAAAGACCACTTTGGTGTTCGGCCAATTTTATAATAATAGTTTAGTAAAAAAATACGCTGTAAACTTGTAGGTATTTTTGTTTTTTTAAATAGGTCTTTGTACATTGTTATGCTTGAAATTTTTCGACTGGTTAATTGAGAATGAATATATTTCATAGCATTGGAAAATGAATTCTGGTTTTGTTTTATTTTAGAGAGCCAAATTTCATAGAGTTTCATATGATCTTCTGGTTTTAGATTAATTTTTTGCGAAGCAATGGTAGACATCAAAGCAGAACCTACATAACTATCTGAAGGAAGGTTTTTTAAAGAAATTAGTATATTTTCATATTCTAAACCTTTATCCTTTGTTACTGAAGGAATAGAAATATCTGGTATTTTAAATTCAATATCATTTAGCATCGTTACACCTTTGACAAAAAAGCCTTTGTATGTTTTTTTGTCAAAATAATAGTTTCTTGCAAAACTTTTTACAGGAATTAGCTTGTACCTTGTTCTAAGAAATACGGGGATTGAAGATTTTGAAAAAGATCTATCACACAGTTCTTGGATTGATTCAGGCTCATGTTTTGTGATTTTTCCAAGGCAAGTCGTTGGCCCTAATACGTTTTTGAGACCAATTTTATTAAAAGATTTCTCTTTTGGGTAACCAGTCAATAATCCAGGAAATAAAAACTGTAAGTGCGGTTTGTTAATATCATTTATTGCGGGATCATTTGCGCTAGAGTTATTAGTTGCTATTAAAAGATGTCTAGGTCCCGAAATATAATGACCTTGAAGTGGCTGATAAAAAGATCCGCGCCAATTACCCACTACATTTTTTGAAGGAAAAACTTCAATAGTATAAAAGGTTAATGCAAAGTTAATCCATTCTTGTTTTACTCCAATGGCTTTTGCAAAAGTATTTACCATGCTTTTACTCGTTTTAATTTTATCATAAAACTTAGGATCAAAATCTAATAGATTTTGATTTTTAGATTTAAATAGATTTAAGTCTTCTTTTAATAAAAGAACTAAAATATTGACGATACAAAAGGACTTTGAATTCTTTTTTGCCAAAGATTTTATCATAGAGATGTTTTCTTCTAATGTGTTGAATCGTCTAGAATCAATAATCCATTTTTGCAATTCAAGACCTTGTGGAAAAAATCCTTCCCCAGAAAAGTACATATTTGAGCGTAAATGAAAATTTTTAAGAGTTTGTGCCTCATCGTTTTTATAAATATCCCAATCAAAATGTTTCATACTACCAGAGCCATAACTTCGTGGAGAGTAATAACTGGCTCCTCCAACGCGGTATAAACCTTTCTCAACGGCATTTTTATATTGGCGAAATTCAATGCAAAAGTCAGGAAGGGTTTGACGATATCTTCTGTATATAGTGTCTAGGGGTAAGGTGATGTATAAATGGATTGAGCCGTCCTGATCAAGTTCTTTCCATGATTTTTCTGTGCCTTTTAATTCGCCACTTTTAGTTGTACAATGCTCCCAAAGATCTGGATTCCACGTAAACATAATTGGGTAGCCTTGATGGTTACATGATATTTGGAGTATTGTTTTTTCATCTTTATTTTTTAAAGGCGACAATTTAAAATGTAAAAAAGCTTTTTTGTTATTAGCAAAAATTTGGTAATAAATCTCCCTATTTGGCTTACTACCATTGTTGGGAATCCAATTATTCTTATTTAATTTAATTTCAGGATAGACTTCGCTATAGGGGAATTCTGATTTTGTTTTGTTAGATACACGAAATGATTTAATTTTACTATAATGGTTAAAAGGATCGAATTGTCTAAAGAAGAACATTTGATCAATTCGGATTTTCATGAGTGAGTTGTCTAAAGCGTATAAGCTAGTTCCGTCTTTTCCTGTAAAGTGTGACCCTTTAAAATGAATAAAATCTATAGTCGTTAATTTATTCTCTTTTATTTCAACTGTTTCGATAAAAAATGTAGACATAATAATTAATTTATTGCCCTTTTTTAAACCAGTTAGCTGGCAACCTCTCCGATCTCTTCTCCCTTTTAATTGAAAATCATAAAATTTATCGCCTTCAATGTATTGCCCTTTATTATCACCTAATTTATAAAAGCATAAATACCCACCATTTTTAATATCACGTGCTTCATTAAATTTCTTGACTTTCCCCCCCGTTTTTGTCTCGTATAGCAAGTTATAAGCTATACAGTAATTGGTTCCAAAAACTCTTGTGTTTTGGCCTGACATGGTTGGTAGACCATTATTTATTTTAACAATGCTTGCGCCTGTTTTTGGCTCGGTATATTCTGTACCGGACTTATGGGCTCTATTTACTAATTTATCACCTTCAATTGAAAGTATAAAGCTATATTTTGTTGTTTTTTTCCATAGAAAACTTCCTCGTTTATCTAGATTGTAGGCTTCTACTAAATGTCCCTTCGATACCATTAATACCGATCCAATAACAACAAGGCTTTTGATTGAACCTATTCTAAGATCATATAAATGCTTGTGAGTGTTTGAATCTAGTATTCGAACCGTTCCAAATGGGGTATTAAAGGCAGTGTACTTTTCATTACTTGCGATTGACAAAGAGGTTTTTTTTGCAGAAGCTTTTGTGATCGGGGTTGAATATTCATATAGATACTGCCATAAAACCTTACGTGTAAATAAATCTTCTACTCGAATTTCACCTGGTTCTGAGATGACAATACGATCCTTTAGTAAGCAATGGTGAGGAATTTGGCTATACCATAATACACTGGGTTGAATATAGTTTCCTGATTGTTGTTTGAAACCTTCTCTGAATAATGTTATATGAGAACCTAATTTTAAAATATGATGATTAGGCAAAGCCGTTGACACTAATTTTGGATCAGTATGTGAGCTGGTATAGGCTCTTGTTGGAATATAGAGTGATTTTTCTAAACTTAAACTGTCGTAAGGTAATGTCATATCGACTGAATCTGGTTTGATAAAACCCGTTTCTTTGAATGGACTTCTCTTTAGCAAGGTAGAATCAAAATCTCCTGCATTATTTAAAAGGAAGGCATCTTTTTTAGTAAATAATATCCAGCGATTATGACCATAAACTAATTTTAATGGCTGTAGCTTTAAGGGAACTCTTTTTACTAATTGACCATCTTTTTTATCAAAGAAGACAAGGCTTCTTAGGCATGGAATAATGATATACTTTTCAGTAACTTCGCCTTCACCCTGTGGTCTAAGCCCAGAGGTATCAGTTTTCCATATGGTGTTGCCTGTTTGAGGGTCTAGCTTAATTAAATTAGGTGTCTGACCCATTTTATGTTCAGAAAAATATAGGAAATCGTTTGAGTTACGACCATGTATGTGCATTGGTTGAAGATGATTTGATCTCCAAATTTGTTGACCCGTGTGTTTGTTGGTGCCTGAAAAGGTTTGTGCACCTGGCATGTAGGTGACAATAATATTCTTAAATATTTTGATATATCCCGATGGCGCAAATCCGAATAGTTTAGAAAAAGTTCTCCATTGCGATCCTGACTTTCTATGATAAGACTGACCCCATAATAGATTCTGAGCTATGGCGTCTACTTTGAAAAGAATACCTGTGCCGGAATAGCCATAAATAAAGCGACCTTCTTTTGTAAAATGTTGATCATGTCTAAAGGTGTTCCAATGATTCTTCCCGTGCGCTTCTGTTGGGATAACTCCCAATGGAATTGTATAATGAATTTCCCCTTTCAATGGGTTAAAGGCAGTAAAAGAAGTTGATCGAATAGTTTGGTTGTTGCTTGTGCTTATAAAAAACAAATTGCCTCCATGTGCAATTGGTGCAGATGTCGGTTCAAGAATTTCCATCCCTTTAAAAGTCATCATGTTCCAGTTTAAATCACCATTTAACTTAAATGATTTAATTACTTTTTTATTAGAATAACTCATGCATGAAAATTGATATATGTTTGGTCCAGAGTGCTCTAAGACGAATCTTTTTTGGTGAGGGCCATTTTCACTTCCAACATGATATTCATTTGTATTGATTTCTTTCCATATTTGTGAGCCATCTTTGATATCATGTACCAAAAGAGAAGTTGAAGTTGATAAAAGTAACTTAGATGCAGTAAATGTTGGTTCTACACCTTGATGTGAACTTTTCAAAGGATGATTCCAGTATTGGATGTCATCAGTTGGTAACGGTATTCTCTTAATTAGTTTTCCGGGTGAAAGAGCTTTATAAATTTTATTGTTCTTTAGCTTGGCCTTTAATTCAGTCAAAGAAACTTTTTTACCTTCAATCAATACTTGCTTGTTTTGAGATGAGTTTAATCGCAAACGATTTTGAGGCAATATATCACAATAGTCTTCTAAAAGATAAATTTTGGATAACGTTGTGGGGGATATATCTTTTTTCAGCTTTGATAACCAAGATAAATGAAAATAGGCTTTTTCAAATGATCCGTTGTTGAAATAGTATTGCCCTAATGCTTGATGGGCATCGGGTAGCTCTAAGATCATGCTAAATTGAGTAATAATTTCATGAAGTGTTTTCATGTCCTTCTTTAGAATGCTTTGCTTTAATTTATTGGATAATTTGACTTGGCAATATCGTTTGAAATCATTTAAGAATAATTTGTTTTGATAAACGGCTTTTATAAAAATATTCCTGATGCTTGAAAACTTTTCACCTGATTTGATCAATGCTGGTTTAATATTTAAAAATCTGTCAAAACAGGTTTTTAAAATCATGTCTTCATTTTTGTAATCTAAAATTAATCGTTTAGTGTTTAAAGTTTGGCTTTCTTCAGTGGCATCTGAAATGATTAAATCACCAGCTCTTAAGTCTGGTTCATAGCTAATTGGCTTAATCTTTACTCCCAAGCTTTGTGCTTTTTCAGTTAGTTTCTTTACTTTGCTTTTTGCTAGTGAACCACCGATGTTTTGTGTGTATCCATAATAGATAGGGATTATTGATTTATAAAGATCTAGAGAAAATGTAATTATTTCCTTTTCATCGTGAGTCTTTTTCTTAAATAGAATCGCCTTTTCGATTACTTCAAAAACGATTTGGTTGTCATTATCAAGTATCCCTTGTTCTAAAAACCCTTTTAAATTAAAATTTCTTTTCTTTTTGCCACCTAAATTTTTAGTTGCGAGTTCTTCGATAAATAAAGTAGGTTTGTTTTTAAACAAATTTTTATTTAGAATATATAATGTATATGGCTGAAAAGTATTATTATAGACCTTATATAAATCGATAATAACTTTAGGGTGTTTATCCATATAAGTGCGATAAGGTGCTGAATTTAGAAGATTCTTTATGAGTGTGGCGGCTCCATGACCTTTTTTACCAAGTAACGAAACAAGATTTTTTAAAACCCAAAGAATATCTGATTCGTCATTCGATATCAACTTTTCTAATACTTTGAGTTTTATTTCTGTATAAGTTTTTTTAGGTAAAATCATCAATTTTGAATCATGATAGGATCGCTTGATTAGAACAACTTGATTAAGTCCTGGTTCTAGTTGAAAAAATTTAATTCCTGAAGATTGATAAGATAGTATGCTGTTATCAATTCTAAGAATTGGTTTTTGATTTAAGTAGCCTGCGGTATTACCTTTGCAGCCTTGCACTATTAGATAATCTGCTTTTTCAGGAATATTGAATTCCCATTTATAGATAATGGCTGATCGGTTATAGTTACCCCAATTTGCGTGATATTTTTTTCTATAAATTAGTGGTTTCCCATTTAAGTGGAGAATTTTATTTTGAAACGTGATTAATGTTTTTGAAATGTTGCTTAGATGTTCTGATTGTTGTAGTTTTTGAATGGGTATTAGTGGATATTTAAAATATTTATTATGGATTAAATCATTTGCAATAGAAGGATATCTTTTAAAAATAATTTCATTAAATTCTTTGGCATTAAATTTTTCATTTGAAGTTGCATTGTTGATAAAAAATAAGAAAAGAAAAAAAAATAAAGTTTGTTTAAAAGTCATATATTGAATGTTTCCCTTATAGTAGAAAGGGAAGTAATTGTATGGAATTATCCTCTTAAGTGATATATTTATTTGGAAGTAATTATATTATTTGAGTGATTAAGACCCAATTTGATTGGGCAAATACTGGCTTAAAAGTATAAATCGATTTGATCTGAAATTAAGAGTTTTTGACGAAATCAGTAAGGGTTCTTTGTGTTGATTTGAAATACTAGGATGGCCCTTATTATTTTTTTTTTAGTTAAGAAAATGAAAAAAGTGAAACCCTGGAATCGAATTCAGTTACAAGTATGGTGCCATCATTTATGGCACAACAATCATGAGGCCTTTTAAACGAAAACTCATAATCAATTTCAAATTCAAAATTAGATTTGTTTTCACCAATGCTCGCCAATTGTTTGAACTTACTATCTAGTAGTAATAATCTATTTTGAAAATCAGGTATTAAATAGCCATCTTTAAAAGTTCGAATATGCCTAGGTGAAATTGTATCTAATTCAATTTTTTTAATATAAGTGCCGTCAAGATTAAACAATTTGATACAAGAGGACATATTATGTTTTTTCAATAATTCTGTATCTTGGGTAGATAACATACATTCTGTTATTGCCAATGTTTCTTTGCCATCATATTGAATAATGCTTATCCCATGTGGATGGGTTATCCCTTCTTCTTTCGATGAAGGGCCGCAAATAGTCTCTTGTTCTTTGCCAATTGAATCAAAGATTGTCACGTAGTAAGATCCATAACCATCCGCCATAAAAATTCTTCCATCTTTTGATATAGCAGAATTTGATGGTTCGTAATTTAGTTGCCAACGTAGTTGGTAGAATTCGGGCCTTTGGCAATGCCATATAATCTTGCCATTAAGATCCATTAATAGTAATCCATTTTTGGCATCAGTATGCAATAATGTTTCACCGTAATTTGGATGAAAATAGATTTCTAAACCATGCGGGCATCTAAGTTCTTTAATCTTTTTGTTTTCTAAAAGAGTTCCGTTTAAATCAAAAATTAGAAGTGATGATTGATCTTCATCTTCTAAGGCATTTTGAACCCAAATTTTTTGATCGGAGGTTTTGACGATGCCATGCAAGTTGCCTAAATTAATTTCATCTAGATCTGAAGTCCAGTTGATGTTACTTTGTATTGTTTGGCTTTTTACGGCATTAGCAAAGTCTTGAATTTTCATCTGGTTCCTTTTTTATTTGGTTATCTCTCTATTTGGTTGAATTACTTCTAGGTCAGGACGTTCGCTATGAAGATACCATTCTTCATTTTTAAATATCATTGTATCTGCTCTATGAAATTGTATGGCATAAGCTACTCTGTGTATGTCCGTATTGTTTTTTCCAGAACCATGGACTGTCAGTCGATTGAAGGCAATACAATCCCCAGCCTTGACTTCAACTGGCACTGTATTGCTTGTGTTATATTTAATCTGTTTATGACCATCTTCTAAAATATTTGCAGGTAAAACACCATTTATATGACTATGTGGATCCATATAAAGACAACCGTTATCAATTGTCATATCATTTAATGCTACCCAAAGATTTACCGATGGGCCTTTAGTGGGTGTGTATTGACCATCTTGATGGAAATCGAAATTCCCTCCACCGTTTGCAGATTTTACAGCCGTAAATGGTAGGTATAGGTGAGCCTTCCCTCGCATTAATGTACTTGCGATTAATTGCATTTGATCAGATTGAATAAAGTAGGCCAGATCTGTATCGCTTAGGTATTGTCCTGTTTGTTTTAGTTTAGAATCACCAATGGAGATAATGTCCATAATGTGCATGACATCTTTTCTTATTCTAGAAGCACCTTCACTTGTAAGAATATTTTTAATGACCAGAAAACCTTCATTTTCATATCGTTTAAGTTCTTTATTTGGTATTGAAGTTTGATTGAAAATATCAATAATTTGCATTATTTACTCCTTTAAGATTATTATATAATCCAATATAGTTGCTTTATATTATTATAAATGGATTATATGACTTATCATTTGTACTATTTGATCAATTAGCTTATGAGTAAATCCTTAACATTTCTGCATGGAAATTCCTTCCCCAAGTGTACTGCGAAAGTATTTAAATACTTTGAAGGTTATTGTTCGTTTCAATTAATGCGAGAGGGAGGAGTAGACCTTTATTATGACCATGAAGAATGGTTGATGGAAGGGGTGTGGATTTTTCCATCGTGCCCCGGCCCGTTAATAAAATATCACACATCAGACAATTATAGTTCTTGGAATCATAGTTATGTCGCAATTTGTGGTCCTCAATTAAATGAATGGATGGCTTTAGGTCTTTTCCCTCAGCGTCCACAAAAAATAAAAAATATTAAAGAGATTTGTGAACGTTTTGACCGTATGTTAAATTTCTTTGTGGATTCTAGCAAATGGAGAATTCAAAGGGCTATAAATGAGTTAGAAGGAATATTATATTTATTGGCAGAAGAAAGAGATACACAAGTACAAGCTCCTAAATGGCTGAGTGATCTATTAAATATGATTGATGAAAATAACCACCTTGATATTGATGAATTAGCAGAAGAGGCATCCATGGGTGTTAGTACTTTAAGACGGAAATTTAAATTAGCGACTGGGGTTGCATTGAATAATTATATCATTGAGCAAAGAATTGGGCGGGCACAAAAAGATTTATTGGAAAATAATGAAACAATTGCAAGTATTGCCGAGGGTTTAGGATATAGTGATCTATATTTCTTTTCAAGACAATTTAAACAGATTGTCGGTATTCCTCCGGCAGAGTATAGAAAAACAAAATGAATAAATCTATTTCAGAATTACTTCAATTGGCATATTCTGCAGAAAGCGCTGCGGCTTATGCCTATCAGGGTCATGCTCAGTCAGTTGCGAATTCAATGGAAAGATATCATATTCATCAAATTGAAAAAGATGAATGGGATCACCGAAAATTAATTTATAATATAATGTGCGAGAATAATATTTCTATTTCAGAATGGAAGGAATTCAAATTTGCTTTTATCGGTAAATTTATTTCATTTAGCTGTTTTGTTATTGGGTGGTTCCTTCCTATGTACTTTGCTGGGCGATTAGAAAGTGGTAATGTAAATGAATATCTAAATCTTAAAGATTTGTTTAATGACGAAGGTATTACTAATTACGATAAATGTCTTGTAGAGATGGCTATCAAAGAGAAGGAGCACGAATTATTTTTTTTAAATAAAATATCTTGTCATAAGCTCACACCCCTATTCCAATCAATATTTAAGTGGGGTCCTGAAAAATCATTTAATCAATTATCTATCAAGTCAGAAATTTATTCAGAAAATCAGCAGATTACTTAAGTAATTAAATATAGATAATTTAATGCTGTAGGAGTATATGTTGCACGCCAATATGGCGTGCATTAAGGGGGTGTTTATTTTGCTTTATTTTGCCATTTTTTTAAAGCTGAGCTTGGATTTGACGTAATATCACTTCTACCTGAACTAGTGATAAGGGTTCCCTTTGGAGAAATAATTAACAATGTTGGTAATCCGGTAACCTTAAATTTTGAAGAAAGTGCGCTACTATTTTGTCCTTTATATTTTGCTGAAGGCCAATTCATTCCAGAATCAACCATATAATCTTTTTTCTTTTTGACACTTGAATCGCTAGATACAAAGACTACCTCAAAATTACTTTTGTTTGCATCCCTAAATTTCACTAAACTTGGTGTAAATGCTCGACATGGGCCACACCAGTGTGCTGAAAAATAGATACCAATTGTTTTCCCAGAGAGTTGACTTAGTTTTATTGGTTTGCCATTTTTATCGGTTAAGCCTTCTGAAAAATACTCTTTAATAAATGAGGAGACGACTTTTTTCTTTTTTACTTTCTTTTCAATTTCCTTTTTAGGAGGTGCCACATTAAGCTCTCCTTTTTTAATTGATGCTATTATTTCTTTTACTCTTTTCGATTTTGCAAATTGGCGCGTATTGGTGTGTTTTGATTTTAGATTTGAGAATTTCCTTAAATAAACCTTTACAACTTTTTTATATTCATTGCTATTTAATTCGAGTTTAGATATTTTCTCTTTTAGCTCTTTTAGTAGCGTTTCACTATATACTTCGGCGGCGTTTAAAAAAGAGAATGCAAAACATAATAATAGAATAATTGTCGTTATTTTCATAGTAGATTCCTTTAAAATACATTAGGGGTGTTTACCCCGTTTATCTTCACTCATTTAAAGTGAAATATTTTCATAATTTGCGAAAGATTATTTCTGATATTTTAAAATATAATATTTGGACAAAAAAGTGATTAATTCTTCTAAAATATGAAAAGGTATTATATCAATTAAACTCTCTTATAAACATTGAAATAATGTGTGTCATTGATTTTTATAAAGATGTGTGTTTTGGTAAGTAGTTCTGAAAAAAAGTATTTTTATTGAAAGTTGTATCTTTTTTTTGAATAAAGCTGAAATTAAAAATAAGTGGTTAGTTATTACAATGAAAATATTTATTCAATTCAAGTGTGACTTACATGTTTTATAACCCGAGGTTCGTTCGATAATAGCTTCGCTAAAATATCAATCAACCCGGGCTATTAATGATTTTGCCTTTTTGAGCCATTATAGAAGTTACGGTTTTTTAACCTAATTAATTTTCAAGTGCATGGTGAAATGAATCATAGATCCAGTGGATGATCTCTGATCTTCTTATTGGAGAGAGTTTATCTTGATACATTTTTTCAGTTTCAGTTTTCAGCTCTTGGCTAGTTTTTAAAATAGTATTGTTGTCTTTTTGGTTTTCTCCTAATAATTGCAAAGTTCCTTGGGATCTGGTGATTAAATTTTTTGTGGCTAAAATCCAATGATCAACTTCATAAGTATTATTGGAGTTTTCATTTCTTACTTTCTGAAAAAGGGATAGTGCTTCTTCGAATTCTTTGATAGTTTGATTCAGCTTAGTGCTTTCTGTAGTAGTTTCAGCTTTTTGTAGTTGAGTGCTAAAAGCTTCTTTTTCAATTTTTAAATTTGATTTGTTGTGAACGGTATCTCTTGTCCTTGATCCTAAAACTGGGGTTGATATTAAATCAACTGCTTTCCAAAATGATGGTAGGCTTGCTTGGAAGTACTTATTCTCGTACCACTTTTTGTATTCCTCTTGTGCTCCATTTGGGTTTTCTTTTAAAAATGATGGAATGGCAATGAAAATTCTTTGAAGCTCCCAAGGGAACATATGCACTGTCCAGCTTGTTAACATGAATCCAGATAGATGGGATTGCTTGCTTTTTGCTATTGAATCAAAACAATTATCAAAGTGAAGTTGTGCTCTGGACGCAAAGATATTGTCGCCATAATGACTTGAAGCAGGGCATGTCACTACTTGAAAGCCTTTGTTGGCTAAATAGTCAGCAGTATAAAATATTTCTGGCGTACTATTTTTATCTGGAAAAATATAATCTCCAAATTCTTTCATGGTTTCTTCGGGAATATTATTAAATGCTACGTTCTTCTTACCCCAAATGTGAAGGGTGTCTACTTTATTATGCTTGCCATAATTCCAATCGAATAGCAAGATTCTTTTATCTAATGAGTCAAGTGCGTCAAAATGATGCAAAACCATATCGGCCCAAATAATAGGTATAGATCCCTTCTCTAAAATTGGTTTGATGGTTTCGTTAATATGATCAATGTATAATTTGGATAGTGAAGAATTAGTTGCTTTTTCTTTGCAGTCAGAACATTCTCCTAAATTGTAAGCTTCATCAGCTCCAATATGGAAATATTTAACATCACCAAAAATTTCATAGTATTCATGGATCCAAGTATTTAAAAACCCTTTTACTTCATCTTTTAATGGACAGTATTGCTGGAAGTTATCAGATAGTTCTGACAAATACAGATACTCTTTATTTTTTAGTACGTATTCGGCATGACCAATGGTTTGAAATAAAGGAATATTTTCAAAACCAAGATCCCTTGAAATTTGTAATATTTCTTTGAATTCCGATTTTGAAAATGCATCAGGAGCAACACATTCAGGACAAGTTTCCCATTGAATGCCATTTTCAACTTCCCATAAAATAGTGTCATAGTTTAAATCGGCTAATTCTTCAAGCCATTTAACCAAATATTGTTTAGGATATAGAGCACCATTCATATCAATGTGAAAACCGTTCATTATAAAACTCCTTTATGTGATTTCTGAATTATTTAAATCATAGATTAAATGATATATTAATAGATACTAGCGTAATTATGAAGAATAAACCATAATATTGTGACTATGAAATTCTCAAAAGGCTCATTTTTAGCTAAAAACGTTTATCGCCCTATTTCTAGGTCAAATATAAATATGCCTTTTAGCCTAAGATCAGTAGGACATTGTCGAGCCGGAATCGATTGGATTGACAATCGTGAGAAGAAAACTTTTGTACAAATATTTTGGTGTATTGAAGGGCGTGGGAAATTTCATATTAATGATACCTATACTTATTTAAATAAAGGAGAAACTTTTGTTTATTTTCCTGGGGAAGAACATTTTATTATTTCTGCATCTGATTATTGGGAGTATCGCTTTTTTACAATCGACGGTCCATTGGCAAAATCGATCGTTGAAAGTTTTGGTTTAACTCATAAGTCAAAATATAGTGGACCATGCCCCGTAAAATATTTTTTGCGTTTGGAAAATGAAGTTTTAAATGTTTCTGAAAAAGGCCAAAAAGAATCAGGGCAACTTGCTTATGAGTTATTAACAAAAGTTTCTTGTCATAACGTTTCTGATCATTACTCAAATATTATTAGTAGTTGCCTTGAGTTGATAGATCAAAAATTAAGTCATACTGAATTGAACATTAACTATTTATCAAATGAATTGGGTATTCACCGAAGTCAATTATCAAGACAATTTAAAACAGAATTGGGTCTGACCGCGATTGACTATTTGATTGCAAAAAGAGTACAGAAGGGGTTGGTTTTATTAGAAGAGTATGAATTATCCATAAAGGACATATCAATTTTTTGTGGCTATTCGCAACCTGATTATTTTTCAAAAGCAATCGTAAAAGCCACTGGAAAAACCCCTAGAGAGATAAGAAAATTGAACGGATTAAAACCAAAGGTTTAGGCTTTTCTAAACAGTAATTTTTTAAATATCTGATTTAAATTCTTCGAGAGAATTTAAATCATTGTGCAGGATTAATAATTCAGCTAGTGAATTTATACGACGACCTTTTTTTGATAATTCAGAATAAATCATGGGAAAGTCTTGATCCATGAATCTTAGTTTAGACGCCATTTGTTTTGAAAATCGTGCAATAACTTCATCGTCTTCATCGAGTAAATTGGATGCTCTCGACTGGATATAACTGAGTAAAGTATATCCCGTTTGATATATTTCTATGGCCGTTTTCTCGATGATAATATTTATTCCTTCAGGAATAGATTGATTTGCTAAATAAGCTAGACCAATATTGAAAATTGATTGTGATTTTTTAATGCCTTCGCGATATTGAAATTCATCTGTTGGAGATAAACCATCTAAAATTATCACACAATTTGTTAGGTGTGCTAATTGTTTATTGAGTTTGAATTCCAGCTTTTTTTTGTGATGATTGATGTAATCATCAGATTTTCTTATATGTTCTAGAAATGTTTGATCTCGATTTGTTTCTTCTGAAAGAATTACTTCTTTGGTATTTGAAGTTATCACTAAGTTATCTAAGGGGCTGAAATCAAAATGCTCAATAAAGGTATTAATAATTAGCGATTCTTCATAACTAGGTAGTTTTTGTTCTGAAATGCGATCATCTCTTCCACCTTTGGCTTCATTCATAATCTCTTCAATGTCTTCGGTTGCCAAAACTTTTATTAGCTGATTATAATAATCTGGATCCGCGACTAATATATAATGAATAAAAGCTTCAATTTCTGCATTATCAATGTCGAGGTCATGCATAGAGTAAATATGCTCTGATCCTAAATGATGCATCAATAAGAGATCTTCTGTGTTTAAGTGTATTTGGACGTAAGATGATAAAGCGGTTGACAATGCATTGACATCTAAATTTTTTGTAATATTTCTAAATTGGCTTCCGGGTATTTCTTTGATAATTTCTATCCATTCAAGAAATCTTTTTGAATCAATTTTGCCTTTTCGCCATAAGTCAATATCAAGCAGATAAGCAAATTGTTCACTAGTACAATTGGAAATAATGACCAATGAATCTTCTAGATATTCTTGGAGACTTAATTCGCCAAATTTTTGATTCTTAATTTCTTTTAGGATAACCCGAGCGTCTTTTGACAAAAATAATATTTCTCTTGCAAGCTTATTAGAAGAATTATTGATGAGGTCGATTTGTTCAGAATCTGGTAATTCCTGAAATTTTTTTTCAGCTAAAGGACGATTAGTTTTTAATAATTTAAAGAGGTTTTCAGATAATTGAAGATGATATTTTTCTGATTCCAAAATTATTCTTTTAATCTTTCTTTTGAATAAAAACTATTACTAGATTTGATTAATTAACCACCTAATTGATACATTTCAGTCTTTGGTTGCTTTGGATGTTTAAGATGTCTGTCTTCGGAATAACGATCTTCTCTTTTCGCCCATGAATCGGCTATTTTTTCTATTAGTTTCTGTTGAATATGTTTGTCTGAGTAGTGGCTTCTTAATATTTTTCTCAAGGAGACGCCCGACGATGCAAACAGGCAAGTGTAAAATTTTCCATCGGAAGTCACACGAGCACGTGTACAATTTTGGCAAAATGGTTGTGATATGGATGAGATAAAACCAATTTCACCAGATTGATCGGTATATTCGTATCGATTGGCAACTTCGCCATAATATTGCGCTTCAAGGGGTTGCAATGGAAAAAATTCATTGATTTGACTTAATATATCACTTGAAAAAAGTACTTTTGAATCATCCCAATTATTGATGGTTCCAACGTCCATGTATTCAATAAATCTAAGAATGGTTTCTTTTTTTTTAAAGTGATTTGCTAATTCAAGAATTTCATGCTCATTAATTCCTTTTTGAATTACAGCATTTATTTTGATAGGACTAAAACCAACGTTGATAGCCTCTTTTATGCCATCTAAAATAATCGGTAGAGTTTCATGTTGACCTGTTAATTTAGCGAATGTATTTTCATTTATACTATCAACACTTACTGTCAGGCGATCAAGGCCAGATGCTTTTAATTGTTTTGCATTTTCTTTTAAATAATATCCATTGGTTGTTAAGGCAATTTGTTTTATGTTGGTTTCGTTTTTTACTTTTTTAATAAAGTCTGCAAGGCCTTTTCTTAATAATGGTTCCCCGCCAGTAAGTCGCAATTTTTCAATACCAAAATCAACAAATATTTTAGTTAATAAAAATAATTCATCCCAAGATAATAGTTCTGATTTTTTTAAGAATTTATAATTGGATTTAAATTTTTCAGCAGGCATACAATAATTACACCTGAAATTACAAGCATCAATGACTGATAGCCGAAGATCTTTTAAAGGGCGTTTAAGTTGATCAATAGTATGCATGATTTTTTTAACACAAAATTTAGATTAAATTATACTTACTGCGGGGCAATAATCCTATTAGTTCCTTGATTTGATTGAAAATTAAATGAGATTGCCTAAATATCTGATTTGTTATGAAAGGCAGGTTACAGCTAGTTGATCTAGCAGTTTTATAAAAACACTTTCTGTATTGTTCATGCAATCTTCTATGGATGCGAAATCTGTTAAAGAAAATACCTTTTGTATTCCTAATTGATGTAATTCTTCTTTCGATAAATTGTTTTGTCCGCAGATACCTATTAATGTTTTATGGTGTTTTTTGGTCAAATGAGAAATTCCTGCAATAACTTTGCCATTTAAAGTTTGATGATCTAGACATCCTTCTCCAGTAATTATGAGATCAGCATCTTCGATTTTTTTTTCAAGTTGGATAGCATCAAATATGATATCCGTTCCAGGTGTTAAAGATGCTTTGAGTATGGCGTGAAAAGATCCTGCTATTCCTCCAGCTGCTCCAGAGCCTTGTACATGATTTAAATCAATATCAAATTGTTGTTTGATAATTGATTGAAGATGAATCATTCCTTCTTCAACTTGTTCAATTGTTTCAGAGGAATCAATAGTTGGATTGCATTTCTGTGGTCCATAAATCTTTGCTGCTCCATTTATTCCCGTAAAGGGATTATTTACATCGCAAGCAATTTGAATGTTTTTACCTTTTAACCAAAAATTAGTAGGAATATTAAACGATTTTATATTGATGAGATCTTTGGCAGAAGCTTTATCTGGAATATCATCTATTTGAATTCCTAAAGCTTGTAGTGCACCGATACCACCATCTGAAGTAGCACTTCCGCCAACACCTAATAAAATATTTTTATATTTATTTTCTTTTGCCAACAGTAATAGTTGGCCTGTGCCATATGAAGTAGTTGTTAATGGATCGCGTAAGGATTCTTGAATCAATGGCAGCCCAGATGCTTCAGCCATTTCAACAACTAAAAGAGAGTGTTTTTCGGAAGTACCCACTTTTGCTTGTACTGTTATTCCTAGAGGTCCGATGACAGAAACCTTTTGAATTTCCAGATCATATGGTTGTTCCAAGGCAATAAGTAGCCCTTCACCACCATCACTAATTTGGGCGCTAGTGACTTCTGTATATTGATGATCAAATTGTTTAATGAAAAGTTGACTGATTCTTGTTGAAGTTAATGTGCCTTTAAACGAATCCGAGGCAATTAAGATTTTCATTTATAGTTAAATGATTTATAGATATGATTGATTCTTAACACATATTTTTTATTTTTGACAACTTCTAAAATGATATTGCTCTCAAGCTTTAATAAATGTTTTAAATTTTCTTTTTCTTTTACGGGGTGATCATTTATTAGAAGGATATTGGGACTACCGGGTAAGATTATTTTACCTTTTATATTCATACCATTCACAGCATCTATTAATTCTTTTTCTAATTTTTTTAGATTCTCTAGATCATCTTTGATTTGATTAAAGACAGGAATAGTTAAGACTTTTGAGTCAGTTTTTATAAGCAGATCTAAAGCTTCTTTAGCTTCTTGTGTCTTTTCAGCTTTAAGTAACGTTTCAATTTTAGTTAGAGTCGTTTTGAGAGCAGGTGTTAATAGTGAAGGTTTGACTACTTCTAGGTCTAGTTTTTTTAATATTTTCTCTTTAACCTTAGGTTCAATTTTTGGTTCAAATGGAGATAAGAATGGATCTTTTTCGGCATATAAATGAATATTAAAGTTAATAGTAAATAGTGCCACTATCATTATTTTTTGCATATGAATTCTTAATAATAGAAATTTATTTTATTTCTTCTTCTTCCCGTTCTTTTTCTCTAAAATAGCTTTTGCTTTTTCAAGTTCTTTTTTAATTTTCTCTTCTTTAGCTTTCTCAATGGAATCGTAATGGTTATAGCCAACACTTTTGAGAAGTTGGTAATCAATTACTTTTGGATAATTTCCATTTTCAGTTAGTGCGTGAACGGTGAAGTTGCCATCTTTCATTTTCGAATTTGAAATGATAAGAGCATCGCTGTACAAATCTTTTACAACTGTCAAATTTTGAGGTACTTTCCATTTCCATTTAATTTGACCAAATTTTCTATCAACACACAGGAGCTCATCTTTGAAGGTTAAGAAGTAAATATGCTTATGAGTAATATTGACAGCTGTTTTGGCATCAGCAATTTTCCATTTTAATTCAGTTTCAATTGGATCTCTTTTGATTGCAGTTGCGCCGTTTTTTTTGCTGAAGAAAATAATTAGTTCTTCAAGGGCAATAATTTCTCCAATTACTGGTTCACCAGCATGGTATTGCCAAAGAGGGCCACCACTATATAGATTTAATGCACATAATGTACCTTCTGTTGAACCAATGTACATATTATGTTTATAAAATGCGGGTGGTGCTAAATATTTCCCTTTTTTACGATCAATGGCTTGATCAATGAGAGAATCAAACACATCTCTCTTTTTTTTGAGTTTCTTAATGATTTTGAGAGAAGCGTTTTCTTTTCTTTCTTTTCTGATTTGATTGTCAACTTGATCTATTGCAGATCCAAAATATTCTAAGTCGTCGAAGATAGGTTTGTTAGAAAATTCCCACTTTTTAATTCCCAAAGAATTGTAGCAATAGAGTAATCCTTTAGGCGATGGAATATAAATATAATCCAATCTAAGAGTAGGGGTAGCGCCAGCATGTATTTCGTTAGGAACTTTTACAGCCCAGCCGTATCTATAGTCTCCATCTGTTTGTAGCATGTGAATTTTTTTGCCCCATTCCCAACTATATAAACTAAATTGACCGGCAATCACATTACCTGCAATTGCGTAATTTAGTGTTCGTTTACTCATTAAACCACCTTTACGAGGATCTAAAATATAGATAACATTTTTATAGAGAATATATAATCCATCTTTATTTTCAGTAGGGATTTTTTCCAGTTTGAACCCAATTTTATTGACCCATCGAACGACACCACTGTTTTTTTTAATAGATACCAATGTTTTGGTGTTGTCTGTTGATTGCAGGATGACACTGTTCCATGTTGACCAAATGATTTTCGGCGCATGAAAGGGTACTTTTGAATGCCATGCCTCAAATAATTCAAGACCTTTAAATGGTTTCTTTTGAACTACATTATAGTAGGCGTCTTCTTCTTGCGATAAAAGTGGGGATGAAGTGATGAATATTGCAATAAGAGATATCAATAAATATTTCATTGAGAAAGTCCTTCCGACTTCAGGTTGATGAAGTCACCCATGTTTACATTTTTCTTTTTTTCAAATGATTTAATTTTGTCTATACATTTAATGTCGCTATCAATTCGATCTGCTAACTTAAAAATAAAGGGTTCGCCCTTTAATCTTGAATTTAAATCTTTAAGCATTAAATCCCAAGAGCTTTCATACAATTCATCTCTAAGAATTACTAGCATTTTTTCAGATTTTGTGAGGCTATCGAAGAAAGATTTGGACTCTTTTTCTGATTCAGGATCAGCCATAATAGTTTGCTCTTTGTTTATTATTCGAAATGAGTCGGGTATAATACACGATTAATAATGTATTGCAAATCACTTAGTAGGTTTGATTTATGACCAATTTATTGGCTGTAATAGGACTTGAAAGTTGCTATAAGAAACTAAAGCCTGTCTGCTTTGACTTCTAAATTGCTTAACTTAGTTTTTCTAATTTATACATTTAAAATCATTTTGAATTCATCAAAAGTCGTAAAAAACGCTACGTTTTGTAGGTAAATAATATGACGTAATCATAAATGTTCGATATGTTTCGAATGACTCAAAAGTTAATTACAATATTAACAGTAAAGTTTAATTCTTTTTTAAGATTATCTTTGGGGAATTTTTCAGCGTATTCATTTTCATTTATGATAAATGGGAAGAATAACCCAATCCCGATTTGTGCATTGCAATTGCCTAAAGGTATATTTCTGAAAACTTTAGAACCTACTTTCATTGACTGCTCGCTTTCAAGGTCAATTTTAAAATTTAAATAAATTAATTTTAATTCCCATTTACTAGAGATATCTAAATGGTTTATAGATTTAATTTCTTTCCCATAATGAATTTCAATGTAAGTAGCAAAAGCAGATTCATTTCTAATTTGATGGTTCCCAGCTTTTATTTGAGAAGACAATGAGATGTTTGCAATCCATTTTTCACCTATTTGATTCTCTCGCCCAATTTTGAATTCAAATAAACCCGCATATCTTTTGTATGGAGTATTAATATATGTAGGATTGTTGTTTTTGATTTGATGAACAATGTCTTGTTGGTATGAAGCAAAGCTTAAAGATTCTATTTGTGTACGTAGTTCGATACCTAATTCAATACCCCAATAGAAATGGTTCTTGAAACCATTGCTTATGTAAGGAAGTCTTTGATAATTTAAGTGTACAGAAGTGATATCAATATAATTTAACTCATTGCTATCAATTCGATTTGTCCATAGTCGTGTTGTATATTTGATACTTAATAAGCTTTCAAACTTTATTAGTGTTTTTTGAAATTGAAATGATGAAAAATAGGTCTCACCAAGATCATCACCGTCATATTTTTCGACTTTATCTCTTTCAAAAAATAAATATGGGGACCCTAAAAGTAAATTGTCATTAAAGTTTAAAATGCGAAAAGAATTAGTAAGAACTTTTGTTTTGCTCTTACTTTGAGCATGTAGGATGTTGATTGTAAAGGTGGAAATAATTATAAAAAATAAATAAAACTTCATTTAACAACTTTGTTTTAGTAGAAAATGAAAATTATAGTGAACGTGATTAAAAGAGAAGTACTTTTTAAGTGTTTCGCTCACCTTTTAGGTATTCAAGAAATCATTTCTTGTTTTTAAGTTTTATCAATTTATACTAAATAAGCTTTAGATGGCTCCTAGGTTGATTCCTTGGAAAAATTTAATAATTTAATTTATTTAGCAACCCTTAAAAAACTTTAAAATATGGCTAAATTAAAAGTTGGCGTTCGAAAAACCAATCAAAGAGAAATAATATACGAGGTGATAAAAAACTCGAAAGGTCCCTTGTCGCCCAACGAGTTGTTAGAGAAAGCCAAAGAAAATAATGAATCTATTGGTATTGCTACTATTTATAGAACGATTAAATTACTGATAGATGCAAATGAAATAATTCAAGTGACATTGCCTGATGGTCAAACGAGGTATGAGCTTTCAAAATTAGATCATCACCATCATTTTAAATGTAAAAAATGTAATTCCATTTTTGATTTGGATAATTGTCCGCTTTCAATACCTGATCAAATAAATGTGCCAGCGGGGTTTATTTTAGAAGGCCATGAAATCACCTTGTTTGGGGTTTGTGCCAAGTGCTCAAAAACAAACGCATCAACAACTTAAATAGTACTATCCGAATTTCAAAGATATATCCTTAATTTAATGCAAAAGATAAAATTTAAAATTGCTTCCAAGTATCATCATCTTGAAGAAGAACTTAAACGCTTGCATGATATTTTTGATATAAATCAAAATGAAATTTATAAAGGGCGTAATAGTTTGAAGGAATTTGAGTTTGATGAAAAACCCTTCATAATTAAATCCTTTAAAATTCCAAATCTATTTAAAAAAATTATTTACGCGATATTAAATAGATCTAAGGCACAGAAATCTTTTGAACATGCCATAGAACTTGAAAATGCTAAAGTGAATACGCCAACTCCAGTTGGTTATATTAGTTATTATGTCTTAGGTTTGTTGCAAAAAAGTTACTATGTTTGTGAAAAAGTCGATTATGAATTTACTTTTCATGACGTAATCCAGGATAGAGTAAAAGGTTCTACTGATTTATTTTTGCAGTTTGCAGAATTTACTTTTAATCTCCATCAAAAGGGCTTTTTGCATTTAGATTATACTCCTGGCAATATTGTCATCAAAAGAAGGGGAGATGTTTTTGAGTTCAATTTGGTTGATTTAAATAGAATGACTTTGGGGCATGTAACTTGGCAAATGGGTGCAAAATGCTTTGGAAAGATATACTTGAAACCAGAGGATATGCAGATAGTTGTGGATCGTTATGCCTCTTTGTGTTCAGTTAGTAGTGATAAGATTATGGTTTTAGTTGAGTCTACCCATCAAAGCTATGAACGATTTAAAAAGTTTAAAAAGGTATTAAGGTTTTGGAGAAAAGAAGGTGACTGAGAAAAGTCTTAAAACAATTTTAGTTTTACGTTTGTCGTCTATGGGTGACGTAGCCATGACGGTACCAATTTTAAAATGTTTTCTTAATAATTACAAAGATTATCAAATTGTTCTTGTGACTAAGCCATTGTTCACAGCATTTTTTCAAAATACTGAACGCTTAATCAGTGTTCCAATAGATACAAAAAAAGAATATAAGGGTTTGAATGGAATTAGAAAATTTTGCAATGAGTTATCTAAAGAATATAAATTTGAATTGATTATAGATTTGCATAATGTGATTAGATCCCGATTGATTTCATTTTTTATTAAAAAGGTAAAGTCTTTTAATATTGATAAGGGACGCAAAGAAAAGAAAAAAATGATCCGTTTAAAAGAAAAAGATCGAACACCCTTAAAACACATGTCTGATCGTTATTATCAAGTATTTGTTCAAGCTGGGTTTACCTTTTTAATAAATGGCCACTTATATGTTAATACTGATAGACCTAAAGAAAACGTGTGCCAAGAAATTTTTGATTCTACAAAAGTTGTTATTGGCATTGCTCCTTTTGCTTTGCATAAGGGAAAGCAATGGCCAGAAAAAAATATGAAAGAATTATTAAAGCAATTTGATGATTTAGATAGATGTAAAATCATTTTATTTGGTGGGTATGATGAAGAAGAAAAGTTAGAAGAATTCGCTAAACCCTTTGCAAATATATTCAATATTGCCGGAAAATATTCATTGAATGATGAATTAAATGTTATTAAAAATGTGAAATTAATGATTACGATGGATTCGTCCAATATGCATATGTCCTGGTTAATGGCAACTCGTGTTTTGTCTATTTGGGGTGGAACACATCCAGATATTGGTTTTGCTCCTTTAGGAGACAACTTGGATTTAATGACACAAATAAGTGTAGAAGAGTTACCATGCAGACCTTGTTCTGTTTTCGGAAACGTTACATGTCATAGAGGTGATTATGCTTGTTTAGAAATGATTAAGCCAAATGATGTCTACCGAAAAGCTTGCATGGCAGCGGGAATATTATTAGCATAAGAGAAATAGATCTTAGATTTCTTGGCCAGCAAAATTGCGATATTCTGTTGGTGTCTTCTTCGTTTGTTTTTTAAAACTTAAATGAAAATAATGTTCATCATTAAAACCCGTTTTAAATGATATTTCTTTAATAGAAAGCTGCGTTGTCTTTAATAATTTGCAAGCTTGGTTAATTCTGAATTGAGCTATGTAATTCTTTGGGCTTATTCCTAAAGAAAGTTTGAATATTTTTCTTAAGCGAACTTCACTTAGGCGACATACCTTAGCTAAATCTGTAACAGTTAAATCTTTTTCAAATTGTTGATTAATATAGTCTAATGATTTTTCAACTCTAGAATCAAGTTTTATTTTTGGGAACTCGGTGATTTGCTTGGACTGGATTAAATGTAAAAATAATTGTGAGATTAAGGCATTGCCTGTAATGGATGCCATGTTTTTGTTAATTGTCATGAGGCTAGTAAGGTAAGATAGTTTTGTAAAAAAATCTTCTGTTTCGGGTAATTTAAAATGGTGGTGAGTTAATTTATTTAGAATGGGGTAGTTCCAGTGATTATGGATATATCCATGTAGCGTTATAACTTTAAGCTTTTTTAAATCGCCTTCTATTGTGAGTGTGCTTTGGATACCCTGGGGAATGATGACAAATTCATTTGATTTGAAAATATAGGTTTGGTTTTCAATTTGAGCTTTGATTTTTCCTTCTTCTATGAAAAAGAAAAAGTCATCGTCTAATACTCGGTCAATAATTTTCCAATTTGAAAAGATCTCGTAATTCAAACAGGACGTTATTTGAATTTTTAATTGTCCGAAAAAACTAGCGATGACATTTAGTTGAATATCACCGATATCTATAGGATTATAGATTGGTAACGTTGTGGGCTCTTTATTGATTACCATTAGATATTATCACTGTTATTGGTTGTTTTGATCATTTTAATTATAGTTAAAATTGTCGGCTTGGTAAATAAAGTTTCGATTATTATACAATATTGTCGATTATTACAGGGGAAATATGGGCAAATAAACAGAGACTTATTAAGATCGAAATAACGAGCTTCTGGAGCCAATGTAATGATACAAAGATTTACCCCCATAGAAGAAAAAAGAAATCTTACTTTAAGTGCAGATCAGATCGACAGTTTTAATAAGAATGGTTTTGTCATTATAAGAGGTCTCTATACAGAGGAAGAAATTGAATTGATTATCAATTTAAGAGATGAGTCTGAAAGAAAAGTACAAGTCAATGGAGAGTCTTTTAAAATTGATCGAGCTTTTTATGATGTGGAAAAAGTTCGAGATATCGAAAGTGAAAAAAGTGTAACTCTAAGAAAAATCCAAGAAGTTTATTCTTCTGAATCAGATTTTCGAAAGGTATCAAGCAGTAATAAAATTCTTGATATTGTTCAAGATTTGATTGGCGATACGATTTATTATCATTCAAGTAAGTTAATGTGTAAAAACCCTGGTGGCAGAAGAAAACCTTGGCACCAAGATTATGCCTATTGGCCAGATATGAATAATACGAATCAGGTTACTGTTTGGGCCGCCATTGAACCCTCGACTAGAGAAAATGGATGCATTCAGATCATTCCTGGTTCTCATAAAAGAGGCCTGATTGATCATTATCAAGGCGAAGATTATATGATCAATGAAGATAACATTGAAAATGAAAATATTGAATACGCCGTAATGGAACCTGGTGATATCCTTTTTTTTAATGTATTAGCCTTACATGCCTCTGATCCAAATTGTTCTGATAAACCTAGATTGGCTACTATCATCGATTTTGATTCTAACCCAAAACCACATGCCGCTGAATATGGAGATGAACAGCCATTGCGATGTTAAATAATATAATGGAATAACTATGTAACTTTTAAATCAATGTAGTTTTGCTAAAAACCGATCAATAAGTCGTTTGGGTGAGATGGTGAAAATGAAATTCATTGATTTGAATTCGTCTTTTAGAGATGCTCGGTAAAAAATGCATCCAAAGTGATTACCTCTTATTGTTTTATGACTGAAGACAAATTTAAAATGGGCCGTTACTTTAGTTTTTTTATTTTTCCCCTTAATCTTTTTATTAATATATGTTGAGAAAGTGGCTGTGATACTTGCTTTAGGTTTATCTAAGCCATAGCTTTTTAAATCCTCATTTTTTATACTTTCTTTGATCCATTCATCTACAGTAAAATCACTGAGGGATAAAAGTAATAAGGCGAGTTTTTGGTATTTTAGTTCTTTATTATCATTACTTGTTTCAATCCATTTTAAGCTGTTGAGCTTGGCATATATTTCCTCTTTGTCGCCAATATTTCTTCTAATTGTCCTAAGGTCGTTAATTTTTCCTACGTTAAACGTTTTTTTAGTGAAATAGATTATAGGTCTTTGAAATAAACTTACGAGATCCGGATCAATTATAAAAACCTGATCAAAATCATTATATTTTGCATAGTAGGATTTTTTTATCGGAATAAATAATTTCTTATTCAGTTTGTTTTCTTTGCCATAAGCGATAGCTTCAGCTTGAGTAGTGAAATATTTTAATTGTGAAGGAATAGCCCATCCATTTGTTTTATTGCCAATGGTGATTTTTTCAGAAAATCCTTTAATATTTTCAATGGTGATTTGTTGAGCATTTTCATTAAAACCAAATATTTTTTCTGATTGATTTTTGTCTATATAATATTCAGGGACGATAATCACAAATCTTTCTATTAAATTACCTATAGTGGCTTGGTCTAATGAATATTTTTTGTTTTGATGTTCCCATTTATGATCTAAACCTTTTTTAAAGAAAATATTTCCAGTTTTATTTTTGTATTCAATGGCACTGACCTCATGGGGTTTTGATTCAATAAAATCCATTGACCTAGCACTTCCTAAATTTGGAATGATCTCATTCAATTGATCTGCATTTACACTAATAATAAAATTTTCTAATGTATTGTGTAAGAATGTGCTGCCGGCTCTGGTTTCACCAAAAAATATTGTGTAGCTTTTATTATCTTTATCAATGAATTGAATGGATTGCTTTGGATTTTCAAGACCATAATTTTTTTTCTTTGAGAGATCATTTTCAACAAATCGATTTATTTGTAGAGCACAAAATTTTACTAAAAAAGTATTTATTTCTAGTTGATCACATTTCCATGTGAATGGTTTTTCGCAAAACCAAGTGAAGTTCTTTTTCTGAATAGACCATGTCTCATCAGTATCATTGAAATTAATTTTACTGATAAATTCTTTGTTCATGCTGATTAGATTTTTAAATCGATAATTATTCCAGTTTTGCTTTAATATGTTTAGTACTGCTGAATGCAAAAGATAAATCCTTGAATCTTGATCGGCTTTGACAAATACTTCGGCCTTATTTTCTGTTAATTTTCCAAAATATAGTTGTCTCGATTCAACTCTATTTAGCTCGTTATTTTGATAGGTGATTTTTAGAGTTAAAGAAGGATTTTTCAACCCGTACGCTTCTAACCCTTTTTGATCTTTTTCTTCTACACTGCTAAATTTGGGAAGTTTTGGTAATTTCTGCATGATGCTATTGATGGTTAATTGATCTGCTTTACATTCGATTGGAAGTGAGATCTTCCAAGTATTTTTTTTGCGAGTAATTTTTAAAGAACTATTATTTTTATATTTAAGTTCAAAATCAATGACATTTTTTGGGTCAAAACTCAAGATATATTTGCTATGTATTACTGAATTTAACTTAGAAGACCATTCAAATAAAAAAATATAGGATGTTAAGACCAATGCTATAATGGTACTAACTGTTAAGGAAAAAGTGTTCATTGTTTAATCATCCTTTTTTAGTTTTTTCGTCGCCACCAAACAATGCCGCCAAAAAATATCCAGAATAATGGCATTAGATAAAAAATGATCTCTTTATAAATCCATTCTTTATTTTCAGGAATCACAAAAGATACTTTTTTGGAGATATCGGTGCCAGTTCCGATTAAATCATTTTCGAGTGTGAGCCATTTAATGCTATTCGAAAAATAATCTCGAGCAGCTTCTGAAATAGGTGAATTCAAAAACAGTCCATTACCTATTCCAATTACCTTGGCACTATTTGGGTCAAAATCATCAGCCGTTAAATTCTTTCTTTTTTTACTATTTGGTTTTGGATCAGTTGAGGCAATGGATATGAAATGATTTTTACTTTCTATTTTCGAAATGTATTCATTTAGTCTTCTTTTTTTGACAGAATTTGTAAAGCCATTTAAATCTATAATCTCCTTGCTTTCGGTGCTACTTGTTATAAGACCCATTAATCTTCTAGTGTTTCTTGATTGTTTAGGGGGTGATAAACTTCGAGTGCTTCCTTTTAAAGCTAATGAAACTTTATTATGGAAGAATGGTTCTGTAATAGGATGTTTTCCAAAATGGTTGGAAGGTAAATAGATGGAAGTCATACCCATCTGTTTGATTGTTAATGTGGGTTCAATGATCATATTGGCATTAAATTGTATGCCATATTCTATCATTAATTCTTCTAAACCAGTTGATATCCAATCCCATCTGCCTTTATGATTTTGTTCATAATTAGATCCAAGAGCCAGAAATAGGCAGCCTTTTTTACCCTCTTTATTCTTTGTTCTTAAATATTGATCTACTATTTCAATTTCATTTTTCTGAAATCTTCTTGTTGGATTAATGATAGCTAAAACATCACAATCTTTAGGAATTCCTTTATCTAATTTATTTAAATTTATTTCTTCAACAGAATAGTTTTCATTTAAAAGCCAATTAACTAGCTGAGTCACGTTAGGTTTGTTTCTACTCTTGGATGTTGTTGATGGTTCTCCGTGACCACTAATAAAATATATTTTATAACGCTTAGCATTGATTGTATTCAAAAGAGAATTATAAATTGCTTGTTCAGTTTTAAACCAGGTGATTCTTTTTGTACCTTTATCGATTAGTGGTCCTTTGTCTATGCTTGTCCCTTTTGTTTCACTGGCAACAATTAATAAATGGCTTGGTTTAAGTGAGTAGGCTCTTTGTAATATTGCAGCATTGTTAGGGTCTTTGAGTGGATGATATCGTTTGACCTTAATGTATTTTGAATGATATTTGAATTGATTAATTAATTCGTTTAGATCTCTTAAGCTATTTTCATGAATATTTTCATTCATGATTAAGGTAATATCTTGATCGAGTTTATTTTTTATTAGATTGATGGTTTTATCTGATAAGGTGAATTTTTTTGTTTGGGTATAGTCTATTCTTTTGCGATTTTTGAAGGAAATATAATTGATACACACGATGATATAAATGTGTAAAGACATTATGAGAATTGCATAAATCAGATGTTTACCTTTTTGACTTTTAAAATAGTGCCATATGCTTCGGCTATTAAAACCTACACCTATGAAAAGTAATATTAATCCAAAAATAATATGGAGTTGAACCGATTTTCCTGCGGCATTGGTGAATGAAAGCAAAAGGATCCCGCCGAATAATATACTTAAACCAGCAGCACCTATAAATGAAGCAATACTTTTTACCAAATTTATATTCATTTTCAGATTAACTCCACTTCCTAGATTCTAAAATTCGAACAGTAGCAAAGAGCGATAAGACGATGACTGATATGTAGTAAATAATATAGCTTGTGTCGATGATTCCTTTTGAGAAATCTAGACTATGATCAAGTAATGATACTTGTTGAAAAATTGTTGATAATGTTTCGTTTTCAACTTTCTCTTTTAATTTTCCGATACTAAAAATAATGGCGATGATACAAAAACAAATGACCGATGATATGACCTGATTTTTTGTTAAGGCGGATGCTAATAGACCAATTGAAGTAAAAAATAGTCCAATTAAAATTACACCAAGAAAGCCCGTTAAAATAGGCCCTATATCTGGAGTTGTTAATTGAAATAGAATATAAACATATATCCAGGTAGGAAGCCATAAGATTATATAATAGATCGATGCGCCAAAATATTTCCCTAAGACAACTTCATAGTCTTTGACGGGGGCTGATAATAATACTTCAATATAGCCGGTTCTTTTATCTTCCGAAAAAAGTCGCATAGTAATGGTTGGGATTAAAATTAACTGTGTGATCCAAAAAGAGGATCCATATATAACTTCCATTGGTTCATGATCTGGGGTGAATTCAGATTGAAATGATTCTAAAGTCGTATTAAATAAAATACCAGTGATGATCAGAAAAACCGTCATCACAACATAGGCAATCGGAGAATAAAAATAAGACTGCAATTCTTTTTTTGCTATTGCATATATGGCGATCAATTTAATGACTCCTGTATTTCAGTCTTTTCTCCATTTTCCTGATTGGTTACTTTTACAAATATATCTTCTAGGCTGCTTTGCTGTTTTTTTAATTCGAGTAATATGCTCTTGTTCTCAACAAAACATTTAAATATTTCTTCTTGTAGATTTTCAGAAAATTCATTTATTTCAAGTGTGAAGTTTTGAAGCTCTCCTTTGTTATGAAAATAAACAGTATTGACTCCTTCAATATTTTCCATGATAGCTTTCATGCTTTTGCCATCACATTTCGAAGATATGTAAAGTCTGGAATTTTTCCCCATGTTTTGCTTTAACTTTTGTAGTGTATCGCAAATTAACAATTTTCCTTGGTGCATGATCATGATTCGACTGCAGATGCTCTCGACTTCTTGCATGATATGAGTTGATAATAAAACGGTTCTATCTTTACCTATTTCTTGAATGACTTTTCGAATATGTTTTATTTGATTAGGATCTAGACCTACGGTTGGCTCATCAAGAATAAGAATAGGTGGATTGTTTAGTAAGGCATCTGATAAAGCCACCCTTTGTTGATATCCCTTAGAAATCGTACCGATTACTCTATGTTTTACATCGCCTAAGAGACAGGTGTCAATAGCGGTGGTGATCTCTTTTTTAATATTTCGGTATTTTACTTTTTTTAAAAGGCTTCGGAATCGTAAGTATTCATCGACTCGCAAATCTTGGGGTAGTGGTGTGTTTTCAGGCATATATCCAATTGACATACGCGCTTTTAAGGAATCTTTATGGGTACAAAATCCATTGATCATTATGGATCCAGAGGTGGGTGTTAAATATGAATTTAACATTCGCATGGTGGTTGTTTTGCCGGCACCATTTACACCAAGAAAGCCAACAACCTCACCTTTAGATACTTCAAAATTAATTTTATCAACAGCCTTAACTTGGCCAAATCTTTTTGTTAATTCTTTTACTTTTATCAATTACTTGAACCTTGAATTTTTAGCACGGAAGTATACTCAATTGATGGTGGATACCAAATGCTAGATACGTACTTAAACGAATTAGAAACGTCTAAATTATTAATTTTCAGGAATTTTTGTAAAATAAAGCTAAAATACCGCCTTTAAAAATAAATTATAATTTGTGTTTATTAGTGTTCATAATTTGAAAGTTTAAAAGTATATGGTCAGCGGAAATTTTGTTCGAATAAAACCAAAGCAATTCTATTTAAAACGGGTGAAAATTGACAGATTCTTATCTAGAGAAGGAATTTGTTCAAGGAGTGAAAGCGAAAAATTTGGTTCTCAGGGTTCCATTAAAATAAATGGAACTGTAGTTCACGATGTGACAAAACGCTTTGATCCGACTGAAGACATAATTGAATTATTGAAGGGTAGTACACAAAATAGTTTATCAGATGTTTTGATCATCATGAATAAACCCAAAGGCTTTATTTCCCAAGTGATGACAAGTAAATTAAAACCTGCGAATACTTTGTTACGCCAAGAAAATTATGCCTCATATATAAATGGAAAACCGGCTATTCTAAATGATGTGATCAAACAACGATCAAAATTTTATCCTTTATTAACACTTGAAAAAGAAGCCAGTGGAATATTAGCACTGTCTAATAGTAAAGAGTGGTTGAGAAAGGTTTGTAATTATGAGGTGGTAGTCAACCGAACATTTGAAATAAGTTTAAGTGGCCCACTCATTAAAAAAGATTTAATGCAAATGTATAAAGGTGTTAATATTCAAGGGAACTTTGTTAAGCCAAAAAAAATGGAACTACTTGATTCTCAATTGTTGATCATGAATCTCGAAACAAGTTATAAAAATCAAATATATTCGTTAGTTTCTAAATGTGGCGTCAAGCCCAAAAACATCAAATGTTTGAAATATGAAAAAATGGAGCTGGGTACATTAAAACCCGGACAATGGTTTATTGTCGATGACTTGAAAAAAGCTACTAGTAAAAGTTGGTCTTAGATTTATTTAAATTAATCATCCATATATTTTACAAAGTGAAAGCCTTCAACATGGTATTTCATTTTATGGTAAAAGCGGTTGCTCTTATGATTGCTTGTGTAGGAGTCTAAGATGCTAATTTCACAATCACTTTTTTTTGCAATGACTTCTATTTGATTTATCATATTTTCCGCAATACCTTGGCCTCTATAAGATTCCTCAATAATTACGTTGTCGATGTCAACATATTTACCACACCAAAATCTGGTGCCGAACCAATAACTAGCTATGCCGATTAATTTTTCTTCATTGAATGCCCCTAAAGTATGATAATTTAAGGATTGCATTTCTGATAATCGATGGGCTAAAGTTTCTTGGGAAGTATCTGGATTTAATTGCTGGATAAGTGGTAAGATGATTTGCATGGTATCATTTGGAATGTCTTGAAAATTTACATGAGATGAGTCTTGTTCCATTTTTTCTTTCTGTTATTTTAAATGTAATTTTTTTTGAAGCTCTTCTTTTTTTTCATCTGTTAGCGATAGTTTCTCTAAAGACTCTTTGAATAGTTTTGATTTTTTATATTGAATTTCAAATCCGCATTCTTCAAATAAATCTGGCGAAGAACTTTGCATAAGATTTTTTGGATATAAATAGCATATACCTGGCCTGCTGCTGTAGGAGTCACATTTTTTTGTGGTAGAATCCCAGTGATGACAAAGAAATGAAAAAGTATTATTTTTGTGATCATCACTTACAAAATAAAAGGCATTAATTCTTTGTTGCCAAGTTAAATATATCATTCGTATGAATTTGAAGTGAAATGTAAAAACAGAAACTTTTATGGTTGGGTTTTCACAACATTTACCGCATTGATGGCAATCACCTTTTAATTCGTATGGCGACTTCTTTCTACTAATTATTTTTTTGAACCACCATTCAAAAATATATTTTGTTCGCAGTGTTAATTTAATAACTTGAATTGGAAAGGGGTCTTTCAATGCCTGAATCCGTAAAAAATGTGTTTTATTATAACGGGATTCTGATAATTAATGAATGGATTTTCCTTTTGAAAATGCCTTCTTAGGGGTGTAAATTTAATTTACATGTAATAGTTTTACTATCATATAACTACTTATTTTCCAATAGGTTATGGTATTGCCAATGGTTTATCCCATTATGTGGTAATAAATATGACACCCATACTTTGTTTTAACTAACTATAAGTCCTTAATTATTAAGCATTTAAAGAAATGTTTTAATTTGGCGAGTCCCTTGCTTTATCTAGTTACGAAAAGTTCTTTTATTATTAATTATGAGGATAAATCATGAAGACACTACGTCGCAAAAAAGAGGAGGGTTCCATTGTATATCTTGCAGTGATGGGATTTGGAGTTTTATTTATTTTCATGGCATTTATGAATGACATGGTAGTTCGGAATAAGACGGAAGTAGAATTTAGAATCAAATTAGATGGGGAAGCATTAAATATTTCCGAAGCTGGTTTGTTTGAGACATTAGCTCAGTTTCAAAAAAATGGCAACATGACTCAAAAAAGAAATCCGCAAAGAGATAGTAATGGTGATCCTGTTGAAGTGAATGGGGAAGCTCAATATCTGAATTCTGAAAATTTTGTGAATTTCAATTTTATTTGGACTTGTAGAAATGTTGCGGTTGGCTGTCCTAAAGTTCTTGAAGATCCTTATCATTTTGAATTAGCTTATGAAGATTTATTTGTTGATAAAAGTGCTGAGAATTGTGAAATATGTCAAGATGCCGGTAGAGCCCAAAAGGGTTTTTACATTCCTAACTCAGAAGAGCCTAAGATAGGCATTGTTCGAAACTTTGACGTTAATGGTCAAACAGTTGAGTATGATCCTATTAATGGAGGATTAGTAACAAACTTTGGGGATTTAAAGGTACGTTATGAAGTTTGGGAAAGAATGGTAGAAGATTATTCTAAAGAAACGGGTGCTGATTCAGCAGACTCTGGACGAGTTTGGATTGCTAGATCAATCGGGATAGTTTATCGTGTCAATAAAGTTGGAACAGCTCCCAAAGAAATGGAAACGTTAGCAACTGTTGTTCAGTCAAGAATGTATAAAAAACCGGCAATCTTTTTTTTACAAAAAGCGGCATTACACAACACTAATGTTAATGGGTTTGTTACATTAAACGCAAATGCTCAAGTAATTAATAATGGTGACCCTTTAACGGTTACTTCTTCTTTTTATGGTAAACAGTCAAATTTAGGTGCTGCCCATCAAGGAGGCAATATAGTTGATTTCATGAATGGTGGTGACCCAGCTATTGATACGACTGAGCTAACATTTGAAAGTGTATTTGGGTTAAGCCAAACAGAATTAAAAGAATTCGCTGACACTTATATTTCAGATATTAGTGACCCGAGAACTTATGATGCTTTGTTAAATTCGGAAATCAAGTACGTAGAAGGTGATCTTGATTTCGGTTTATCAAATCCATTATTTGGAAATGGTTTATTAATTGTTGATGGCGATGTGACCTTAAGTGATACAGGACACAAATTTGATGGGGTTTTGTGGGTTACAGGTGATGTTACGATTAGTGCTGGTGGTTACATAAAAGGTACTCTTGTTGCAGGTACCTCTGCTGCCAATAAAAGAACAATATCCTTAAAAGGCAAAAATGCGAATGATTGGTTTAGGGTTTATTATGACCAAGAAGCGATTGATGCCATTAATAATGCTAAGTTTAAATATGCAATGTTTAGAGTGCCTTATGTTAAAAAAGGTAAGAACAGTATCATCTTGACTCAAGAAGAGAAAGATCTTAGAACTGAATTAATTTTAGCCAGATATCCTGCAGACTGAAAGGGCGAATACAATGAAAATGAAATTTAATTACTTTACTCTACTTGAGATTATGGCTGCTACGGCAATTACTGGTGTGATGGTATTATCTGTTTTGAACTTTATGACCGCCCAAAATAATTTCATTAAATCGAATCGTGATAAAAAATATGCCCTTTTAAAGGCAAACCAGATATTGAATGAATTGCGTACATATATTGAAGATTCTGGTGAAACTACAGGTAATGCCGATACGTTAGACCGGCTTCATAATTTAATACCACACCCTCTATTAACGATTATGCCATTGCCTAGTGGCGAAGAGAATCAATATGAAATTGTTCTAAGTAATAATATTAAGCATAGTGAAAGAGAACATGTGAGTAGTTGGCGATATTTGAGAACAATACAGATAGCTCCTATCGGCGTTGGTGGTACTCGGCAAATAACGGTAAAAATATATAAAGGATCTCATTTTAAAGATTTCCCAGGCAATAATTTAAAGGATCCAATAGATAAAAATGGAAGTCCGTATTATCCCAAACCATTAATTTCTTTAATAACAGTATTACCAACTATTGGTGACTTAGATTTTGAATCACAACAAGTATATGACTTTTACAATATTGCCATTGAAAATATTCCTGGTTGGTGGGTTCACATGGGAGAGCTATTCCCTGTTGCCCAATCAGCCCTAGATTATGTCGATTCAGTAAATGATGGTATGACAATAAGAAACCATTGGATAACTAAACTCGGTTATGGACGAGATCGTTATTACGCTCCTTATTTAAATGTGACTCAAGATACCTATCAAGATGTTGAAAATGCATTTTTCTATCCAGGTACATTACCAAGTGGTTTTAGTAAATCAGAATATTATGTGCCTACATTAATGAAATGCCGCATGCAGTCAGATGTGAAATTAAATGAAGGTGAGCCGATCACGTATATCAATAATTATAATCCTTATTTTAATAGTGAAATATTGGCAATTAATCCTGCCACAGTTCCTAGTTCATGGCAACCTTATAATCCGCATCCTTATACGCCAGCAGATTATTTAAATAACCCTATGCGTTATCCTGACATGAAAAAGATGTATGATATTAGGAATTTTGAAGCTAAGCGTGGGTGGTATCATAAATTTGTAGACCGTGATCCAGAAAAAAATCCTGGTTTAGGTGAAATCTCTCGAGAAGATAATCCTGATTATGATAATGTGAAAGATTATTTTACACGAGTTGGTAAAGGTGAAGAAATGCCTTGGAGTCTTTTGTTAGATGAAATGAGTATGCGACCTGAAAAATTTCGAAATGCTATATTTTTGAACCTGCATGGGGAGCTATTACCACTTGTCCCATCAAGAAATTATTCTGATGCCGCCTTTTCATCTACAGGTAAAAATATTAAACGACCTTATAATGTAGGCGATGCTGATTATGATACCGGTCGCTATAGTTATTTTAGAGCTGTATCTCATGCCGAGAAAATTCGCTATCATAAGTATAACGATGCTGGTTCTACTGGTGCTGCCGATGAAACGGTAAATACTGATTCTCAAAATCCCTATTTTAGAGTTTATGGCTATTTGTCGGATGCTCAAAATGGCGCTACTTGGCGACACGAAGGTGCCGCTAGTGCCGATAGCGGCCCTAAAAAGGAACGTCTTGATGATGAAGAAGAAGCCCCTATTACAATGATGATTCGTTATCATCAATCAACTTATACACCAGGCGGAAACAATTCTGATTTTGTTGCTTGGAGAGAAATGGTTGAAAAAATAGCTGAAATGATGAGAACCGATCGTTATGTTTCTTTTTTTGAAGGTGGTGTCGATGACTTGAATGGTAAGTATGTAGATTATGGAACTCATTATAAAGGTGATGATATGGCAGGGAATAATTTAGCCATACCCTCAGAAGGAAATTTAGGCTTTGGATATTTAAATCATAGTTCAGCTGATGATGATACTAAGAAGCAACATTTTTTAGATTCTGATGGATTGCAGAGAAAAGGCCTAGGCGTTGAGCCATTGGGTTTATCTTACGCGCCTTATTTTTATTTAGATGAATCTTTAGATGATCAGGATCCTGATCCTACGAAGAGAAAAGATGTTTGGGATAATAAAATCTATTTTCATCAGAATGATCGTAGTAAGATTCATTCTTCCATTCCTGATGGGATGAATGTTAATTATGTTATTGATCCAACTAACCCAAATAATATTTTAAAAGCTAGCGGTACAATTGCTGGTGCGGGTACTGTGGTAGATAATTATGCAACTAATGTAAATAGCAGTGGGAACGATGTTGTAAACCTATTTAATCCGGCGGGATGGACACCAAATTTTTTGGGAGTTACTCTAGACAGCTCTTTGCCAGCCACGCCACCCAAAAAGGGGAGCTCCGGTTGGTTTGCTCAAGAAACGGGTGCTAGTAGCATTACCTCTGCTTTGGCAACTAAAAAAGGTAATATGAGGTTTTGGGATGGGTTAGCTTATGATGATAGCTTAGAGCCTTTTCATGCTTTTCCCAAAAGAAGTAATTTAAGAAGTATAAGTTTTTATACTTCAGATAGTCTCATGAATGAAGGTTCTAATCCATGGAATTTTGCGCTTGTGGGTCCAGATCCAGCTAATGATAAATATGAAATGTTATATTTGAGTGATCCAAATTGGGTGCCATTTTTAGATAAATTAAATTTAGCTAATCAAAAATGTGCTTGGGATGATACTATGAGCTGGACATTGAACGGATCTATTTATTTAGATCTTGCTGCGAATAAAACTGTTGCTGCCATGGATGCTGCATATGCAAGTACTAAAGACACAGGTAAATATGTCATATCAAATGATAATGATGTGATCACTACTAGTTATATAATGTTAACAACAATCATACCGGGCGAATCTTCAGGAAAAGCATTTGTGCCGTTTATTGGTATGATAATCGATGGTAATAAAAGAATTGATGCCGTTACTACTGAATATTTAGCTAATGCTCTACAAGTTCAAATGGCTTATACAGCAGCAAGTACCAATTGGGCTAATTGTCGATTCTTTAGAATCACGACTTCAATCGTTGTTGGTGCTATTGGTGCTAATGCGAATTCTAGTATTGTTATACCAAAAGCTGATAAAGGAATTAAAGATTCTAATAGTGGAAGTTCCTACACAGTGTTTACACATTCATTTAAACCTGTTGTTGGGATGAAGGTTTATGACAGTAACGGTGATAATGAAAAGACTATTCTGTCAGTTAGTAGTTTCGCAGCAGGTGCAGATATTGGCCCGGCTAAAACAACATTTACTTTAAATGCTGCCTTTTCTGGTAGTGATAATGAATTATATTTTATGGCCGCACCAGCAATTCAATCTACGATACTTGGAAATGAAGCTGAACCAATAGCACAAGTGCTTCCATTAAAGCGTGGTCTCGTTTTATATGTAGGTTCACATTCTCAATTAACAGGGTACGTAGCTAGTATAAATGCCGGTGATCCTAATTATGTTCGTTACGGTGTTGTTAAAACTAATAATACTGATGATGAAGATTTAACAGAAAGTGTTTATCAAATCTCTATTAAATCTGGAGCCGCAAAATGGGTTCAGAATGGCGAAAAGCTTGGTGAAAAATTAGATTTTGAAGAAAATAATCTTCATTGGGATAAGATGCCTTATTATGACAGAATGTGGGCAGAAATTGAATATGTCTTTGTTCATTCACCCAATCAATCAAAATGGGCTACAACAGAAATCATTGCTTCGGATAAATCTTTCACAGGTGAACATTGTATATTGATCACCATGCACAATACTCCAATGGTAACGCCAACTCAAACAGATCCTGCTGATTCAGAATTTGATGGTTTGAATACTAAAAATGGCATAGCTGGTGGACTACAAAGACAGATAAATGCGCCGAATTTCAGTAATGACCGTCGTTTATATGATCTTGATTATATTCCAGCACCTATTAGAGATAATCATAAACCTACCGGTGGAGACACCAGTACTGGGTCGACCGTTTATGACTTATTGGTTAATGATAAAGTAGCAAAAAATACGGCCCGTTGGAGAATAAAAGTTCCTAGTGCTACGCAAATGATTGGTTTAAGAGGTGCCGGTGTCACAAGTTCTAAAAATATTTCTTTATCGGTACCTACAGGCAATTATTTCGCAACATTTAATGGCAATAAACAATTGGCGAATTCTGTTTTGCCATTGATTACAGAAACGAGGATTGGCGGTATAACCACAGCTGAGTGGGATAATATCGAAAATGAATCGCTGAATGTAAGTGTGGGTGCAAATACTAATTTTACTGGAGTTGATGCACCTGCAGCACCAGTTTTTGATGATGGTTATTTTCAAGACGTATCCAAAGACATTGCTGATTGGAGTATGTGGGGTCGGGTCTCAACAGCTAATGATGAAGTTTATGAAGATTGTCGAACCCACAATAATTCTAGATCATTCACATGGATAGTAGAAAATATAGGTAGTTATCCTAAAATTATTGATGATGTAAGTATACCATTTTCTGAAAAGTTTCAGACTTTTGGTGATGCGCGCCACATGCCTTATATGGATTTAAAGGATAATTATCCAAACACAAATAAAGGCTATAACTGGTATTTTTGTAATACAGATTCTGCAGATAACTGGGCTGATTATACTGGTTATGGTCGTAAAAATTCAGGTTATGGTGATGGTAATTATGAAGCAGACATCCCGAAATTATTTATGTGGTTAAGAGAGGGTCTGCTTAATTCCAATTCTCTTTGGTGTTCTATAACTGGTTACTCTTATTATTATGTGGGTTTAGGAAATGAGATTGGCTATGATGGCGCCAATGGTTTTAGTAATTCAATACCCCTTCATCTTAAACCATGGGGTACAAATTCAAATGGTTACGAGCAAAGTATTACCGGATCAATCGTTGGTGTAAAAAATAAAAGTGGATCTTGGGAGTCTAGGCATTTTCTTGGTGAGCTTTTTCCTGAATGGGAGTATGAGAATTTTACCCAACCTTTGGCAGGTGGTAAATTACAAACGGGTTATGCTAATGATGATGATTTGTATTATCGATTTAACAAAGAAAATACTAAGTACAAAGAGTTTGCTGGAAGAAAAGCTTTGAGGAGAACTAAATCAAAGGGATGTACAGCTTTATTAAATATTAAGAGTTCAAGTGGTCTTAAATTTAATCATAAATTTGCTAGTGGCTATGGCGTTATGTCCCAAGATAAAATTGATGGTTTAAATGATGCTTTTCATATTCAGCCAGACACTACAGTTTCTTCCAACAGACCATGGGTCATTAATGAAAGTGGTAATAAGCCCGAAGAATGGGACTATTACGGTGATTGGAGAAAAGAAGGTTTAGTAATTGATAGCTCTTCTTCCGCAAATTCATTAATGGATATGATTTTATACAAACATCAAAATGGACAGGTTGCAAGCGGATTATTAGAAATTCATGATAGAAATTCTACCACCCCAAGAGGTGATCGTAAAAGGGCATTATTTTTAATTAATGGTTTATCAGCCATGAATATATCGGGGCCAAACTCAATTTCAACTTTTTCTGTGATGTCATTGCTCTATGGTTTCTTGAGGGGTGGTTCTAAATGGATGAATCCAAATATTGATCCCGGTTCAGGATTAGTTACGGCAAACCTAGAGCCAAACTTTATTAGGCAATTGCCTAAGATTACAATTATTTCTCCAAAAATTACATTTCCTATTAGCGATCCTGTTTGCCAAATTAAATGGATAGTTCAATGGAAACGATGGGATGATAAACCATATTGGGGTAGCTCAGATCCTGATGATCCTAATTATTGGAAAAAAGAATATTCCGACCCAAAACCAACGGGTTCAATGTTCTTTAGGGTGATTTTTTCTGAAGCACCTCATACAAGTACAAATGACTGGCGGTATGTTCAAGATCCAACTATTAAAACATCTTCCGGTCTAACATTTGATAAGTTGATTGGGGATAATGATAACTACGATGGTTCCATTCTTGATACCCTTGAAATTGATGGCGATGAGATTTTTGTAGAAAATTCTAGTCCAGGTCACATAGTACCCGTTTCCGGAATTGATGTTAGTCCATTTGAATATAGATTAGATTGGACATTAAGTGGAATGAAATTAAAAACATCTTATGCCTTTAGAGTTGAATGCCATCGTCGGGAGCAATCAATGTATTATATTGATCCTTCGGATGGTGCTGAAAAAGTGCACGAAAATAATGTTAATGCCGTTAACAATGCAAAAAGTCAACGAAAATATGTCTATTCTCATTATACCTATCAACAAGGTCTAATGATCATAGAAGATAATTAATTTAGGAGTAGAGCAATGATTAGAAGAAAAAATAATTTCACTTTGATTGAAGTTCTTGTATCTGTCGCATTATTTTCCATGATGTCTATAGTGCTAATGGATACATTCCAGGGCACAAAGGATAATATTCGGCAAATGTTAAATCGTGAAGCAGCTTCAATGATGGGTTTGAGTGTCTTGTCAGAAATTCAAGAGTCTGTCCATCAGGCGGCTGAAATCTATAATCACGTACCGGTTTCTTCGGGAGATGATTCAGAAAATAATTTATTTTATCAACGTATTGATTGGGATGATATTCCTAAAAGAATGGGTGATGATTTAGGAAATCCTGATTACCATAATAGACTTCCAGATGTTAAAGGTCAGACACAAGCAATAAGTGATTGGAAGGCAGCTAATTTAACTGATGATTATGCAAATCGATTTCATGATAATGATATTCTAATGAGCTTGCAACCAAATGGGCCTGGTATTCCAGCAGGAACTAGAGGGTATGCGGGTAATTTTCTATTTTTAGCTAGGCATTTGCAGCCAATTGAAATTATCATGTCTCCTACTGACTCAGATTTTTCTACAGCCGCAGCTAATACAGAATCACAATTGTATCAGCAAACTCGCTTGCATGGGAATCAAATACTTATTTACACGGGTGGAGATGCCATGCCTGGTGACGAGCGTATGTATGCTATCGATGTTGTAAGGTTCGAGATTTATTATTTAACCGAAGATAAAACAGGTAATTGGCGAAAAATGTTATCAACAAATAGTGAGTCACTCTATAGGGAGCACAGTCTTAGACTGGTCAAAGCAGAAAGTAATCCGTATTTGGTACATTCTAAGTTTGAAAATTTCAAGAATAATTTACAAGCTTCATATGATATAGACCAAGCAAAAGTTGCTACTGAATTAGCTTTAGGCAATGTTTATATTCCGGTAGTTCCTAATGATTTTGTTGCTATATTTGAAGCATTAACTTCAACGAGTGAAGGGATCTTTTTTGATTCAATCACAAAGTCAAAAGTAAGAGGGTTTGTAACTCATACGGTAGAATATATTGATAGTTCTGCAGGGTTGGTTTTACGGGAATTAGACTCTGGGGCTTCAAATGGATTTTCAACTGATCCTACCACCGATAATCTTCAGTTCCCTGAAAGCAAACATCATTTATTTTTGAATAATCATAATATGAATGGTAAAACGAATATCTCAGTTGCTTATAATACTAAATGGACTTCGGGGGATACTTTAACTATGAGTACAAGTAAACATGTACCTTGGTTTGCGCAACAACCAGAACTTATGAACGTGTCGCCTACGTCAGAACTTTTTCCAGGGGGTTTTGAGATTTCTGGCTCAGGTTTTGGTAATAAACAGCGAATAGGTATGCGTCTTTGTTTATGGCTTAGAACCGTCGATGAATCTAGCTCTTATAGTCATTTTATGATTGGTGGTAGAGCTCAGTAAATCAAAATATTCAAACTTATTCTGCTAGATCCATTTGATGTTAAATGGATCTAGATCGTTGTCCCTCACCTGAATTATTATTATTAATTATCCAATTATTTAGATTTCATTTATGATGAATTTATGTTGTGGTGTATAATAATTTTACCACCTTTAAAAATATTTTTCCATTGGATGATTTGGATATTAGGAGGGGTGTAAAAATGATTTACCATAAGGTTACCTTTAAATTTGTAACTGATTAAGTAGCAATAATTTAGGTTAAAAGTTTAAATTTTTAGTTTAAGGTGTTAATAATTTTGACATATCTATGGAATGATGTTTAAGATGATAAAGCCTTATATTCCAGTAGCTTATGATGATATTATGAATTGGCTATCAAGTTGCTAATTAAACTAAGCACTGTGTGTTACCAGTTAGAGAAGGAAAACAAATGAAATTAAAATCAAACAACTTTACTTTGCTTGAAATCGTAGTGGCAACTGTTATTGCGGGAATATTCATTTTGTCTGTTTTGAGTTTTATGAGTGCTCAAACGGAATATATTAAAATTAATCGTGATAAGAAATATTCGTTACTTAAAGCGAATCAAATATTGAATGAGTTGCGTACCTATATCGAAGATTCCGGTGAAACTACCGGCAATGCTGACACATTAGATCGACTTCATAATTTAATTCCACATCCGCTATTGACAATAATGCCATTACCGAATGGTGAGGAAGATCAATACAACATTGTCTTGAGTAATAACATTAGACATTCAGATATTGATCATGTTAGTAGTTGGCGTTATCTTCGAACAATTCAAATTGCTCCCATTGGTGTTGGTGGGACAAGACAAATAACCGTCAAGATTTATCGTGGCAAAGATTTTTTAAAGTTTCCGGCTAGTAATTTAGTGGATTCGATAGACATAAATGGAATCATGTATTATCCAAAACCCATTATTTCTTTGATAACAGTATTGCCAACAATTGGTGATTTAGATTTTGAATCACAGCAAGTTTTTGATTTTTATAATATTGCTATTGAAAATATTCCAGGTTGGTGGGTACACATGGGCGAATTGTTTCCTGTGGCTCAATCTGCTCTCGATTACGTAGACTCTGTTAATGATGGTATGACAATTCGAAATCACTGGGTCACTAAGCTAGGATATGGGCGCGACAGATTTTATGCTCCCTATTTAAATGTTACCCAAGACTCTTATCAAGATGTTGAAAATGCATTTTATTATCCGGGTACATTGCCAACTGGTTTTGATAAACCTGAGTATTATGTGCCGACCTTAATGAAATGTCGCATGCAATCTGATGTAAAATTAAATGAAGGCGAGCCAATCACTTATATTAATAATTATAATCCATATTTTAACAGTGAAATTATAGGGCTAAATCCTGCTGTAGTCCCTAGTTCTTGGCAGCCATATAATCCTCATCCATATGCTCCAGCTGATTATTTAAATAATCCAATGCGATATCCGGATATGAAAAAGATTTATGACATAAGGAATTTTGAAGCTAAAAGAGGGTGGTATCACAAATACATTGACCGAGATCCTGAAAAGAACCCTGGTCTAGGTGAAATTTCAAGAGAAGACAATCCGGATTATGCTAACGTAGAAAATTACTTTACTCGTGTAGGTCAAGGCGAAGAAATGCCTTGGAGTCTTTTATTAGATGAAATGAGTATGAATCCTGAAAAATTCAGGAATGCTATTTTCTTAAATCTTCACGGTGAATTATTACCAATGGTGCCATCAAGAAATTATTCTGACGCGGCATTTTCTTCATCGGGAGTAAATATTAAAAGACCCTATGTGCTTGGTGATGCGTCATATGATGCCGGTAGGTATAGTTACTTTCGAGCGGTATCCCACGCTGAAAAAATTCGTTATCAAAAATTTAATGATTCAGCATCAGCAGGTGCTGCTGATATAACAGTCAATACAGATTCTCAGAATCCATATTTTAGAGTTTATGGTTATTTATCTGATCCACAAAATGGGAGCGCTTGGAGACATGAAGGTGTTAATAGTGCAGATGGCAACAGTGGCCCCAAAAAGGCGCGCTTGGATGATGATGAAGAATCTCCAATAACTATGATGATTAGATATCATAAATCAACCGTTACGCCTGGTGGGGATAACTCAGATTTTATCGCATGGAGAGAAATGGTTCAGAAAATTGCAGACATGATGAGAAGCGATCGATATGTAACATTTTTTGATGGTGGAGTTGATGACCTAAATAATAAATTTGTTTTTTATGGCACTCATTATAAAGGTGTCGATATGGCTGGGTCAACTATATCTGTACCAACGGAAGCGAATGAAGGATTTAGCTATTTAAATCATAGTTCAGATGCTTCAGATGCCGATGCGAATTCCTTTTTAAATTCTGATGGTTTACAATCTAAAGGATTGGGTGTAGAACCGGTAGGGTTGTCTTATTCGCCTTATTTTTATCTAGATGATTCTTTAGCGCCAGCAAAAGATATTTATGATAATATTTTTTATTTTCATCAAAAAGAGAGAAGCAAAATTCATTATGATAATGCAAAAGAAATGAATGTTGATTTTGTCATAGATCCTTTAGTTCCAAATGATATTTTAAAAGCAGCCGGTAATTATGGTTCAAGTGTAAATTTTGAAACAGATTTAGATGCAAGTGGTTCGGACGTTGAACGTCAATTGAATCCAGCTGGCTGGACACCTTATTTCTTGGGTGTTACTTCTGATAGTGCTTTGCCAACGACTTCTCCCAAAAAAGGAGATTCAGGTTGGTTTGCAAATAATTCTGGTCCTAGCACGATAGTGTCAGCGAGTGCAAATGGTATGGGGTATATGCGGTTTTGGGATGGGTCCTCTTATGATGATAGCACCGAGCCTTATCACTCCTTTCCTGAAAGAAGCGATTTAAGAAGTATGAACTTTTATTCAACAGATAGTTTATTGAACGAAGGTGTTAACCCATGGAACTTTTCTTTAGTAGGTCCTGATGCTACTAATGGTAAATATGAGATGTTTTATTTGAGTGATCAGAACTGGGTGCCTTTTTTAGATAAATTAAATTTAGCGAATCAAAAATGTGCTTGGGATGATTCTATGAGTTGGTCATTATCGGGCACTATTTATATAGATGTTGCAGCTAATAAAACTATTCCAGTGATGGATGCTAATTTTACATCCGTCAAAGATACAGGTAAATATCTAATCTCTAACGATACTGATACCGAAACGAATGGTAGTTATATTATGGTGACAACGATTATTCCAGGAGAGTCTTCGGGTGAAGCTTTTGTGCCATTTGAAGGAATGATTGTTGATAATACAAAAAAAATCTCAGCTGTTACTGCGGAGCACGTGGTTGGAGATGCCATCGTTCAAACAGCATTTACAACAGCTAGTGATACTTGGACTAATTGTCGTTTCTTTAAAATTCAAACGTCAATTGCTTTAGGTAATAATGGCTCCAATTTAACAGCGACCATTAGATTACCAAAAAGTGATATTGGTAGTAATATAGTTGATAGTGGTGGTGGTGTGTATGACGTTGAAACATGGTCCTTTAAACCTGTGATTGGTATGAAAGTTTATAATGCAAGTGGTGGTGAAGAAACTAGAATAAAATCTATCGCTAGTTTCGCAGAGTCTAAAATTGTGGGAGATGACTTATCACCTGCTGTCACAAAAATTCAAGTTGAAACACCTTTTACAGGGGATACATCCAAGCTTCATTTTATTGCAGTACCTGCAATTCAATCGACAGCTATTGGCAATGAAGTAGAGCCACTTGTTCAAGTGTTCCCTCTTAAAAGAGGTTTAGTTTTGTATGCGGAAACAATCGCTCAGTTAAAGGGGTATTCTGCGAATATAAATGCAGGTGACCCTAGTTATGTACGCTATGGAGTAGTCAGAACAAATGGTGCTGATTCTTCAGACCTAACCGATAATGTTTACCGAATCTCGATTAAATCTGGAACAGCCAGTTGGGTACAAGTGGGTAGTGCACACGGGAAAAAACTTGAGTATGATGCCAATGATTTGCATTGGAATAAGATGCCTTATTACGACAGAATGTGGGCAGAAGTAGAATATGTTTTTGCTCATTCACCGAATCAATCAAAATGGGCACAAGATGAAGTTATTGCATCTGATAAATCATTTACTGGTGAGCATTGTGTTTTAATCACCCTGCATAATACTCCTATGGTAACACCTGAACAAACAATAATTGCTGGTTCATCGATATTGGATAGCTTGGCAACCAAAAATGGTAATGCTGGTGGTTTGCCTAGATTGATCGATGCGTCAAACTTTACAAATGATCGAAGGTTATATAAACTTGACTATATCCCTGCTGCAATTAGAGATGATCATAAGCCTACTGGTGGAGATACCAGCACAGCTACTACAACTTATGATTTGTTGGTCAATGATAATAAGCCAAAAAATACAGCCCGTTGGAGAATAAAAATTCCTAGTGGATCTCAAATGCTTGGTACTAGAGATGCAGCGGTTACAAGTTCTAAAAATATTTCTTTGTCGACAACAACCGTAAATTACTTTTCAACATATTCAGGAAACAAACAATTAGCATCATCGATTTTACCTTTATCAACTGAAACGAGAATAGGTGCTATTGCTTCAGCGAAATGGAATAATATTGAAAGTGAAACATTAAATGTTTGTGTGGGTACAAATACTGATTATACGGGTGCCGATGCACCTGCTGCCCCAGTTATAGCAGATGGTTATTTTCTCGACGTATCAAAAGATGTTGCTGATTGGAGTATGTGGGGCAGAGTGTCTGCAAATGATGATTTGGTTTATGAAGATTGTAGAACACACAATAATTCTAGATCGTTTACGTGGTTAGTGGAAAAAATAAGCAATTATCCAAAAATCAGTGATGATGTGAATATTCCCTTTTCAGAAAAATTTCAAACCTTTGGCGATCCTCGTCATATGCCGTATATGGATCTTAAAGATAATTATTTGAATTCAAATAAAGGCTATAACTGGTATTTTTGCAAAACGGGTTCTTCAGATAACTGGGCAGATTACACAGGATTTGGTGAATTAAATTCTGGTTATGGGGCCGGAAATTATGAAGCTGATATCCCGAAGTTATTTATGTGGTTAAGAGAAGGTTTATTAAATTCTAATTCACTATGGTGTTCTATCACCGGATATTCATACTATTACGTAGGTCTTGGTAATGAAATTGGTTACGATGGTTCAAATGGTTTTAGTAATTCAATACCTGTCCACCAAAAACCTTGGGGGATAAATTCTAACGATTATGAGCAAAGCATAACAAGCTCAATTATAGGAATTAAAAATAAAAGTGGTACTTGGGAAGCGAGACATTTTATGGGCGAATTGTTTCCTGAGTGGGAATATGATAACTTTACTCAATCATTTGCAGGTGGGCAGTTACAAACAGGTTATACAAGCGATGATGATGTCTATTATCGATTTAACAAAGAAGATACGATGTATAAGGAGTTTTCTGGAAATCAAAGTTTAAGAAGAACCCAAGAAACTGGTTGTACGGCCTTATTAAATGTAGAAGACCCCGGTGGACTTAAATTTAATCATAATTTCTCAAGTGGTTATGGGAATATGTCTCAAGAAAAAATAGATGCTTTTAGCAATGCTTTTAATATTCAGCCTGATGCTTCGGTGTCTTCCAATAGACCTTGGGATTTAGTTGAAGGTGGCAACACCCCCGATCAATGGTCGGAATATAGCGCCTGGCGAAAAGAAGGTCTTGTGATTGATAGTGTCTCTTCATCGGCAAATTCTTTGATGGATATGATTCTTTATAATCATGATTCAGGAACGATAGCAAGTGGATTGTTAGAAGTGCATGATAAGAATTCTACAACTGCAAGAGGGGATCGGAAGCGTGCGCTATTTTTAATTAATGGATTATCAGAAATGGATACTTCAGGTCCGAATTCGATTTCAACTTTTTCAGTTATGTCATTACTATATGGCTTTATGCGAGGTGGTTCAAAATGGTTAAATCCCAATATAGATTCGGGAGGCGGATTAATTACTGCCAATATTGAACCGAACTTTATTAGGCAATTACCAAAAATTAACATTATTTCTCCAAAGATTACTTTTCCTATAAATGATCCAATCTGTCAGATAAAATGGACTGTTCAATGGAAGCGATGGGATGATCAGCCTTACTGGGGGAGTTCAGACCCAGCAGACCCTAATTATTGGAAGAATGAATATTCCGATTCCAAACCAACTGGTTCCATCTTTTTTCGTGTTATCTTTTCTGAAGCCCCTCATACTAGCACAAATGATTGGAGGTATGTTCAAGATTCTACTATAAAAACTTCTGCCGGTTTAACATTTGATAAATTAATTACAGACAACGAAACTTATGCGGGATCAATTTTAGATACCTTGGAAATTGATGGTGACGAATTATTTGTGGATGGAGTGAGTCCTGGTCATACAGTTCCAGCTTCAGGAACGGATGTTAGCCCATGGGAATATAGACTTGATTGGTCTATCAGTGGATTGCTACTAAAAACAGCTTATGCCTTTAGGATTGAATGTCATCGAAGGGAGCAAACGATGTATTATATTGACCCAAATGATGGCGTTGAAAAGGTATATGAAAATAATGTAAATGCTGTCAATCAAGCAAAAAATGAACGTAAATATGTTTATTCACACTATACCTTTCAGCAAGGCCTGATGATTGTGGAAGATAATTAAAGTGTATCAGAATAATTTTAAATTAATGTACATAATTAATTAATGTAATTTATTAAAATAATTATAAAATATTGATTTCTTTAATTATTTTCAA
>NVWA01000061.1 GCA_002746535.1 Planctomycetota bacterium
ACCGGAATAACCCATAGAGTTAATATCTGCCCCAATAATCTGCATTAGGTTATTTACTTTTAAGAATTCTTTGGCTTGTGCTATTTCTTCATCTGTAAGTTCAACTGGTTTTGTCTCGTGGGCGTGCATTATTTCTTTAATGTAGTCATCGAGGTATTGCAGAATAGCCAACAGATCCTTTTCACATTGTTTCGGTTGGAGATCAAGGTTCATTGCTAAGTCTCGAGCGTAAGTAACTTTTGACCGGTAAGAAATAAGATCAACTCGGTCCGTATGGAATTGCTTGTTCTTTTCTACAGCAATGATCACTCGGAATTTATTAGGACTGATAGTAGCCATCCCTCTTACATGATATTTTAATTTATTGGCCGAGTAGATTAATTCATCCTCGTTTACGTGTCTGAATTTCTCATTGGTGGATTTGCGTTTGAACTTTAGCTTTTCAGATTCCCCTAGTAGGATAGTGATATTTGCTTCTTTAAGGGCTTCAATTAGCATGTTGTCGTAGTAGCCGATGAGAACCACTTCTTCGATTGACTTGAATGCTGTCAGATCATTTGAGAAAAGTGTTACGGAATTGAGCTTGCCTTTAGAGATTAGATTTAGGGCATCCGTGAAGCTGGCAATGTAGACTTTCTTATAGATTTTTAGGGCGAGACTGTTGAATATGCCCTTGGATACATCACCGTAAAAGGAAGTTTCTTTTGATTTCTTATATCCAATTATTCCTACCGGCTCTTGCTTATCGTTTTCTACTGGAAAGGTGAAACTGCCTTTTAGTTCTTTGGGAGTATCATCACAGTAACCAACTGAAAGCATTTTCAAGGCTTCCTGATTTAATCCTAATGCCTTTAAGCCCTTTTGATTTAAGTCTAATTTAGTTTGAAAATCATTAATCAGTTTTAGCATCAGATTTTCCTCCTAACTGTAATCCCTGCTTTCTCAAGAGCTTTTGGAAGATCCTTGTCATAGTATCTGAGTAATGTCACTTCATCGATATTCTTCAAAGCAGAAATATCATCACTAAAAAGTGTGATGGCATTGGGTACTCCGCTGGCCATTAGATCAAGCGTATCTAAGAAACTGCTGATGATAATTTTGGAGTAAACATTTAGAGCTAGTCGGTTGAATATGCCTGTTGATAAGTCGCCGTGGATGATTGTTTTTAAGTTTTCCGTGAGACCTACCACACCGATGATTTCGTTTGCTTCGTTTTCAATGGGGAATGTTAGGCAGTTAACAAGCTCAGGCATCTTATCGATTGAGCCATCGTGATAGCCAACAGTGAGCATAATTATCTGTTGACGGCTTAAGCCTAGAGACAGTAATCTCTTGGGTGCTTGGTCTTTTTTAGCTTGGAAGTATTTGACGGTATTTAGCATTTGCGACTCCTTGAAAATGACACCGAGAAAAGAAGTCCAGTCTGAGGCCCGCAAAAGCCCTGTCAGAACAAACATTCCTCGATGTCAAAGTAGGACCACCATGGTTCGGTGGCTCTGACTCAAGGAAGTTATGCTGACAAGGAGAAATTTGCGGTTTCAGACTGCACAACTTCGCGTGATGCAAAGTTAATTAAATTTTATTTAGCCTATTAAGCTAGTACTCTTATTTCCTTAAAATTTGGTTCTTTGGTATTCTATAGGTTTTCTTTTTAGATTTAAAGTAATATTTTGAAAATTATTAATAAAAATTAATAAAAATTAAAAACCTTCATTTACATTTATATATGATAGGCAATAAAAAATATTTACCATTTGTAGTTAAAAAAATGTCTTTGTTCGATTACCCATATTAATGCGACTTTCAAAAAATACATAGTAAGATAATATTTTTTTCTGTATTCCTGAAAGGTATTTCATGATCACAAAATTAATTTTTATAGTTTTTATATCATTAATTCTTCATACTCATGCACTTACTCAAGACAAAGAGCGCATAAATCAAACAAAAATAATAACAGGGGAGTCTATTCAATTAATAAAATTAACGGAACAAAATATTTTATTAAAAAAATCAATAGATGACAATAAATCGATTCTATTATGGGCACTTGGCTTTGCTGGGACTTTTTTAGTCGCATTTCTTGGTGTAAATATTTATTTTATAAAAAGTGAAAAGACCACAAATTTAAATAATATAACGAAATACATTGAAGAATCTAAAATAAAAATTGAAGAAAATAAATTGTCAGTATTTAATTTATTAAAGGAAGAAAACAATAAAACAATAGAAAATAAAATTAAAAGTTTTGAAGCTCGATTTAATCAAACGGCTTCATCAATATCTACAAAAATAGATAAAATAGAATTAACAATATTAAAAAATAATGTACATGGAGAAGATAGAAATCACCCAATAACCATATATGACTTGATCTATTTAGGAAAAAAAATCATTGAAATTGATGATGTAATGTTTGATTATGAGACCGGAAGATGTTTAGAGCAAATTACTGCTTTTGTAAATAAGAAGCCAAAACTTTTTCCAGAAGAAACGGCTAAAATGGTAAAATATCTTAACGGATTGCCAAGCAGTTTTTCAGTCACGACAAATTCCATAATACAAAAGTTAAATAATTTAGAATATTAAGATCAACTACTGATAATAATTCTCAGCAGTAGGAGTAACACCAATTCCATTATTCTCCGGAGCCTTAAAGAACATGCTCCCACAATTACCTTCACCTACACTCACCATTATCTTTAAAATAAATCGCATCTAAAACAATCGCAATTGATACAAATGTCCTATCGTGCTGTAAATCAGATTGACCTTGAATATATATTCCCTCTTTAAAGTCACGCTCCAGTACTAATTTGGTGCTAATACTCACATACTGTTTTAATCTCGCTTGTTTTTCATATTGCTCATCATCAAATGGACCTGCATTAATCATATCATGCATTGAATTAAACATGGTGTCGCTATCTTCATCGTGGTAATGCTTTGCGACTGCTTTGATTAATGTTTCGTAGTCTTCTCTTGAATTGATTGAGTCGTAGTCGATTTTGAAATTTGAGGTCATTCCAGCTTACCCTTTGCGTAATTCAGTGATTCATAAATATATTTTTCATAATCACTTTCATAATCCAAAGATATGAGCACCCACTCTTTGAATTTCTTTTTAGTAAAATTAAATTCAACACCTACCCCTTCAGCAAGCAACTCATTAACTCTTTCAGGGGAAACCTTGATGATGAGAGAGTTTTCCTTTTCAAACATCATTGCAATAAATGCACCTTTGTATCGGATGCATGGTGTATTCATCATGGTTGATTCTTCTACACCATTTTCGTGCATGACTTTTATTATAGCATGGACATAACTCATTGAGCATCCTTTTTTCCATAGATTAATCCAAGAGCAATTCCAGTTAAAACGAATTGAATGATTTGGAACATCAAGCTAAAAAGTAAAAACTTTGAAATTGGATTTATATCAATCTTTGCAGCCATCGCAAACCCCATTGCAGAGTAAACTGCTAATCCCATAATTAAACTAAATTTGATCCCCTGAATAATTGGGTTTCCACTTTTGTAGTAAAAGGGATAGAGATAGGCAATGACCAAGCCTTGAAGAATCATAGCTGACATACCAAGTGGTATACTTGGTATAGCACGAGTATATGCTCCCATTTCGATATACATGTCGTGAAACAAGACCATATGCCAAGGATATGCAACAGCCATTGTCAAAATCACATAAGAAATCGTCGCTAGAATAATTTTCTTTATACTCATTACATTTCCATCATCTGAGAAACTCGGACTGTTCCTTCAGTTTTCAAAAATGGATCTGATTTAGCAATTTCAATTGCATCTTCAAAATTCTCTGATTCAATAATAGCATATCCCTTCATAGCATTTGGGTCAGTCTCATCTTGCACATCATTTAAAGTCACAATTTTAGTTCCCATAAATGGTGTTCCTGGATTTACAATCGTTTTACCTAGTCCTTCTACCCAACTCTTCCAATTCTTCATTTGAGTCTCACCCTCTTCCTTAGAAGTAGGTTTATTCCCACCATAATACGCAATCATAAATTTTGGCATACATTCTATCCTTAATAAAAGTTACTTTAATATCACTTGCATATTGCAAGTAGATTGTATAATACTAAAAAACATATTTTCACAAGCAAAATTCATATTTTTATGAAAAAAGAATACAGATCACACTGCCCAATTAATTTTTCTCAGGAAATTTTTGGAGACAAATGGAGTCTTTTAATTATTAGAGATATAATGTTTAAAGGTAAAAGATATTATGGTGAGTTTTTAAATTCAGAAGAAAAAATTTCAACCAATATTTTAGCCGATAGATTAGAAAAGCTAGAAGACAACAAAATTATTATAAAAGTATCTGATGTTAATAATCTCTCAAAATTTATTTATACTTTAACCGACAAAGGAATTGACCTTTTACCGCTATTGTTAGAGATGATTGTCTGGGGAGCGAAACATGACAAACAGACGAAGGCTCCACCCGAATTTATAAATAGATTTATATCAGACAAAGAAAGTCTTATTCTCGAAATAAAGAAAAATCTGCATTTCGATTAATAGTAGAATCCTACTGGATAAATAGATGTCATGCACAACTTCGCGTGATGCAAAGTTAATTAAATTTTATTTAGCCTATTAAGCTAGTACTCTTATTTCCTTAAAATTTGGTTCTTTGGTATTCTATAGGCAATGTTTTTGGATTAACAGTCTTATTTTAGAAATAAATAGAGATTGTTTGAAAATAATCTAATCGTTTTATTAACATTAATATACATAAAACTCCACGAATATGTTTCAAAAGGAAAAGTCTTTTAATCAAATGTCAGCTTCATCAAAAATTTATTTCCATCAACAACATATATGAGCTATTTTATAATTAAGGATTAATTGATAATTTTATGATAAAATTTTATGGCAATTGTAAATGATCTTCTTCTCATTGATGACAGTAACGCACTTAGAAGAGTGCTAGCCAAATATATATCTAATAAATTTCAATGTAACGTTTTAGAAGCTACAGACGGAAAAGAGGGATTAGAAAAAGTATTCAATAGCGAAAACGATATTCAATTAATTTTATGTGATTTAATGATGCCCATAATGGATGGTTTTACTTTTATTAGACAAATTAAATTAGAAGAAAAATATAATTTAATTCCAATTATTTGCTTAACAGCAAAAAGCGATAAGAAAACGGTTACTACTTGTATTAAATTGGGAGCAATTGATTTTATTGTAAAACCGTATGACCTGGCATCTGTTGCTGAAAAGATCAATAAATTTATTAGTAAAAAATGAATTAAATCTAAACATCTGCAATAGAATCTAATGACATATCTAATTTAATTTTTTGATCGTTTCCAAAGCACTATTAATATCATCTGGACTAATCGGTTTATCAATCATTTTAATAAACGCATTCGATCTTTTTAAAATATCTATGAATTCTTTTGTAAAAAAACCAGATATTACAATAAAATGTTGGTCCGGATTGAGTTTAAATATTTTTTCAATCAAAGCATCGCCACGTAAATGTGGCATTAAAAAATCCATGATAACAACGTCATAGCAATTATTATCTTTATAATGACCCCATGCTTCTAGTGGATCGTTGAAGCAAGTCACCTTATTTGCTTCTTTAAGAAATTCAGTCAAAGCATCTGTTATGCTTTTCTCATCATCAATAATTAAAATATTCAATAATCTTCTCGGCTAATACTTTGCACACTATTATAACATTTAAATTCGATCTCATTGTAATAATTTTCATTTACATATAAGATGGCTTTTTGAGATAAAGTGAATCAACATGCCAAAATATTTAATTAACGCCACTAACCTTTTCCTTTAAAATAAATCGCATCTAAAACAATAGCTCTTTTATTAGAAACTATCTCAATTCTCTTCCATAATCACCATCAAAGCTCTAAACACCTATATTACTCTTCCATGATTTTGCTAAATTAGTAGAATATTATTTTATTAAAAGCTGATTGAACGAAATTAATATTGACGTGGACGGAGTCTGCGAAAATTTAACGATCTATTACCCCTCTTGTATCTTTTAGATAAGAGTTAACTTTAAATTATAAGGAGAACGTATGTCAATCGTAACTGTATTCACAATGCCCACCATGACTTCTGATATGTATAATCAGTCAGTCAAAGAACTTGAAAACGCTGGTTTAGGAGAGCCTAAAGGAAGATTATATCATGTGTCTGCATTGCAAGAAGATGGTAGTGTTATTGTTACAGATGTTTGGGAATCCTCTGAATTACTAGACGAGTTTTCTAAAACTTTAATGCCAATTCTTGAGAAAATTGGTGTAGAATTAGTAGCGCCTTTTGTCTCGCCCGTTATTAATATAATTAATTAAAATTCATCAGTCCACTCTACAGGATGGTTATTGTTAAGTGGTGATGGTCTAATCGTTAAATATAGAAAAGACAAAATATTTAAACTGTTATTAGTAATTTAAGATTAAAAAATATAAATAGGAGAAAATATGAAAAATTTAGTGATGTTAGTCGCAGTGATAATCTTTTTAGGAACAGGGTTTTTATTAGGTTTTAAATACCTAGCTAATACCACCCCTACCCTAAAATCGGAAGAAGCTATAGTAACTATAACATTAAACAATAATGCCTCACATTCTACGAGACTATTCAAGCCTGACTTTGAAGGTCGCTTTTTTAGTTATGACGGAACAAATGACAACCTTAGATATGAAACAAAATGGAAATACATTGGTTCAACTGAATTAGGTGACGCTTATGAGTTTGTAATAAAACTGCCGAATAAAAAGCCTCAAACCTATCCAGTGATCTACAAAAATGAATCCCAGACTGTGTGTAAAATAAAGGATTATGAACTTGTTATTAAACCCGAGAAATCCTAACTAAGTGCGCTCGCAAAGTGTCGGTTAACTCTAACTATAGGGAGTATAATGCAGAAATCACTAATCGTAAAATATGATTTAGCTACTGGAATTAAAAAACATGCGCAAGCACAAGATGATGCTTTGGATGAGCTTAATACCTATTTAAATGATGGCTGGGAAGTAAAATTTGCATATCCCATGGCGGGTCATGAACATTCGATGGTAACTGTTTCACTAGTGGTAATTGAAGCTAAAGATTAAAGCAAAGTATTGCAATCCGTATTGCCGTGTAAACTTAACTAGTCATTCCAGTCGCCACTTTAGGTGATCCAACTTTACGCAACAAACAAAACCAATCAGTAACCCCGCTACGCAACAATGGTTGTCGCAAAGTGCCGGTTATCTCTATCGTTAGGGGAATCACAGAAGATGTTATGAAATATAAATTTCTAATTTTATTTTGTTTTTTAATTTTTTTGAGTGGCTGTGGTGGGAATTCGAATCCATCGGGTACAATTCAGCAAAGGTATAGTATTGATACCATGACAGGTATGGGAGGTTTGGCAGTTGTTTATAATATTACTGATCATAAATTAAATAAGATGTATATTTATAAGGTAGGTGATAATCTTGAGCTTGAGGGCGTGGTAGATTTATCCAAGGTAGGGGAAAAGATCATTGATATCGAGATGTCTTCAAAGGTTAAGAAAATAAATAACAAAAGAAAGGGTGAAAAATCACCTGATAAAAAGAAGTGAATCTGTATAGGGAGCATTATTGGGCGTGACCCCTAACAAAGATGAACACGGACACTTTTTAAGCATCCGATTTACGCAATAAACAAAATTAACTTTTAATCTGCGCTACGCAACAAAGGTTGTCGCAAAGTGTTGGTTATCACAGTCGTTAGCCGAGAAAACTCATGACCATAATCACCCCCGATGAACTAGAGCGCCAAGTATACGAAGCATCTAAGTTGGCATTTTCCTATCTTCTACATGCCAACCCTGAAGAGAAATTCTACACCTTCGCTCTCTGGACTGATGATTCTCTTCAATTCTTGAATCCAGTAGCGAATACTGAAGATGGACTCGACAGAACCGTTCAGCGCTATAGAAAAGAAGTTGACCCTAAATACAACACAACATCAACTCATGATGGGATGCGATGGTCCTATGGTGACTGGGTGTTCTTCCCCGATATAGGCGAAGAACAGTTCGCCGATATAAATGATTCGCTGAATTCCATATTTAACCTAGATATGACCGATGATGAGTACGATGAAATAATGGAGCCGCTATGGGTAGCGATCATCAAGGGTTTCGCTCGGTTAGATTCTGATGGTTTCTTTGGTGCAGACGAAGGGCGCCACAAAATCACACTACTCATAGTAGGTGATCTGCCAGAAGAATTGCTCTACGATTGTGCAAAAAATTTGAACCCTACTGTAATTGCCGATGAATACATTAATTGGACTGCTGAGTAAATCGCATACATATCTTTTCCCAACGCGAAGTCTCGGCTAACAAAGAGTCTTAACAATGATCAAACTTAGAAAAACCGAAATTAACGAACTGCCTACATTATATAAAATCGGTATCCAAGAACATGCAAAGACTTTTCTTAACATAAAATCAATGCTTGATCATCAAAGAGAATTTACAGATAAAAATACAAGATTCCTAAACATTTTAAATACTTCAAATGTTATTTTAGGGTATTTCATTCTGGTTAAAGACCTAGTTAAAAAATCAATACAGCTAAAAAGAATACTTATTTGTAAAGAGCACCTTGGTATTGGGCAAGATTCACTAATTAGCTTAGAAAAATATTGTATAACTGAAATTGGTATTAATCATATTTGGCTAGACGTTTATGATAATAATTACAGGGCTATTCATATTTATAAAAAATTAGGCTATAAACTATTCAATACTTTGATAGAAGATAATCGAAAAATCTTATACTATGATAAATTGCTCTAACATAAATTTTAAATCAACAGACAAACGTACTCATTAGTATGCGTTTTCTAACAAAACGATGAACCAGAATTTTTCCGCTCCGCTCCAAAATCCAGTTATCTTGGTGTTATAAGCCAAAGGAATCTGCACAATGAATCACGTAATGTTTGATATTGATGGAACGCTTATCGAATCATATGATTTTGATTCTGAGTGTTTTACCGAAGCAGTTAAGGAAGTTACTGGATATGAGATTGATACAAACTGGTCACGCTATAAACACGTAACGGACACTGGAATCCTTAATCAGTTTTTTAAAGAAACGAACATTGAAAATACCGAAATTGCTCATGAAAGCATTAAGAGTGTTTTCTTATCTAAAATAAAAACTCGAATTGCAAAAAAGCCAATTAGTGAAATAGTTGGTGCTTCTGCATTTATTGCCAGTTTAAAAGAGTTGGAGAATGTTTCAATTTCGCTTGCAACTGGTGGTTGGTATGAAAGTGCTATTTTAAAATTGGAGTCTGCTGGCATTGATATTTCAAACATTCCAATTGCTTCTGCTAATGATCATCACTCAAGAATCGAAATTATGAAAATTGCTGAAAAAAGAGCAGTTAAGGAAACTCGTTTATCATTCACATATTTTGGTGATGGAAGTTGGGATTTGAAAGCTTGTAAAGAACTTGGTGTTAACTTTGTTTTAGTTGGTGATAAACTCGAACATAATCAGTCAATTATGAACTTTAAAAAACAAAACGAAGCATTTGCGTATATTGGCTTATAACTAAGATGCAGTAGGACACTTTTAAGTCACCAACTGTACGCAATAAACAAATCAGTAATCCCATAAACCTTTATTGATAGTAATCCTCAGGACTAGCCTTAGTCCCGCTATCAATGAACTCTGGAAGTTTAAGTAAAAGCAATCTGTATTTAAAATCAGTCAACAGCAATAGAGTCTAAGGACATATCTAATTCACCAAAGTCAATAGGCTTTGAGAGCTTAAATACATAATCAGAAAATTCAGTTAAAAATTCAGCAACTTCACTATTAAAAAATCCAGAAATTACGATAAAGCATTGACTGGGATTGATTTCGTGAATTTTTTCCATTAATTGATCACCACGTAAATTAGGCATTAGCATATCTACAAGAATTACGTCAAATTCAGGATCATTACGATAATGGCCCAATGCCTTTAGAGGGTCATTAAATGTGACAACCTGATGCTTGTCGCACAAATAAAGATTAAGAACTTCGGTAATATCTTCTATATCATCAACAATTAGTATCTTCATTTATTGTCTCCAGATAAATAATATCTGCAACTAAGTGTAGCCCATAAAACAGCGAAAATCAATTAGCTTTATACATTATAATTTTCATTTACCCGATTCATGTTTATTGAAAGTATTTTAGGAAATTCAAACATTATATAGCAAAAGCACTACAAGAATATTTTTTTTAATTTGAATATTATTAGTATTGAGGCTAAAATAATTATATAACTATTTATTTTAAAGAAATAATATGCCAGAAAATGAGGAACCAAAATATGCCGATAATTCTAAAAAAGAATTTACGACCAAGCATATACTCATTATTGATGATAGTAAAACATTGAGAAAGGCCTTATCCAATTTTATATTAAAAAAGTTTCATTGCGATGTCCTAGAAGCTGAAAACGGAAGAGATGCTATGAATATAATTAGAAAAGAAAATGGTTATTTTAACTTGATACTTTGCGACTTAATGATGCCAGTTATGGATGGCTTTACTTTTATTAAGACAATTAAACAACATAAAAAATTTAAATTAATCCCAATTATTTGCATCACAGTCAAGAGTGATAAGAGTACAGTTTTAAGATCCATACAACTAGGTGCAATTGATTTTATTTCAAAACCATATGATTTAGATTCTGTTGCAACAAAAATTAGTAAATTTATCGATATAAAATAAAATTATTATTTAAGCGTAAAATAATTTAATCATAATAATCCTCAGGACTAGCCTTAGTCCCGCTATCGATGATCTGTGGTGGTCTGAATATAAACGAGCCACAGTTTCCTAATCTTATTCCCTGATCTAAAGCATCTCCAATTTCTTTATAGTGACCGCCGTATTCGTTTTTGAAGTAGAGTATTGCTCCTGTTGATGTAAGTACAATAAATTCAGCTGAGACCTTATGGTCGCAACTGAATTAATCCAAATCTTTCTTCAGTAGATCCTTCTCCCGTACGCCAATTTCTTTGGCAATTTTCTTTCTACCCATCCCCTTCTTTAATAATCTATAATATGCTTGTCGTACTTTATTACGGCATTTATCGTGAGCTGTTTTGTCGGATCTGGCGTTTGTGGTGTCCATTGCTTGATGGCATATTTTGCTAAATCTGCATTGATTAGGCTTGGAAAAACTATAATTAACTAGATATTGGAGCAGGAATCTTTTCTAGATTTACGACTTTGTCTATGAAGCAAAACAAATCACTTTCACAATCTATTTCGATACTTTTTAAGCTATCATTAAATTCATCGATTTCATTTTGGCTAATTATTGGTTGCTTAATATGTCGCATACATGTTGAAGGATAATTCAAAGCTATTTCTATCTCCTCATTGAACAATGTTAATTTTGACAAGGATAATTTTTTTACAAGAAAATAAGAGGCCGCAACAGAACCTAAAACACCATACATGAACTGATTCGTAAACTCTATATCACTACAGTCAATGGCCTGGGAATTATTGGCAAATTGTTTCATTGTTGAATCAAAATTTGATGAGATTAAATCTTTTTCGATTGAATCCCTTTCAATAAAGTCGAACGGGTCAACTTCATCTTTAGAATTACAATCTTTTAATATTTGCCTAAAATCAATTTTTAGATATTCATCCAAGTCTTTAATATGTAAAATACTATTTTCTCTTTCCTGCTTTAGTAGTTCTCTATACTGCTGATCCTCCTTTTTTAAATTCCCCAACATAATAAAAATAATATTATAGAAGTACGCCAAATATCCAAATAAAACCAAAGAGCAATGCTCTTCGTTGTTTCGAAAAGTAGAAAACTTTAAATCAAGTTTTAATTCTTGATGTTCTGTTTTAAGCTCTTCATATTCCCCCATCAGTTTTTCATGTGATTGCCTTATAAAATCGCCTGCAGAGATGAAATTCACTTCAAATACCTCGCATAATTCTTTTAACCTATCCTCAATTAAAAGGAAATTATTTTTAGCAAAATATTTACTGACTTTAAAAGTGATGAATACCCTTTCACCCAAATATACATTTGATCTTCGATTTAATTCCTTGAATTTTGACAAGATGATATCGCAGTCATGTCCGAATAAACCTTTTACTTTTTTAGGTAGTCTAGGGTCTTTTTCGATCAAATTTTCATGAATTTGTTTCACGTAATCTATGTGAAATTGATCAATTTTAAACTTATCATTCTTTGGTCGACCCATTAGGGGTTTTGATGCCATTTATTTGCTCCAACAATCAGACAATTAAGTCACTTTTTTGACATAAAAGTCTTATTTATTGACATTAAAGTCTCACATATATACAGAGAAATTCAAGAATCAACATTTAAAAACACAGAACTAATTCTGAGAATTTTACCAATCCATTTGAAGAAAAACTAATTAAACTTACTTATAAAGAAATAAATTTTAAAGGAATTTACTATGAACGATCCATTATTATTGAATTGCATCGATGCCTATCGCCTACTTACAGGAGATTCAGGTGTGGGTGAGAAAATCGCTAAATCTAGGCTCACCTACTTAAGAGGCAAAGGTTTGAAATCCAAAAGAATAGGACGAAATTTTTTCTATTCATTATCGCATCTTCAGGAATTTATAGCTGAGGATGAAGCTGAGAAGAAAAAAGGATCGACTTTAGAGGGAGCAGCGAAATGAATATTTTGATACCAATAGAAATAAGGCAGAATTTAAATTACATGAACGTTAACAGGAGATTAACATGATGAAGAAGAAAAGGAAATTGCCTTGGATCAAGTTTGACGACCAATCCAAAGCAATTAATAATACAGTTGGGAATAAACCCAAAACCAATTCTAGTGAATATAGTGAAATTATCCAGCACAATATATGCTCTACAACCACTAACATGGTGTTGTATCACACAATAGTCAATAATAGTAATGATGCAATAGAGGATCTCAAACGAGATGGCTTTGATAATTATAAGTCATATTTTGATCCTACTGGCGGGAATGTGGCAACTACGTCATATAAAAATTCAAATGACTTAGTGTTCTACCAAGAGAAAGTATTTTCAGGTGGGACAACTACCCCTGGCTATAAACATCATTTTATAAATGAAATTGAAGCCATGGAACATTTGTCAGATAGAGGTAGAGAGTTGATTGATTCAGGGTATGAATCTGTAAATGACCTGGACACTTATTTTGGAGGGAATAGTTATGAAGATAACAACTAGAAGCCAATATTCCCAAGAGAAAAAAGAAAACGATACAGATAATTTATATGATTTCTTGATCAATAAACCGGATGAGGAATTATGTATTGTAACGTCAAATGATTTAACTTGTGTTGATGTTGATACTCATAATCAAGATGGTTTTGCAGTTGAAATGGTAAAAGTTATTGTTGATGTTCTACCTGATCAACTGAAGCCTGATTGCTATTTTAAATCCCATAACGATGGAATCAAATTGATTTATGAAGGTGATGGTCATAGATCAAAAGCATTATTCAGCACTTTGTACA
>NVWA01000030.1 GCA_002746535.1 Planctomycetota bacterium
AGCGCCTGACAGAAATCTTCCTGTGGCAAGCGGATCAAACGCCCATCTTTGGTCCAGCGCCGATCAAAACGCGTCACCACAAGACTACGCACATCCTCAAAATCTGCGATCTCGACCTCGGCCACATCCATGCCCATGGCGCGGCAGAAACTYWKGCAAAAATATTCATTTTCCACGCTGTCGGAAAGATCTATACCGCCGGGCAGAACGCCGAGTTGAGTTTTGAAAATATGAGTTGTCGGGGTCATGCCCGAGGGCCGGATCCAATCACCATTCTTGCGCAAGAGCGCTGTTTTTTCCTGTGCGCCTGCGATGGAGATGCGGAAATCGTCGTCCTCATTGAGGCCAAGCGGTGCGTTGGCCAGATTGCGCAGCATGGCAGCTATCTGTGCTTCATTCACCGGCTCGCCTTCAAGCCCATGGGTTTTCGGCAATTCGCCCGAGACGAATTGCAACGCGCCCACGCAATCTCGGCCGATCTTCTCCAGCATGTGCCAGGCATCAGTGCCACCTGCGCGCACACGTGCAGCCACGCGCTCGCGGATCGCCTGATTGTCGGGCAATAGATTTTCCAAATAGGGAATGACCGGCCCGCCCTGATGCACATCTTCACGCAGAGGAAGCGACAGCGAGATCGGCATGGCATGTTCCCAAGCCAACCATTCGCGATCGTAAAAGAAGCTAAATACAAATCTGGTAAGTTTAGTTCAATATTGATGATGTTTTTCATCGTTGCTTATGGCGATAATAAATTGCTCGAAGATGTTGATGAACTAATCATACATTTTATTGATAAGACGGTAAGCCTTGAGGTTGATCTCGTAAAAATAAAAGAGTATTGTGATAAATTATTAATAGATTTTTCAGGAAATAACGCGGAATTATTTTTTATTTATAGTGGATTCACAACAGTCTTGAATAATTTTATTAAAAAAGATGAACTCTATCCTGATAAAATTGAAACATCAATAAAAGATTTCAAACGCAAAAGTGACTTTGAAGAAAATACTCGTTTGATTGATTATTGTCGCATCGCTGATTTCTCTTTCCCCGAAAATATAAAAGAAATAATTGAAAAAAGATTTGTTTTGTTATTTTCTTTAAAGGAAGTGAAATAGAAATGATTCCATTAAATGATATTAAGGATATTAATCTCGATTCTCACGGTCTATTTGAAGCATCGGCTGGTACAGGGAAGACCTATACGATTGAACATTTAATTGGTCGAATAATTTGTGAAAAAAAAATCCCTCTTCATAAAATATTAATTGTTACCTTTACGGAAAAAGCGACCAGTGAGCTTACAGCTAGAATTCGTTCGCAGTTATTGTTGCTTTTGAAGAATTCTGACAATGAAGATACAGCTGAATTAATAAAGGAATCCTTGGATCAGTTTGATCAAGCTTCTATATTTACGATTCATGGCTTTTGTCAAAACATACTCAAGGATTATCAGTTTGAAAGTGGAAGTGCCTTTAATGTTACGTTAGGTGATGATGTTCTTATTCGGGATTCGATTATTACTGAGGAGATAATTAAGACATTACCTGAAATATTTAATAATGATTTATCGAATGTATTAGAATTGATTGGCTTTAAAGAAGACGAGTTTAAAAAGTCAATCAACAATATATTGAAATACTTTAAGCAGCACCCGCGCTATCATCTAAGTTCATCAGCTGCACCTGAAGACTTAGCCAATCAAATTAATTCAATTAAGCAAAAACTAATTGAAATATCAGACTATTGTCAGAATGATTTATTTGAGTTATTAGTTGTGACAAAAGATTTTAAGAAAAATAAAGCTACTGCATTTTGCAATACATTGTCTTTTTTTAAAAACTATAAAAAGAATGGCTTTCAAGATTATTCATTGTTTACAACATTTGAAAAAGCTGATTTTTACCTAAAAAAAGCTAAATTTAGTGAAGAGGTAGAAAGCTTACTGGAAGATTATCTTGAAAGGCTTAAAGACTTGAATCATGACTTAGTCTTGTTGAAGTCTGCTGTCTACTCATTGTTTGCTTTAAATATTTCTAGAAAAACGCGTGATTATAAAGTTCAGCATAATGTGATTAGTTTTGACGATATGCTTTTGAATACTTGCAATTTGATCAATTCAAAAAATAGTGATGATGTTATACGTAAGATTAGAGAGAAGTTTCAATATGCTCTCGTTGATGAGTTTCAGGATACCGATATCATTCAATGGGAGATTTTCGACAAACTTTTTTTAGATAGTCCGGATAATATATTATATTTGATCGGCGACCCTAAACAGTCGATTTATCGATTTAGAAATGCTGATATAAATACCTATCTTGAAGCTAAAAACAAAATTATTGAATTAAATAAAGATAACAAAGCCCATATCTATTCTTTACAAACAAATTATAGATCTTTTCCAAAGTTGGTTTCGGGATTTAATGAATTATTTAAAAGTGAGACTTTATTTGGTGGTGATAGTGAGATCTCTCATCTTGATTGTTTGTCTAGTAATAGAGCTGAAAATACTTTTCATCATTTGAAGGCAAGCACTGCAGGAATAAAAACATTTAATATTCTTCCAGCTTCAATGACAGATATTACCTATTTTAATTTTATCGCACCAATTATTTGTAATGAGATTAAGAAATTAAAAAAGACGAGTGATCATATTTTATACGAGGATTTTTGTTTATTAATTTCTGCCAGAAAACATTTTAAAATCATAGAACCAATTTTTAATAAAATGGGTGTTCCTATTTCACTTTATAAAGAAGTTGGTATCAATGAAGCAAAAGAAGCTGTTGAGCTAAAATATTTATTCTCGGCCATTGAAGATCCTTTTGATACTGGGAAAAGAACTTTGGCGTTACTAACCTCCTTTTTTAATATCGACCCTACAAAGATCTCTCATTATGCTGAATTGTCAAATGACCATTTGGTCATGAAAAAAATGATTTATTGGAATGAATTATCATTGAATCGAAATTGGGCAAAATTATTCAAATCAATTATTGAGAATTCGGGCGTAATGTTTTTGGAGAATGCGTCACTTATTTCAGAAAATAGAATTTCAAAATTTAATCAAATTTTTGAATGGTTATTGGCTATTTCATTAAAGGAGCAGTTCTCACTAAAAGAATTACTATCCAAGATTGAAGTTTTTAGTTCTGAACATAGTCATATTGAATCAGAAGAAAATAAAATCAAAAGCTCTACCGATAAAGATAAAGTGCAAGTTATGACGATTCATGCCAGTAAAGGATTGGAGTTTCCTTTTGTTTTTAACGTAAGTTTACCTAGTAAGCAAAGAGACGTGAAAGCTCCTTATTGGGTAAATAATGAAACTAATAATATTGTGGTATTAGATGATCTCAATGAAGATTTTAATAATCGTTTATTAGCGGAAGAAAAAGGGGAGTTTAAAAGACAGCAATATGTAGCTTGTACCCGTGCTATTCATTCTCTCTATTTATTTGACGCCGGAAAACCCGCCAATAAAACCTTATATGCTGAAATAATTTCAGCACCTATTTTGAATTTAAAAACAAACCAGTCCGATCTCTTCGAAGATATGGAGATCAATGAAGTTGTTACTGATGCTAAAGCAGAAACGGCTCTGCTTAAAGATGAACTTAAAATAAATGTAGAGAATTTTGCATCAATTCATAAAAGTAAAACTTCTCGCCAACTATTTATGAAGTCTTTTTCGAGCTTAAGTTCAAATCATTATCAAAAAGAATTACACGGGATCGAATATAAAGAGTTTAAAGCTGACGATGATCAGGACATAAGTGTTGAGGAAGATCTCTTACCTCGAGGTGCCAATACCGGAAACTTGATTCACCATATTTTTGAGAATATCTCTTTTCAAAAGGTTAAAGAGCTTGCTATAGAAGATGACGGATTGCTTAAATTTCAAAAAGATGAAGCGTGTCGAATTCTTATTAAAAATGCGATGGACGAATATATATTTGATCATATCTGGTTTGATCAAATATCGAAGATAGTGTGGGATGCGCTAAGTTCTAAAGTATTTTCTTTTGATAAAGATTTTAGATTATGTGATTTGGAAGATAACCATCGAATTCATGAACTAGAATTTTATTTCCCATTGCCTAAAGTCGGTAACAACGATTCATCTAAAGGGTACATGCAAGGATTCATTGATTTGGTCTTTGAATGGAAGAATAAATTTTATATTCTGGATTGGAAATCGAACTATAGTAATGAAGGGTATCAAAGAAGTGAATTACAATCACTAATGACTCAGAATGAATATGATCTTCAATATATGATATATATGGTTTCGGTTTATCGATGGTTAAATGGAATCATGGGTAAGGATTTTAATTGGTCAAAATCATTTGGAGGTGTCATTTACTTATTTGTGAGAGGCGTTGATTCAAAAGTGCCCAATAATGATTCAGGTGTTTATTTCGAGGCGACAGAAAATATATTACCCATCAAAGAAATTAGAGATGTGATCGTTGAGAAATTATCTAAGAAGAGGTCTTTATGATAGAAGCTAATGAGCTCGATTCACTAATTAAAAGTAGATGTCCTGATGCCTTGTTCGAATCCATTTATAAAATTAATGACTTGTTTGATTTAAAACCATTGTACTACTTTTCTCTCTTTGATTTATATGAGGTCGATAATCAATTAGCAGATACTATTTTTCCTGAAATTTATTTTTGTTTGATCCAATCTGTTATCGATGGAAGTTCTTGTTTATCTTTATACGACGATTGGTGTCTTGGAATACTGAAAAAGTTAAATGATGTTTCCAATCCTAAGAAAATGATCGGTGCTTTTATTGATGATGTTGAAAAGGGTAATTTAAAGAAAATCATTCAATTTAATAATTCTGAAAATTGTCCTTTTATATTGAGTAAAAAAGAAGATAGCTACTTTTTATATTTTGAAAAATACCATCAAATTGAAAATAGTTTGAATAAATCGTTAGAAATTATTTCTCAACATAAAAATAAAGAGATTATCAGCTCTGATGGTCTCCCTTTAGATGAGATTCTTAAAAAGAATCCTTTGTGCTATCAGAATTCTTCGCCTTATAGTATCAATAACGAGCAACTTAAAAGCATTGAGATGGTGCTCCAAAATCAATTTTCTATTATTACAGGTGGTCCTGGTACAGGTAAAACCTTTATTTTGTTTTCTTTATTGAGAATCTTAATTAGAAATGGATATTCAATTAGCGATATCGCTTTGGCTGCACCTACCGGTAAAGCAGCAAATCGTATGATGGAAAGTATTCAACAGAATCTGCCGCTGATTCAAACTCCCAATGAACTAGATAATGAGTTGTTGGGTATTAGCTGTGTAACCATCCATCGTTTATTAGGTATTACAAAGTTTCGAGTTGATGGTAAATTTCATAACGGTCTAAAGCTTCCTTTCAGAATATTGATCATAGACGAGGCTTCGATGATTGATATGTCGGCAATGAATAATATTTTAATCGCAATTGATCCTGACAAAACAAAATTGTTATTAATTGGTGATAAAGACCAACTGCCTTCAGTCGAATTAGGAGCCGTTTTGTCAGATTTGACTTCAAGTAAATCATTTGCAGAAGTGACAACACTTAAAACATCGTATAGAAGTAAAGAAAAATTGAAAAGCATGATTGAAAGTATTAAAGATTTTGATGGCCAAAAGCAATTTGATATTCCTATGGTAGAAAATATTGATGCTTTTTTAAATGAGTTTGATGAAGGTTGTGCTCTGCTTGATTTAGGAAATAAACCTTATGACTTCTTTTTAGTTCAATTATCTAAATGGATTTGCCATAATTATGCCGATAATTTTATCAAACCCAAAACGGATTCATTGTCGGATGATCAGATCATTGAATTATTACGGTCTTTAAATTCACACCAGGTTTTATCGGCAGTGAATAGTGGTTTATATGGAGTTGATAAAATCAATAGCTTTTTTATTCAAGAAATATCAAATAGATTTAGTATCCGTAACCATAATAATTATTTCCATGGTATGCCGATTCACATTTTAAAAAATAATTATGATTTAGAATTGTTTAATGGTGACTTTGGATTAATCATGGAGGTCGCCTTCAATGATTATGTGGCTTGCTTTTTGAAAAATGGCAAAGTGATTTCTGTCCCGGTACACTTATTGCCTCCTTATCAACCTGGTTTTGTAACAACGATTCATAAAAGTCAGGGCTCAGAATATGATGAGTTGCTTTTAATCATTCCGCCTGAGAAATCTTTTTCAATTTTAAATAAACAACTTTTATATACAGGTGTTAGTAGAGCCAAAAATAAATGTTTGATAGTAGGTTCTGAGAAGGATTTTTTCAATGGAATGAAAAATAATTACCATCGCACATCAGGTATTTCGAATATAAGTTAGCTTAATATTTACTTTCTTTTTTTGAGTTATTTCAATCGCTTAAATTAGATGAGCCAATCCATTTAGGATAGAATTTTATTTCTTTACAATTTGAGAATGTATTCCTTAATGAATACACTATTTACAGCTGATTTGATGATTATTTAGGCTTTAATACTTTTCATGAAGTATAATTAAACATTACAAGGATCTACTTATTGAGGAAATACTCATGGAGAATGGAATCTCTAATCTAGCAGCTAGCCAGTCACTGGTGGCAAAAAGTATTACAAGTTCTGATCCCGTTAATACTGAAAAATCTAGCAATCCCCCTCCTAGTGAATCTAATCCACCAAAAGCACCGACTTCCATTGAAGATACAGTGACCCTTTCCCGTGAAGGCTTATTAGAAGCCGCTAGAGGAAAGGTTTCTAAAAGTACAAATGAAAATGGATCCGTTACCATTTCCGTAAATGGTAAAGATATAGATGGTAGATCATTAGAAGCCAGTTCATCCGGATTAAAATTTGGTCAATCATTTGCACGACCAGAATCAGATTTAGTAGATCTTACAGGTGACGATCAAATAGTGAAAACTCGTGGTGGTAGTGACTTAGCAATTATTGATGGTGATGATAGTGTCATTGATGTGGGTGACGGTGATGATGAAGTCTTTATTACAGGTACCTCAAATGATATTAATTTAGGTGGCGGAACTGACAACTTAAGTATTGTTGGTGACGATAATTCTGTGAGAGAAAGTGATGATGATGACAATGTCATCATAAATGGAAATGGTAACACAATAAAAACTGGTAAGGGAGATGACAGTATCATTGCTGATTCTGATCAATCTTTGATTCTTACTGGCAATGGTGATGATTCCGTTGAAATTGTTGGTGGTGAAAATACGATCAGTACCTCCATAGGAGATGATGTCTTAAAAGTAGAAGGAGACTCAAATAATATTTTCGGTGGGGCCGGTAACGATTCTGTAGAAGTCAGTGGCAATGACAACTTAATTCTTACAAGTTCAGGTGATGACACAATTGTTGTTTCTGGTAGTAACAATGCCATATTTGCTGGTTCAGGTGATGATACAATAAATATAGGTTCAACCGCAAATATCCCTAGTAGTAGTGAAGTGACCGAAATTGATTCAGTTGAAACTGCTGATGTTGATAGTGATGATGTTAATAACGATGATGACGATTCAGAATCTACTACCGTTATCTTTGCTGGAAGTGGTGACGATACAATTACGTTAGAAGATAATACAGGTGAATTTCGTATTGAAGGTGGCTCGGGTGAGAATACATTGGATTTAGTCAATATAGCTTTAAGTGATATTAAAGCTGAATTGGATGGTAAAGTATTAGAGCTAACTAATGGTGATGAGACGCTAGAATTAAAAATCAAAGATTTTGTAGCAATTAAGCTTAGTGATGGTCAAACATATAGCGTGGATGATTTGTTAGCGGCAACTGAAAGTAATCAAATTCCAGATAGTGACGATGATGATTTAGCATTACCCATTGAAGCAAATATTTTACAGGCTCAAGATAGTACTGTTGGTCGAGCCATTAATCGACTATTGGAACAAGACACATCAGGCAATGTAATTGATATTGTTGGCTAGTCCCTTTTTTAAATAATTAATAATTTCTACTTCCGATTAATTAAAAAATTAAATCAGATTAATATCAAATTTTTTCAAAATCAATGATAGACTTGCAAAGCAGGCGACGGTTAATAGTACGCTTCCTGAAACTGCCACCCAAAACCCATATTGTTTAATCAAATAAGGAAAAAGTAAAAACATGGGTAGTGTCGGTATGACATACCAAAAAGTATAGTAGGCATGTTGAGCAATTTTACCAGGCGGTTCCTTTTCTACATATAACCAAAACATAACTAAAAATGTCATCAATGGCAATGATGCTACTAAAGCACCAAACTTATCGCTCTTTTTGGCTAATTCTGATGCGAGCACAATTATGCCTGCTGAAAATAGATATTTCACAATAATTAAATTCATATTTTAACCTCTAAATAATTGATGAATTTTTATTATAACCTCTTTTTTCTTCTTGTAAATCCTATCCCCCCCGATAGGATATGAATATGGGAAAACATAATAGTCATAAGCAAATAATCAATCGTTTAAAGCGTGCTAGGGGTCATTTAGATCATGTGATCAAAATGATAGAAGACGAAAAACCATGCGTGGATGTTGCTCAGCAAATTCATGCTGTCAATAAAGCCGTATTAAATGCGAAACAAACTCTTATTAAAGATCATATTGATCATTGTTTAGATCCAGATCATTTTAAAAACAAGCAGTCGATAAAAGATTCCATTGAAGAATTTAAAGAGATTACTAAGTATCTTTCATAAATGTTGTTTTTTAAATTCACTAGGACTCGAAGAAAAATATTTTCTGAATTCTCTCGAAAATTCATGAACTCGTGAATATCCCATTTCATAGGAGATTTCTGAAATACTCATATGTGTATATAATAATAATCCTTTTGCGTTTTCCATCCGTATTTCCCTAATGCGTTGCATAGGTGGAATTTTAAAAGCCGCATGACATGCCCTCGCTAATGTTGCTTGACTTACATGGGTGATATCACATAGAAAGTTTAAATCACATTTGAAATATTTTTTTTTTCGAATTAACGGTTCTAGTTGAAGCCATACATTGATTTCTTTATCTTGAGATACTTTAGGTTGTGTAAAATCGATAATTTCTGAAATGAGATTGCTGGTTTGTCCGTAAAATGCAATAGCGGAAGACTTTTTTTGTTCTTGGTGAAATATCGTGTTCATATTCTCAAAGGCAGTTCTCATTTTTCTATTTGATTTAAATACCCTATAATTTGATGGTAGTGGCATTAGTTGTGATGAAAAAAATGCTAAACTATAAAAACTTACCGGTACTAGGTTTTTTTCCCAAATGACTTCTTCGGTTTCATAATAATATAGTATGTCGCCTTGTTGGGCGGTATATCTTTTGCCAGAAATACTTAGTTGATAATTCCCTTTTAAGATTAGATGCACTAGATGACCAGGCGCAGATGTGCAACGTGTATAATGATTAGATTTGATATCTATAGTAGCAAAAAATACTATATTATCAATTAATGAAGATCCTAATGGAAATAATGAGTTTTTCATATGATTATAATTGCGACATTTTAATTTATTTTTACTAAATATCTTATCACAATCAAGGCTAATATAGGACCATTAATTAAATCTCTAGGAAATATATTATGAAGACTTCAGAATTAATTTGTCAATCAACTCAATATGAAGAAAGCGGATTTATTCAGATAAAGCAATTATTTTCTAAAGATCAATGTGAGGAAATTAAAAATATTAGTAAGAGAATTTGTGCTGAGAATGAACATGCCCCATCTGGCGTTCATGTCTTTCATGTTGACCAAATGCCTAAAGATATTCAAAAGTATATTTGTGGTCAATCGATAGCATCAATACTAAAAACTATCATAGGGCCTGAAATAGAATTTTTAAGCTTTAAGCCCGTTTTTAAATCGGCAAAAGTTCATTTTGGAACTCCATGGCATCAGGATTGGGCTTATTGGAAAGGTTCTCATAAAATTTCCATATGGATTGCTTTAGATGAAGCAACAATTGAAAACGGCTGTTTAAGGATTATTCCGGGAAGTCATAAAAACTTTAGAGAGCATGCACGTCCTGGTTCTAATAATGGATTTGATAATAGAATTATGGATGGTCAAATTTTGGACGAAGAAATCGTGGATGTTCCATTGAATGTTGGAGATGCCATTTTTTTTCATGATTGTTTAATGCATTCAAGTTATGAAAATACAATTGGCCTAGATAGATGGTCTCTTATTCCTACTTATCGTGATAAAAGTTTAAATCACTTAGAATCGACTAACATGGAGAATTTCACCATGGGAACAATTTTATTATAGTTCATAACCCAAAGCTTCCAGATTTTATTTTAACTGACGCTTCTTATTTAATAGAGTAAAGATTCCCACGAAAACTCAGACAATCCAAGAACTAGAAGTTCGCACTATTAAACGTAAAAATAGCCATTAGCATAGTTATAACTATGCTAACAGCCATTTTAGTTTTTATCTGTCCTTAAAAGTGTCCTTTGCTTGTCCTTATTAATTCGCACGCAAAACACACTTTTTAGAAAATTAAGAAATCTTTTTCATCTGCTCTAATGAATCAATTGGATCTAGCTTGTAATAATGATTAAGCAAAACTGAAATATCTTTATGTCCAACCCAAGTCATTAAAGTTTGAATGGATGAAAAACCTATTGATACTGAATGGCTTCTAAAAGCTGATTTTTTTCTGCTTGCGGTAGATCTGATTCATTTATAAATTTAGTGCCCGCTATTTCGTTTTGCTTTAATAAATTCCAAGCATAGTTCGCCTTGGCTTTGGTTGCAATATCTTTATCTTGAATTTTTCCTAGCCAACCTGATGCTGACTTCATCTTTTGCTTACTTCCTGAAACTACAATGAAAATATAGATGGCTTCATCTTTTGAATTACCTTGAGGTAGTTTTTCAAGCCAGTTCTCCATTTTTTTTAATGATCTACTTGAAAGCTCCCAGGCAATTTGTGAAAAGGCCCTTTGTTTGCCATAACCCTCTTCTAGTCTTTCTGCACTTGTAATTGAGTCTTTAAGGTTGCTGTGAATGGTGGAATAAATAATTCCGGCCAAGGCAGAGGATCTTCCTTCTCCAGGTAAAATATTTTCAGCCCAGTCACGAGCTTTTTTTAAATCAGATTTTGCCCAAATTTTTGATATGATGAAACAGGCGATATTTCGTCCTTGATTTTTATTGAGAGATTTTGCTGCTGTTATGGCGTCTTTCCTGTTTTTTGTCGTCCAGTGATCAAAAAGAGATTCGATGCAAGAATTTCGTTCTCGGCCTTGAGGGGCCTTTTTAAGAAAGTTAAATGATTTCTTTGGGTTAGAATAACTATAGTGGTTTGATAAACCTATCATTGCATACTCATGATCAGCACCCTTTAATGTTTCTGTCCATTTTTTTGCCCCTTGAAAGTCAAGGGTCGCCCAATTTTCAGACATTTTTTCTACAGCCTTGGATCGAACGGTTTCATCAAGAGTTGAAATCCATTCAACGGCACCTTTGGGGAAATTGTAATCCCACCACATGGCAATTGATTTGGCGATATTAATTTTGTTCTTCTTTGATTTTAAAGTAGGAAATTTTTTAATTAAATAAGCTAGACCCTCTTTGCGATTAGAGAAATAAATGGCAGCCGTATGGATAACGTCTTCTTTAAGTTCACCATCAGGAAAAGTTTCAATAAGACGCAACCCTTCTACCTGATTTTTTTTCATAATAGCAGAAATCATATGTGAAATCATCTTAAATTTAATTTTTTTATCCGGTAACGTTTTTACAAGTTTCAACTTCTCCATAATATTTTTATTGCCACTATAAGAAATTTTAATGAGCGATTTGTTTCTTTCTCGTCCTTCCTTTAAAGTCATGCAAAACGCAATTTTTTTTGAAAAAGGTCCTTGGGCTCGGGCAATATTAGCAATAGCACTATTTCGTATGAAACCTTTTGGAATCCAATAGGCTATTTTTAAAGCCAATGATGGATCTTTGATACAGATTGCTTCAATAGCATTTAGATATATCAACTGGCGTTGGCTTTCATTCTGACCTTCAGCCCATGATAATAAACCGCCAATATCATTATCTGCCCATTCAGTGGAAAGCTTTTTAATTAAATATGTTTTGTCAAATCGTTGAGGTAATGATTCAATCCAGTCGATCGCTTCTTCAGGATTCTTTTTTGTCCAATTAATAATAATAGATTCCATGGCGATCCAGTGAATTTTCTCAACAGACGAATTTTTAACCCAAAGACCTGCCGACTTAGGGTTTGCCTTTGACCAATTTATCAAAATTAACCTTGTCGCATTAAAAGATCCGTTTCCAAATGTAATCGTTTCAATCCACTTTATTGCTGCTGCAGGATCTAAGAGAGCCCATTCACCAGCAACTTTTGCTAGTATTGCATCACGTAAAGGACCTTTTTTTAGTCGACCAACAGTTTTTACAGCCTCGAAAGGTTTAATACTTGCCAGTGAAAATGCTAAACCAGCTAAGGCGGTTTTTCCTCCATTTTCTATGGAGATATTTTGGCTCCATTTAACAGGTTCTAGGCTATTTCTTTTGGCCCATTGATAGATAATTAATGCATAGAGGCCTGAATATTTCCCTTCATTGCAGGTCGATGTAATTCCAGGGTAAGCTGATACTTGCCCATCAACGTCGTATGAATCTATTGACCATTTTCGGTTCAACCAAGGTAGTGACTTTAACCATTTTTCTTCATAGTTTGTGGCAAGCTTATTAATTTTTACATTTTGAGATTGCTTTTTTTCTTTTTCAAAAACATTGTCTGTGGTCTTAATTTTTTCTGCTTCTAAAAATTCTTTGTCGGACAAAAGAATTCCGAGTTTTCTTAGTTTTTCCCATCGAAGATTCTTATCTTTGATTTGAGTAATTTTTTTAAGTTTTTTTCTGAAAGCGGTAATTGAGGTTGGAAGTGAATCTGTCAAATCATTTAAACTATGATCTATTAATACAACTTGTTTGACGGTCGCTTTTTGTTTCTTTTGTATGGGTTGAACATTGTTATTGCTTTTATTTGAAGTAGACTGTAGGTTAGATGATTTATCTTCTTCTTCTTTTTCGGATTCAGTATTTTTTATATTGCTGGTATATGTTTTTGAATTCTCAGATATGTTTAAGTTGGTTTCTTCAGAATTGTTATTGTAAAGTATGGCTCCGGTACCAATCGATATTGTCAGGATTACAGGAATTAATACTTTTGATATAGCAATAATGCTGAGACCTTTAGAGCTCAATGATGATGTGGTTGTTATTTTATTAATAACCTCTTGAGAAAAGAATGGATTGTCTGGAAATACTGGGGTTGATTTTTCAAGTAATTGATACAGCAGTACTGAACCAATAGATATGTAACCGGATTTTTGTAAAGAATCCTTTAAACTGCTTAGAGCTAATTTCAATTTGCGATCTATCGTTGATTTTGATAAATTAAATAATCTACCCAGTTCCTCAAGAGTTTTCCCGTGAAAAAATTTTTCGATGACCAGTAACCTGGCATCTTCTGTTAATCGAGAAATATGCTCATGAATGACAAAAGTTGTTTCTTCATCTTTTGTGTCATTTTTTTGATTGGCTAATTGATTCTTTTTGGAGAGCATCATTGCTCTTCTTCGATAAAAAGTAATGCCTTCGTTCATGGCAACTCTATATGCCCAACTTTTCAGACCAACTTCTGTAGATAAATTATGTAAATGATTTAGAACTTTTAATAGGACGTTTTGAGTTAAATCTTCAGCATCATGGCTGTTTTTAACTACTTGCCAAACCACATTGTAAATGAATTGATGATATTCTTTTAATAATCCATTTAATGTTTCATTGGTTGGATGCTCTTTATATTGATCGAAAGTGTTCATTTAATATTTCTCCAGTTAAAATTATTGCAATTAAAACTAGATACAAATGAGGGAATCATTTTTCCCAATAAAAACAAATAAAATAGACATTATATTGATTAAATCTAATTTTTTTTAAATTAAGGTTTTAAATCGGGTTCCAAATCTTCTATTTTTTAAACAGGTTTACAATTTTTTACTTTAAAGATGCCTTTGATCTCAAGAAATTTCATAGATATCGACCAGTTTTTGGCAATAGTCAATTTTCAGTTCCCTGATGGGTAATTTTTTGAGATCCTGCAAGCTAGTTTTAGCAAGAACTTTTCCGTCACTATCTTTTTTACCTTATTTTCAGCTGAATCAATAATATTATAGTTCTGATGCTTTTTCTGATTTATTTGAGCAAGGTCAATATTTATTTCAACAGAGGTATTATTTAGCATCTGGAGTTATTTTTAGAGCTGTACTTAAAGAAATTATGCGTGAAATGTGTAAAAAAGAAATGTGCTTTCCAGATAAAGACAGACCAATAATTAATGATTTATAACCAATCTTTGTATAAATGTGAAGATTTTAAGTATAGCAAATCTAGGATGCTCTCAACAACAGCACTGGCATCAATTGAAAATAATGCTGCTCATAATAGTTCCGAATTAAAAAAAGAAGAAGTAGAAAAGTTGATGAATGGTACTTTAGATTATATTTCAAAATTCTCGCCGGAATAAAACAATTAATATTAGTTTTATAATAAACTCACTAGCCACCTATTTGTCCTTGAACTGTCCTTGGGTGCTTACAAATGATGACAAACCATGACTAGTCATGACAATAAGCCCAAATGCTTAAGTCGTTTAAAATCAACAGTTTGCCTTTAAAACAGGGTTTCGAGGCTGTTTAGAAAAACGATAGGTACGAGCTAGAAGCTCATGCTATTATGGCAAAATACGCGTTATTAGTTTAAGATAGTGTAGTTTTAAACATTATTATATAATACCGGTATTATTAGTGGTATTATATAAAATTTCTGCTATTAATTAGATTCATCTTATATCTATTTTCCATTTTTGTAGGAACTATGGCAACCATTTCTTTAACAGAAAAGTACACAGATCAACTACGAGCTGAAATTCTAAAAGGCAAATGGCGTGATCCAAATACCTATTTAAACGAAACTCAATTACGTGAATATTTTGATATTTCTCGTGTAACTGTCAGGCGAATATTAGCCAATCTACAAGAGGAGAATATTTTAAAAAGTGTACCGTCTAAAGGATATGTTCTTGGCCCAGCTGTAGTCATGAAACAGCGAAAAAATGATAATAAGAATAAGAAGAAAACTAATAAAATTCTTTTTGTTAGGTCTCCTAATTTATTTGAGTTTCAAAGAAATAGCAATGAACAAGAAATTTTAGATGCCGCAAGTAGTGAAGCTAAATTACTTGGTTTGGAATTAGAATTTTGCCAACTACCTTTAAAAATTCTTGTGAAAGAATTAAAAGAAGGGTTTAAAGATAAAATTAGAGGGGTCGTTCTGCAATGGTATGAGAGAGAAGTTGCTGAAACTTTATTGAAGTTAGGTATGCCAACGGTAATGATTGAATATGCTCATCATGATATAAACATGGATGCTGTTGTTCAAGATAACGAAGGTGGTATAGATCAAGCTATTGAGTTACTCTGGAACAAAGGTCATCGAAATATCGGATTGGCTGTTTGGGATGAGAATTGGTATCAACCCATTGAAAGACAAAAAGCTTTTGTTTCATCTTTATTATTAAAAGACTCTTTGAATACAAATTTTATTGGTAAAACAAATCGCTATGACAACGAGGGTGGACGTGAAATAGTCAGACAACTTTTTGGAAAATCAAAAAAATCACCTAGTGCCTTAATTATTTCTCACTTAAATATGGCCGTTGGAATATTCGAAGAACTTGAAAAACTGAAAATTAAACCTTGTGTAGATGTTGGGATAATTGCATGGGGTACTAGGACAATGAAAGAATTAACCTTTAAAGGTAGTAAATGGGAGAATTTAGAATTCCCTCTAATTAGTTGGTCTCGAAAAGATATGGGTAAGCTTATTGTTCGAAGTCTTGAAACTCGTTATCATAATCCATTGTTACCTCCCATACTTGTGAAGCTACCCATTCAAATAATTAACCCCAAATTAGAAATCCCACAATAGGAGACAGTTCGTTGAAAAATATACTTCGAAATATACTCATAGTTTTTATTTTTATTTCTGCCATTAATATTATAGGTGACGATTCAAAAAAGATTGAAGAAGTGAAACACAAAGAAAATTCTAAATTAATTAAAATGAAATCTTTGGGATTTATGACTTTAGAAAAACATAAGGCAGATCGAAATGTATTGGATTTCTCAGGGATGGTTTATAGCTCATTTCATCACAAAGTTTATGCATTTGGCGGTGGACATGCTACTCAAAAGTTTCCGAATAGTGTGCATGAATTTGATTTTAGTACTTTGAAATGGACACAAGTCACTCCTGATGTTCCACCTTCGGCATACATAGCTGAGAATTCAGTAAAAACAAAAGATGGCCAGATTCTAGGTGGGGTTAAATGGCAAGGTAAAATTTGGGCCGGTAGTCGTCATACTTACGATGGATTAGTTGCCTTGACTGATGGACGAATTGTAAGTGTTCAAGCTCAAGAATTTAGAGGAGCTAGTATAAAAAATTATAGTGAAAACTATAAAGGAGGTAGTGGACTTTGGATATTCGATCCTTCAAAAAAAGAATGGTCAGTAAGCAAAAAAACAGGTTTGGCCATTCCTTATAGCTTATCAGCCTTTGATCCTAATCAGCCGGAAATAATTTTCATGGGAAGATCTACTCACATGCACAATAAATGTTTTTTTAAACTTAATTGGAAAACTGAAACGGTGAGTCTCCTTAGTTCTGCTCCCGCGACACAAAATGATACCAACCTCGTGTTTTTTCCGGATCGTAAATCAATATTTCTTTTTATTGATGAAAAAGGTAAACGAAAATCCAATGTATATGAATATTCTATAAAAGACAATAAATGGAAAACCCTAAATCCTAAAGGTACTCCACCGAAACTGTATAGTTTAGGGGTTGTCTATGATAGTAAACATAAAGTACTGAGTGCATTTTATGATGGTATATTTCATTATTATAGCCCCGTAACTAATCAATGGTATGCTCAAAAAGAAAAACATGAGATGGGCCGTTTGTTTCATCACATCATATATAATCCAATTGATAATGTTTATCTGATGTGTGGCGGTAAGTGGAATTCATATATCTACAAATTTTCTGATAAACCAGGAGAGTTTGAAGGTACGTCAAAGTAGTTAGTATATTTACAATTTTTTTGAAGGAAAAGTGATGAGATACGTATTTTTTATTTTTATTATGTTCTTATTTATTTCAGCTTCGTCTGATGATAATAAAGAAGAAATAATTAAACCTGAATTAAAGGCAAAACCAGCAATATTAAAAATGATTGCGGCTATGGGTGATAATAGTTCTATAGTTTTAAAAGATATAACCGTTCACGAAAAGGAAAAGCTTGGAGATTTCGCTAAGGGCTGGCATAAAATGAAAATTACTGGGCCAGGTTCACGAAATTATTGTTTAAAAATGGCATGGATGGAAGATAGAAAAAGAGCATTTTTTTGTGGCGCTAATCACGGTTCTCCGACTAGATTTAATGATGCATGGGAATATGACTTGGCCTCAAATACTTGGGTGATGTTATATGTGCCAGATTATAATGATCGTGACAAAATTACTGAATACGATAAAAAAGTACTTGTGTTAAAGGATGGTTGGCTAAGAACTAAAAAAGGGGGTCCAGCACATCCCGCCCATACGTGGTGGGGGCTAACTTATGATCCTAATCTAAAAGCGGCTGTTTGGTATTGTGCCTGGCCTGGTTATAGATTAAAAGAGAAGTTAGATGCTATTGGAGCAAAAAAGGAAGACCTATACAAAGGACCACCCATGTGGCTTTTTTATACAAAGACAAAAAAATGGGAGCCAATGAAGACGGCTAAACCTTGGCCAAAAACAAATGCATACGCCGCTTCGTTGGAATATATTCCTGAATTAAAAGGATCATTATTTCAATTTCGAAAACAAAACTTCCTTCTTGATGTAAATACTAAATCTTGGAAAAATATGTCAGGGACAGTGGGCTTGCCACCTGAATCTATTCTATGTTATGATACCTCTCGAAAAATTATTATAGCTCACAGAGGACCCGTGAAAAAGAATAATCCTCGAACTTGGCATATGTCTGTAAAAGATGGAAAAATTGGCTCTTGGGAAAAAGTAGCCGAAGATAAAAATTTACCAAATGGTCATGATGCTAGGTCATTTATGTATTTCGACTCTATAGGCAAAGTTGCCATCCTTTATGAAAAAACCACAAATTTAATTTGGGTCTATCATCCTGATACAAAAAAGTGGGAAAAGATGGTACCTAAAGGTGCTCCTTCTCCCTTTATTGAAAAGAAAAACAGGTCAATCGGATATTATGATGTCGCACGAAATGTTTTTGTCATCATTGGACATAAAGCCGTATGGTGTTATCGGTATAAAAAATCTAATAGAACATAATCTTTTAGTCTTACAGAAGTTCTTGATAATTTTCAGCTACCTTTTTGATGGCATCTGCATATTGTTTGATCAAGTCAGGTTTCAACTTTTTGAACCATGGAACTGTGATGACTTTTTCTTCCATTGATTCTGTAATTGGTAAATCACCTTTCTTCAATCGAGTATCTCTATCAGAGAATGCTATTACAGATGGTTTTCCTTCATTATAGACATCGGCATCTTGAACTAATGGATGCAAGTGACTTCTTGCATATTGTTTAGGCCCAACACTTAAAATTCCTCCTTCGGCTTGTACTGCTTCACAGAATTTTTGTGATGACAAACCACCAAGCTCTTCTGCATGATAAATGCCAACAGCATTATACCAACCACCCATTGTACTATTTGTTTTTGGATCTATTTTATGAATTGTTAAACAAGGTGTATCTTTAAGAAGATCCCAGAAGTAATTCATTGATTCTTGAATTTCTTTTATCCTTTCCGGATAATATTTTAACTGTACTCTGCCCATGGCGGAACAAGTTTGATTCATGCGATGTTTAAACCCACCGGCTGACATTCCTTTCCAAGGTAGTAATTCAGGTTCAGTAATCAAATCACCTTCTTTTGACCAATTAGTTCCTACAGTCTTTTCATAGAATCCAAAGGAAGCGGCTCGCTGTAATATTTCTTCATCGTCGGTTAATAACATTCCACCTTCACCAACAGCAAAACTTTTTCCGCCCATCATACTCATCCCAGAAACATGACCAAGTGATCCTACCATTCTTCCTTTGTATAGACTTCCTTGAGCGTGGCTAGCATCTTCAATCACTTTGATCTGATGTTTTTCAGCGATTGCCATAATTGGATCCATATCACAAGGATGTCCAAAGGCGTGCATAACCATAATAGCTTTTGTTTTTGGTGTAATCTTTTTTTCAATATCTGCAGGATCAATACAAAGTGTCTTAGGATCAATGTCGGCAAAAACGGGAGTGGCTCTTAAATTTATGATGGGCATGAATGTCGCCCAATAGGTATAGGCTGGTGTGATGACTTCATCACCGGCACCAACTTTACAACCAAATAGGGCACCTAATAGCGAAGCTGTACCATTACAATAAGCTAAAGCATGTTTTGTTTTTTGCCATGCGGCCATTTCTTTTTCAAATTCAGAGGTTAATGCTGTATGACTGAATGTTCCCTTTCGCATGACATCTAATACGGCATCTTCATCTTCTTTGGTGATGATTGGCCAATGAAATAACTCTTTATCTTTGTTTTGAATTAATTTCTCACCGCCGTTAAGCGCTAGTGTATGATTTAATGTGGATGCAGTCATTTTGATTCCTCTTGCGAATGGATAATTAACATTACACGTGTAAAGATAACACGTGTAATGTTTCTTGTCAATCATTAATTTAACTTTATAATTGAGATTTTTTATTGTTTTTCAAAAGGTAAACTTTTATATGAATAAAAACCCGACTATGCAGGAAATTGCCAATGAGCTAAAATTGAGTCGATTAACAGTGTCGTCTGTCATTAATGGAAACGCATCCAAACGAGGAATTTCAGCAAAAACAATAACAGTTGTTGAGGATTATTTAAATAAAAGAGGGTATGTACCTTCAATGCAAGCTAGAAATTTACGATTAGGGGAGAGAAGTACTCTGGGGATCCTTTATACAGGGCATCTTTATAGTCATTTAACGGAAGCCTTTAATCGCGTTATATCTATTCAAAATGCTAATAAAGAATCAGTTGAGATAATGATAGTGCAGCAAATTGATTTGTTGAAAGGAATTCAAGAATTAAGAGGAAGAGGTGTAACTCGGTTAATATGGATTCAGACGGAAAGACCTGAAAATTTATTTAAAGACATTGATAAAGTTTTAAATTTCTTAGCACCTTTAGATTCTGTTATTTTTTATAATTATCAATTTGGAGACAACCAATGGGTTGAATTATTTCAAAATGAAAAAATTCATCTTGTAGGAATTGATCGTCTAGACGGTTTCAAGAATATGGGGAGATTTTTAAAAAAAATTGGCCATGAAAAAGTTGGAATTACTGGATCAGCTAACGATGGATTGGGTGAAATTGTCAAAAATGCTTATACATCTATTGGTTTAGAACCTAAATTCACAAATACTAAAACAAAAGCAGACACTTTAGATCTGACAGGTAAAAAAATTGCAAAGGATATTCTTACATTAATTAAAAATGAAGGCGTGACGGCTGCCAGTTTTGTAGATGATGAAGTTGCTGGCCATGCTATGGTTGAATTGATGAAGTGTGGCATTAAAGTGCCAGAGGAATTAACAATTACAGGTTATGATGGTATGTCATATGCTTCGGCCTTAAGAGTGCCTTTGACGACATTATCTATCCCTGTTGAGGATATGGTGGATCATGTATTTAAATTATTAAATCAAAAACGAATTAAAAAGAATAATTACTCACATGTCTTTAAAACGAAAGTTATAAAAAGAGAAAGCCATTCTAAGCCTAATAAATAATATTTAATAATTGAATTGTTTTTGAAATTCAGTGGGGGTTTGTTGGGTATATTTTTTGAATACAGATGAAAAGTATTGAGAATTGCTGAAATTTAATTTGTAACTAATGTCAGTGATTGTAAGACTTCCTTTACTTAATAATTCTTTCGCGTAGTCAATTTTTTTCCTTGTGATGAATTCGCCAGGTGGCATGCCCAATTCACTTTTAAATTTTGCTTTAAATCGCGATGGTGAGAGATTGACTAAATTCGCTAAAGATTCTATTGATAATTGTTCTTGAGCATTTTCTTCAATATATTTAATCGTATTTTGTATATCAATGCTAAATTTTTGATCTTTAGGGTCATTCGAATTGTTAATAACTTGAATCAGAATATTTGTGATCGTGCTATAAAATTGAATTTTATCATATAGAGAAAAGTCTGGCTGAAATAATTTAAAGATTTTTTCAAATTCATTAGAGAAATTAAATTGAGATTTAAAATGTCTGTTTTTTATCGTAAGTAATTTCTGTCTAAAACTATTTGAGTCTTCACCAATAAAATTACAAAAGGAGTCTAATTCTTTTGTTAGATTAATTTGCAGCCAATAGAGAACACCTTTGTCTTGTGGATAAATACCAGTTCCGTGGGCTTCCTCTGGAAACGTAAGAAAAATATCTCCTCCTCTAAGAAAATAATAATCATCTTGAACTTGATAAATTTGATTCCCTTTTTTTAGGAAGCAGATCTCCATAATATTTTCGTGTATATGAGTCGGTAATAACTGATTGGATGCGTTGTTATTATAGGATCCCAATAAAAAAATATCATTAATGCCAAATTCTGAAAAAGTGATTTGACGTCTTGTATTTAGACTATTCTTTGCCATTTGGAGAAATGTATAAAAAAAGATTATAGAATGAGGAATTCCTGGTCATTTAGTAATATCATTAAATACTTTATTTACAATAGTTTATGTATATTTAAAACATATATTTTAAAGTATATATAAAATAGTACTGCAGTATTAAGCTAGCTGATCTATTTGAGCAGTTATCTATGATGTATTATAAATTATAAAATGAGGAATTTATATGCTAATGGCTACTGAACAAATACTCACCAAAGATCAAATTGAAGAATTTCATGAAAACGGATTTTTAGTATTAAGAAACTTTGCTTCTGTAGAAGAGATTCAAAAAATAATTCCTATTTATCGGAAACTTTTTGATAATAAAGTAGGCCGAGAGATGGGTCTACAGTTCGATCTTGGTGGAGCTGATGATAATGACGAAAGAGAAGTCTTACCTCAAATACTTGGGCCATCGACTTTTTTTCCAGAATTAAAAGAAGGCGACCATTACAAGAAAGTAGCACAAATAGCACGTGAAATTTTTAATGTACCTACGGATAATGTTTGCGGTGGTGATCATGCTATTTTAAAACCTGCTCATTATGGTTCGGTGACACCTTGGCATCAAGATGAAGCTTATTGGGTCCCTGATAGTATTCACGAAGCTTTTTCTGTTTGGATGCCTTTGCAAGATGTTACCGTTGAAAGTGGGTGCATGCAGTTTATTCCTGGTAGTCATAAAAATGGAATTTTAAAACACCAGCATATAAATAATAATCCTAAAATACATGCATTAGAAACATTTGATTATGACGAGACTAAAGCCGTCGCTTGTCCTTTAAAAATGGGTGATGTGACGGTACATCATTGTAGGACACTGCATTATACAGCTGCAAATAATACATCTAAAGACAGATTAGCTTTAATTGTTGGAGGCCATGGTAAGAGTATAAAATTGGATAAACCAAAAGACATGCCTTGGAATGAAAAAAATAATGAAACGCCCCGAGCTATTCGCCGTAAAGAATACGATGAAAAAAATAAATAAAGATCACCCACAATTGATTTTACATTTGAAGTGAGACTTTCCGCGGAAAGTCTCACTTACTGAAACTCAAAATAATGAATTATATTTTAAACGTTATCCAAAACAGAACCGACTAGTCCTTTCTTGCCAGTTCCAAACGTACTAGCCCAACCAACAAACGGACCTAGTTGTCGACTTTGTATCCATAATCGACCATGGCCTTCAAAACGGCAAACAATACCTTCGCCGCTCATTAAAGTAGTTACACCAAATTTTAATCCGCCCACAACTTCCGTATGATATTGAAGGGTATCTTCAAAGGCGACGATGTAGCCATTATCAACGACATAATTTCCATCTACAGGAATTTCTATCATGGACCCATAAGTGTTAAAAAATAAATCACCGATACCTTTAGCTTGAATCAAGAAAAAACCTTCACCATTAAATAACCCTTTTAATCCTTGAAATTTACTATCGATAGTTACCCCTTCAGAGGAAGCAACAAAGGCAGAGCCTTGTAGAATAATATTAGAGTCTTCCAAATAAATATGTTCCGTATCACCGGGTAACGCTGGCGAAATAAATAATTCGCCCGGGCCTTTCTTGGCTGTAAATTCATTCATAAAAAAAGATTCACCCGTTAACTTTCTTTTGATCCCTTTTATTATTCCACCTTTAGCTTTTGTTTTCATTCTTATATTAGAATCCATGGCTGCCATAGCAGATGGTTCCACATTTGCCATTTGATTTTCTTCTAAGGATAACTTAATCATCGCATAATCAGGTCGTCCTAAAATTTCATGTTTTATTTCATATTGAGACATACTATATTATCCTTTCAAGTTAGGTGCTAATGCATGACCAAAGTTAGGTAAGTTATGTGTTTGGCAATAAACTTTTCCTTGACCCTTAAATTCGCAAACTAGACCTTCGCCTCCTAATATAGCTGAGAACCAACCTTGTCCTGCTTTTCTTACTTTAAATTCTAGCGTTTCTTCAAAAGCCACAATGTGACCAGTGTCTACAATATAAGTATCTTCCACATCAATATCATAGATAGCACCAAAAGAATTCACAATTACATCACCCTCACCTTTTAGCTTAACCCAAAACATAGATTCACCTGAGAAAAAGCTCTTGAACCCTTGCCAACTTGTGTCCACATCAATTGTATTGCTGCAAGCAACAAAGCTTCCGCCTTGAACGATTAGTTCACCATCAATTTTTCTGGTAAGCATATCACCCATCATACTGCTACCTAGAAATACATCGCCTCCATTTTGGCTCGCTTGAAATTGATTCATAAAAAAGTTTTCACCAGAAAACATTCTTTTAATTCCCTTTAATATTTTATTGCCACCTCTTGAATAGGTGTTTGTTTTTACCGACATATCCCCACTCATGGCTATCATGGCACCTGCTTCTGAGATCAAAGTTTCCCCGGGCGCAAGTTCAACTTTTGCGATTGAATTGGCAGGGCTTTGTAAAATATCTATATTCATTTTTAGTTCCCTTTAGAATAGTTTGCTTGTAAGTGAGCCTAATGCTTCTAAGTTTCTGGATTGTAAAATTATTTCTCCTTCGCCTTTTACTTTTGTCACGAGACCTTCCCCACCAAAAAAACTAGAAAAGATCCCACCAGCTAATCCTAATTTTAATTTTAATCCGGATGTATAACCAACTAGGTGACCAGTATCGACAATAAACTCACCGCTAACTTTCTTTTTAAAAAGGCAGCCATAGGCGCCATAATAAACTTTACCGCGGCCACTAACAGCTAATTTGAAAAAGCCTTCTTTATTAATTCCGCTGGCTATACCCGCCCATTTTACACCCAATTTGACATTGCCAGAGTGAGCAATGTAGGCACCTGGTTGAAGAAAAAAAGTTTCGCCGTTTAAATCCATTTCTTCTATATCACCGGGTGTTGGTTGAGTTAATGTAATGTCACCTGGCTTTTGACCAACCGGACAGATGAATTCATTGATAAATAAAGATTCAGATCCAAAGTATTTTTTAATCAGTCCTTTGAATAATCCACCATTAAAACGTGTTTTAACTTTTAAATGTGTCGACATACTGGCCATGGCATCTGATTCAGCCGTTATGCTATCGCCAGGTAATAAGTTAGCATGTATAACGGCAAAGCCTGGTTTATGTTTGATTTCTACATCCATTTGTTTGCTCCTTAAATTATTACTTGACGTCTACTATTTCTAAATCTGAATTCTAAAATTTTTCAAAGAAGTGATTGTAGCTCAATGATATCTTTGATTTCAATTACTTTATCTGCGTCTAAATTATCATGACGGCCTCTGTTATACCAAATAGGTTGTATGTTAGCATTTAAACTACCCTTGATATCTGAATCCCAAGAATCTCCTACCATGACGGCTTGTTCCTTTTTGCAATCAGCCTTTTTTAAAGCAATTGAAAATATAACCGAATCTGGCTTTCGAATACCAATCTCTTCAGAAATTATTAAGAAATCGATGAGATCACTGATGCCACAAAGTTTAGTTTTACGCTTTTGATTTTCCGTCATGCCATTGGTGATGATAATTACACAATAACCTTTATTTTTTAAGTAAGCGACGGTTTCAATAGCACCTGGAATGGATCTTTTATTTGATTGACTTGCTTCATTATATATATCAATCATTGCCAGAAAGTCTTTAGGAGATTTTTCAGAAAATTTGTAGTGTTGGTTGATTGATTTAAAGCGATAGATATGAGCATCTTCTTCAGATAAATCACCATCCATCACTTTCAAATGTATGTGGTGTAAATCCTTGAAATATTTATTTTCCAAATCATTTAAAGGAACCGAGCTAAATTCTGGATACTTTTCAGCGACCCCTTTAAGACCCATTTCACAAGAATATTTTTGATCATAAATTGTTTCATCTAAATCAAGAAATACAGTTTTTAAATCATTCGGTATTCGGTGTGGCATTTTGTTTTTTCCAAAAAGAAGATGGTATGAATAGGCTTGCAATAAATGCTAAGAGTGATAAATAGCCAGCGACTTGAAAGATAAAGTATAAAGGAAATCTTTCAGTCGTATAGCCAAAAACTAAATTTCCTAAAATTTGTCCTATTGCCGCAGAAAATGCCATGAAAATAGTTTGTCCGGAACTCCTAACTTTTTCTGGAATATGAATGGTTAAAATTTTGATGACGGTAATAAAATAGACGCCAAAACCAAAAGTATGTAGAAATTGTGAGAAAAATATAGTCGTTGGATTGCTGGTATTGCTGATGATAAACCACCGTAATCCTGTTATTAATAAACTTATTCTGAATAAGGATCCTAGAGAAAATTTCTTTAGAATATTTTCTGAGTATTTAAAAACAAATATTTCAAAGAAGGGTGAGATTGCCCAGCATAAAGCAATAAATATGAGGGAAAATCCCATGGATTTTAAATAAGGGGAGAAGTAGACATAATTGCTAACAAAGGACATACCATGAATCATTGAGGCCAAGAAGAATAATAAAAGCCCTGGAGATTTGAATAGTGCAATTAGATCTTTTGTATTTAAAGTATCGCCAGTATGTTCGATACTTATTGATTTGATCCCGCTTAAAAATCGTAAAAATAAAAAAAATGGCATCAAAAATAAAAGGGTGTAGTTGTTAACTTCGATTGAAAGATCAGTTTGAAAATAAATAAAGGGAATAATAAATAAATTCGTCAAACCAAAGGAGATGGTTCCCCATTGACGTATCTTTCCATAGGATTTGTTTTTGTGTTGGCAATAACTAATGGTCATGCTGTCAGTTAAAGCAAATAATGGATTCACAAAGATACCAACTGTTATGCCCATTAGGATATAGGAATAGTATTGATCGATGATTAGAGCTAAAGTAAATGCCACCGAACCAATCAGAGGGAAATAAATATTTAATGCTTTCCTGATTTTCTTTAAATCGGCGATTCTTCCCCAGAAAATATTCGAAACAAATGATATTGCCGGAACCATAGAAAATAAAAATGCAATTTGGCTACCGCTAAAACCTTTATCTATAAAATGTGCGGATAAAAATGAAGAAAATATTCCCAAGAAAGAAAAGAAAAAAACATAATTTAGTGAGAGAGCATACATTTGTGGCTTATCAGTTCGACGAAAAGTGGGGCATTATAACGAAGATTTAACAGTTTGCTTAAGATTATTTATATAGCTAAAATAGAATAAAATTGAAGGTCTAATGTAGTTTATTAAGAGCGATTATTATTTTTTCAATAGGCAGTCCAACAACATTGTTAAAACTACCTTCAATCTTAGTGACGAACTTATCGCCATTTTCTTGTATGGCATAGGCGCCAGCTTTTCCGAAGGGTTCTCCGCTACCGATATAATCATTGATTTCTTCAGCTGTTATTTCTCGCATGGTTACCCATGTTGTATCATAATCGATGATTTTAATATTTGGTGCCATTAAACAATAGGCCGAAATAACGGCTTGCCTTTTATCGGAGATCAAATTCAAAATTCTTTTGGCATCATCTTCATCTTGTGGTTTACCTAAAACTAAATCATCGACCGCCACTACTGTATCGGATGCTAGGATTAATTCATTTGGACAATCCTTGAAGACATTTTCCGCTTTTAGTTGAGCATTTGTTAAGGCCGTTTCTATTGGGGATGCTAATGTGACTTCATCAACGTTGGGCACAATAATTTTAAAAGGTATTTTATGCTCAGATAAAATCATATGTCTTCTAGGCGAAGAGGATGCTAATATTATTTGGGTGAACTTATCAGGTAAGATCAAAGTATTTTCAATTTTTTAAAAACTTATTTTCTATTGAATTGTAATGTTCAATTTATTCATGTCATTGAATTAATTAAATTAATTCTGAAGATTCAATCGGGTTAATTTCGCTGGGAGCGCTGGCAACTTGCCAGCTTAAATGGCTCTCCCTAGTTACAGAATAACAAATAAGAACCTATTTCTCTTTTGAAACACCGATTTTTAATTCAAAAATAGCATCAGCCGTAGGTTGGGCTGAGTAATGCGAAGCCCAACATTATTAACATACATTTCGCAATTGTGTAAAAGAAGAATCAAGCGGAGTTGGTTTAGGAAAATACTACAACGATCCTGGTAGAATCTTTTGATTTAGAACTCTCCAGTAATTGATAATTTGTTATTAAAATCTATCATATCCCTTGACAGACTTGCAGACTATATTTCGTTAAATGTTGGGCTTCGCATTACTCAGCCCAACCTACGACTAACGCCTATTTTCAAGCAAATATCTTTTATTCGCCTGCCCAACATTTATGGTGGGTACAACCAATGGGCAGCTTGCCAGTGCGCCCAGCAAAATTATTCTTATAGATTTTTAAGTGAAACAGGCTATATGTTTTAATTTTAATGTAATCCAAATGCTCTCTTTTGAAGAGTGTACTTTTCATAGGAAATTAATAATGAAGCCTTTATTAATATTTTTTTTGTTATTTGTATTAGGTCTGTTAGGTACTATTGTTGAATGTAAAGATAGTAAGAAATCTGAATTTCTTGATATTCCATATGGCAAAGACCCGAGTCAAAAATTAGATTTCTGGAAAGCACCTGGTAAAGGTCGACGCCCTGTTATTATTAAAATTCACGGAGGAGGTTGGATGAATGGTGACAAGAGAAGTGCTTCAAAAAAAGAGATTGCAAAATATGCTGCTCTAGGCATTTCTTATGCCTCAATCAATTATCGACATGTTCCAAGAAATCCGTTGCCAGCGCCGGTACATGATGCCGCGCGAGCCGTGCAATTCATTCGTACGAAAGCAAAAGAATGGAACATTAATAAAAATAAAATTGGATTAACGGGTGATAGCGCTGGAGCTTGTTCGGCTATATGGATTCTTTTGCACGATGATCTTAAAAATTCTAAATCTAAAGATCCCGTATTAAGAGAATCCACAAGAGTTAGCTGTGCCGTTGCTGGAGCAGGGCAAACTTCAATTGATCCTAAGGTGATAGAGAAGTGGATAGGGCCAAAGGTTCTAGAACATTCAATGATATTCTCATCAGTTGGTGCAAAAAGCAAAGATGAAATGTTAAGAAAATATAAATCCTATCAAAAGCTATACAAAGAATTTTCACCAATAAATCATCTGGATAAGAATGATCCACCATTACTTCTTCTTTATGGGTCAGACAATGAGCCTGATACAAGAGGTAAAGCCATTCACCACTTTAAGTTTGGATTAAAATTGAAGGAGGCCTCTGACAAAGTAGGTCACGAATGCTACTTGAGAAGTGGGAGTTATAAAAAGAAACAAAAGTATAGGTATGATATTAACTTTTTTAAAGCGATGCTTTTGAAATAAATTTGTCCTTGATGAGTGTTTGCTGGGAGCGCCGGCAGCTTGCCGGCTTAAATGATTTACACTATTTGCATAATAAGAAGTAAGAAAATGGCTCTTGTTTGAAGCAGTGACTGGTCAGCGCAGGCTAGTTTGCCTTAAATTTGTAGTTTAAGAGTTTCGTTTAGTGCATTTGAGTTAGGCAAGTATGATTTTATAATAAAAATAATTTTCTCTTTGAGGAATTATGATTAATATCCACCTCTTTTCGAGAAGTGTCATATTTAATTATTTTTTTTAAGACTGGAGAGTTATTTTGAAAACAAGACGTGTTAGAAATCTTTCGGTAAAAACTAAAAAATCACCAACTATTCAAGCTAGAAAAGCCATTATTCCAAGTTCTGTTAAATCAAAATCAACGAAATTTGATTTTGGTAATCGAGTGTTGTCTGAAATATTAGGAGGAGAAAAACAAGTCCCTTCTGTTAGCAAATATGAATTTGTAAAAGAAATTGGTGAAGGAGCACAAGGGGCTGTTTTTTTAGGCCATCAATTATCTGAGTTTGGTATCAAAAAACGTATTGCCATCAAAGTAATTAAAGATGAGTATGGTGAAAAAGAAATTAAAAAAATTGTAAGAGAAGCTAAATTGTTAGAGCTCTTGACTCAGGGTAGTATTGTAGAAATGCTTGCACTTGAAAGTTTACCTGTATCTAGAAAAAGTAATAAGAAGGTTTATTTATTGATCGAAGAATTGATTGATGGTCAAAGTTTAGAGAAGTTAATGATGTTACATAAAAGAAAAAATTTATTAATGAATCCGGCTTTGATTGGTTTTACATTATATAGAGCAGCGCTAGCTTTAGACGAAGCTCATAATTTAAAGAATAGAAAAGGTGAAAAGTTAAACTTAGTCCATAGAAGTCTTTCTCCTTCAAATATTTTGTATAATGATAATGGTGGTATTGTGAAGCTTTCAGATTTTGGAATGGCCACAATGGATGATTCCAGCTTGAGTGCCGATAAGCTAAAGGGCAAGCCACAGTATATGGCTCCGGAACAATTTCAAGCTAAAAATAAGCCTTGCTCTGACATTTGGGCTTTAGGTGTTATTGGTTATGAGGCTTTGACTGGTTTTGTCCCTTATCAGATAAAAGGTAAAACATTATCTGAAGCTACTTCAATGTTTGTTGAACAGTCTCATTATACTTTGAGGTCACCGGCTGAAATTTTAGCAACTTCAAAATCTCATTATCAGCTTAATAAGTTATCTGAAATAATTATGAATTGTTTAAACATTAATGGTCATAAGCGTCCTTCAGCAGATGATTTGCAACATTCGTTAGCATCTGAATTTTTATACTCTTCAGGCCTTGGACCAACAAATAAAACGATGGCAGCCTATTTGAATTTAGTTAAAGAAATGCCTGTGCAAGATGATTTTGTTGTGAGTGATATTAAAATGAGTGAATCTGTGACGAACACTTTAAACAGAACTCTTCATATTAAAAAACCGATTTCAGCCATATGCGCACGAGTTTCTAAATCATTTAAAAATGAATTTTTAATTTCGATAAAAGCAAAACATAAAAACCCCTGTTTAAAGCCAGATAATGGTAGGGTTTATGGGGCGTAAGTTGAGAACCGTATTTCAGCATAGGGGCATTTTTCATAGAGCACTAAATGTGTGATTTGGATTCTATGAAATATATTTTTTTATGTTTTATCCTTTTTAATTTCTCTTTTTTATTTTGTGATGAGGTGAAAGTTTTAAATTTTCCAGGGGTTAATAATTATCCTTTTACCTTTGAGGATGAATCTGGTAATCGTTCTGGAATAGAAGTAGAGATATTAAATTGGATCGCAAAAGATGCTGGTTTTAAACTCAAATTAATTACGGCGAAAACTGATGGTAGGGATGCAAGAATATCCATGCTTGTTAATAAGGAAGTTGATGTCGTTATTTATACGATGACAATAACTAAGGATAGGATGAAGAAAGTCAATTTTTCTGTTTCCTATTTTCAAGATGGGGTTGGGGTAGTTGTGAATTCAAAATCTAATATCAAAACAGTAAAAGATTTAAAAGGAAAGAATATTTATGCCAATTATAATTTTACGGCTTATAAATATTTGAATAAAAATAAGTCCATTGGTTGTAAAGTTTTTTATGGTCCTTTAAAAAAAGATATCTTTAAAATGATCTTAGATGGTGATATTGATGGGCATGCAGCTGATTATTCATATCTCAACCAAAGGTCTTTGCTGACAAATAAACTCAGGTTATTAAAAAGACTAAATTCAGAAGATTGGGGTATTGGTGTTAGTAAAGATAAACCTGGATTGTTAAAGCGAATCAACGCCTCATTAAAAAAAATGAAGCAAAATGGTGAGCTTAAAACGATATTGAAGAAATATAAATTAAAAAATAAATCCTAAATTTCAAGAATTTTGATCATGATCAACTTGATGCTCTGCTAATTTAATTAGATGATAAGGATCCATTTTTCTTCATCTGTGGTAGCATCCAGTATATATATTTTTTTAATTTAGATTAAAATGTTTTTTTAGAAATTGTAAGAAATCTTTTTTAAATCCTTCATTACCGTGTTCGTAATCGGTATCCATGACTACAGTGCAATCAACTCCTAGCTGATCTGTTTTTTCTTTTAAATATTTCCCCATATTGCTATGGTGAACATCTCCAGGTATCTTCTGATGTTTGTTATATTTTACAAGTAATGGAGGTGCTTTTTCATTTAGAAGTGTGATTGGACCACAGGCCTCTATGCGATCGATGGATTCTTGTGGTATTTCATCTTCATTCCAATTGAAATCATCAGCAACTCCAAAAAGTCTTTTCATGGCAACATGATCATAGGCATTGCCAGGTACGATTTCTTTGATGATGCGTGGGTCATAGGTCGATTGTGCTTGCATAAGAACTAAACATGTCAGTTTAGTAGATTGTCTGGCTATTGGGTCCGAACTATTTGGATCAGCTAAATCATCTGAGTAGGCAAGCCACTGAGATATACCTGAACCAGCTGATCCGCCAGAAGCGGCAACTCGATTATTATCTAAATTCCAATTTCCAGCATTATGCCTAATAGTCTGAAGGGCTTTTGCACAATCTAACATTTGCATGGGAAAGGGACCTTCATTAGTTAATCTGTAATTGGTGGTAAATGCGGAGATACCAGAACTAAGCATTTCTTCTAAGGGTACTTGATCTAAAATTCTAGCTTTATCACCTTGCATAAATCCACCACCATGGACAATGAAAATGAATGGAGTCGGTTTTTTTGAATCGGCTAAATAGATATCAAAAACATTTCTTTCATGTGGACCGTAAGAGTAATTTTCAATTGTTGGTTTCATTATTCACTTCTTTAACTATTTTTTATTTTAATACTTATGATGACACATCAAATCCTTCAAGGCATTGGTCGACCAATTCTAATGCTTCTTCAAATCCATAGTTCATGAAGGAGTAATTTCTAGCTACAAAAGGTGCTCCTGCATAAAACATTTCATATTGCTGATGTCTGCCGGCAAATTCAGATCCAGTAAGTTCCCATATGACTTTAAATAATTTAATTTTATCTTTTGCAGAAGTGCCATTTGCACTTCTGATATAATGATTCATATCAGCTGCTGTTTCCTCGTTTTGAAGTTCAAATACTGAACTAGGTACTTGTAATGGACCTCCGCCTGCCAATTCGCGTATAATATTTATCATCCTTGGATAAAGTTCAGCTTGCAATCCCATTACACCATATAAAAACCGCGGATTGGGAATTACCACTCCCTTTGGATTTGTAATAGCTGTTGCTTCGGATGCCAGTAACATGCCCTCAACAATTGAAACTAATGATGCCAATTCACCTAATTGTCCCATGACGGGAGGAAGCTTATCAATACCATTTGTTTCAGTTAACTTTTTAGCTAACCCTAAAAGGAATTTTGATTTTGTTACCAATCGTATTTGGGCTTGATTATTACCAAGAATATGAGCTGGAGTACGGAAGAATTGCTCACGAACTTTTTTGATATCTCTATAAACAAAGACGTCCTCCCATGGTACAAATACATCATTGAAAATGACAAGAGAATCTGTTTCATCAAATCTTGTTGACAGTGGGTAGTCAAAGACACTCGGTTGTCCCATTGCATAGCAGCGTCTAGGATAAAGCTTAACACCTTTAGCATTAACAGGTACAACTAATGATACCGCATAAGCTTCATCGCCAGGTTTTAAAGGCGTCATGCAAGTTAGAAAAATATAATCAGCAATTGTAGATGCCGTGCCTAGCATTTGTGCCCCTCTGATAACTAACCCGTCATCTCTTTCTTTATATATGCCGGCGGCTAAATGTGAATCTGCCAACTCTTGAGCAGTTTTGGTTCTATCAATTTGGGGTGGGATAATTACGTAGCTTAGATAAGAATTTTCTTCTCTTATTTTCTTGTGAAATCTAGTTATGTTCTCACCAAATTTAGGGTCTGATTCTGCAAAAAAATCTGGATCACTAGCAAAGCCAGCTATGAATGATGCAACATGGTCAGGGCTTCTCCCTAAATGTCCGAAGGTGTTATCGGCACTTATGCTCAGACCTTTTCTGCGATGAATTAATTCTTCTTTTGATCGAGGAACCATGTGACTTACTGGTACAGATTCCCCAGAATCAGGAGACGTAAAAGTCATTTCGTCTTTTTGTTCAATATATTTATCATATAGGTTGGCAACGGATTGAGTTACGCCAGAAAATGCTTGGTGTGTAACGACATTTTCAACTCGTTTGCCTTCAATGTATATTTCTCTGCCATCATCTAAGCTGTTTAAATATTCTTTACCTGTTCTCATAATTAATTTTACTCCATTTAAAATCTAAATTATTTTTGTACGCTAATAGCTAAATACTTGGTTTTAAGTTACGGTTAGTTTTGGCTAATTAAACTAAAAATTATTCTGAAAGTATACTATGTGTTGCATGTAGGTCAATTGGATGGATGAAATATTTTGATTAAAGGCCCTTTTTATCAACTAAATTATCTAATTAGATTAAACCAAATTATAACCTTTTTAATAACATTAATAGTAGGCCATTTATCTGCAATATCCCTTTAAATGTGTGAAAATTGCTTCTAAGCAAATATATTTGCCACTTTTATATATTTTCTATTTGAATATTCTCATTGCCTTTGGTACTTTAACCTTTAATAGTCAGACGGTTGTGAGAATCTTCTTGACCATTAAAATGTATCACATAGTATGCTACATATAGGTAAAGAAAAATTATGTTTTAGATAGGAACTTTCTGTGGATACAGAAATTAAATTAAAGCCCGTTAGCAAATCAAAGACTCTCAAAGAGTCCGCTTATGATGAAATTAAAAAAATCATTATAGCGGGAAAGATTAACCCAGATAAGTATTACTCAGCAAATCAATTTGCAACAATGTTGGGGATTTCAAGAACTCCGGTGAGAGAAGCTGTCATGCAGCTAGCTTCAGAAGGATTTTTAGTATTACATAATGGTATCGGATTTAAGATTAAGGTATCAAGTAGTAAAGAGATAAAAGATTTCTTTGAGACTCGAAAAATTTTAGAGATTTATTTAATTCAAAACTTTGCAGAAAAGATGGAGAAAAAGGATTTAGACTATCTTGAAATTGAATTAGATATTATGAAAAAATATTCTATTACAGATGATGCTGAAGGTTTTATTGAATCAGATAAAAACTTTCATGCTTATTTTATGAAAAAATCTTCAAACGATTACTTGATCAATATCATGGAAGGCTTACAAGAGTTGATAACTATTATGGGTATTAAAACGATTCAACAATTAAAACGAAAAGAAAGTGTTATTGAAGAGCACCAAAATATTGTTGATGCATTAAAAAAGAATGATGTAAATGCTGCCATAAAAGCAATGTCCGACCATCTTGATCAAACAGAGGAGCTGTTACTTTCTAATGAGAGTTTGTAATATTCAATTTGAATTAAATGGACGAAGTAAAGAAGATAATGTGTCTTATATGATGGGTCTTGTTGATCAAGTCGAAGATGCTGATTTAATCAATTTGCCTGAGATTTGGTCTACGGGATACTTTAATTTTGATGAATATAAAAAAAATGCTGAAGCAATTGATGGTGATCTTGTTACTTGTTTTAAAGAAAAAGCAAAGGCAAAAAACTGTTATATCTTAATGGGTAGTTTTGTTGAGAAGCTAAATGAAGAGTATTTTAATACGAGTGTTTTAATTAGCCATCAGGGTGAAGTCGTAGGTTGTTATCGAAAAATTCATTTATTTGGATATGAATCTAAAGAAGCATCTATACTAACCAAAGGATCCGAATCGACGGTGATTAGTACACCGTGGGGAAAAGTAGGTTTAGCTACCTGTTATGATTTACGGTTTCCTGAACTCTTTAGAAAAATGAGTGAACAGGGCGCTGTTATTTTTCTGGTTGTATCGGCTTGGCCACTTGCTCGATTAGAAGCGTGGCGATTATTTTGTCAGGCGCGGGCGCATGAAAATTTAGCTTACTTAATATCATGTAATTGTGCTGGTAAAGATCAGGAAATTGAACTTGCCGGTCATAGTATGGTTGTAGACCCCATGGGAGAAATATTAAGAGAATCTAAAGAAATAGAGGAAGTCGTGAATATAAATTTAGATATTAATAATGGTCTAAAAATAAGAGATACATTCCCGGCATTAAACGATAGACAAATATTTTAGGGGCAAAAGAAAATGTTAAAAGAACACAAAGAATTTTATACCATTGACACAGAGAATGACTGGCGGCCTATCCCAGGATATCCGGATGGTGTTACAGAAAAGCTATTGACAGGTCATTTGGATGAGGTCAATAATGAAGGTACTCGTTCACGACTATTGAGATTTGATCCAGGTGCTTTTACAACAGTACCCTTCAGGCATGATTACTGGGAAGAAGTTTTTCTTGTTTCAGGAGATCTTACTGTAGGCGGAAAAACATTTAATCCGATGACATATGCTTGTCGACCTCCTGATGTCGATCATGGTCCGTTTAAAAGTGATCAAGGATGTATATTATTTGAAATCCATTATTTTAATCCTTTGTCAAAGGATAATTGAAATGACTTTTAAAAGGGAACTTGAATTATTAGTAGATTCGAATGGTGAAATTAATCAAATTAATTTTTTATTTAATAAAATAATAAATGGTGGGTTTACTGGAAGAGACCAAGTGGCTGTTCAAGCTCACATTCAAGAATTAGCTGAAGAAGGTATACCTGGGCCAGAAGTTACGCCCGTTTTTTTTTCATTAACTTGTAATACATTAGTTTGTAAAGATTTAATTCAAGTTAATGGCCCTAAAACATCAGGTGAAGTAGAATATGTTATGTGCTTAAAAGGGGACAAAACTTATATAGGAATTGGTAGTGATCATTCTGACAGAGCATTGGAGCAATCTTCAATGGGAAAAGCTAAAGAAATATGTCCTAATATTATTTCAGAAACTGTATGGGATTATGACGATATCAAAGATCACTGGAATGAATTAGAAATATCGAGTGTTGTTAAAAATAAAATGGGCGATGAGTACACCCTTTATCAAAAAGATACATTGGCTTCCATAATGCATCCAGATGAGTTAAAATCTGTTATTATGGAAAAATTAAAAAATCCAGATTTGGATAAGACGATTATTTATTCAGGAACGATTCCTGTGGTTGCCAATTCACCGATTTATGGTGAATTATTTGGATGTAAGTTATATGATCCGATATTAGATAAAACCTTAAGATGTGAGTATGAGATTCAGTCTGTTCATAGTATATTTTAATACTTCCTGGAATGTGGAATATTAATCTGAATATTATTTTTCGTTGACTTGTGATTGATTAAAAATTAAAAATAAAACGGTTTTAAAGGAAAAATTATGGTTGTCCATGGTATAGAAGAGTTAAGTTATTTAGATGACACTGAGGCTACAGTTCAAAAGGGTGAATATAGTTTGACTCTAAAGACCAATACGAAGTTTTTTAAATATAAAATAGATCAAAAATTTCAATTTTATATTTTTGTTGAGAAAAACGGTGTTCCTCTGAAGGATGGTTATGTTGAATATGAATTAAAATGGGATCAATCAAATACTTTTGAAACGGGAAGAGTTAACATTATTTCCGGTGAAGGAAAAATTGATGTAATGAGTTCTAAAGCAGGTTTTATTTTAGCGATTTGTTCTCTGCCCATAGAAAATGATGAAATCTTAACACACCATTGTGGTGTGGCCATTAGCCCTGAATTAATTGAGCCATCTCTAGAACTTCCGAGTGATTTTAATAGTTTTTGGGATAATCAAAAAAAACTATTAGCAGAAATCCCCATTGAAACCTCATGGATTTCAATTGATCACAAGTCTCATCCACATTTACATGAGTACTCTCATAAAGATTTACTTGAAATGGATATCTCTAATGTCGAAATAAATGAAGTCAAAGTTTCATGTCTTGAAAAAGATGTGTCGGGGCTTTATATTCGTCCTAAAAAAAGATCATCAAAAAATCATCCCGCCATGTTATGTGTGCAGGGGGCGGGTGTAATGCCAACGCGTCCACATAATTTTATTGAACAAGCAAATAATGGAATTTTAGTTTATGAGATGGGTGCCCATGGGCTTTCCAATTTGGAAGAAGAATTCTTTTATCAAAATTTAATCGATGGGAAATTAAAAAAATATTTGAAATTTGGAAGAGAAGATCGGATGCAGTCCTATTTCCGATTGATGTTTTTACGAGTTAAAAGGGGATTAGATTTTTTGATGAGTCAGCCTGAATGGGATGGGAAAACTATCGTAATTAGTGGTAGTAGTCAAGGCGCCGTTCAAAGTATGGCTGGGGCATATCTTGAACCAAAGGTCTCGATGATTTCTGCAAGAGTTCCAGCACTTTGTGATCATACGGGATTTTTAAAAGGGCGTAGTGTTGGTGGGGGAGATTTGGTTATTATTGATGAAGAAGGTAATCCGGATCCTGATACGTTAGAATGTTCAAGATACTTTGACGGTGTTAATTTCATGCGCCAACTCACTTGTACGGGCACTTTTTCGGTAGGTCTTAATGATGGAGGTTGTACGCCAAGTAGTATCTATGCCGCGTATAATTCTTTTAAAGGGCCAAAGTCTATGTATCTACAACCTTATACAGGTCATGCTAATACTCCTGCTACCCTAGAAAAAATGAAGTGTGCTCTTGAAGATTTTATAAGAAATCGATGAGTTCTTAAAATAAATTATTATAGATCGAAAGATAATTTTTATGGGATGATCTGTAAACTTTCTTAGCACAGTCTTTTTTATTTTGACATGGATAAACAGGATAAAAGGGATTAAAAAATTACCAAGCCTGTTCTTGTTTCCATGTTCTTGTTCCCTTGCCCTAGTTCTTTTTGAATAGAATTTAATTCATATTTTTGCTAATATTAAAAACAATATTTGTAGCGCTTTTTATTAGACTTGATCTATATAGTAATATATCTTTATTTAATTCTTTATTCTCTGGTTTTATTCCAGCACTTATATCATCCACTATTAAAATTAATTCTTGAACTTTATTATAAATCAAATCGGAGTGTTTTAACAAATCCTTTTTTTCAATCATAGTTTTACTCTCTTAAATTTTTGTATTCTTTAAATTTAAATAATATGTTCAATCTAACCAAACAAGAAAATGGCTAATCCGATTATTTTTATCATAAAGTTTAACACTTATCATGATGCACAATATCGACCTGGTGATAATACGCTTTTAGGGTCCATTAAACCTTTCAGTTTCTTAACAAAATTCCAATACCCCGTATTTTCTTCCGTGACAAGCGACATGTGATCTACTCCCATTCTATAGGGCATATAACCATGGCTTTTACATGTTTCAAATAATTCTAAATAGCAATTCTTTGCCGCCGCACATTCGGCAGCATTAGATTTATCAAATAAGATAGGCACAGAACTATCAACAACTTTATCTGATAACGTTGTTATCGTAATTAATGGCTCTACACCATATTTCAAACACACAGATCTTAAAATTTCTGAATAATTCTTAATATCTTTGGACGTAAATGGGATTAATGGGGTGAACCAAATTAATCCGCAATTATCCATGGCCGGATTTGGATTATTTGAATCTGCATTAAACTTTTTACTTCTGTTTTTCCAATAAGCGAGTGGCAATGCGACCCTAGTTGGCTTACCTTCTAAGATACTTAAAAACGAATCTAATTTATGCTCAATATTTTTTAATTTTTCAGAACTATTAAAAAAACTTTTCCTGAGAAACTTACAAATATTTAATTTTTTACGATTAACAAATATGATTCGATTGCCTGTTTTCTTAACGCATTTTTTAATTTCCTTTTTAGCGGCATTTGATAGCAGCTTTGTGCCATAAATCGCGCCAAATCCTGTCCAAGCGGTTATTGAATATTCGATCATTTTTTTATCGATGACTTCATCTCGTGAATTATTTTCAAGTTCCTTGTAGGGGTATTCCATACTCATGGATAGTGCTCTTTCACCATTTATCAAGTTTATGCCACTAACATTGGAACCTAACCTTTTTATAATAGTTTGAATGGAATCAACTGTCGCAGAAAGATTATCTTCATTTTTAACTTGGAAACAAAACAACTCAATATTCTCAGGTGTTTTTTCTAATTCAATTGTTATTTCTGTAACGATTCCAAGATTTGATTGAGTAAAAATACCATCCATGTATGGTCCCATTCCCCATTTGTGAGATTTACTGATTCCTTCACAACCTTCTTCAATAAAATTAGAAGTATAGATCTGTCCATCTGGTAACACCGCCTTCAAATTCATTACCGAAGCAAAATGATCTGTTTTTGGTGTAATTCCATATCCACGCTCTAAGGCATTTCCTAGTAAACTGCAGTGAGGGCCTGCACCAGTAACGGGAACCATATACTCTGATTCCTTTTCAATCAAAAAATCAAAAAGCATTTGTTGGGTTACACCTGGTTGCACTGTTACTAATCCACTATCCTTATCAAAACTAATAATGTTATTCATTAAAGATAAATCAAGAATAACGGCCTTATCTGTCACCGAAGAGGCGCTACCATAACCCCAATTATTGCCGGTGCTTATTGGGTAAACATGGAAGCCGTATTGACCAGCAACCTGTAAAGCATGTGAAATTTCTTTTGAAGACTTTAACTTTAATACTGCTACAGGTTTTCTCTCAATATCAATTGTATTTGAAGTAAATTTTTTGGATATTTCATTTATTTCTATGCGACTAGGGGCGATGACAGATTTCCATTCATTCGTAGCTTTTTGAAGTAATGATTCTTTATTACTTGCTTGAATCATTTTCTCTATTTCAATATCTTCTATCGTATATTCAACCATCAGATTCTCCTTTATAATTTTTTCAGTTCATTACGAAAACAGTATTTCGGGAATTGAAACACCCAATTCTTCATTGTGTTGAGTTTTTAAGAAATCAGCATGTGCTTTTGCATCGCCTATTCGACGAAAATCCTTGTAGTATTTGTATTTACTTTTTGATTTGTTTTTGATTTGATTTAAATAATTTGACAAGGGCATGTATAAACAAACAGCCAAGGATCCGTTAACTAGAGGGCATGGTTTAACATCACTTATGGTAGAAAAACCTAATAAGTTTATGTAGAACTTAGAATGATGTGGATGTACTTCACAAATTAATCCATCCGCTTTATTATTAAAATGACAATAAGACATCATGCTGTCTATTAATAACGATAAGATCTTTTTAGAATTTCTAAATCTTTTATCAATGGTTAATCGAGTAACTTCAGCAAGTCGACTTCTTTTGCTTCTAAATTTATTTAATTGAGATGAAAATAAAACCGAAGATGGAATTGGTAATTTATCATCAAAAACTAGAGTCATTGTCCCGGCAATGTGATTATCTTGATAAACGCTAAAAATGATGGTGTCTTTTATTTTGTCATGGCTAATGTGATATTCCCGATTTTGGTTGTGGGCTTTATCTAAATACCCTTTTTCAACGTAACATTTATACGCTAATTGATATGCATCTGATTTTAGTTGTAAATTATTAGCAACTTTTAACTTATAGTTGGGTTGATTATTATGATTATTCTGTATATCAAATGTCGAATTGTTTATGGCTATTGATATACCTGAGGTTCTTTTTTTCTCAGTATTTCTATTTATCATATCTCTCTCCTTATATTAACTGATCTTCCTATATCAATAATTATGCCAATGTTTGTTAATCGTAAACCATTGCAAAATAGGGAGTAATGTATTGACAATTTATATTAATTAATTAACCTTTTATATATTAATTAATAAAAGGTATATTAATGAGAAAAGAATTACAAGTACTTTACCTCAAAGGTTTTGATGGTGGTAATAATGAGGAATTCAAACAAAAATTAAATGAAAACGATGTGGTGGAGAATGCTTTAAAGACACTGTTAGTAATTGATGCTGATTCAAGTAAGTATTTCAAACTTCAAAAACTTTTTTCAGAAGCTATCAAGACAGGCCATAAAAGCCAACAGCTATACTTTTTATTTTTAAGTCATTTATGTCTAGCCTATTTAAACTTCCAACAATTGGAAAATGGTAAAGCTGTATTCTCAATTATCGATCAAATGGATCTTCAAAAGTATCCGAGTTGGCTCATTGGGCAGTATTATAATCTAAAAGGCTATTATTATTTCATGATGAACAAGCCAAAACTAGCTAACGATGCTTATTTAAATTCCATGAAGCATTTAAAACGAAATAATGAATTATATAGAAGTTTGCTAGCAAATTATGCGGGATTTCTAAGTAGCTTTGGCTTATTGAATTCATTACCAGATATACAATTGAATGATTTTATAGAATTGAGAGAAGATCATCATTCTTCACTATCTCATTTATTACGTAATATGCTATATACTGGTAATTTGGAAAACCTGTCAAGTGAAATGATTCAAGAATATAAATCGATGTATGCAACAAATAAATCTATTATTATGGATCCTGTTGAAATTGATATTGCATTCTCTCTCTACGAATTCAATTTTGAGAAATTAAAGTTAACCAAAAACTCTAAGGTGAATACAAAAATTAAATTTCTGGAATTATTATTAGAAGGCAAAATTAATGAAGCATTTAATAGCATTAAAAAAGTTGATGGAAATACGACGTTACAATTTTTAGGTATATTTAAAATGATTCCCTATCAAATTGCTGTTGAAACAATGAATGAAAGTGTCATCAATGAAATCGATGAAAAAGAGCCACCATTTAATTATTTATTAGATCTCTTTGTTGCGAGGTATTATCTGAAAGCTAATAACATTGATAAAGCAAGATTTCACTTTAAAAGGCTTTATGGTAGATGCATTCAACTAAAAGCACTAAATCGTCTAAAGCTTGAAATAAGATTAGCTCCAGAATTAGAGCCGGAGCAAGTATTCGACTTAATGCTAAGTTCCTCCCAAGAAATAAAAATTTTTCCTTCCAAAGATTCATCAATTCCAAAAATATCCACTTCATTATTAGTGGGGCATTCCATCGTCATGCAAAACATTAAAAAATTAGCCACATTATATGCTGATATTCCAAATCCTGTATTAATTCTTGGTGAAACGGGTACAGGTAAAGAGCTCATCACAAAATTAATTGTACAGAAATCAAAAAGAAAGAATAAACCATTATTAGTTATAAATTGCGGAGCCATCTCGGAGACTTTACTCGAATCAGAGTTATTTGGTTATGAAGCTGGTGCCTTTACGGGTGCCATAAAAGCGAGGATGGGGATATTCGAGTCGGCAGAAAGCGGAACTGTATTTTTAGATGAGTTTGCTGATGTTAGTTTAAGAATGCAATCAAACTTATTAAGAGTTCTCGAAAATAATGAAATAAAACCTGTCGGCAGCAATGAGACAAGGAAAATCAATTGTAAAATAATTGTAGCGACTAATAAGGACCCTACGCAGTTGGTTAACGAAAAGAAGTTAAGGGATGATCTGTATTATCGATTGAATCAATTCTCTATTCAATTACCTCCTTTAAGAGAAAGAGGCGATGATCTCATAGAATTAACTAATTATTTTTTAAAGATAAATGATAGCACTAAAAGTTTAAGTGTTAAGCTTCAGCAAAAAATAATTCACTATTCTTGGCCAGGCAATATTAGAGAATTGAAGTCTGTCATTGAAAAAATGCTGATATGGTATCCATTGAAAACTATCTATGAAGAAAATGATTTAGAACTTTCTACTGTTTTGAATGAAAATAAAAAAAACAAGGCAAATATTGATAATTCTTCAGTTCCAAAAGACAATAACGACATCAATCATCTGCTGGCCAATAGCTCTACGAAAGCGGTCAGGCTTAAACAACTAATTGCCTTTTTAAAAGAAAGTCCCGATGGAGTTAATAGAGTGAAATCAGCAAAACATTTAAATGTTAGCTTAATCACGGCAGGTAAATATTTACATTATTTGTGTGATCAAGGATTCATAAAAAAAGTAATGCCAAACAATTCACCTAGGTCGCATTATTTTACTTTAAAATAATCTGATAATTATAAATGGCTGATTACTCCCAATCTTAAGACCAATCCCGCTCAATAATAGCAATCCTAAATATGGACATATTTAATCAATATTTTGGAGAGTTCAGCTTTATCCAAGCTCACTTAGAATAGTACTTTTTATAACATTTATTTTATAGCTACTTAATGATCGCTTAGTTGAAGTTAAGAATCTAAATAATTTATAAAAATAAGTAATAAGATCAACTAGCCATAACTATCTAGACCGCTGCTTCTACAATAAAAACAGTTGGCGCAAACATTGCTTAAGAATATTACCAAACCATTTTATCTAATAGGAGCCAATTAATGATAAATCAAAATGAATCTTTATATTTTTCAACAACAGAAAAATTTATGAATAGTATTAAAAATTTAAATCCTGCAGAAAAAATTAAACCTATCGATATTCTTTGTGGTCCAAAGGCTTCTTTAAATTCAAAAAGTGCTTTTTATACAGCTTATTTTTTGAGGCACTATTTAAACCTCAATGTATCAAAGAAAATCATCTCAAATATTGAAAATTCAATTCGTAAGAAATCTAAATCTCTAGAAGAAGGAGGAACTTATCCCGTACCATCATATAATTGCGATAAATTACTTCCAAAAGATTTTAAAGAAATATTTCTTAAATCTCAATCGCCTGTTGTCATAAAAGGTCTTGCTAAAAATTGGCCTTGTGTAAAAACATGGTCACCATCATTTTTTTCTGATCATTACGGCCAAGAAATGGTTCGTACAAGATTGTTGGCCAGCCAAAATAGTAGTGAAGGGTTAGAGGCAATGAATATACCGATGAAAGATCTTTGTGATGATATAAAAAATGATGGGGAAATGCAAGGCGCTGCTTTGGAGGATATCATTGTCAAGCATCAATCATTAAAATCCCATCTACAAACTGATGAGCTTCAAAAATATATAAAAGGACATTTTCTGGGAAAAATTATTGCAACTCAAATATACATGTCAGGTTCAAAAGCGAGATCAGCATTTCATTGTGCCCCCGGAGGGAATCTATTTATTCAAGTTTATGGTAGAAAAAAATGGACCTTTGTAAATCCTAAGCACACCATTTGGATGCAACCATTCAGAAGAAATGATATGATATCTGCCGGCTCTTCCGCCGATTCAAGATTAAATGCAGCTCAAAATGATGAGAATGGCCATGACTTATTTAAGTATATACCTAAATACGAAATTGACCTAGAACCTGGTGATGTACTTTTTTCTCCACAATGGTGGTGGCATGAAGTAGATAATCATTCTCCAGCCATTGGTGTAGCCTGTAGATTTTTGACAAATATCTTTGCAAATAACCCAGCCTTTACGTTAACGAGCTTCTTTGATCTAAACTCAATCAAATTAAATATTCAATTAATGTCGAAAGGGCACGGGTCTGATGCGATTCTATCAAAATCATTATTTCCAACAAAATAGTTCAAACTATTTTCTATTTTTATTATTATGAACTTAATTTGTTGCTGAGGTTGGTCTATCTATTTCTAATGAGATGTGTTTATAAAGCCCTAAATTGATTAAACTTGAAATTAGTTTTGCCAAATAATTAATCACACTATTAGCGATAAACACTAAAGGTAATCCGTGCAGGATAAAAAACCTACTAACCATTGACTTAATGTATAAGTATTCTACAAGATCAAGAATTCATCAATTTATTTTCAGGCTGATAAATTCTGGCAGCTTTACTCCTGCCTCCTTCCCAAATGTTAAATTCATTTTCTGCATATTGATTGAAAAAGTCATTTAGCTTTGAAGACAAATCTTTTATAGTGCTACCCATTGAATCATCATTGATGATATTTTTTAATTCTTCTGGATCTGTTTTTAAATTATAGAGATCATCAGGACCTTCTGGAAATCGCTGAGTAAATTTCCAACATTTTGTTCTGATCGTTCTTGTGTTTTCATACTCATGAAAAGTAGTATCAACACCCCATTCAGAAGAATTCCCTTTTAGTAAAGCGGCATAACTTTTACCAGGTAAGGGTAGATTGGAGGTCATGTCTATATTTAAAAGTTCTAAAATGGAAGGATACATATCATAATGGCAAGTTTGTATATCAAGTCGTTTTCCAGCTGGAATGACATTTGGATGACGATAAATTAATGGGACGCGTAAGTTTTGATCATACATTGCCAGTGGTCGGCCATGATCAGACATTCCCCAATAACCATGATGCCCTGCACATAAACCATGATCGGCCGTATAGATAATCAGTGTATTGTCTGATAAATTTAGTTTATCGACAGTATCTAAAATTTCCCCAACACCATCATCTACGCCACTAATAGCACAAGAATAACTTCGCATAGCTGTTTTGTTATTCACGCAATCCCCATTTTTTTTTACCCACGGATGAACTTCTTCTCTGGGAAAACAATTTAATTCTTTATCTTCATAATATTTTGTATGTTTGTTTTTATGGCCAACTCTCATATCGCCATCAAGACCATATGGTCCATTAAATCCCACGTAAAGAAAAAATGGTTCATCTTTATTCTGTTCAATAAACTCTACGGCATGATTCGTAATAGCATCCGTGTAATACCCCTTTTCCTTATAAACGTCACCTTTCCAAATGGCCTCCGAATTATAAAAACTTTTCGTATGGCCTTCTGGCTTAGCAAACCAGTAATCAAAACCGAGTTGAGGGGACATGCTTTTTCCTAAATGCCATTTCCCGACCATTCCACATTTATAATCTTCGGCATTTAATTTTTCTGGAATATTATCAAATTCTTCTATGGTACAATAAGCATCAGGACCCATTTGAGAATTCGGCGATTCTGCTCCGAGCCAATTATGAACGCCATGCTGACTAGGCATTAAACCTGTTAAACAAGAAGCTCGATTGGGCGAGCATACAGGATTAGGGCAAAAAGCTTCATTAAAAATAACACCCTCTCGAGCAAGACGATCAATATGGGGTGTTTTTATTTCTTTATTTCCATAACACCCTAATGTCCATGGGCTTTGGTTATCGGAAATCATAAAGATTATATTTGGTTTCATGCAAGTTCCTTTCTTGCAGTTTGATTCATATTTAAACTTGCAAATACAGTATTCCATCTTTCCTTCATATCTGACAGATGGAACAAAGGCTCAAAGCCAAGGTTTAGATATGTCTTAATAGCAGCTAATCGAAAATCATCTGTTTTTAAATAAATATTTTTATATTTTAAATTGATACACCTTTGTAAAACATTCGCGCAGACAATGCTTCCGAGATTTAATCCTCTATGCTTTTTATCGCAAGCAACCCATCCTAATTGTGTACCATCGGGAAAATGTTCAGACTCATCAAGGCATGCCATGGCAGTCGCTACAATTTGTTTGCTGGCAACATGTTCAACAAAAATTATATTGTCTGTTGTTGTATTCGACAAAACATTATCAAGTGTACTTTGTTCCCAGTCAAATTCGGTACTTATCATTAATGAAATATATTTTTCATTATCTTTACTTTGATAGGTTCTTACCCTATAGTCTTCGGGTAACTCATGCTTATCGGACCGACTGATTGTTTGCCCTTCAGGCCAATACATTTGTAATTGATTCGACATAATTTATTTTCCATTAAGATTTTTAACTTTGAATTAGTATGAATTATGATTTTTTATTGATTAATACAATAGACTATCTTGCATATAATTTGTATAATAATGCATTAAATATATTATATTAACCTATTTGAGTCATTTATTAGCTATAATTATTTTTAATAATGTATATAAATGCATTACTGAAAGGTGAGAATTCTGGAAACTCATATCTCAAAAGGTTCATCATGGTTAAATAAAGATACGCCGCAGATGCAACTTTTAGGAAGCTATCAAGTTATTAGAGAAAATATTGGCTCCTTTGTATCAAAGACAAAATACTGGACACTAGATTTTACAATTACCTATGGCGGAGAATATTTCGTTAACGATAACGAAAAAAGATGGGAGAGGATTCCCAAGCTTGGTAGATTATATCCTCCTAATACAAAAATCGAATACATTACGACATCAGTGAAAAAGCCCATCAAGACTTTGTATATTTTTTTTAATGAAAATGGTAGCAAAATTTTAAATAAATATGATTGGGATCATCAAGACCATATAAGATTTATTGATAAAAATCAATTACTCCAGAATAGGCTGCAAAAAATCGTAAACACATCTATTGATTTTGGTGAAGATCATTTTTATCTAGCACAAGGTTATTTTTATCAAGTTCTTAATCTTTTGCTTACTAGTAATTTTTCCCATTCGAATGAATATAGTATTCAGAATAAACCTGTGATTAGGAACAAAGACTTTTCAACTAAAGTTAAACACCTTCTCGAAGAGAATATCAATCATAAAATCACACTCGAAGAAATCGCAAGTGAACTAAATATCAGCAAATCAAATTTATCTCATAGATATAGTTTTGAAAATGGAGAATCACCACTGGTAACTCATTCGAAATTAAAAATTGAAAGAGCCAAAATATATTTACTTAATGGTGAAAGCCATAAATCGATTGCAGATGCTTTGGGATACTCGGATGTTTACCATTTTTCAAAAAACTTTAAAATCATCACAGGTAAATCTCCATCAGCTTTTAAAAAAGAATTTAACTGATCAAAACAGAGTTGCGAGAATAATAAATCTCTATTTATTTTGTTGGGGGTGGTGTCTGCAGAGGAGTCGATTATAAATTTTATGTTTAGTTCTAATGGACTAATGTTCAAAGCCAATAGAATTCATAATATAATTTACTTCAACCATTAAAGGAAAATAACTATGGAGCTTCCAATAAACCCATTAGCACGCTTTATTGATATATATGAAGAATTAAATAAAACCAAAGGTTACTTTGTCGACTCGTCATCTTTAAGGTTTGCCGCAATTACGGCACTTTGTTGCAAAGGCGAAGCGTCAGATGTGGCAAGGCAAATACGCTCAAAAGGTGATGAAATTAAAGAATTATCAGGTTGGTTTGGTGAATTAAATTCACCGTTAAGATTTATCGTAAGTAGCATACTGGTTCTAAACGATGATGATGCGGCTGATTTTCTTGATGAAGTGAAAAGAGTTGGCAAAATGTTTCGTGAAGCCGATCTTAGGCGTGGAGGAATATATGAAACTATGGCAATTCTTCTTTTAAGAATAAATGGGAACAAAGAACCTATTCAGCAGGACGTTATAATCAAATTCAAAGAAATTTATGAACAAATGAAGAAGCACCATTGGTGGCTTACTGGGCCGGATGATTTCCCCGCTTGTGCTGCCTTAACAGGTATAAATGAACAGCCTCCTAAAGTTTGTGATACTGTCGAAAGAATATATCAAGCATTAAAGTCTAAAGGATTTTCTTCTGGCGATCCTTTGCAAACAGCAGCGAATCTTCTTTATCTTTCCAATCTTGACCCAAATGAAGCCGCATCAAGGTATCATAACATCTCAACTTTATTTAAGCAAAAAGGTGTGTCTATTTGGCAATCTGATTATGACGAACTTGCAATACTTAGTTTCTTAGATCATTCTGCAGAAGTTATTGTTACAAGGGTTCTTGAGCATAGAGAAAGAATGAAAGAGCTTCGGCCTCAACCAGATATTAACATCACATTTAATCTTGCAGCTGGGATTACTTTTCTGGAACTCGTTCAGCGTGATAAGAGTCATGAGCTAATCACAGGAGCAAAAGCGTTGATTGATATGCAGAATGTAATTAATGCTCAGCAGGCTGCCGCCGCATCTGCTGCTTCCTCTGCTTGTGTTGTTTCAGCTTCTGCTAGCGGATAATCACGACAGAGATGTAGGAATGGAACTTTATGGTTTTTGTATAAAGCCCTCTAATAGAGGTGCTTTGGTCAATAAAAATTAAGGGACGTCCTTTATTTATTTTTATGGTCTGTCCTTTATTCTCTCTTATGTATAAAGATTCTGTTTTTTTATTTTTCAATTCACATGAGTATAGGATGTATTTCATCTTGTCTTTTATGTTTATTGGAATGCTCTTTATTCCAATGTTTTCACCAAATCTAGGTTGGTGTGGTACATGCAATGAAGGTATTCTAGCATTTAGTCCATCGATCAAAGGATATAATGCAAATGTGGAAATACCATTTTTAAGGTTTCCTTTCTGGTGCGTTTATTTATTTATTATTTGTTTATTTTATGTGAAGTATTTACTGAATGAGGCTATTATAGATGTTAACTATAAACCTTTTCTAGTATTAATTTCAATCCCGTTAGTTATTTTTATTTATGAGTCCATAATTGTATGTTTTCTTGATAGCAAAATAATTTACTGGGGCTTTCCATTTTGTGTTGGTATTGTTCTTCTATCATTTGCTACAATAATTTTAACACTCAAAAAAAGTTATATATAAATACACCAACCTTTCCAAAACTCAGACGCGCGAGAGATGGTTGGTAATTTGTTTGGGTGGGGTGGAATGGTTGGTAGGTGGGATACTATTAATCGAAAGCGGGACTAGATAAGTCCAGAGGATTGCTATCTATAGTAGGGTGGGTGATTATATATATTATTTTATTCTGATGACTTAAAAGTGGCCGTTGCATTGATTTATTAAGCATCTTCAGATCATAAACAGAATATCTTGTTCCGCGAGATCGGCTTCCACCACAAGTGAAAAGCCGTTCCAATGCCAATTAAAATTCTTAGTGTTAGCGACCACGACACGAATTGTGTTCAAACCTTCGCATAATGTTGCTTTTACTTTGAACAGATGGAACGGATCAGGTTGTTTCCTTCCATTGTCAGTGAATATCAGCTCATCATTTAAATAAAGTCGGATGGGGTCATCACAACCTAGTCGAATCAGCGCATCTACACTGTGTGCTGCCCATAGTTTTGTTTCAGCACATGTGCAAATTTCAGAGAGAATGATACCATATGAAAAAGGGACTGGCCATATATATCTGCGATGCATGTGGCACAAATCGACAAAGCCTTGTTGTGCAGTTTTCCTCCACGATTGTAAGGGCTTCTCAATGTTATGAGACGGTAAACCTTGAGCTGTTTCAGGAAAAGGGTTGCCTGGCGCAAAATCATCGATTCTAGCCAAGTCAAACGGCCCGGTGATCTTGTATATCATGTCATTTGATACAACAGGTGATGAGGGTTGTTCCTGATACCAAAAAGCGACTGCCTTTGCTGGTTGACTGGCAAAGGATCCCCAATTGAAAACAAAAGACTCCTCGAAAGGAATTGGCATGTCCAGGTGGTATCGATACCGTGCCGAGTGGCTGGGACAGCCACTAAAAGGGGTTAGGTTCCATATGCGCATGTAGGCCATATGGAAGTAATCTTCGCCACAAATCCCATGCAATTGCCCTGCGGAATCTGCACCCGCGTCGAAGAGGATATTGTCTCCGCCTCCGTGATCATGGCCTGTGTCGAAAATATGTACGCCTACAAAATGTCCCTTACCTCGTATGGCGCAGCACTCAAAATCATCGTATCCATTTGTTTTTTCACATCGGAATTGTGCATGAAAATAACTCAAAGATTCAGAGGGTGGTGGCGTATCGTCATACTCAATACGAATATTAAAATGATACTTTTCCGTGAAGGATCCATAATCCATAGCGGCTAACAGTTGGATACCGACTCGAGTATTGAAAGGCATTGGGAAATGAATAATTGCTTTTGAACCTAAGCGTTCAATGCAAGCATTGTTGAATTCACCTACCAAATAGCGAAGAGGTGCATCTACCTGGAAAGGACCATCGATTCGGTCTTCACTATCTCGAGGGCAGTCAAATGCAATCCGAAGTAGCAGACTGTCAAGGTCACTTCCAGAAATCACCAGCCGCCTGATGACCCCACCTCCTTCCAGCCATATGTTGTGGGGCGAGGCTTTGGTGAGTTCGAAATCCTCATCAAAAGATGTAGCGGTCTTTTCTGAATGCTGTTGTGGGGTGGGTGCAAAACCATATGTGATCTTGGGCTTGCCATTTTCACAGACTTGCTGGGGCAATGGCCAGGATTCCTCACTATCCAGCATATAATCTATTTGCCAATAAGGCCCATCACCCGTTTCGTCCACCGGTTCTGCTTCGATTCGTAGAGAAACTGTAAATTGAATTGGAATATAAAGATTGACGCTGCCATGGTCGTGGTACCCTCCTAGCGGAACATGCCTGTTAGAAATCTTTTCTGCTGCTAGGGCAAGCTCATGCGCAAAACCTGAAAGCAAAGGTTCTTTTCTGCCATCAGTAAAGATGTATATCTTGACACGATCCTTATTGGCGTGGGTGGTCCAAATATGTTTGAGGACGCCTCGTCCCTTAATATCCAAGATTGTTTCTCTCTCTGATTTTGCTTGACCGATACCACTGACTTTCCCAACTCGATATGTCCGTGGCTTAAAGAGGGATTTAACGAAAGCTTCGCGTGCGTAATCCATAGATTTCATATTCTACTCCTAGTTGCAATTATTTTGCTAATGATATAAATCAGTGTCACTTTAAGAGGACATTCCTGCGTAGAGTGGATTGCTGAGGTATTTGATATTATATTGTAGTTCGCGCTTATGTAAAAGTTCCTATGTGAAGTGTTGTTACTGTACTATTTCAAGCTTAAATTCTTTTGTGGGCATTTACGAGGCAGACCTATGAAAAAAAGAGGATGTGACGCACGGTGCCCCAAGGTGTTAATTTATTTTTTCTCTCCCTTATCTTTGATTTTGTTCAATGCTACTTTGCTTTCTTTGTGGTAGCCAATTTTAATACTAAGGATTCTGGTATTTCCAATATCGGCGGCAAATATCTTTTTATGGTCTGTCCTTTATTCTCTATTAAATATTATTCTTTTCTAAAACATAGGTTGGCACACCTTTCACATCCCATACAATGCCTAGCACCTCTAAGACATAAATTATATAAAATGAAATATCTATCTCATACCAGTATAAGCCAGCACGAGCAGAACTGGGAAAGTGATGATGATTATTATGCCAACCTTCACCCATTGTTAATAAAGCAGAAATAAAATTGTTTTTAGAATGATCTTTCGTGGGAAACCTTGTTGTACCAAAAAGATGGAAAATGGAAGAGACCGACCAAGTCATGTGATATAATACTGTCGTTGAGACAAAAAAGCCTACCAGTAATAATGGCCATCCACCTATTATAAAAAATAAGGTTGCCAAAATTAACGAAGGCAACATCCAAAGTCGCTCCAACCATACCAATTCTGGAAATCTTGTGAGATCTTTGATATTACTGTCATCAATGTCGTATTTCCTAATTACCCATAATACATGGGCCTCTAAAAAGCCATAAATAATTGGAGAATGAAGATCTTTCTTGGTATCGCTAAACTTGTGATGACTCCTATGTATACTTGCCCAACGCAATACACCACCTTGAAAACTCAAAACAGCTCCTATTGCCATTAAGAATTGAAATACTCTAGACGTTTTAAATGATCTATGGGAAAAATATCTATGATAACCAATAACAACAAAACTAAATCGTATTACAAAAAAAAGAAAACCAAGACTCCAACACCAAGCAGGGATTTCAATATAAAAAACAAAGACAGGTATAATTTGAAAGGAAAACACAACAAATGCAATTGGCCACTCTATAGATCTTTTATTATGAGGTACGGTAATATCATTATTTGGCAATTCCATTTTACTCCTAATTCTAATAAAATTTAAGTCTGTTGTTTCTGCAAATACTATAAACGAGTTGATACATCCATCTGTAATTAATTTTGCCTCTTCGTCAGAATCTGTGGATACATATATTCAGATGTATAAGTAAATTATTTCCCAAACATATGATTATATATCGCTGTACCCATAGGCTTGATCTGAAAATCTTAACACTTTATTGTGATTTCATATCTCCTGCTATTTGTTTAAATTCCTTTTTTTCTAATACATAAGTCGGCACATTTTTTACATCCCATACAATGCCTAGCATCTTTAAAACACAAATTATATAAAATGAAATATCTATCTCATACCAGTAGAATCCATTTCTTGCTGAACTTGGATAATAGTGATGATTATTATGCCAACCTTCGCCCAATGTTAATAAAGCAAAAATAAAATTATTTTTAGAATGATCTTTTGTGGGAAACCTTGTCGTACCAAAAATGTGGTCGATGGAATTAATCGACCAAGTCATATGATATAATATTGTCGTTGAGAGAAAAAAGCCTACTAGTAATAATGGCCATCCGCCTATTATAAAAAATAAGGTTGCCACAATTAACGAAGGCAACATCCAAAGTCGCTCCAACCATACCAATTCTGGAAATCTTGTGAGATCTTTGATATTACTGTCATCAAAGTCATATTTTCTAATTACCCATAATATATGAGACTCTAAAAAGCCATAAATAATTGGAGAATGAAGATCTTTCTTGGTATCACTAAACTTGTGATGAGCCCTATGCATACTTGCCCAACGTAGAACACCACCTTGAAAACTCAAAACAGAACCTAGTGCCATAAAGAATTGAAACAATCTAGACGTTTTAAATGATCTATGAGAAAAGTATCTATGATAACAAATCCCAACAAAACTTAATCGTATTACAAAAAAAAGAAAACCAACAACCCAACACCAAGCAGGGATTTCAATAAAAAATATAAAGATCGGAATAACTTGAAATAAAAATATAACAACCGCAATAGGCCACTCTATAGGTCTTTTATTGTGAGATACGGCAATATCGTCATTTGGAAAATTCATTTTACTCCTAATTCTAATAAAAGTTAAGTTTGTTAATTCTATAGAATGATTTGAACTAGTGGCTGCATCCATATTAAACTTATTTTTTAAATAAGTTTAATAAGACATACTTAGAGCTACATATCTACACTACTTTTTCTTTATCATAATCCATTAAATCTTTCCTGAACAAATAATTATAGGTCACCGTATCCATAGGCTTGATCTGACTTCTAAGAAATTTAATTTGACCATTGGCTTGATCTGCAGTTTTAAATATTTTATACAAAGTCTTTTGATGATTTGAGCCTTCCTCTATTTTTCGAACCTCTTGTTCTGCCTTTTGAAACTCTAAGGATAATAATTCGGCATCTGCTCCTCCAACTTTTCCATAGCTAATTCTTTGACCCAATGTTTCAAAAAGAAGTTTTCTCTTGTAAAAAGCGGTATGCTTCGGGTTGACCGTAATGATAAAGTGACTGGATAAGTGAATGCTCTTTGCTATAAAATAAGCTTGATTGAATAGGCTAACCAGAACATTTTGTGCTCCTCGGATATTCTTATCAATTCCAAGGGAAACAATCTCTGAAAAAGTATTTCCCTTACGCCTCTTTTCATCTAAATCCCCTTTATAAATATCATCGGCAGGAAGACCTTTGCCAGTATCTTTAATGATCGTAATAGCGCCTAATATATCATCGCCTTTTTTTGCTACTAATGTCACTGTATCAGGATCGGCATCAAATTTTGAATACCACATTTTACTTTTATTAACTCGAGCGAATTCTTTTTCGACATAAACTGTATATAAAAGTTTATATGCTTGAATTCTGTCTTCTATATTATTCGCAATACTAATTTTAATTTCTTTGGTTAATTCATAATTCTTCTCTTTAAATGATACATTATTACGGTTCATAATATTTAAAGCTTGAGATAAATTCGATCTTCTCTCTCTACTCTTTATCTCATGAACGACATTGTTCTCTATAATGCTTTCTATTTTTTTATTTTCATGAAAGGTATCATTTGGAATATAGCGACCTGGTGCAATAATTTGATCAGGATCAACGGCCAGTTTTAATTGTTTGGCAAATTTCCAACAAGGTTTTTCTGGATCAATCAATTCGTTCATTTTATCTATCCCTAGTCTATAGGGTAAATATCCCTCTTTAGCTTCTTGTGCTATCAGAGAATTATGGCATTCTTTAGCATTAAGCTGATCTTTTATATCATTTTTGTCAAACAGTATTGGGATCGTGCTGTCGCAGCATTGTTCAGAAAAAATAGTTAAGGTGATCAGGGGATTTATATTGTGTTGTGGGCAAACTTTATTTACGATTTCGACATGCTTCCTGATATCTTTTGGTGTTAATGGTACTAAAGGTGCATGCCAGATTAAACCACAATTATCTTGAGCAGGATTGATGACTTTATTTCTATCAGGAGTTTTTCCTGATCTCCAATAGGCTAAAGGAAGAGCTACTTGACTCGGGACACCAGAAACATTTTGTAGTGCTGAAGAAAGTATATCGAGTTTTGGTTTTAATATTTTCTTATAAAATGAAGGAGCAACAAATCTTATTAAAGAGGCTGTCTTGATTGTATTTTCTGTAAAGAAATTAATCCTTTTAATATAAGGTTTTAGTGTCTTTTTAATTATATTTCGTGCGACCTTAGTTATTTCCTTTTTACCGTAGATAGCTCCAAACCCAGTCCATTCTGTCAATTGATGCTTTTTGGTCAATTGTGCAATCACCTCGTCGGTTATGACTTGATTGTTACTGCAATTTTCTTCTGGAAAAGGTTCCATCATTGACAAAACTCTTCTGGCGTTCATTAGATTGATAGCACCAGTATTATTCCCAAGTTCTTTTTTGATGGTTCGGATCGCTTTGATGGCACCTTCAAGAGAAGCATCATCTTTTAAACTAAAGAAAAAAGTGGCAATTGATTCTGGCCGATGAGCTACTAAAAGAGTACCTTCCGTAACAATACCAAAATTGCCTTGGGTGAAAAGGCCATCAAGGTATGGGCCTAAACCCCATTTGAATAGTTGATTTATTTTTTTGCCACCTAATTCTTCTAATGCCGGAATATATAAATCGCCGCTTGGCAATACTGCATGAAATGAAGTGATCGCGTCAAAGTGATCACTGTGGGGCGTTAAGCCATATCCGCGTTCAAGGGCATTCCCTAGAATACTAGCAGAAGGTCCCGCACCAGTAGTGGGCACCATAAAAAGATTTCCATTATTTTTAAAGAACTCAAATAGGTCTTGTTGTGTCACTCCGGGTTCCACGGTAACAACCCCTAATTCGGGATCAAAATCGCTTATCTTTTTCATATTGGATAGGTCAACAATGAAAGAAGTATTTTTTACGGGGCTGCAACTTCCATACCCCCAATTTTTACCACCACTTATTGGATATAATGGCGTTTTACATTGCTTCGCAATGCGCACGATACATTGAACATCTTCTGTTGAACGAGGCAGTAAAACACCTTTAATATTACGATTAACGCCAATCGTATTTTTTGTATAAGGTGCTATTTCATCCTGTTTAATTAAAACAGCATTTTTACCTAAAAGCTTTTCCCATTGAGTAATAGCGTCTAACCAAATTTCATTTCTTGTTTGAGTTGCATACATACTTTAGGCTCCTAGAAGTTATATTTACGCCAGCAGATACTCTACATAGGCAATTTTCAAGCCAAGCAACAAGTTTTCTTAAGTAATTACATAACAGATATTTATGTATTATTTCTATATTGAAAAGATAATTTAATTTAATTAATGCTATATATTTAGCATATTAATAATATATTAAACATATATTAATAAGTGTTATAGGTTGCCGAATGAATTTTGAAAATCAATTAGTCGAAGATTGGGTTTTTGATCGTAAGAAATTTTACCTGACAGTGGAAGAATTCAGTAAAGAAAATAATGATGAAGTTTGTAAATGCATTCTTCTCATCGAAAAATACTTATATAAGTCTGAAAAACTTGATGAAGTTTTATCTGTCATCAATTCAACTGAAGTAAATTTGTCTTCGCCTATTTTGGCTTTTTTCTTTTACTTTCATTGGTTCATTTATGATATCGGGAATGGAAGAGAAGAAGAAGGTCTTATTCTATTAAAAAAAATGGAAGCCTATATAGGAGAGGGCTTTCCTGAATATCTAAAGGCTGAATATTTTTTATGTAAAGCACAATTGATCGGTAATGAAACTTCAGAGGAACTTTACAAAGAGGGTTTATCACTTTTACCTGATGATTCAAGTCGATATAAAATGGGAGTATTAACTTTATTTGATCAATATTCTCTAGCGGGTAAGCTGAAATTTGTTGAGCCTATTTATTTCCAATCATTATCTAAAGAATTCAACCATATATTTTCATTTTTTAATGCTGTTGAACTGGGACAAACGGATAAAGCTTTACAGTTAAAAGAAAAAGTATTGGAAGAAAAAGTTGAGCTGCCAATCCCTGCAAAATTCCGTTTAGAAAATTCAATAGGTCTGTTAGATTTATATTTAGGTCTAAAAAAAGATCAGGACTCAAATGAATGGTTAATTCCTATTACAGCATTGTTAGATAAAAATTTGCCTTTGGCACTATCAAGTGCTAATAATTACTACAACAAACTATTACCTCAAGGTGCCGTTAATACTTATTTTGGGATCTATACGTTAATGAGAGCCCAACTAGCAAACAAGAATTTAGATGCTGCAAAAATCATAGAAAAAACTTGGGAGAACGAATCTAATTGGCATTGGTTCTCTGATTTTTATATTGCTAGAATGGAATTGTTAAATAATAATCCAGAAAAAGCTGCCCGTCATTTCGCAGCCATACATAAATACTGTAAAGAAAATGATGCCATGGGTAGATTAGATTTTGAGCTAGAACTTGCTGTTGAATTGAAGCCCAAACATATTCGGCTTTTGATGGAAAAGGAAAATTTATATTCAGGCAAAGTTCAAGAATCTTTACCTGCTAAATTAAATATTGAATCTAAAAATCCTGATGTAGGCATTAATAGAATAAAGGGAAATAGTTCGGCTATCAATACTATAAAAGCGGACATCAAGAAATTCGCAGAATTAGAGATTCCCATTTTAGTATTAGGTGAAACAGGGGTTGGTAAAGATGTGGTTGCCAATGCTATACACGAAGAATCTAAAAGAAAAGATGAGCCTTTTATTGCTATAAATTGTAGCTCTATTGCGGAAGGTTTATTGCAATCAGAATTATTTGGTCATCAAGCAGGTGCTTATACGGGAGCATCAAAAGCACATAGAGGAATTTTCCAAGAAGCCGGTGAGGGAACTGTTTTCTTGGATGAAATAGGAGACATCAGTAGTGGTCTACAATCGGCTTTGCTTAGAGTTTTAGAATCAGGCGAATATAGGGCAGTGGGAAGCGCTAAGCCAAAAAAAATTAAATGTCGAATTATTGCAGCAACCAATGCATTGATTGAATCTAAAGTCGATAAAGGTGACTTTAGATTAGATTTATTATATCGATTAAAAAGGTTGGTTATTGAAATCCCTCCCTTGCGTGAAAGACCAGCAGATATTTTACTTCTATCCAATTATTATTTTAACTTAAATAATGCATCAGCTAATATTACTAAAATGAATAAGGAATTAGAGACGGCAATATTGAAATATTCATGGCCGGGTAATGTGCGCGAGCTTAAAAATGAAATAGAAAAAATGCGATTATTACATTCTGGGAAAACCTTTTACTCCTTAGAAGATGCACCATTTTTAAATAAAAAAATAAAAAAAGAACCCAAAGTTGAAGCGGAAGTTCCTGAGAAACCACCTGAGTCTAAAAGCTCTAAAGCAAAAAATTCAGCCACCTTTAAAGAAGATATTTTTAAAAATAGTGGGTCTTATTTTAGGCGTATAGTGGCCATCAAAGAACTATTCGATGAACACAAGGATTTAGCAAGAAAAGAAATTTGTCAGATTACAGGAATACCTGATCTAACAATGGGTCGTTATTTAAAATCTCTAAGAGAAGAAGGCTATATTGTAAAAATGGAACCTACCAAATCGCCTCGTACTCATTATTTTTCTTTAAACAAATAGGAATAAGATAAAGGTTCGTCTCTTAAATTCTCTATTTTTTTATTATAATAAATAGTTTCTCTTGTTTATGATTAAATGATTTGTCATAGATTGTTGACAATTCTCACATTTTATTTCCTGACAAAGTCTAATATTTTTGCTGGTCACTTTTTCACTATGATAGAGATTGACCATTTTATAAACTATGCAATTATAGTAGTTTAGTCATACGATACTTTTTATAAATCACTTGCTGAATATGCTAATGAATGAATTCCGGCCAAATGCATCCAGAATTGAAGGGCATTTCCTGTGTCTTGTCCATGAATCATATAATGCATTTTTAATGTTCATGGCATCTCCTTAGGTTTAATTAATCCATTTAAATTATTTCATTTCCCATATGAACCTGTTCCCTGAGACAGGGATATATAAAATAATCAAAAATAGTGATAAGCACTTGTTGTCAATTATCTTGTGCACAATCAGAGTAGGTAAAATTAAGACCAAAATTTATAATGTGAGCTGCGGCATTCTTTTTGGTAAGATTTCTTTGCTTCTAATTTCAAATCAAGAGATGCTGAAACAATTTTCTTATGAGTGATATTTGATTGACTGTTTGAAGGACTTCTCATTCCAGTACAAGTAGATTCCATAACCCATTAATTTGCAATAAGTTGCGGTTTGCATTTTAAATTGAAAATATTTTTTGATTATTTTGATTTAAAGTTTAGTAAATGTTTTGCAATTAATTCTTTATTTTTGGTGGATTATTATGACTTCAACTGATGGAGAGAACCACCCGATTATCCAATGTTATTTGAATTTTGATGTGTGGAATAATTTAGATCTTTTAAAGGAAAAGATATCACCAAAAGAGTATGCTGTTTTAAAAATTCAAAAACAACTTCGCGAGATCATTGAGTCAGACATAAAAAAATCAGAAAAAATATACAATAAAGCCGTCTCTGAATTAAATAAATTTTTATTTAAAACAGATATGCCTGATCACAATTTTTTTTTTTTTGATTTATTGGTTTATAGCAAGTTTAAGATTAGAAAAATATGTTGGAAGATGCAAAAAGAAATATGTTTTATTTTAATTTTTACGTAACCATCGTTGACTTTCCGATGATTTAAATTCTTTCTTTGATTTGCATTCTTTAATAGATTTACAATGTTTTAACATAGTTTTATCGTGAAATGGTGGTCGTTCTATAAGTATTTTTTCAATATGATTTAAATCAAGAACAAGGAGTTCAGCGGGTGCACCACCTACTTTGTCATATTCTTTTATTTCACCTAATTTGTAAAATAGAAAGGCTTTTAGATAAAAACTCGTGTGTCTTGGATTTACAGTTACAATAAAGTGTGATGTCTGTTTTATTCCTTTTGCATATAAGAAAGCTTGATTTAATAATCTGACACAAATTGTCAAAGAATAGCGGGTGTCTTTTTTAACACCTAAAGCTGATATTTCAGCCAAAGAATTATTGATTCTTAATTTAGAAATTTCTTCACGATATAGCTTATCACCTGGTAAATTTAATTCACTATCAAAAATAATGGTGACAGCTCCCACAACTTCATCTTTATCCATGGCAACAAAAGTTGTGGTTTCCTTCAGTTTGTCGTATTGAGTCTGCCAACTTTTATTAATATTTTTTTTAATGTAGCCTTTTTCACGGTACTTTGAATAAATTAAATGATAAGCTTCATTTTTGAGAGCAATGGTATCGGCAATTTTTAATTTAATATTTTGTTTGTTTTTTTCACTTGTATCAGATTCGTTTGGTAATGGATAGATTGTTGTTTGATCTATAGTTTTACTGTCCATAAGTATTTCTCCTTGCAATGTGATTAGAAAATAATTCTATTTTATAAGTACAGTTGGGTTTTATTATTTTATGACATGTGCATTAGACTGTGATTCATGCTGTATTGATAATCTTCAAATACATCTTTTGCATCTAATAATTGATATTACCCATTCTTATCTTTTATTGAAGTGTCTTTCAATTTATATGTTGTTTGGCCACAAGTCCAAATTTTAAAACTTAGCATATTGCTGCACAAACAAGTTTTTTTCATCTTTGAAAATGAATTCATGTATTTAGAATTGGCTAAATGTTCAAAATATTCATCTACGTAACTGCATCTTCCATTGTCATCTAAAATATATCCAAAGGATTCACAGTTTGGTTTAATTGAGGATCCGATAGCTGGGCTAGACTTTAGCATTCGCATAAGATAACCTGTTGGTGATATATTATTAACAACAATATCCTCTTTTTCTGACTCGAAATATTTTTGTTTAACACTGTTTGGTAATCCACATTCTTTTGTAACAGTAAATCGCGTTGCTACCTGCACACCTTCGGCACCATTTTTAATAAAAGTAATTCCTTCTGATCCGGTAAATACACCGCCTGCAGCAATCAAAGGAATCGTCATTTTTTTTTCAGTTAAAAAAGTTTTTATTTCAGTAATTAAGGTCATTAAATTATATTTTTTCCAATCACTCCCAAAGCCTAAGTGACCACCAGCTAATGGGCCTTCTACGATAATAAAATCAGGTAAGCGTTTGGACTTTTTGCTTTTTCTTAAAAACAATGAAAGTGCTCTAACAGAAGATGTTATAATCCCGATTTTTGCTTTATGAAATCTTATGTTACCTTGCATTAATTTAAAAGAGTTCAGATGTAAACCAGCACTTAAAGTTATTCCATCTATACCTGAATCTAATGCAGCATTCAATCTAATTCTTAAGGTTTGCATAGAATTATTCATTGTTAACTTTTCCATAATGTTAACGAAAATATCTCCTGTCCCGCTTTTGTTTCTCATTGTTTTTCTTATATGATTTGATTGGGCTTCGTATAAGTCATTAAGATCAAATTTCACAATTTTCTTTTCTTTTTTATTAGTGTTCAAAATATAAGTATTTCTCTTTTTGCGGGTATATGATGTAGCATAATATTTATCAGAAACAGTTTGAATCATTGCGTCAGAGATTGTTCCAATACCTCCTAAATCAGCAATTTGCAATGCCAACTCACTAGTAGAGATATCGACGCCCATTCCACCTTGAATAATCGGGACAAACTCTTTTTCCGAAATTTTAAGTCTATAGTTATCTAACCGATCCGTGCTTTTCGCTATCTGTAGCATAGGCATATTCCTTTTAATAAGATTTTATATGCTGTCTTAAAGCATTTCTAGTGCCAGAACAATCATGTTTTGTAACTTATTGGTTTTCAGTAGGTTGCTGAATTTATTTTAAATTAAGACAATTATTTTGACTCCTTAGATTTAAAGTTTAGTAAATGTTTAGCAATTTATTCTTTATTATTGGTAGATTATCATGATTCCAACTGATGGAAAGTACCACCCTATTGTCCAATGTTATTTAAATTCTAATGTGTTGAATAATTTAGATCTTCTAAAAGAAAAGATATCGCCAGAAGAGTATTCCGTTTTTAAAATTCAAAAACAACTTCTCGATATCATTGAGTCAGATATAAAAAAATCAGAAAAATTTTACAATAAAGCCGTCTCCGAATTAAATAATTTTTTATTTAAAAGAGATGTGCCGGATCACAATCTTTATTTTTTGTGCTTAATTTATTGGTTTAGCGCATGTTTAAGATTAGAGAAATATGTTGATGCGAAATTTGTAAAAAGCAATCTTGATAGCGCTTTAACTGATAAATTAGTGCCCGAATTGATAGCGGAGTTTTATGCAATCCAAGGCTTTTATTTAAGAAAAGTTGGAATGCTTCGCGAGGGCTTAAAGAGTTTATCAAAAAGTAAAAAAATACTTGATGCTAACAATTCAAAATATCCGAATCATTTAATAACATACGGAAATTTAACTTGTTACTTTTGTACATATCCATCCATAAAAAAAGAATTAAGTTTATTTCGAAAATTACAAGATCAAAATTTAGCACCTTGGGATAATATTTTCAATTTTTTTTATTCTGTTGAAATAGGAGATCTAAAGACAGCATGGATCTGTTATAAAAAAATTCCTAATTTTGATAATAAAAAAAATATAGTCGAAAATAAAATTATAGCCTACGCAAGTATTTTTAAATTATTGAGTTTAGATTGGCAAGTAATTAAATTCAGCGAAACAGAAAAAAAAGAAATAGATTCATTAATTCCACTTAAATACCCTGAACGATTCAATCTGATTACTTCTGATCTGGTAGAAGTTTTTAATAAAACTTATTCAAAAGATTTAGAAATAGCATTAGAGTTGTCAAGAAAAACTAAACATGAGAATTCTTCTGAGTCAAGTTGGTTTTATTGTATACATTTAAGAATTGAATTGTCAGTTGGCAATGTTAATACAGCTGAGCTTTCTTTAAAAAGAATTAAAGAAAATGGTTATGATTATTTTTGGAATGATTGGTTCCAAACTAGAATTGAACTCTTAAAAAAGAATACTGATAATGCACGATTTTATTTTAATAAATTAATGAAGTCAATTAAGAAACACCATGCCGAAGATCGATTCAATTTTGAATTTAAACTTTCTCATGAAATTAACATTACAGAGTTTATGAAATTATTTGACAACATAAAACCTAGTCTTAAAAAAGCCGTTGTCGTAAATGCAGAAAAACCTCAATTTAAAGCAATTGTTGGTAATAGTGAAAAAGTAACAAAATTAAAAGAATCTATAGCTGCTGTGGCTCCTTATGATTTGAATGTAATGATTTTAGGCGAAACAGGAACTGGAAAAGAAATAGCAGCAAGGTCAATACATGAGAATAGCCCAAGGACATCAGAGCCTTATATTGCCATAAATTGTAGCGCCATTTCAGAAAATTTGTTGCAATCGGAGTTGTTTGGCCATGTTAAAGGTGCCTTTTCAGGAGCCGTCGAGTATCATAAAGGCATCTTTGAACAGGCTGGTAATGGTACTGTCTTTTTAGATGAAATCGGTGATATAGATTTAAAAACTCAAAGAGCACTATTAAGAGTTTTAGAGACGAAAGATATAAAACCCGTTGGATCGTCTGAGTCTATTATTATTAAATGTCGAATTGTATCAGCAACTAATGTGGATTTAGAAGCAAAAGTTGCCAAGAATGAATTTAGAATGGATTTGTTACAACGATTAAATCGATTCGTTATTAAAACTTATCCACTTAGAGAAAAGCTTGATGATCTTCCTGAGTTATGTCATTATTTTTTAAATGAAAATCAAAACTTTATAGGAGAGGTGCAATTATCCCCTGAAGCGATTAATGCTTTAAAAATGTACGATTGGCCAGGTAATGCCAGAGAGCTAAGAAATGAAATGGAAAAGCTAAGAGTTATAAACTCAGATAAAACCATTTATGAATTAATCGATTTAGACCCCAAGTTTAGTTTAGTAAACATAAACAGCATAAAAAATAAAGATAGTTCCGTTAGTAGTATGGTAGATATAGATATCATCTCAGGCAAGATAGAAGAAGAAAATAATTTGCCTTTAAAGAAATTGAATGACGTTCTATTAAATAGTAATAACGTTATGAGAAGGCTAACAGTTATTAAAGATCTTTTTAATCATAACCCAATCTTGACTAGAGCTGAAATTATTAAAGTTATGAGTGTTTCTCACCTTACGATAACGAGAGATCTTAAATTGCTGATTGAGGAAGGTTTTATAAAAAAAGTTATGCCAAACAAATCTCCTCGGTCTCATTATTTCGAAAAAATATAACCTGAGTATGTCTTAGATGTTAAATTTAATCTTTATAATGGTTTGATATCAACGGAAATTTAATCCCCATGAATATAAGGCTACTTCTTTTGGTCGCTAATCTTATAAGGAATAAATTACGAAACATTTACTAAACCTTTTTTTTTAAAGTGATTACTCTCATTCCTTTTAACAGATAAAAGTCATAACTATTTGTTAAGTAGATGGATAAAAAAAATAATTTAAACGGCATATGAAATGCTTTTCATTCTGTAACTTGAACATTACAAGGAAAAGCTTATGAGAAGATTATCTAGCGAAACACCATCAAAAAGCTCAATTAGGGGAGATACCTTAGATAGAAGCACAAAAAGGAAATCGTCTGCCGTTAGCTCCATTATTAAAAAAATAGAACTGGATGAGTATTCAAATACTTCTAGCGAAACAGATGATTTTGTCTATTTAGCAGTTGCTACTGGAGAAGATAAAATCGATTGTTTAAAGTTGGTTCATGATGTCTATAGAGCAAAAAACTTTGTCGTTGATGACAATTACAAGACGATTAAATCTAGCTATGATGAACAGCCGTCTACTTTAATTGTTGCTGCAAAAAATTCGAAAAATGAAATTGTTGCAACATTAACGATTGTAAGTAATGAAAAATATTTACCTTGTTACGAAGTATTTAAAGATGAAGTAAATAATTTAAAAAACAAGAAATTGGCTGAAATTACACGACTTGCGATCACCAAAGATTATAGGAAAAGTACGGAATTATTAAAAGGGCTTTTTAATTTTGTATATGTATATTCATATCAATTACTTGAATGTGACGTCACCTTAATAGAAGTAAATCCAAGACATGTGCAATACTATAAGAGATATTTATTTTTCAATATATTGTCTAAGGAGCAGAATTGCTCAAGAGTACAAAATGGACCAGCTATTTTATTAGGACTAAAGCTAAGCACTTTTCAAGCTGTAGAAAATGGTCCTAATAAATTTAAAAAGCTTAAGAGATCTTTTTATTGCGATATAGATGAGAGAAAACCTCTATTTTCTGTCATAAGAGAAAATATCATGAAAGCGACTAATAATATTGCAAAAACAATTGAGGACATTGAAATTGATACTATTCAGCAATTTACAAAAATAGTAGGAGCAAAGAATATTAAAACAGAATTTTTAACTCGTCAAGAATACGGGAGAAGTACTCTTGAATCGGGAACTATTCCCAAAATAATAATTCAACCTGAGAATCAAAAAGAAATAAGAAAAATATTAGCTCTTTCAAATAAGATTAAATGGGAAGTGCATCCAATAAGTACCGGTAAAAACTGGGGATATAGTGATGCTTGTGCTTTAAATGATGGCGTTATTTTGTTAGACCTAAAAAGAATGAATAAGATTTTATCATTTGATAACGAAGTCGGAACAATTGTTGTTGAGCCAGGCGTAACTCAAGGACAAGTTGCTAGCTTTCTTGAAAACAATCATCATCCTTTTATGATGGATGCTACAGGTGCTGGTCCTGATACAAGTTTAATTGGCAATACAGCTGAAAGAGGTTTTGGACATAGCCCTAATGGAGATCGATTTGCTAATAGCTGTGGTTATGAAATCGTACTAGCAAATGGAGAAGTATTCCAAACAGGTTTTGGTAGTTTTAAAAATTCTGAAGTAACAGATATTTATAAATGGGGGGTTGGCCCAAGCCTTGATGGTTTATTCACTCAATCAAATTTAGGTGTCATTACTAAGATGACCTTTTGGTTAATGCCAAAGCCTGAATGTTTTAAAGTTGCTTATTTCATGTTAAAGAAAAACTCCGATATTTCTGCATTTATAGATCACATCAGGCCCCTTAGGATGGATGGAACTTTAAAATCAGTTATACATATTGGCAACGACTTAAGAATTCTTTCTATGTCTCAATCATATCCATGGGAAGAAATGAAAGGCGTTACACCGATGGATCCTCAGCTTAGAGAAAAATTAATCGAAAAAAGCGGCCTTGGTGCCTGGTCGGGAACAGCTGGACTCTATGGTTCAAAAGAACAAGTTAATGCTGATATTAAAAGAATAAAAAAAGCGTTAAAATCTTTTAAAGGCTTAAAGAAAATGATTTTTCTTGGGCAGAATCAAATAAATTTAATTTCTTTAATCGGTCAAAAAATTAAAAACTTTTCTTTTGGAAAAAAATTACATCAAATGTCTCATAAAATAAAAATGGCCTTTGATTTATTAAAAGGTCAAAGTCCCGAGACATGTGTTCAAGGTGGATTATGGCGTTTAAAAAATCAAAAAGATATTGTGTCGGTTAACTCAAATAATCCCCTTGATTATAACGCAGGTTTCTATTGGATTTCACCGATTTTACCCATGAAAGGCTCGCATGTAACGGCCTTGCAAAAACTGGTCGAACCAATTTTTAATTACTATGGTTTTGATCTGCAACAAACTTTAAGTATGACAAATGAAAGATCTTTAAGCTCTGTAATGACCATCTCCTACGATAAATCAAATAAACGAGAAGCCTCAAAAGCTAGAACATGTCATGATAAAGTTGTTGATGCCTTAACAAATGCGGGCTATATCCTTTATAGAGCAGGTAACCACACAATGAAAGCACTTGAGAATCGTGGTGAATCCTATAATTCTGTGCTTGTTTCAATAAAAAAAGCTCTTGACCCAAATAATATTTTATCCCCGGGTAAATATATTCCCCTAACTGATTAAGAGGTTGAATTGATTGTTTATGATTACTAATAGTTGACGACCGGTTTTAAATCATCCTTGTGATAAACCCGTTAAAATCAATTATAAAAAATATAATAAAGATATTAGAAAGCATGAGAAGGGGTCTATCATGTTTGTAGATTTTTTTTATGCTGCTCCAAACAATAAAGGTTTAGGAAATTGATATCCCATAAGGTTACTACAAAACAGATAAGAAATTTTGTATTGTTACGGGAAGTGACTTACATAAAAACGTTATATTACTTAGGATTGTTTCACAATACATTTCCCCCAATTAAATCATATATATGAAATTACTTTAGCAATTTCATTAATTTATTAAAGGAATAAAAAATGATTAAAAAAAAAGACCTTATACTCAGCACTAATTCGCTTTATAGCAAAGTAGAAGATATTGTACCAATAGTGTATGATGATATATATCCTGAAAATAAATCTTTACAAAAAGAAATTATATTATTTAAATCAGGTTTAATAAAAGAAACTAAAAATATTATTTTTATCAAGGGAAGAATTAAATGAATAGACGGTTCTTTTACTCGAAAATGTTACGTAAAATAAATTTCAAAAAAATCACACGAATAAAATTAATATTTTTGATTCTAGCTGTTATATGCATTGCGAGTTATGCTATAACAAGAATTAATGCCAATCGGACATTTATCTTTTTTGATATCTTGGTTGCAGTTCAAAATAATTTAGAAGATTTGACAGACCAAAACGATTATTTTACCCCTACGACATTGTCATTCTTAAGGGGTTACCATTGGTTAGAAAAAACAAAACAAATTAAGATCAAATTATCAAATCCAAAAAATGGAATATTCTCAATTCAAAGCAAGAATCATTTCTTAAATTTAATAAACGTAGATATTACTTCGCTTTTACCTAGATTCTATTACACAACAGCAAATAAAATTGATTCATTTGATAGATTCAATTTAATGATGGCAGAATATTCCCGAAACGGATTAAATATGTCTTATGGGGAAAAAGGAGATAAAAGATCACATTTTGAAACTTCCCTAGATCAGCTTATTCCTTTTAGATTAGGGAAATCTGATTATGACTTTCAACCAAATGAGTTTTTTAGACCTTTAAGGTTTTCTATAACAAATAATTGCTTAGCTTCGGGCCTTTGGGAAATAAATGCTACTGATAGAGCAGGGGAAATTTATCATGGATGGTTTAATTTCCCTGACAATGAATATTTTAATCTTGTTGCCAATGCCAATAATATAAATTTTGAAGAAGCCAAAAGTAGTTTGGAGTGGCATGAAAATTTAGTGCTTGCAAAACTTGAAAGGCTAAGACATGTTAAATTAATTTTTAAAAATGAAAATATAAAATTAGTCACTGGAAATATCGGATATTCAACGCAGAATTCAAGAAGAAAAATTAGTAATGGATTTGTGAGATTAATAACAGATACGGGTCTAATCATTCCTGAAAAGCGTGAAGATATTTATAACTATCTTGTGATTATGCCTGACTTCATGCCACCTGGGAAATATTCAAAAGTTAAAAACAAAACGTTTAATTTTAGCTTTCTTGGAAAACCACGAGAAGCTAAAATCTCGATTACGGTGCCTAAGACAGATTTCAGATGGAATAAAAAAGAAAGAGTAACAGAAATTAATAACAACGAATACATTGAAATAGAAATCCCATTCGCTGATGGGAGGTGTATTGTTATAGGAAATTTACCATTGTGGTTATTAGTCAACCGCGAAGATTTTGCAATTAATGGATTTGGAGTTGGAATTCTAAGTGCAACTGGGGTTGCAGAAAGAAGACAACTTCTATTAAACAGTGAATTGAGACCTTCTTTTGCTTATCTAACGAAAGAAATAGATGGTGAAAAGTATGTGATTAATAGCCATAGCATTGGTTTAGAACAAATCTTTATTCGTTCACATCCTTTTTCTGATGAGCCTCATTGGGAGATTGTCATTTCTTCATTTGAAAGAATAGTTGACTTAGCAAAGTATAGAGTATCTATACCAAAAGGTCTTATTGATAAACAAAAAATACATTCACGAAGATACACCTCACCGTTGTATCTTTCTTACAAAGATGACAATTTAAAGTAAAGGGTCTAAAAATAATGAAAAAAATAATGAAATATGCACTAATTCTATTTTGTTTAATCTCAATTTCCCATTACGCTCTAATGTTTATAATCAGAAAAGCTGTTTACGAACGTGAAATTAAAATGATGAGTGATTCTGCATTGCCAAGCATAGAAAAAAATAATTCCGTCAATTTCGAAGAAAACTTAAAAGGTATCAAATCATTTAAAGAGGTTCGGCTCCTTGACGATGATGGTGATAGCTGGTCTCAAATGTTTAGCCATTTCTCTCCTGGAGTATTAATCTTTGATGCAAATGGTGATAATCTTCTAGATATATATTTAACTCAAGACGGCGATAATTGGACAAGACCAACAGATAAAAATGGAGTACTAAAAGATAAAGCCCGAAGGCAACATAATAATCTTTACATAAATAGAGGAAATGACTCTGAAGGAAATCCAATATATAAACAAATTAGTGAATTAACAAATGCAAATGATCTTTTCACGAAAGAAGAACTTTTGGTAGAAAATTATTTATTTCCAAGAGAAAATTCAAATGATAAGACCTTACGTAAAGGCCGAAAGAGCAATTTTGCAGTTGCTGCAGATTTTAATGGTGATGGCCGTCTAGACATTCTTGTCGGAAATGGTTTACCAGGAATGGTTTGGTCTCATAAGAAAACACAGCGTGTGCTCACACCCATGGTTAATGCTTTAGGTCGTCAAGTTAAGAAGACAAAATTGCCACTTAGTGCTCAAGGCAAATTTTTTGTTCAACATCAAGTTAAGGATGAAACTAATGATACGGTAAAAAGTTCACGTGGCACTGAAGCCGTTGGTGCAAACTCATTGTTTTTAAATATGGGGGACAAAGACAATGATGGTGCACCTGAATGGTTGGACGTAAGTAAATCGGCAGGAATTGAGGGTAAAAGAAATACCTTTAGTTTAATAGTTGCAGATTTTGATCTAGATGGCGACTTAGATATATATGAAGCAAACGTAATGGATTTTGATTTTTGGCCTGGAGGGGCTCAAGAATGGGCTGGTGGAGCGAATGCATTATACCTCAATCAACTAAAAGAAACGGGTAAACTGTCATTTATAGAACAAGGTTCTGAAATGGATGTTGATGGAGTATATGATGATGAAAACCCTTTTCCTCAATATTATAAAATGCGAAAATTACCTTTTCTACCTGAAGAGTACAGCTTCCTCACAGCAAAAATAGAACGCTTTACACCAAAATTATTAAAAATAAATGGCCAAAAAGCGGAAGCAGGTCAAATCTCTTGGGCATCAACCGTGCAAGATGTCAATGATGATGGCTATCCAGATATATGGGTAGCCAATGACTTGGGTGTTTTACGTTTATATATAAATAAAAAAGGGAAAGGCTTTGAGCTTGGCAATCATGCTCGTTCAGATCATTTTGGATTTTGGATGACCTTAGCGCCATCTGATTTTAATGGTGATGGTAAGGAAGATCTTTATGCTGGCAATCTAGGTGGATCTTTAGTAACATTTGCTTTCACAAGTCCAGATCCAACAGTTTTATTTAAACCCGTTATATCCGACTCTGTTGGCTTCACTCAGTTTAATATTGGCCGAACTTCTGTTCACTCATTTATAAATGGTGTTGCTATTAATAAAGAATTAAAAACTAAAGTAAAACATTCTCTTTATTTGCCTCCAGATGCTTCATTACCAAATAATGTGAGAAAGTTTGGTGATTTAGGGACATACAAAGGTCCGACATTCGATCAAGATAGTTTTGACCCCTATGAATTTGCTTGGGGTGTGACAATATTAGACGTTCAAAATGATGGAAAACCTGATATGTATTATTTTGGTTGCCTTTATGGACGTGGAGGTGGTATATTTTCCGTACAAGGCACGAATCCTGGTCGTTTACTAATTAATAAATCGGATGATAAAAATTTTAAATTAGAAGATCGTACAGCTGAATATCAAGTCTTTAATATTGATGATATTGATTACTCAAATTTAAAAGACGGTTTTTTATCTAGAAAAGCTCCTTCACAAAATTGGCCCAAAAGAGATCGCGTCTATTCATATGATAGAAGCGTTTGGGTTTCTCGTGGTCCTGAGGTTTCTGAGAAAATTACGAATCATGATATGAATCAAACAGCTGAAAATGGAAAAGCTGTGATCGCTGCTGATTTCAATAATGATGGATATGAAGATCTCCTTTTAAGAAATTTAGGTGGGTATGATAGTCGTAGTAATGATGCAACAAATTTAAAAGTTAAAATTGATGGTAAAATAAGAGCCGTCCCAGCTCATGATAACAATTATCCTTCTCCGACAAATTTTGATCCTGGTGCAACAAGATTTTTTATGAATACTCATAAAGGAAATAACTGGGTAAAGGTTAGATTACTGGATGATACAGAAGGTGCATTGAATAGAAATGGCATTGGTGGAAAGGTACTGGTTAACGGAAAACTATTAAAGATTAAACGTGTTAGTGACGGTGGATTTGGTGCAAGCAAGAATATTGATCTTCATTTCGGCCTTGGAAAAGAAATTCTTAAATCTATTCAAGTTGTTTGGCCTGATAAGAGTAGAACAAAGATTGATTTAGAAATTATAGAAACAAAAAACAGCACCATTATCATAAAAAAGACTGGCAGTTACACTTGGCTTTATAAATAGTCTAAGTTATTTTCCTTTTTTGATATGAATGAATTTAAACTATTGTGATTGCTTACGTTGTGAATATAAAAAATTAAAAGAAAGATGTTTTGGTGAACAAGAAGGACAGGCGGTGTATATTTTCTATTCTTATATTTACTTTGCCTGTCCTTGAATCCTACTAGTATTTATTTGCTAAGTGTTTGGAAAGAGGTGGCTTATGACAATTGCTCGTAAAAATTTTGGTCATCGGAAAGAATGGATTAAAGATCGAATGAAATTGCTGGTCCAAAATTTCACTATCGAAGTAGGTGCATATGCTATATTGGACAATCATCTTCATGTTTTAGCTCGTAATCGTTCTGATTATAATCTGAAGTTAAGTGATAGGGAAGTCATTGATCGCTGGATAAATCTTTATACTCCTAGACTAAGTACAAGTAAAGAAGTGCCTTATGAAGTCAAATTGGAAAATCATAAATTAATCATATTAAAAGATCCTGAAAGAATGGCAGAGCTAAGACTTCGATTGAGCAGTGTCTCGTGGTTCATGAAGACCTTGAAAGAATTTATTGCGCGTAAGGCAAATAAAGAAGATGAATGCAAGGGTACATTTTGGGAAGCTCGATATAAAAGTCAGCTACTAACAAGTCATGAGGCAGTTGTTTTATGCCAGACTTACATAGATTTAAATCCAATTTGTGCCGAAATAGCGACTACTCCTGAAGGATCAAAGAATACAAGTGCTTATGAACGAATTCGCGCAATGCAATCTAAAGAGAACATAAAATTATCTAGATCAATTAAAATTGAGCAGTGGGAGTTTACTCAAAAACAAAAAGAAATAATACATGAATCTTTTATAAACCGAAATAATGATAAATGGCTTGCGACGTTCTACAAAGGTTACGGTCAAACATAATGTTTTTATCAATTTATTACTCAAAAAAAAAATTTTGATTTGCTTGATTGGTCAGATCGAGAAATAAAGAAACATAAACCTGGTGCAATTCCTTCCCACCTAAAACCAATATTTGATCGGTTAGAAATAGACAGAGACCTATGGGTTGATGCACTTAAAAATTACAAAAATTGGTTTCAACATATAGTCGGTGATGTTGAAAAAGTTTGGGAATTAATTTCTGGAATCGCGAATCATCACTTTAAAGGTGGAAAAAAAACCGCCAATTATTTAATAAATAATACATCTAAACAGAAATATTTAAATCCTACAAAATTGAGTTGGAGCCCATGTCTGGTGTTCCATAATTTAATAAATAATTATTGAAGATATCTCTTTTACACCAAGCCACTTAAATCATCAGGTTTGAATTAAATGCATAAATAATTTTCATAAATTAAATATACATAGCCTGTCCTTTCCTTTCAAGGGCAATTAGCTTCAGGTAGTATGGAGCCTAGAGATATTGATGGCGATGGGAGAATATTAATCCTTGATGCAAGAAGAGCGATAAGATTATGTACTAATAGGAGGTGTGCAAGAGAGTAAACACTTTGATATAAAGTCTAAATAGTATTGATATGAACCTCTCTTTCGATTGAAGCATGAGGGGTTATCTAAAGCCTAAAAATAACATTGAATCGACTATCCCTTTCCCTGCTAATAGTATAATTATCAAAGTATATATAATTGGAGCTATAGCGATAAAAATATCAAAATATAATATTTTATCAATGCCCATATTGTAACTTCTAATGATTGTAACTAAATAATAAACAGTCAGTACTAAACTGTAAATCATTGGTAATAAAATTAAAAAAACAGCTTTGTCGTTACCACTTACTTTAATAAAGAAAACCACAATAATAAAAAATAATATTGATGTGTATGAGAATAAAATAGTCATTGTYTTTTCTGCCCTATATTTAATATTTATGCCTATATAGTCTTTTATTCATAGTTGATGCCAAATAACRATCGAAATCAGTGGCACTTTAAGAGGACAACCCTGCGTAGTGTGGACTGATGATATATTTTGTTTTGTTGCGTAAAAAGGGTGACTAAAAAGTGTCCGACTGCATCGCTCGTATAGTTATCTTAATTTTAATAATTAATGTTAAAGGGGCTATTCTCCTGAGATATGCCAGAGCAAGAAATTGCCAAATTGAGTTTGATATGTTTTAGTTTTTTTACTTAATCATCGCTTATAAATTAGCTAATGTGAAGTAAAAACTCTTGGAGCACTTTTTATAAAAATACTGGCATATCTCAGGAAATTGCACCCCAAGAGTTAAATTTTACATAAAGGAAACTGTATGAAACCTAAATTTGCCCCCGGTGAAGCTATCTTTGTTGGTTGTGATCTTGCAAAGATAACTCATTATGTATGTATTGGTAACGGTATCAAAACATTTACAACTAAATTTAAAACCCTAAACAATCGTTCTTCCTTTGAAGAGCTATTGAAAACAATTCATGGATTTCAACTGACTACTAAGAAGATGGATGTACTCATTGGCATGGAGCCAACATCTGTCTATTGGTTGCCATTCTATCATTTTTTTAAAGAGCACTTTCATACGTATCTTGTTAGTACTGTAGCTGTTCATCACAATCGCAACACTCTTAATCTTAGTGGTGTAAAATCAGACCCCATTGATGCCAAAAATATCTATGATCTTTTAGTTCGAGGTAAATTCATGCAACCCGTCTGCAGAACAGAGAATAAAACAAATGCTTACATACATGTTAAACAAGCTGAGCGATATCGAAGAAGTAGCGTAACGTATATCTTGCAATTAAGAACGACTCTTTCTATTATATTTCCTGAACTAGAGATCATGATTAAGGATATGCGCGCTAAGTTCTTCATGCAGTTACTTTGGGATACTCCTTCGCCTAGATTAATTCTACAAGATTCTTTGGAAGGCTTTGTTCTGAAGTGGTATGGCTTTAACAGAACGGTAACTAAAAATAAACTCATTAAGATTTATGAACTAGCTCAAAGTACTATTGGCATCACTAATGGCTTAGACGCATACGAAATTGAGTTAAAACAGCATGTTGCCAATTATAATTACTTTCACCAGCTGGAAGAAACTCACTTAGGTTATGCCATTGCATTTGTTGGTGATACTATTGAGTATAAACTCCTTACTGATATTAAAGGTATAGGTCCGAAAACTGCTTCTAATCTTATTGCTGAAATTGGAAACATTGAAGAATACAAACATGCGAAACAAATGACTAAATTAGCTGGCCTGGATATCCGAGTCTGGGAAAGCGGAAAGGGCGCAAGTAATAAACTTCCTCGAATTTCTAAACGAGGCAAGTCTAACCTTAGATATTGGGCTAATCAAGCAGCACTGCATCTAATTAAATATCCAAACACTTTCAGCGAATTATATGAGAAACGTTTAATTAGTTCTCCTGGAAGAGGTTCAAATAAACGGGCACAGATAGCTGTTGCCGATAAATTTTTAAGAGTCGCCTTTGCCATCATGAAAAAGAAAGAACCCTATGTAGAAAAACTATTTGATAAACCAAAAGAAGACTAGAACAATTTAGCCATTCATCTTTTTAATAGCTGTAAGCAAGCCAGACTGCATCGTATGTTCTCCTCGGAGAAACAAGGAACAAAGAGTAGGCGCCTTACAGCTTCCCATAGCTAGAATATGACTCTCGCAGATAATAAAATATCATAAGCAGGATACGCGCGCAAGCAGGGAAGCACTAAAAACAAGGCACTACAGCTTTTAAAAGAACAAAATACCGAGAATGGCTCCCTAAATAAGACGTCGGAGGTATTTTGCCCAATTTTAAAAAACTAAAAATGTGAACAATAATTTTGCGTCTTCATTTAAATTGCTTGATTACTTATAAGACTCTTAGTTATGCGATTTAAAGTGCTGATAGTTTAAGGTAAAATGCTTTATGATTTTCAAACTCTTGACCATAATTTTCCCCATGCGTTATTGAGGGCTCTTTACCATCACCAATGGCAAAATGGAAATGATCAATCGCTGTCCCAAGCTCACCATCAAATATACTGCGATCTAGATCTGATAAAACATTTGGCTTATATTTAAAACCGAATGAAGTAACTGCGATTGACATAACTGCGCAAGTTGGAATTATAGAAATACCTCTAATATCAAATAAGCTTTCCGTCAAGCTTTTAAAAAACTGATCAGGACCTCTGTCGGTAGCCAACACCAAGCCAACAAGTCTTTCACGCCAAGACTGACCACATAGCAATTTACTTATGACATTATTGTCAACACCACTAGAGAGGTTTAATATTTTATTTGCATCTTCATCTACACCGTCACCCAAGTGTATTAAAGATAAGTAAGCATCTCCAATAAGATTAAATATTTCGTCTTCAGAATATATTTTCATAGGCATAATGATTGAATTCAGTGGCACTTTGAGAAGACATTCTTGCGCAGAGTAACCTACTGATGTATTTAATTTTGAGTTCGTAAAATCGGATTAGTTTAAGTGTCCACTGCAATGATTTGGTACGCCCATCATGGGTATAAACTTATGAGGTGAAAGTCCTCTGTAGGGAAATCACCATTTTCGATAAGTATACAAGTTTAATCGGAAATGTTAACTACTAGCGAAGGGCAAGGGCGCTTCCGTGAGGAAGTGTCTGGAGGAAGCCATTAGCAAAACTGCGAGGTGATGAACAAGAATATCATATTAGGCGTAGGTTGAAGGCGAGATAGCCAAACGTATCAAAGCCATGTGATTTAACGACCACCGTAAATGATGCACTTGCGCAGGGAAAGTTTATATCCTTATCTGGGGAGATCTGTTTTACATGCGATCGGTGCATGCTCCAGTAGGCGACTGGATTATCAAGCCTAGGTTTACCTGAGTCATCGGCAGGTAAGAGCGAAAAAGATGAAAACCGATAGCGCCTTAAAGGGTAACCTCTAAGGTGATAAAACAGAAGTCAGCAAAAGGCATAGTAGTCAAATGCCCATCGTAATGGTTGGGACAAGGCGAAGGCCTGAACATTTAGAAAAAGGAGGAGAACTTGTCAGACTTGAACAAACGAACACCGAAGGGTGAAGACGTTACTCAGCGTAGTGACTTGAAACCAGCCTTTAGCAAAGACCTATTCGACCTCATGCTTACACGTGAAAATATGGATATTGCGTGGAAGCGAGTTCGATCCAACAAAGGGGCGCCTGGCATTGATGGTATATCCGTCGATGACTTCCCTCTTTGGGTAAAAGCAAACTGGCCAACCATCAAAAGCGAACTTCTTACTGGGAATTATTTACCAAGYCCAGTACGTCGCGTAAGTATCAAAAAGCCAGATGGCGGTGAACGTCTTCTGGGGATACCTAACGTTTTAGATCGATTGATTCAGCAAGCAATTACCCAAGTATTGACGCCTATTTTCGATCCCATGTTTTCAGCCAGTAGTTTTGGCTTTAGACCGGACCGAAGTGCGCATCAAGCTGTTAAACAAGTGCACGGTATGGTCAAATCAGGAAGACTCATTGCCGTTGATGTAGATTTATCAAAATTCTTTGATCTTGTAAACCATGATCTTCTCATGACTCTGCTTGGTCGTAAGGTGCGTGACAAACGTCTCTTAAGGCTTATCAGAAGTTACCTCAAAGCAGGTGTCATGGTAGATAAACTGTTTATCAAAAGTCATGCAGGTGTTCCGCAAGGGGGACCTTTGTCTCCTTTACTAGCTAACATCATGCTTGACCCACTAGATAAAGAATTAGAAAAACGAGGCCATCACTTTGCCCGCTATGCCGACGATATCACTATTTTAGTGAAAAGTCAACGAGCAGGTGAACGTGTATTTCTCAGCATCAGTAAATTCTTGGAGAATAAATTGAAGCTTGTCGTCAATAAAACCAAAAGTCGAGTGGTCAAAACCAGTGARAGCAAATTTCTTGGATTCACATTTAAGAAAGGCCGTGTTTACTGTCATGATAAATCTCTGAAAAAGTTTAAAGAAGAGGTCCGTCGGCTGACCAATCGTAACTGGGGTGTTTCTATGAATTACCAACTTTTTAAAACTAGCCAATATCTACGTGGCTGGGTTAACTACTTTGGTATCGCCATGGGCTATCAGCAATGTCTCGATCTAGATCAATGGATCAGACGTCGCATTCGCATGGCCTACTGGCGGCAATGGCGTAAGCCTCGCACCAAGGTGAACAACTTGAGAAGACTAGGGGTTAAAACACCACTAGCGGTAAAATGTGGAGGCACTGGTAAAGGTCCATGGCGAAGTTCTAAGACAAAAGGTATTCAGATAGCTCTTAATAATGCTTATCTAAAAGCCGAAGGTCTGTACGCTCTACGCGATGGATGGATTAAGCTTCATCATTCTAAATGAAACGCCCTGTGCGGATCCGCATGCAGGGTGTTGTGGGGAGGGCTAGATAAACACTAGTCTTTACCCGATTTAGTTTTAATGGACATGGATATAAGACAATTGACTTAAGATAATAGTTCTACTTTAATTTGCTAGTCAAAAATAACCGTCTTTGAATTATCACTATTCTTAATAAAGGCCCAGGAAGCCTTGCCTTTTTGCCATGCAACCCATATAGACTTATCACCACTCAAGTCATAGACATCGTATGAAATACCCGAACCAGAATGTCTCGATGGTTTACCAACTATTGAATATACGGCTTTATGCCCCATACCTTTTTTTAATTGCTTAAATTTTGATAAACTTGTTGATGACACTTTATTTGTTACAGAGTCGTAAGAATTATTAGGCGAATCAATTTTCTTATCAGGCAAATTGTTTTTCGCAAAACCTTTGTTAGAAATGTCTTTATCACCACAACCGACAAATGCATAAATGACAAAAACTAATAAAATATTTTTCATTCGACTCTCTAATTATAAGTTAAAACTAACGATTAGATCAGCGGCACTTTTTAGGGGACTACCCTGCGCAGTGCGAACTGATGATGAATTTTATTTTGTTGCGTAAAAAGGATGACTTAAAAGTGTCCGACTGCATCGCCCGTATAGTTTCCTTAATTTTAATAATTAATGTTAAAGGAGCTATTCTCCTAGGTTATATCGAAGTAAGAAATTGCCAAATTGATTTTAATATGTATTAGTTTTTTACCTTAATCATCGCTTATAAATCAGAGAATGTGTTGTAAAAAACCCTTGAGACACTTTTTATTAAAGCTTCGATATACCCTAGGAAATTATGCCCCAAGAGTTAAATTTTACATAAAGGAAATTGTATGAAACCTAAATTTGCCCCCGGTGAAGCCATCTTTGTTGGTTGTGATCTTGCAAAGATAACTCATTATGTATGTATTGGTAACGGTATCAAAACATTTACAACTAAATTTAAAACCCTAAACAATCGTTCTTCCTTTGAAGAGCTATTGAAAACAATTCAGGGATTTCAACTGACTACTAAAAAGATGGATGTGCTCATTGGCATGGAGCCAACATCTGTCTATTGGTTGCCATTCTATCACTTTTTTAAAGAGCACTTCCACACGTATCTTGTTAGTACTGTAGCTGTTCATCACAATCGCAACACTCTTAATCTTAGTGGTATGAAATCAGATCCCATTGATGCCCAAAATATCTATGATCTTTTAGTTCGAGGTAAATTCATGCAACCCGTCTGCAGAACCGAGGAKAAAACCAATGCTTACATACATGTTAAACAAGCAGAACGATATCGAAGAAATAGCGTAACGTTTATCTTGCAACTAAGAACGACTCTTTCTATTATATTTCCTGAGCTAGAGGTCATGATTAAGGATATGCGCGCTAAGTTCTTCATGCAATTACTTTTGGTTACTCCTTCACCTAGATTAATTCTTCAAGATTCCTTAGAGGACTTTGTTCGAAAATGGTATGGCTTTAACAAAACGGTTACTAAAAATAAACTCATTAAAATATATGAACAAGCGCAATGTACTATTGGTATCACTATTGGATTAGATGCATACGAAATTGAGATCAAGCAGTATGTTGCCAATTATAATCACTTTCATCAGCTTGAAGAAACTCACTTAGGTTATGCCATTACATTTGTTGGTGATACTATTGAGTATAAACTCCTTACTGATATTAAAGGTATAGGTCCGAAAACWGCTTCTAATCTYATTGCTGAAATTGGAAACATTGAAGRATACAAACATGCGAAACAAATGACTAAATTAGCTGGSCTGGATATCCGAGTCTGGGAAAGTGGAAAGGGCGCAAGCAATAAACTTCCTCGAATTTCAAAACGAGGGAAATCTAACCTTAGATATTGGGCTAATCAAGCAGCTCTGCATCTAATTAAATATCCAAATACATTTAGAGAATTATATGATAAGCGACTAATTAGTTCTCCAGGTCGAGGCTCAAATAAAAAAGCACAGATAGCAGTTGCCGATAAATTTTTAAGAGTCGCATTTGCCATCATGAAAAAGAAAGAACCCTATGTAGAAAAACTATTTGATAAATTAAAAAAAGACTAAAAGAATTAGCCATTCCATTTTTACTAGCTGTAAGCAAGCCAGACTGCATCGCATGTTCTCCCCGGAGAAACAAGGAACTAAGAGTAGGCGCCTTACAGCTTCCCATAGCTAGAATATAACTCTCGCAGATAATAAATATCTTAAGCAGCATACGCGCGCAAGCAGGGAAGCACAAAAAACAAGGCACTACAGCTTTTAATTAAACAAAATACCGAGAATGGCTCCCTAAATCAGTCGTCGGAGGTATTTTGCCCAATTTTAAAAAACAAAAAATTGTGAACAATAATTTTGCGTCATCAATTAATTAGCTTGATTCCTTATAAGACTCTTGGTTATCATTTACCCTGTTGCTAAAGATTTTGAATTGCAATTAAAGCATCTTTTGCAACATCTGAAACTTGGGGATTAGGATTAGCACCAAGTAGTGTTGCTAAATTTAAATGTTCTTTTAATGGGGCCTTTTTAATTTGTTGAATTAAAGCTTCTTGTATAAACATATTGTCATAATTAGCGATTGAATCTAACAATGAAATATTATTAATTTCAATTAAAGGTATATAGATGCAAATTTGAAATTCTACTATATCTTCGAACTCTTCAGGCATATTCAAAAGAGAATTTATTTCGAAATCAAGATTATAGGTTTTGCTTATTGTTTGAAAATAATTTTCAATTTCATCAAAGTACTCACCATTTTTAATTATAAGATTTAATGCTGTTTCAAATGATTTTATACTCTCGCACATGACTTTAGCTGAGTCATCATGTGACAAATATATTATGGCACCCTTAAGTGGGCCATTATTAACATAGCAATAAGGATTTGAATTTTCAGAATCCTCAATGGGCAATAAGCATAATGACTCAAACGCAGCTATTCCCGATAATTTTACTGAATACTCAACAGACTCTTCAATAGAAAGTATTTGAATACTTAATTCAGAATTATTAAGACTTTCCCGTTTTGAAAGGAACTCAATTAATTCATTAGGGTAGTTTGAAATATTCATTTCACATTCTCGTAAATGATAACGCTAGAGTTCAGCGGCACGTTACGAAGACAATCTTGCGTAGAGTGACCTGCTGAGTTATTTTAATTTGTTGCGTAAAGTCGGTGACTAAAAAGTG
>NVWA01000062.1 GCA_002746535.1 Planctomycetota bacterium
ATTAAAATGAATTTGGCAATTTCTTGCTCTGGCTTACCTCAGGAGAATAGCCCCTTTCGCATTAATTATTAAAATTAAGGAAACTATACGATCAATGCAATGGACACTTTTAAGTCACCACCTTTACGCAACAAAATAAAATAAATCATCAGTCCACTCTACGCAGGGTTGTCCTCGCAAAGTGCCACTGGTCTTAATCGTTATGCTATATATTAAAATCAACCCCGATATAGGAAAATCTTTATGATGACATTAGTGGTAGGTGCAAATGGTGGAACTGGTCGTTTACTTGTTGAACAGCTTCTTGAAGCAGATATATGTGTAAGAATAATAGTACGTTCTACAAATAACTTACCAAAACATATAATTGAACATAAAAACATCTCAATTGTTACAGAAAGCATTCTTGATATACCATCAATTAAACTGGAAGAATATGTATCCGGATGCAATGCCATTGTCTCTTGCCTTGGTCATAATTTGAGTTTTAAAGGCCTCTTTGGAGCTCCTAGAAACCTAGTCACTTCTGCGACGGAAAAATTATGCAAAGCTGCAATAGAGAGTAAGCCAGAATTTAGAATCAAGTTTATCTTAATGAATACTACAGGGAATGCTAATCGTGATATAAATGAAAACACACCTCTAAGTCAAAGGGTTGTCGTTTTCATTTTACGTCACCTCCTTCCTCCCCATGCAGACAATGAAAAGGCTTCAGATATTCTGAGATCGTCTGTTGGCAAAAAGAACTCATCTGTTGAATGGGTAGTCGTAAGACCTGACGGTTTAATTAATGAAGCGAAAGTTACAGATTATGAAGAATACCCATCTCCAATTAGAAATGCTATTTTTAATTCAGGTCAAACTAGTCGTATCAATGTAGCTAATTTTATGTTAAAGTTAATTACCGATGAAAAATCATGGAATAACTGGAATGGCCAAATGCCCGTTAKTTATAATAAATTGCAACCTTCAATAGCATAACCAAGAGTCTTATAAGGAATCAAGCTAATTAATTGATGACGCAAAATTATTGTTCACAATTTTTTGTTTTTTAAAATTGGGCAAAATACCTCCGACGACTGATTTAGGGAGCCATTCTCGGTATTTTGTTTAATTAAAAGCTGTAGTGCCTTGTTTTTTGTGCTTCCCTGCTTGCGCGCGTATGCTGCTTAAGATATTTATTATCTGCGAGAGTCATATTCTAGCTATGGGAAGCTGTAAGGCGCCTACTCTTTGTTCCTTGTTTCTCCGAGGAGAACATACGATGCAGTCTGGCTTGCTTACAGCTATTAAAAAGATGAATGGCTAAATTGTTCTAGTCTTCTTTTGGTTTATCAAATAGTTTTTCTACATAGGGTTCTTTCTTTTTCATGATGGCAAATGCGACTCTTAAAAATTTATCGGCAACAGCTATCTGTGCCCGTTTATTTGAACCTCTTCCAGGAGAACTAATTAAACGTTTCTCATATAATTCGCTGAAAGTGTTTGGATATTTAATTAGATGCAGTGCTGCTTGATTAGCCCAATATCTAAGGTTAGACTTGCCTCGTTTAGAAATTCGAGGAAGTTTATTACTTGCGCCCTTTCCGCTTTCCCAGACTCGGATATCCAGGCCAGCTAATTTAGTCATTTGTTTCGCATGTTTGTATTCTTCAATGTTTCCAATTTCAGCAATTAGATTAGAAGCTGTTTTCGGACCTATACCTTTAATATCAGTAAGGAGTTTATACTCAACAGTATCACCAACAAATGAAATTGCATAACCTAAGTGGGTTTCTTCCAGCTGGTGAAAGTAATTATAATTGGCAACATGCTGCTTTAACTCAATTTCGTATGCGTCTAAGCCATTAGTGATGCCAATAGTACTTTGAGCTAGTTCATAAATCTTAATGAGTTTATTTTTAGTTACCGTTCTATTAAAGCCATACCATTTTCGAACAAAGCCTTCTAAAGAATCTTGTAGAATTAATCTAGGCGAAGGAGTATCCAAAAGTAACTGCATGAAGAACTTAGCGCGCATATCCTTAATCATGACCTCTAGCTCAGGAAATATAATAGAAAGAGTCGTTCTTAGTTGCAAGATAAACGTTACGCTATTTCTTCGATATCGTTCTGCTTGTTTAACATGTATGTAAGCATTGGTTTTCTCCTCGGTTCTGCAGACGGGTTGCATGAATTTACCTCGAACTAAAAGATCATAGATATTTTGGGCATCAATGGGATCTGATTTCATACCACTAAGATTAAGAGTGTTGCGATTGTGATGAACAGCTACAGTACTAACAAGATACGTGTGGAAGTGCTCTTTAAAAAAGTGATAGAATGGCAACCAATAGACAGATGTTGGCTCCATGCCAATGAGTACATCCATCTTCTTAGTAGTCAGTTGAAATCCATGAATTGTTTTCAATAGCTCTTCAAAGGAAGAACGATTGTTTAGGGTTTTAAATTTAGTTGTAAATGTTTTGATACCGTTACCAATACAYACATAATGRGTTAYCTTTGCAAGRTCACAACCAACAAAGATGGCTTCACCGGGGGCAAAWTTAGGTTTCATACAGTTTCCTTTATGTAAAATTTAACTCTTGGGGTGCGATTTCCTGAGGTATGCCAGTATTTTAATAAAAAGTGCTCCAAGAGTTTTTACTTCACATTAGCTAATTTATAAGCGATGATTAAGTAAAAAAAYTAAAACATATYAAAMTSAATTTGGCAATTTCTTGCTCTGGCTTACSTCAGGAGAATAGCCCCTTTCGCATTAATTATTAAAATTAAGGAAACTATACGATCAATGCAGTGGACACTTTTTAAGAATCCGATTTACGCAATAAACAAAAATTAACTTTTTAATCTGCACTACGTAACAATGGTTGTCGCAAAGTGCCGGTTAKCTCWAWMGTTAKGKKWMWSRMRRRMKAWGTKRWKAWWWAKWWWYWWCWWWTWWWAKWKKGKWWTWKAAWTACGGTTGTGTGTGAATTTATCGACTTCCTAAAACAGGATCACCCTATCGGTGAATCTTGTATAATACCGTGATTATAATTATTTCATGAAATCTAATACCAATCGACTCGATCGTTTTATTAGCCAGAATAGTATTTTTTCTCTTTCAGATACACGTCTTTTAATTGCTCAAAAACGGATCATTCTGGATGGACATGTGGCATATTCAATTCAACAGAAAGTGACGAAATTCACTCATGTAGTATTGGATGATAACTGTTTAAATGATAAGAAGCCGGTTTATATCATGCTGAATAAACCCAAGGGGGTTGTTAGTGCTACTAAAGACATTAAACACTCTACCGTGTTGGACCTTATTCAGCACCCTCAGAAGAACGAACTGCACATTGCTGGACGCCTAGACTTTAATACAACGGGACTGGTGTTATTGACTAACGACGGGGCATGGTCGCGCAAGATAAGTTTGCCCGAGACAAAGCTTACAAAGACATATAATGTAGCCTTGTCTAAGCCATTAAGTGATGAGTATATAGATGTGTTTCGAGAGGGTATCTATTTTGGTTATGAAAACATTACAACTCAGCCCGCATATTTAGAGATACTCTCCGAGTACACCGCCAGGCTCTCACTGATTGAAGGTAAGTATCATCAGGTTAAACGAATGTTTGGTTTTTTTCAAAACAAAGTTTTGGCGCTTCATCGAGTTTCTGTGGGGAATATTTCCCTAGAAGGTCTTGAGGTGGGGCATAGTAGACTGCTTACAATAAAGGAATTGGTGACAAATGTAAGCTCATAACTAGTCATTCGAACGGAAACTTTTAAGTCACCCTTTTTACGCAACAAAATAAAATTTATCAGCAACACATGATCCTACTAATAACTAACAAAAAATCATATTCCGAATTAAGTAATGAAATCCTATCATTAAATATACCAATATGGTTTGGTTCGAAAATATTGCATCAAGAAGAGCTTGAAGACTTGCGAAACAATGGCCTCAATGTAACTAATTTCAACTACAAGATTGATGACCACAGTGAAATTAATTTGGATAGAGCTCTTCAAACTATAAAGGAGCACCATCCTGGCGATATCATTCATGTGAATAAACTATCAGCCAATTAAAAGTCGATGAACACGGACACTTTTTAGGCATCCGATTTACGCATCTCAATAAAAGTCATCATTATATTGTTGGCCCTCTTCGAGGACCTTTGTTTTTGTGTATGTACCCCAAGTTTCCTGCGCCAAATCGTACCTCATTGGCTTAGTACACATGGGGCTATTAATAGTCTAACATCTTCGATGTAAAAGAATAAATTAGTTGTTTGCTCTACGCTGGAGTGTCCTCAGAGAGCGCCCACGTAACGTGCCGCTGATCTTAATCATTACCCATTTCCACAAAGGTCATTAAATGAAAAATCTATTTCTACTTTTATCGTTAACCGCTATTTCAATTTATTTATTTTCTGAGCAACAAATTAAAAAAATACCAACCCACAATGAATACAAAAAAATATTAAACCTTACGCTATCAGTAAACTCAGAGACAATTACATTAAGTTTTAGTGAGCCATCTATATTTAATATTTCACACGATATTCATTGTTTTATTGCAAAATCCGATGGTAGTAAAGTGTCACCACATTATTCATCAAAGTCCGGTATTGGTGTGTCATCTAAAGGTAGCCTATCAACCAAAATATCAGCTTTAGTTAAATCATATGGCGCAGGTGAATATTATTTGATAGTTTCTTATAAACTTGTTGATGACAAAGGTAAAGCACACCTAAAAGGTATATTAAGAACCGAAGAATTCGAAGTTAAAAAATAGCTATCAAGGCGATGCAGTCGTTATTACCGAAGAGAGTCTAGTTTTATGCCTGAACCCGATCCAGCGAGAATCATGACCTTTGCATCGCCGAAAGATCTTGGCCGGTGGCTTAAGGTGAATCACTCCATCGAAAGTGAACTGTGGGTGAAGATATTCAAGATAAAAACTGGGATTCCGAGCGTGACTTGGGACGATGTCGTGATTGAGACGCTTTGCTGGGGCTGGATCGATGGAGTGAAAAAATCAATCGATGACCAAGCCTATCTCCAGCGGGTCACTCCAAGAAAAGCGAATAGCAACTGGTCAAAAAGGAACAGAGAGAATGTGGAGCGTTTGATAAACGAGGGCCGGATGACGGAGTCAGGACTCGTGCACGTTCGTACCGCCAAAGCAGATGGTCGGTGGGAGAACGCCTATGCGGTAAGTGAAATGAAAGTGCCGGCAGATTTCCTAGCAGCACTAGATAGCAAACCGAAGGCGAAACATTTTTTTGAAACGCTCACTAAATCGAGTCATTATGTCATCGCGTACGGATTGACAAGTGCGAAGAAACCAGAAACCAGACAGAGGCGATTTGCAAAATTCATAGACATGCTTGTCAGCGAAGAAAAGCCGACTTAGTCTTCAAAAAGACTAAAAGACAAAACAAATCATTACAAGGGACACTTTCAAGTCACCCTTTATACGCAACAAAATAAAATTCATCATCAGTTCGCACTACGCATGAGGGCCCTGTAGCTAGTCCACGTAAAGTGCCACTAATCTTAATCATTATGCTATATATATTGGAGTTAAGTAAAATGCTAATCCAGGACGTAATTGCATTATTAAAAAAAAACTACAACGAATCCGTACCTGAGTCATCCATTGAAATTCTCAGAGATAACAACCAACGCACAATCGCAAAAATAGATAATAATAACAACAATACATGGGTACTACGTGTATATCCAACTGACTCCTGTCACTATCAAGGCCTACCTGTAAAGTCAGCGGTGCTGAATTTTCTTGAGCATAATAACTACCCGTCACCTCGCATTGTTAAAACAACCGAAGGAGAATATATCGCCACAGACTCATCTCGACGAACAATTCTAATAACTTACATTGAAGGTAAAGAAGCGGATTGCTCACAACCATCGCTACATGCAATAGGGTGTTCACTGGGACATCTTCATTCAATAAAACTGTCAGTGGACAACGATGTTTTTCTGTCAGATTCTCTTCATTCACCTAGTCAACAAATCCAAAAATCGATTAATGAATTAAGCCGCATTTCCAACAAAGTATTAAACGATACAAAGCAGGCTTACGATGATTTTATGTCGTCTCTAAATCAGCTTGATGCATTGGAGAATACTCCTAAAACAATAATCCATACCGATCCATGTACAGAGAATGCTGTAATTTCTAAAACAGGTGAAGCTATCTTTATTGATTGGGATGATGCAGGCATTGGGCATACGCTTATCGACCTCGGCTATCTGCTCTGTACTAGCGAAAGCGATCAGGAGTTTACACCCAATCTTCGTCCCACTCCTGATAGAATTAAAGTTATTATAGATGGTTATCGTCAGTATCGCTCACTGACAACAATAGAACAAGAAACTCTCGTACACGGTATCCGTTTCTCAGCGACACTATACGGAGCCAATCATCTAGTTAAGTTTATTGAAGGATCCGTGAACGAATTAGAGTGGAAATGGTGGTGGGCACGCTGCAAAGCCGCAACAGAAACATCGAATATGGCTTTGCAATATTTCAATACGTAAAAAATATAATTATTTGCAAAATAAAATGAATGGACATAAAGCATAGCCAAGAGCTCAATATGGACCATCGCTCCGCTTCGTGACACCTCCCTTTGGCCGGTGGTCAGTTAGCTTCACGTTATGTACCACTAAATGAAAAAAATCCTTACATACTTACTTATATATACTTTTTTTGCAGGAATTGACATTAGCACCACATGGTATTCTGTAACCAAAGGGATTGCTCTAGAAACTAATCCAACAATTAGCTTTGAACCTTTTCTTTATAGTTTAAGAGAATTCCTATATTTAATAATAGGTTTATCATTTTTTATAATTGGGAATAAAAGGCTTATTTTGCTAAATCAAGTTCCACCAGAAAGACGCAAATTCAAAGTCTTCTTATTATCAAAATATTCATATCCTTTATTATTTTATACATTTCCAATTACATTAATTCTAATGAGAGCCTTAGCTTCTACAAATAACATCATAGAATTGTTAGATGGTAATGGCCCCTATATCTCAATAAAATTTTATTTTTCTTTTATTCCCAATGACCTTTTTTTCTTTTTATGGTCTTGCTCTTTTTTCATTCTATTTCAATTGATAATTTGCCTCTATTTAAATTCAAAATGGAAAAACCAAACAATTAAAGTGTGGGTTTGGACAACGAACATAAAGCCGATACCACCGGACACTTTTTAAGCATCCAAATTATGCAATAAAATAAAACAAATCATCAGTACACTCTACGCAGGAGTGTCCTCGCAGCTAGTCCACGTAAAGTGCCGCTGAATCCAAACGTTATAAACATTTAAATCAAAAGCATTAACTTTAGAATGATAAATCAAATATTACCAATATTAAGTATACCTGCAGGTATAGGTGTTATTCTTTGGCTGTCTAGCCTTAGTCGATTTCAAGCGCATATAAAAAAATTCGACGTTGACACATTTAATCATCTTGGTGAACCCAATATGTTTTCGAACAACAATGCAACCAATCTTTTTAAACTTATAAACTATTTAGTTAAGAAAGAATATCAAAAATCTCAAAACAATTTAACCAGAAAAAAAGCAGGCTTTCTTAGAGTTTTATTTAATTTTCTTGCAATTGTTTTTCTTCTCTGCACCATATTAAATATATATTTATTATTTGGGCCAAAACCAAGTTAACAGATCTTGTTCTAAAGCTCCAAAAATAATAATAACAAATCATTGCAACGGACACTTTTTAAGCTTCCGAATTACGCAATAAACAAAAATTAACTATTAAATCTGCGCTACGCAACAATGGTTGTCGCAAAGTGCCGGTTAGATATGAGAATCATGAAAAATAATTTCCTTGCCAGCGTACAATTGCTCTACATTTTCCTCATGGCCCAAGGTAGTCATGCTCAGGATAAGCGTACTTCACTCAGGTCATATCCATCTGTGTTCCAAGCCTGGAATCCGATTGAGAATAAGCCCGATAAATCGGAATTAGAGTTGATGGCTAAGCATGATCTGGTCTTTGGAGCCACATGGGCTATGAGACTCGTGTGGCAAATCACGGAAGATCACCCTTATAAAGGTCTTTCAACTGTCCTGATGGATAAAGACGGCAAAACGTCGCTCAAAGAAGCCCAAAATAGACGAGCTAGACTGCGGAAGTTAAATCCTAATCTTAAACTTCTCTGTGAAATACGGTATAGAGAAGGTCGTTTTGTTACTTTGAAAAAGAAAGTTAATCTCTGGCGGCAGGCAGCTTATCCCTCTAATTCTAAATTCTGGCTCAAGGATAAAAAAGGTAAGTATTGCCCAGGTTGGGGGGAAGATAAAGATGGTGATGGTAAGGTTGAGCTTAATGAGATCGATTATATGTTAGTTGATTTTAGAAATCCAAAGCTCCATGAGATCATAGCTAACAAAGCTCTCGCCTTGAAGAAGAGTGGTGTCTTTGATGGTATTATGCTTGATTGGTGGGATGAAGATAGTGCTACTACCAGTCGCTGGCCAAATGGTGATGGTACGCACCTGACACGCGACGATGAACAGGCGGCCCGAATTGCCATGCTGCGTAAGATCAGAGAAAAGGTGGGCAATAAGTTTCTTATCATTGTTAACTCCAATTATCGCACAGTACCCCAATCAGCTCCCTTTGTAAACGGCCTATTTATGGAATGCTGGAAGTCAAAATATAATGAAGGTTATAATATTAATCAAATAAAGAAAATGGAAACGACACTCTTATGGGCAGAGAAAAATTTAAAGGAGCCACGTATTAATTGCCTGGAGGGTTGGCGTGTGGTCACGGCATATACGGGTGACCAGAAGGTCAGAGTTCAAGAGCGAAATTTTAAAATCAATCAAAAATGGATGCGTATGATTACAACCTTGAGTTTAACGCATTCGAATGGATATGTTCTGTTCACCGATGACAATGCTATGCCGGCTCCCGATCATTTGCATAACTGGTATGATTTCTGGGATGCCGATCTCGGTCAGCCTTTATTGCCTAGTAAAAAACAAAAGGACGGCAGTTTCAGGCGTGAATTTTCCAATGGTACCGTTATTTATAATACACTGGGGAATACGAATGTCTCTGTTTTATTTGAGGAGGTAAGAAGGAGTGCAGCTACGTCTATAAAAGGGAAAAGACATTCTGTTTCTGCTGGAGATGGCGACATTTTTTTAAAAGTACCATGAACGAGAACTTTGAAATTAAATATCATCACCTTTTTCCGCCTTCGCAAAAAAAGCTACGGCGCGACAGGCAGGCCGCAAAACAAAAATCATCATCAGTACACTTTACGCAAGATAGTCTTCGTAACGTGCCGCTGAATTCAAACGTTACTCTTTAATTTAACTATGCAAGAAAACCATAAAAACGAGCAGTACTTCTTTAATGAAAAGTCACAAAAAGAACTAACAGGCTTCTTAGGTAATTTCAATAGTATTTGTTGCCTCTGTACACCTTCATTAGGTACTCACTTAGAAAGTGCAAAAAATAATTTTACAATACTAGACATTGATAAAAGATTTGAAAATTCTAAATATTTTAAATTTTATGATATAAACAAACCAAGATGGCTTGATCACACATTTGAAGTTATTATCTGCGACCCACCCTTTTTTAATATTTCTTTATCAACTTTGTTTAAAGCAATTAGACAATTAAGCCATAATAACTTTGAACAAAAAGTAATGATTTCTTATTTATCTAGAAGGTCAAATAATATTGTAAACACCTTTTCAAAATTTAATTTGAACCAAAGTGGTTATTTTCCAACTTATAAAACAGTACAAAATTGTGAAAAAAACGACATCGAGTTTTTCTCTAATTTTAAAGTTAACATTAATCAGAAAGACTAATAAATCGATGAACACGGACACTTTAAACCACCCCACTATATCGAAAACGATGAAGCTTATATCAAAAGTGCTAATTATCAGTCTCATAATAGCAGGGACTTTCGGTTGGGGTGGTGTTGCAAATGCATATCGTGAATTACTTGCAGGATAAGTCTGACAAAGCCATGCAGTCGGATACTCATACCTCTCGCCACTGATGGGAGATCTTAGCTTTTAATAAATGATCTGCTATACTGAAAATAAAACTGTAAAGGATGAAAATCTATGTCACTCAAAATAAATATAGGTTGTGGGCAAACCCCCACAAAGAATTGGCGGAATTATGATAATTCATGGAGCATTTTTTTGGCCAAAAAACCGTTGGTAGCATCTATTTTGGGAAAATCCGGCTTTTTATCAGAGCCACAACAACAGTTTATTTCATTTGCAAGTAAGGAAAACATCTTATGGGCAAATGCCATAAAGCGGATTCCAGAAGAGAACACTTCAGCTGATGTGATTTATAGTAGTCACATGATTGAACATATAGAAAAAGAAGATGTCGAAAGCTTTTTAAAAGAAGCTCGTCGTATTCTGAAAAGTGGTGGTGTAATAAGAATTGCAGTTCCAAATATTAAGTATCATGTAGAAAATTATCTAAATACTGGAGATGCCGATAAATTCATATATGACACTCACCTAACTAGAAAGAAACCCAAAACAATCATTGCCAAAATAAAGTATTTGATAATTGGGGATAGGAATCATCAATGGATGTATGATGGAAAATCTTTGTGTAAACTCTTGGCATCAGCGGGATTTCAAAAACTTCAAGTAATGAAAGCAGGTTCTACAAATATTACTGATCCAGGCACATTGGATCTTAATGAAAGGTCGCCTGAAAGTGTATTTGTCGAAGCAATTAATCCCTAGAGAGAAACAAACAAGGCGATGCAGCCCACTATCTAACAAATTACGGCGCGACATATTGGACACTTTTAAACATCCGGTTTACGCATTAAATAAAAATTAACTTTTTAATCTCCACTACGCAACAAAGGTTGTCGCAAAGTGCCCGTTATCTCAGTCGTTATGTTTCACACACCTCCAAATATTTATAAATCCACAAACAACAGGGCAAAAGTTGCAATAATTATTGCCTTTCTAATCCCTACTTATGAGGTCACGAAATTAATTTTAAATACTGATGTTAATAATGAATTCGCAGTTCTAAATTACTTTATTGCATTAGTAGCATTTATTTCATTCATTATCTCTTTTCATTTTTTTTACCCTTTGATATTAAGCATTTCTTACCTTGCTAAATTACTGTTTAACTTCAAATGCAATATTAGTGATTGGCAAGAAGCAACTTCAAAATCTTTATATATGCTTCCTTACTTATCCTTATTAGGTTCTACTCTTTGGCTTGTTTATACAATCGGTCAATTTGGTGGGTGGCCAGGTGATGTAATCTTTGGCTCATTAGCAAATATATTAGGTGCATGGTGCTATTTAACAATTTTTTATAATTGGTATAAAATAAATCAACATAACAAATCGATGAACACTGACACTTTTTAAACATCCGATTTACGCAAAGAATATAAATTACCTTGGAGCCTTCACTGAGCAACAATGGTCGTCGTAAAGTGCCGCTCCCCTTTCGCCAAGGCTTCGGCGGATAAATAATCTAATCGTTATACGAAAGGAATCTAATGATCTCAGAAGAATTAAAATCAATTCAGGCACCTCTTAAAGAGCAGTATCGTGAGAATCCAAGTTCTGCTTTTTTCACACTCAAATCAGAGGGTAGAGCCACTAATGGAATATCCTGTAAAATCGGTACAGGTAAAGCCATGTCTGAAGCTGGCCTTCATCCGGCAACTGGTGGTGATGGCTCACAACTATGTTCGGGCGACATGTTGCTTGATGCTCTTGTAGCATGTGCAGGTGTAACTTTAAGCGCTGTGTCAACTGCAATGGGTCTAGAAATCAAAGATGCAAAAATATTAGCTGAAGGAGACTTAGACTTTCGAGGCACATTAGGGGTTGACAAAACGGCACCTGTAGGCTTCCAGGAAATTCGACTGACCTTTCTTATAGCATCAGACGAATCAGAAAAATCTTTAGATAAGCTTCTTGAGCTTACAGAGAGGTACTGTGTTATATATCAGACTATTAAGGCAGGTGTTACTATAACTATTACCCGCAAAAAACTTTAATTACACCCCCACAACCAAACGTTGCACCGGAATTTTCTTCCCGTCACTCTGAAAATCCGGAGAACTTAGTGTTATCAATTACTTTTACTAGAGGAGAATTTATATGAAATTATTAGCATTTGCAGCAAGTAGTAGTTCCAATTCAATTAATAAAAGATTAGTTAGTTATGCTGTAAGCTTACAAGATAGCTATACCGTAGATATTGTAGATTTAAATGATTTTGAGATGCCACTTTTTAGTGAAGATAAAGAAGCAGAAATTGGTAAGCCCGAATTAGCTAAGAAATTTCTAGAAAAAATCGAAAGCTCGGACGCAATTATTATTTCATTTGCTGAACATAATGGTTCATATACAGCAGCATATAAAAATCTATTTGATTGGTGTTCAAGAATAAATCCAAAAGTCTATCAAAACAAACCGATGGTGTTACTTTCCACTTCACCGGGACCAGGTGGTGCCTCAAGAGTCTTGAATACTGCTAAAAACTCAATGCCACATTTCGATGGTGTGATAAAGGGTAGCTTTTCTTTACCAAGTTTTTATGATAATTTTGATATGGTTAATAATGAAATTTCTAATAGTGAAACTGTATCTGAATTAAAAGAAATAGTTCTTAGTTTAAATAATTAGTCATAATTAATAACTAAGAGTCTTATAAGGAATCAAGCTAATTAATTGATGACGCAAAATTATTGTTCACAATTTTTTGTTTTTTAAAATTGGGCAAAATACCTCCGA
>NVWA01000063.1 GCA_002746535.1 Planctomycetota bacterium
CTTGTCCAAGGATACTATTGGGTGGTTGGTGAATTTATTCTGAGTTATTTATCTCTATGACAATTTAGTAAGTCTTGATTGTATATAATCTTTTCTTAATTGTAGGCACAAAGATCAAGCCTTTATTATAATTAATGCCTGACCAGATTGGTTCTTTGATATTCCATTTTTTAATAACATTGCCGTCAATTTTATTAATTGAATAAATGAGTCCATTGGTTTCGGTGCAGTAAATAGTTTTATCTATTAATGTAAGGGGACGTTTAAAACCTTCTTCACTTTCTTTTTCTTTTTGCCAGATAATCTTGCCATCATTTTTGTTAACGGCATATAGATTTCCGGCACCAATATAAATAACGTCTTCATCAATAATTAGACTTTGATAACCCACGTCTAATAATGGCTTTTTCCATTTAATCGCTTTAGTCACTAAATCAAAGCGAATTAATTCTTTTAAATTATTGATGCCGTAAAGCGAGCCATTGTTTTCAATCAATGATAAAAGGTATCCTTTTTCAAATACATGCATCCATTCTTTTTTTGAGCCTTCTATATCAAATGTGTGCAATTCACCTGCAACATTTGTAAAGATCATGGAGTTGTTATAAAAAACAGAAGATAATTGTATTCTTGATTCGTATGTAACACCAGGAGTTTCAGTTGTAGCACCAGTCTTCAAACTGCCAATGTAAACATTGCCCCAATGTTTAGAGACAAAAAAACTTTTATTATTAATTGAAATCCCAGAGATTGAAACATCAAGTGGATTGCCCTTTTTGTCAACAGCACTTCGATGATGCCATAATTGTTTGCCTGATTTTAAATCGATGGCATCTACAGCACCATTTCTTTGTGCTACGATTAATTTATTCTCATGTACAAATAGATTAGCGCCAATTGGTTGCGATACAATAGGGGAGCTAAATAGTATATTTCCGTTTCTAGTTTTTAAGTTATGAACTTGATAACCATTAGTAGCAACATAGATAGCCAAAGCCAAGAATGAAGGAAAAGGGGATGGCTTTGCAAATAAAGACATCTCTATTTACATTCTTATTGCTATTGTAGGTGCTGGACTATGGGCATATTTGAGTGGTCATATTGGTGGACCATTAAAGCCAATGTAGAACAATTTCCAACATTCCCACACCAACAATAAAACTAATCTCAAAACAAGTGCTAAATTGCTTTGGTGTGGTAGGATTGTTTTCATTTCTAATTAGAGAGTGGCTTGGTTAAGAAATTATTGAATGTTACTTTCTTGCTTTGACAAGTAAGTATTGTTGGCAGTGCAGATTATTTTAAATTTTTTCTTCTTCGGACTTAATTACCGAATTAAATGCGATGCCCAACTCTTTTTCTATTGGATTCTCTGTGTGCGGTGCATTTTTTGACATGTTCCACAATAGAAAAATAAACGCTCCAAAGAAAGAGCCAAAAAAGACAACGATAAACCAAAGTGATTTATCATTTTTACCTACAAAATAATCATCGGTTTTATTCATTAAAACGAAAAGAGTTTTTACCCAAAACCATAAAAGAAAAATTGTAAAGATAATCGCAAGTACATAAAATTCATTCATAGAGTCTACTCATGTAAGTGTTATGTTAAATATTTAAAAATAACTAGTTTATATGTAAAGGTTTGGCTAGATAATCTACCAAAGAAATAGCAATTGTCTAAACATAATATATGTAAGCATTTATTGCGAAATGTTGATGACTCGTCTGATCAAAATAATCGTCTGACTCAATTTCCATTTAACCCAAATCCAATTCTTGTTATAATGCTCACTAATCCTTTTAGCTTTTCTTTCTTTTTGCAATTCCAACAAAAATACCTGTGTCGTGAACAAGGAAATCAAAATCTAAATCAATAATTTCCCATCCTTCATCGCCAAGTTTGTTTAAATATATTTCAGCATCTTCAATACTAAGTCTTTTTGAATTTAAAATACCTCCTTTTGCTTCTGGTTGATTTTTGGAATTAATCATTTTATATTCCCACTTGTCCATAGTAATCTCCTTTTCTTTAAGTTTATAATTATTCTATTCGATGCTGATATGATAACAATTACAAATAAAGCTAATATTTGTAGATGGGTTTGGAGGTCAAACTCACCATGTATTTCATTTAATCAAAATGAGTTTCTTGATATAATGGCTTCTTTGCTTTTAGAGAGATGGCTTGGTTAAGAAATTATTAAATCCTATTTATGTGTGGGTTTGTTCTATTTGTAGGATGCATTACTGAGAGAAAACCTAATTTTAGCTTCATCAATAGTAGCTCCTTTAGGTAAAAGGATGCCATGATCCTTGGGATTGGTCACAATGGGTAAGTCGCTATGTTTCCTTACTATTCCCCAGGCTTTTATTATCTTACCATTCTGCTCAGAACTAATCTGAACATTATCTAACCAGAGATGCCCTCTTTTCGTCTCAAGGTAAGGCTTCACATCAAAATCATGCCGTAGTATACCTTGAACAGAGATATTCTTCCCAACATCACTGAGAAACTGCGCAAAAAGATGACCAGAGGGAAGTCTGGATGATTTTTCTTCGCAACCAACCAAAAGGCATATACTTAGTAATAGGAAATTATATTTCATTTTCATTTAGAATCCTTTATTAAACATACTTCTACTTGCAAAACGGAATAACTTATCTTTTATTAGCAACAATATTTAGAAATTGTCGGATAACGTTTTATTAGATACCCCAAAACCAAACCTTGGTATCATGCTTTCTTTGCTTTTAGAGAGTTGGCTTGATTAAGAAATTATTGAATCCGTTAGTTGTGTCAGCTTTTGTTCTTGTGTTGATGCTTGGCTCCTTTGCTCACCTGATGTATGGTTCTTGTCAGACTACCAAATTTCATTACATTTGCCAGGCCTATTGGATGCCTGATTATCTGCCTGAGTGGATGATTCCTGAAAGAGGTCTATCTTTGGAGGATGTTCGATCTATGCGTACTTTTTCTGGCTTTGAACAACTGTATGAAGATAGAATAATAGTAAGTGATGATTACTCTGGTAAATGGAAAGCTTTTTATCGGGATGGTAGTTTGAAATCTGAATTTTTATACAATGATGGAATTCCAGTTTCAGAAGAACGTTGGGAGGAAAATGGTAAACTCAGTAAGGATAAGCATTATTCAATTTATGATTTAGAATTAAAAAAAAATAAAACAAAATGAAACCCCTCCTCAACCCACTAATCATATCAGCCTTCATCGTAACCATGCTACTTGGCGCTGTTGCTCATTTGATGTATGGGAATTGTCAGACGAGTAATAGAAATCACAAATGCAACACCTGAATTTGAAACCAATTGCAATTAAATTGTAGTTTGAATCTAATTAAAATCTTCATAAAATTATTATTTAAAAAAAATAATGGTAGATGAAGTGTGGGTAATTTAGAATGGAATATCGTCACTAATGATATCATCTAGAATGACATCCATTCCTAGCAATTTCTCATTCAATAACATAAATAACTCACTTAGAGATTCTTGATCTTCTCTTGAGCCAAGATCGGATTCAATATATCTCATAATATTTTCAATCTCTTGCCATTCCTCATCACGTACATTGGCTAGATAATCTATAAGTTCTCCTCCAGTATAATAATTGATTGTGAAAATGTCATTTAAGTCTTTGTGGATAGACCATTTGTGCTTTTTGGAATATAAGAAAAAAAATGTATTTTCTGAGTGACCAAGGACAACATGACTTATTCTATCTTTTTGAGAAATCATTGCATTTATTGCTTTAACTATTTTGCTCATATTTTTACTCCATTAAGTATATCTATATTATCAATGTTAAGGGTTCTAAGTTTTTCACGGAGTTCACTTACAAGGCTCCGTTTTCTTGCTTCTGTAAGTCTACGTTTATCAATTAATGATTCTATTGTTGTTAATATTTCTTGGAAATTAGCACATAATTTTTCATTACCTTTAATTTGACCTGCTATTTCAGAAAGCACATTCACTATAGCATCCTGACCATCTTTATCTGATACACGAAGTTCATTTAGCCTTTCAAGCTTTTCTTTTAATTCAGACAATGTTAAATGAAAAGAATAATTTAGTAATAAATCAAATACTGATTTTATTTTATTTTTCTGAAATATAAAAAGGTATATTACTATTCCTGATGATCCAACAGTGAGTAAGCCAGACACTACTTGTACTAATTTAATAAATGTTTCCAGTGAAAATCCTTTAGTTCAAAATTTATTTTAAACATCACTTTCCATGTCTACAAATTGCTTGAGCAATTATACCTTATCAATCTCTTTTAATAGCTTCAAATTCCCAGTTATACTTTTTACTCTGGCCCCACTTAGCCTCATACTTAGAGTGCCCGTTCTCTATCAGCCAAAGATTCAGCATCTCATTGCCAGCAAACTGTCAATTTACTAAGCCTGACATTATATTTATATCTTTATCTGAGCATAGAATTAAAAGCATAAATCTAGAATGTGTTTTAGTGTTACATTCCAATATTAGATTTGACTACTTACCAAAAATATTGTTTTGTATGAAGTAGATGCTTTCTTTTGTGGGTAGTAGTGCCTATAAGGATTGGGTTATGTTTTATTTGTGTTGGTGGTAGAATTCTTTAAATTTATTTGGATGGAATTTATGAATTACTCGTTAAATATTGATGCCGATTATATTAAAAAGTTACCGTGATCCCCAAGGCAAATTCATCAAAAGAGAGCTCTACAAAAACAACAAACTAATAAAAATAGAAACCACAGAATAACCCAATAACATTACCCCTTACCCCAAATCCAAACCTTGGTATAATGCTCACTAATCATTTTAGAGAGTTGCCTTGGTTAAGAAGTTATTAAATCCATTAGTTGTTTGTGGTATTGTTAAATGAAAGAAATAGCATCAATATACTTTTATTTATTCTCGTTTTATTTTATATTAGGTGTCTTAATTGGTTTCTATTATAAGTTTAAAGGAAAAGTCGGTAAAGATAATTTTGTTAGCACCTATAGTATGTGCTATTTTATTATGGTGAATGTGATAATCTTTTCTTTTACTTTTTATGGCAAAGCCAATGGTGACAGCTCTTCTTTTGATCTGATTTATGATATAATTTTTACTTTAATATTCTTTTTTGCTGCGGGCATCATACCTCTATTTTTTGGCTGGCTGATTCCCCTAATTATATTTAGAATATTTGCTTCTAAGAATAGAAAATGGGTGAATTTTAGAGGCTTGATTAAAATTTTATTGGTAATGTGGCTAACTTCCCCAGTTACAATGACTTTAACCTTCATTTGGTTCTTATCTAATGAATTGTCATTTGTAAGTATTCTCGCAACAATAGTATACACACTGCCCTTTTTTATACTTACTGTAATATATTTTTATTTGTTAGTAAAAAGAAAACTTGAGTCTTTCATTTTAAGAGTTGTAAGTTTTATAATTCCTGTATTAGTCTCTGTTTATTTTGTAATAAATAATTTTATTTCTTACAGAATATCTCTTGGTCCAAATCAAAATGATTCACCGTTTGATCAATGGTGGTATTTTGCGCCTCAAACAGCATACGGATATCCTTCCCCTTATTACAGAATAATAGATGCAGGAATAAAAAATTCGCCAGAAATCATATTTGATATTAACTCAATTGTTTTAAATATTTTTTATTTTATAGGTGCTCTCTTTTTTATAACATTAATTCAGTTAATTTTATTTAGACAATATAAAGTAGCCCAAATAGAGAATAATTCATGATAGTGATACATTTTTAACCAAATCCAAAACCACAGAGTAACCCATATTGTACCCACGGGTTAAGTTGGTAGAATGATTTGATTTTAGTGGGGTTGGGTGGGTAAGAAGTTATTTTGTAATTTCATTTTCCTCAAATAACACTCCATATATTATATAAAAACCATCATATTCATTTACTTCTACATCTGGACACAATGGTGATAGTGGTAGTGTAGTTTTGTAAGAATAGGTTAAAGTAATTAGCTTCTCTGATATATTAAATTGGAACTCGTCAATTAAGAGAGTGGTATTGCAAAAATTATAATAAAAATGAATAAGAAGATATCGGTCAAAGTTATCACTTTCAATTGCATCTCTGATTAAAGCATATTTATCTAATTCTTTTTTTGAAAAAATTGAACTACCAACTGACTTTATATCATAATAAGTATTTTCATCAGGCACTTTTATTGAAGTTACTTTTGAAACACTTTTTACGTTAAAAGGTGTTGGATACTCTAATTCGCTTGAAGATATGGTAAAGCCATCACTTTCCGCGTTTGAAACTTTAGGACCATATTCATGCGGATGCAATAGGTCTTGTGGACCGTCACAACCCATTAATATTGATAGTAATATGATTAACAGTAATGGCTTCATTTAAAATTCTCAATTCATATAATTCCACTTTTACTGAGCAAATCATATTCCATATAACAAGCATAGATTTACAGCGATTAATTTGTCATAAACTTTTATATTACCTTTATCGAAGTGCTTATATGACCTCAGAATTACTTTAATAGCCAAGAATTATCACAAATGAACTAAATTGGTATAATTCTTTCTTTGCTTTTAGAGAGTTACTAAGGAATTGTTATAGCTACTAAAATAAAAAAGATAGGGTTTAGAAGTGCAAAATTACTACTTCAGCCTTTAGGGATATTGTTTTTAACAATATATTGGTATACAGGATTTCCACTTAACATGTCTTGGTTAATTCTTGGGGTTATAAGTTTTCTATATGGTGGTTTAGGTTATTTCGGTATTGCTTGTAGTGAATGTGGTAAGGAAATTACCAAGGACGCTACAGTATGTCCATTATGTAGTTCAGAGTTAAAATGAAAAAACTCCTAAACCCCCTAATCATATCAGCCTTCATCGTAACCATGTTTCTTGGCTCTCTTGCTCATCTTTGTTACGGGTCATGCCAGACTACTAAGTATCACTACATGTGCCAGGCTTATTGGATGCCAGAGCATTTGCCTGGGTGGATGCGAAAATATCTTAGTGAAGCGAAAAACTATACAGGCCAGTGGAGTACATGGTATCCAAGTGGTGCTAAATTTTCTGAAGGTGAAATGGGAAATGGGAAAGAATATGGTAAGTCAGTAATTTGGTTTGAAAATGGTTCCAAATATGTTGAGAGCGAAATGAATAATGGTCTCATAAACGGTAAAGCTACAATTTGGTATGAGAATAGAATGAAAAATCGTGAAGGGCAATATGTAGATAATTCACCCATTGATGTTCATAAAGATTGGAACAAAGACGGCTCCCTAAACAAGAAAGAATACTACGATGATAAAGGCACATTCCAAAAGAGAGAGTTCTTTGAAAAGGGAAAATTGGTTAAGACTGAGTTAGTATATTGAAAAAACTCCTTAACCCACTAATCATATCAGTTTTCATAGTAATCATGCTCCTTGGCTCTCTTGCTCATTTGATGTATGGGAGTTGTCAGAGTAGTAAGTGGCATTATATTATACAATGCTACTTAATCCCAGACTACCTTCCTGAATGGGTGCAAACGGCAAAGATCAATACAATAAATAGAATTGTTATCCACAAAAACTATACTGGTGAATGGCGCTCATGGTGGAAAAATGGTAATCAACAAGCTCTGTATACTTTTACAAATAAAGTGCTAAATGGAAAATGCTATTCATGGAGAAATGATGGGGTATCTCTTTCAGAAAATAATTACAAAAATGGTAAAATTAATGGGAAGACTATTGTGTGGCATGAGAATGGTAATTTAAGACTTGAATACAATTGGATCATGGGAAAAGAGCATGGTTTAGGATCACATTGGTATTACGATGGGACTAAAGAGTCTCGAGGTAATTATAAAGATGGTGATAAAGTTGGTACCCACATAAAATGGGGTGAAGATGGTAAAGTATTCAGTAAAAGTTTTTACCAAAAAGACAAATTGGTTTTTGAAGAACATTTTTATGATGAAGGTTGGTTATTTGAAAAGAAATATTACGATGAACATCGTAAAATGATTAATCACGAAGTGTATCTTGAAGGTGAGGGCCGAATAAAACTATTTGAACAGCGATACATTAATGGTATTCAATCTATTTTTACTCAATGGAATGAAGACTCTACCATAAAAAGAAAAGAACACTTTGACTCCAAAGGCAAATTCCAAAAGAGAGAGCTCTTTGAAAAGGGGAAGTTGGTTAAGACTGAGGTTGAAGAATGAAAATAAAGATAGCGCTATTAATTATTTTTTTGTCTTTGAGTAGTGCAATTTTAGTTATTCACTACTCTGATCAGCAAGAAAAAAATCAAGAACTCTATGATAAGCTGAATAAAGAACCATTGAAATATCCGAATTATAAATTAAAAAAAGATATTAGTAGTGATTCGTTATTTTCGTATATCAATCGTTGCTATGGTGGCCCCATGAAATCTTATATGTTAATCTTTACTACAAGTAATGGTGACTTATACTGTTACGTTGACAAAGGAGGGTTTTGGTTTATAGAAAAATACTATGAATAAAGCATAAAGAATCTGCAAACACCACGCTATGCAACTATTCATATAAGCAACTTCTTTAGTTGGTGGGGGATGTTGGTATAATTCACGGGTGTTTTAAATGTGCTCACCATTGTTTGAAAACTAGCAGGATTATAATGAAATACTACAAAGTACACAGTGATGGAAAAGCTATAGAGTCAGACAAGAAGTCGTATGAAAGTGGTAAGTGGGCTTTCACCATTCATGAGCCATATGATGACACGTATTTCTCTAGCCATGAGAAATCTAATCTATTAGAAAAAGCCATCAAGAGCCATAGCGTTGATCTATCTAGTGATGAAGAAGGTATGTTTGGGTGAAAGAAATCTATGACTAAAATATTATGACAAAGAAATCAATTTCAAATTCTATTAGCATACAACCTGCTAGTATTGAGATTCCAGATGAGTATAAAGCATTACTTAGATGTATTGATTCCATTAATATATGTTTTGACAATCATTTAGAGAGTTTGATACCAGATAGCACATCAATTGATCTTAGAAGAGAACAATCTATTAGTTTTTCAAAATTCCTTTCAAGTATGCCAATTGAACTTGCAACTTAACTACCAAGCTTTCCATAACTCAGACGCGCGGATGATGGCAATATTTACTTCTTAATCCCATTTGCTATTTTGGCATTGGGCATGCCACCATGGTATTTTCTGGACATATAAAGTAATCGTTCCAACACCTTTTTCGTTAGTTTAGATTCGCTATCTAGCTTCTTTAGACATGTATCAAATTCAGCTTTGCAAGTGATGCCCATATAATGTTTTCTTATTGAGCCATATAATTTTTGATAGTCTTCAAGAGTCATATCATGAACTCTCGTGATATGTGGCTTCACATTATAATATGACTTCTTGCAGATTTTACATTTATTATCCATCATGGCAGAATTTTAGCTTACTGCAAAGATAGGGCTACAAAAATTTATTAGTAACGTATAATTTCTTAGATTTTGGTAATGGCATTGATAAAGAAATTATTAAACCCGCTTTTAGTAACTGCATTTATATCTTTAATGCTTTTATCCATCTTAGCTCATATAAAATATGGTCCTTGTCAAACGTCTAAGTACCATTTTATGATGCAGTATCACTGGCTACCAAATTATGATAGCCCTTTTCCACAAGTTGGGGTTGGTGAATACAAGAACTACACTGGTGTCTGGAATGCTTATTTTGATAATGGGAATAAAGTGTTCAGCGCTGAATATATTAATGGTGAGCAAATAGGAGTGCAAACATTTTGGCATTGGAATGGTGTTAAAAAATCCGAGAAAGTTTATAAGGATGGGGCGATTGTTTCCATGGTAGAGTGGGATGAGAGTGGGAAGTTGAAGTGATTAATTTTTATCATCGGCACGAGCAAACTATTCAGAATATCCATTGCAATTCTCAAATGGATTGATTTCAAGTTCACCATATTGTTCACAACACCAATCGTAAAAAACTAAGTATTCCTCACTCGATAATTCAAATGGTTTCCAAATTAGAGGTTCTTTTGATTCCATCACATCTGTACCACATCGAAAGAAATCATTTAATATATTATATGGTGGAAAGCATTTAGACTTTTGGACAATGTCAAATGACATACCGTGTGTTGTAATCTGTTTTGCATTTTCAGTAAGGTCTTTTGGGTCAGCTAGCCATAATTTTAGATATAAATATAACATTATGACTGCGAATAAAAAGCCACAAATGAATAGTAGGGGTGAGGATGGTTGTTGAGTTCGTGGCAAAACAGGAAATGCAGGTGTTGTTGTCATAACGAAGCAGATTGTGAAGTAGACGTATTTCATTTATTAAAGGGCCCGTTAGGTCAAAATATTAATCTCACTCGATTTTCACGTTATATCGTCTTAGAAAGTGCCACATTTCCGAAATGCCAGAAATGATTTCTGAAATCTTGTACAATCAACTTGCCAAAATATATACCTGGTTCATAACCATAATGCTTTCCCTTTGTTCAGTTGAATGTATTGAACACTCCTAGTGTTTTCAAAGGGAAACTATTTTGATATAATTTAAAATTAATTTATTTTACTGCCACATTATTAACTCTTAATTGCCATCCTGCTATTGAGATAAAACAAAATTGGAATGACCATGTCTAAGATTAACCACACAAATTTTGAAAAGGAGGTATACGAAAAATATTACTCGCTTGTTTATTCAACGTGCGTCAGAAAGTTGCATCAACAAGATTCAATAGATGATGCGGTTCAATCAACGTTTCTTCTTTATATCAAAGAGCAGGAAAATATTAACTCAACTTTAAGCTCTTGGTTTTATTGGGCATCTAAAAATACTTGTACTTTTATAAATCGAGTAGCATCTAAGAACAAGAAAGCTTCAGGTTTAGATGATCAATTAATGATAGATGGGAGTAGCCAGAATAACATTTGTCTAGATAAATTAATTTCATCATTGCCAAAGAAGAAGAGGGAATTACTTCTGATGAAGTATTATGAAAATATGAGTAATAAGGAAATTGCAGAAAAAACAAATGGCAAAGAAGCAAGTATTAAAAGTACCATAGAAAGAACTATCTCTCTCTTGCAATCTAAATTCAAAAAGAAAGATGTTTTGGTTACAGCTTTACTTGCTCAATTATTTCATGTAAACAAAACTTCAGCATCGACATTAAGTTCCAGTAGTTTTATCCTTCAAAATAGTTTAATTCAACAATCAATTGTTAAAGGAGTTTTAAAGATGGTGTTTATTCATAAATTAAATTTTCTGTTATTGAATTTATTTATTGCTGGAGTTTTATGTACTGGTGGGTTTGCAATACATGCGCAAGAAACGAATGTAGAAGAAGTGATTTCAGTCGATAGAAATAAACCTGAATCTGAATTATCTGAAAATAAAACAAAAGAAGATTTCGAAGAAGAAAAAAGAAAACATGAGATTATCTCGAAGGCAATCGGTCCCGACATGGTTACCAAAACATATAAAACGGAACTGAAAATAGCTGTATTTCAAATAAACTTTACATTGCGTCGTATGCAGGGCATATTTGGTCGTCGGTTATGGTTTTTGAAAGTTAAAAGAGAAAAGCCTATTAAGATTGTTCTGCCAAATGGCGAAATCGTTATAGAAAATTTCTTTTTTCAAGTAAAATGCGAAAAGAAAATATTAGATATGGTTGATGGAGTAATTACAAACTTATTAAGTGAAAAGACCATTAATCAAAAATTTATTATTAAATACTATGATCGTGAGTATTATATATACATCCATTATTTGGACAAAAAAATTAACTATAAAAAATCTAGACCTCTTTTGGGTGGAATAAAAAATAGATCGTTATTTTTTTTCCCCCAAAAAAATGCCGTACTTATGCTATCAAGTAAGAAGAATCATTCATCTTGCAAAAAAGACCTTGATGATCTTATTGAAATTCATAAAAATTAAATAATTTCAGTATAATTGATGTCCGTAAGGTCAGTTAACTGAGTTCTGTTCATTATTGTAAAGGAATAGTAATTTGAAATGCTAAATACTATACGAAGCCTTTCTAGGTAAGGTAGATCCAACCGCCTAGAACCGAAACTGGAAGTTCTTCTAGTGAGAAGATATTCAGGTTTGGAAGCTCTTCGAGGTGAAGATTGTATGATCTGAATCTGACACGTAGCCCCGAGAACGGGAAATTATGATGTTGCCGATTG
>NVWA01000064.1 GCA_002746535.1 Planctomycetota bacterium
TGTAATTCGACTTGAAAAAGCAAGAAGACAAGGTTTAACCAAAGATCGTCGATGCAAATATATTGATGCTATGGTGTGAGTTTATCGCAATAAACAAAACCAATCAGTAACCCCTACTACGCAACAAAGGTTGATGTGAGTGGTGGTTATCTCAGTCGTTAGTATTTAATTAAAACGCTCATGACTCAAACAATAAATTATTCTTACTTTTTAATCCTTTGTCTATTAGTATCAGGTTGCGTTAGTACCACAACACGAAATTCTTGGAATTCCAATACAACGGCCATTGCCAATAAAATTTATAATGGAGCATGGGAGTTTTACTCGCATTCCCAAGGGAAAGACACGGTTATCCGACTTTATCATAAAAATAGTTTAATGTTTACTGATGGCAGAAGTTACTACGAAATAGTATTTCAACTACCTTCTAAGGTTCAAACTGGCAAGACATACTTACTCAGTCCAGTTCCAGCAACTCGCCCCGCAAAAAAAGTAGGAGAAAATGACCGTCTCGCAGATATGCGTGAAGGTGAAATCACTGCATTTCGGTATGGCAACCCAGTAATGGGCTGGATGAAAGTTGCCGATGAAGCCTCAGTAAAAATTATTTCTATCGGTAAAATTTGGTCAGTAATTCGACTTAAACTAAAGTCCAAGCTTGAACCTAAAATGAGATTTGACTTTGATCAAAGCTTCAAAGTTAAAATGAACTATAAAATGATAAATAAAAAATAATGCTAACTAGTCATTCCAACAGACACATTAAGTCATCAACTTTACGCAATAAACAAAATTAACTTTTTAATCTGCACTACGCAGCAATGGTTGTCGCAAAGTGCTGGTTATCCCTATCGTTAGCCAAAAGATTTATGATACTAAGACTCAATATTGAAAATATTAAAAAAAATCCAAAAGCTGCAAAACAAATTTCGCGTACACTTTTGTCTATTGCATTTATTTCTTTTTCATTAGGTTTGATTTTTTATTTTGCTTTATCTCAGGCATATGATAATCATGTTAAATTAAGTTCAAAAATTTCAACCGATTTAAAAGCTTCAACTATAACCCCTGAATTACATAAATTAATCAATCATGAATTAGAACTTGGGCTTTTAGCTTCCTCAAACTATAAGCTTACGTTTCTACTATTATTTTTTAGTTTCGGCATTGTTACGTTGATGTATCGTTCATTAGTTAAAAAGTATATTGCTTTGATAATGAGTGACCAATAATTTTGGCTAACAAGGCGATGCAGATGGACACTTTTAAGTCATCACCTTTACGCAACAAACAAAACTAAATTTATAATCTGCGCTACGCAACAATGGTTGTCGCAAAGTGCCGGTTAGCTCAGTCATTATAACTTTAAGGAAAATATTATGAAAAAAATGATCAGTTTGTGTTTATTGTTATTCTTAGTTGCCTGTTCGACAATAGTAATTCCAAGCCAAAATACCATAGCTGATAAAAAGCTTCAAAACGATATTAAGAAAGGTATATCTCTACACGAAGGTCATGCAAATCCTAGTAAAATTTCAATTTCAAATATTACTCAATTACCCAAAATTGGGAATTCTTATATTGAAATATGGTATCTTAAAGGTTCAGATAAGTCCTATACTGTAAAAATGACTCCTTCCAAATCTGGTGGGGTCGAGCTTGACATTTCAAATAACATTAAAAAATAGTCATCACCAAGCAATGCAGATGGACACTTTTAAGTCATCAACTATACGCAACAAACAAAACCAATCAATAACCCACACTACGCAACAATGGTTGTCGCAAAGTGCCGGTTATCTCTATCATTATAGGTCAACTCAATGAAAAATGTATATTTAATAAATTTAATATTTTTTCTAATGTGCTTAAGCTTGCACGCCACAGAGCAAGCACCAGATATAATAAAATTAAATGATAAAAAATATTATTTAAGCGCCTTTAAAAAAAACTTGCCACTAGAATCATTTTTTAACAAAAAGAATAAGCGCCCATATTCTGGTGCGTTGTCCACTGGTTGTTGGCGAGGTTACAAGGCAACATGGAAAATTAAGAACAATAAATTAATACTTGAATCAATTGATGCCACTATCTTAGATAAAGATCACAATAAAAGAAAAGCAACAGTTAAAGAATATATTGGTGATTTAAAATATGCTTCTTGGTTTACAGGTGAATTGAAGTTATCAATTAAATCAAACTATATATCTGATAAGCTGGACAAAGTTATTAAAATTAAAAATGGCAAAGTAATAAAATAGCCATATCGAATCATTGCAACGGACACTTTTAAGTCATCCCCTTTACGCAACAAACAAAACCAATCAGCAACCCCCACTACGCAACAATGGTTGTCGCAAAGTGCCGGTTATCTCTAGCTTAGAATGCAAAAATGAAATATTCAAAAATAAATATCTTTTTGGCCATTGCTTCAATACTTACACTCTTTTACCTACAAAATATGAAATATAAAGCTATCGCAAAAGGCAAGGCAGATAAAATCACTTTAAAAAGTGAGCATAATATTATTGATCGAAAATTTACCCAACTAGAGAAAAACATAGATAAGATTTCTAGTGAACAATATGATTTTGAAGATAGAAAGCTCTCTCGAAAATACGTTGATTTAATAAGAAAACATCCGCCTTATTATCATACAATAAATAAATGTAATAATATTCTAATCAGCCAATTCGCACTAGTGATTCTTGCTATTTGTCTTCCATTTTGTAATAAATCTAAGAGGCATTCATAATTATTTCAAATCATCAGTCCACTCTACGCAGAGTATACCTCGTAACGTGCCGCTGAATTCAAACGTTATACATCGAGGATCATATGACAAATAAAGAATTTGAATCATGGCTAACTAAAGATGAAGATGAGTTAGTAAACTATATAGTCATTGACATCACACGTCATGTATCAACACTTAATTCAAGCGATAGCAATTTTTATGGTTATGCTATACTACCCAGTGATTATTATTCTTCAGCAAATGCCCCTACAATTGTCACTGCATTCAATTTCGAATCTGATATTTCTACTGAAAATAAAAAAGAAGCTTACTATCGATACTCAGTAGACGAATGGGCAAATTACTACCATGATGGGTTTGAATCTAGCAACAAAGAACTTGAATTAATTTATAAGACTTTCATAAGCACACAATCATTTGAAAATTATGTAGAAGCATATAATGAAAAACTTAATAGTGCATATATGACCTCATTGACCAGACTCAAAGAGAATGGTGTCTTCTCAGATGACAAGTATTTAATTATCTGGCTCTCAGATTCTAGAGATAATATCATGAGTCAATCTGCCAAAGCATTTAATACCCCCGAAATCTACAAACAATATGCTTCTGAATTTGAATAATAATATTTAGATTAACTCTAGTGATGTGTATAACTAATAAGGAATGCACTCGTGCGTAGCCACGGGTGTATTTTTTGTTCGGGTAACCCGTATATGGGATTGCTCCGTTTTATTTGAATAAATAGAAAGTTAAAATGGAATTCAGCCAGTTTGAAGACTGTTCTGCGTTGAAGGTGCTCGCCAATGGTGGTAAACACTACTTATAAAACTAATGACAGGTTTCTTTTTTACTTTTAATTTCTCATTTTCTGAGGTAGGGACGCACCTCTTCCTCAGATATTAATTTTTGGAAATCTAAATGTAAAAATAGGGATCTTTTTTATTCTCTCAAGATCAGATTCCTTTTGACTGGTGGTATAAAAATCATTCTTACATTTAGGGAATTACACTTTGTACAGTAAGGGTAAGGTGGAACGATTCTTTTTTTTTCTTTCTCTTCGAAAAATTCTAATGGTCCACCCAAAATTAATTCGGCAATTTCCTTTATGGTTTTTTTTGGATTAGAACTTAAAAACCCATAGTGCCTGACCTTCATAAAACCTTTTGGTAAAATGAGCGATAAGAAACGATGTAAGAAGATTTCAGATGGAAGTGTCATTTTCTTTTTCCTCTGCTTGTCCTTATACTCACCGTTCCTTTTTTTCTTTTGATCATGAGGAGTGTAGAGGATGGTTACATTTTCATCTTCCCATGAAAGAATGTTGCTTTCAGCTATGGAGCTTTTGAATAAATATCGTGAAAGATAATCAAGCGAATTTTTTCCATCACCTTTTTGCTCAGCATTAACATGCCAGCCTTTATGACGACAATATTCAAGAGCAGGAAAGCAAGGAATCAAATCTATTAATAGAGACATCATTTTGCCTCTAAATAATTTGGATGCCGCCTCAACGTTAAAGATATAGTCATCACGCCCTCGTTTCCATGTTGAAAGGTTATCCGACATGCCACCGTTAGGCACAATGAAATGAACATGAGGGTGATAATTCATTGTGCGACCACCAGCATGTAAGACTCCGACAAAGCCAAGGTTTTTAATGCCGAGATTTTTACCATCAGACATCATCGCTTGTATTGTTGCTGATCCTGCTTTAAAAAGAGCATCATAGCAAAAGCGTTGATTACTTTTAAAACACTCACGTGCCTCTTGAGGTATCGTGAAAGTCACCATGAAGTAAGAGACATTCGGAAGAAGTTTTTCGATTTGTTTTTCTGCCCAAACGATACCTTTACTCATCTGACACCCCGAGCAATTTCGATTGCCACATCCGTTCATAACCTCATGTTTATTAACACAATCAAGACAAGTAATCTCTGTGACACCAAAGCGCCCAGACTGGCACAACTGTATGTCTGAGGCTACTTTGTGATGCAGATAAGGCATTCTCTCCCAATGTTTATCATAGTAACCAGGATAATAGCGATTAAAAATCTGTTGGATTTTGCTCATATCCATAGCCTCCTTCGGGTTCAACTCGCCCGTGGTTTTTAAAAATAGAAGCCATGACTTTGACCGACTTTTCAAGTCCGAATTTAGTCACATGGAGATACATGCAGGTTGTTTTGATACTGGAGTGCCCAAGAAACTTTTGAACCATCCTAATATTTACACCTGCATCCAAAAGATGAGTTGCATAACAATGACGAAGTGTATGAGGCGTTACCTTTTTTTTTAAGCCTAGCTCTTCACGTACTTTTTTTAAAGCTTCATGAACACTATCTTTACGCATGTGTCTAGTTGCTGCAGAACCTTCCTTGAGGTTTTGGCCAAGGAATGGAAAAATAAAATTTGGATTCTTATGTGTTACCCAGTACTCACGTAGCTTTTCTAGAGTAAACTCAGGGAGAGGCACTTCCCGTGTTCGCTTGCCTTTTGACTTACGAATGGTTAGCATCATTCTTTTAGAATCAATATCGCTGGGCATTAAGTTAAAGGCTTCTGATGATCGTAGACCACAGTGATAAAGAATGAGTAAGAATGTATAATAGTGCTTGGCCTTTACAGCATTAAGAATGCTGTAGACTTCTTCTTTTTCAATGATAAGTGGAATGGTTTTATCATTATTGATTGAACGAATAAAATCAAATATTTTCCAGTCATGACCTAAAGTGGTCTCAAAAAAAAACGCAAGCCGGAGACGGCGATCTTCAATGCAGATGTCTGATAATTTCTTTCACTTTTTAGATAGAACAAATAGTCTCGAAGATCTTCTTCAGTAACATCATTGGCGCTTACCTTTGAACCACTTGTTTTAAAAAATTGTTTAACCGCGTAAGTGTAAGTTGTTCTCGTAGCATCAGAATAATCCTTGAGAATCATGTCTTCTTCAAACTTTTTACTAAATGATTTTTTCATCATCTTTCCTTTAAAAATAGTTAAGTGAAAAGAAACAACACCTTGCCATTTCTTTTCGCTTTCATTTTATAAAAGAAGATTAAAATAGAGAGCCTATCGCGAAGCGGTTTACTTGAACTAGTCGATAAACACGGACACTTTTTAAACATCCGATTTACGCAATAAACAAAATTAACTTTTTAACCCCCACTACGCAACAATGGTTGTTGTGAGTGGTTCGCTCTAAAGTTAAATATAATCATTGAATGTGGATATATTAAATGACGCTTAAAATTCAAACAATCATATGCATATTGCTTAGTGCATTAATATGTCTATTGGTTTTAATAACTACCCCAAGCTTACAAATTTATATTAATAAAGATATGAGTGCTCAAGCAATAAAAACCCAGATTACCTATCAAAACGGTGCTGTTATGTTTATGGGTCGTTTTATAGGGTTACTGTCTTTTGGTTTAACAATAATATTAATATTTAATTATAAAAAAATATCGAGTCTAATAAAATCAAAAGAAAATATCTAAAAATATTTAGTGTATTTCTATCATTAAGTATATGAAGGGCATATGGATAATCAATTAAGGCGTGGAGTCACTGAGCTGAATGACGAGCAAACCAAGTGGCGTAAAATGAAATGTAGGGAATTATTGAAAATTGATTCTGCAGGACCTTACATGTATGGAATGGACAAAGAGATACCCTATGAGTATGTATCGAGCCAAGTCTTCCTCGACTATATTGACTCTTTGACTGTATCATCCGTTTACGTTCTATACAACAAAGGCCCTATGTTTCGTGTGAAAAAGTGGGCTTTTAGCAAATACTTTGATGACGAGACTTATTATTGCACTATATTTGACGATAGCTTTGATTGGTTTGTGCTTACTGATGATAACAGTGCTGACAGTGACGTCGTAAAAATTGTAGTTCGTCTGTAAATAAATATTTAACAAGGCAATGCTCACCTTTTTCACAACAAACTAAACCAATCAGTAACCCCCACCACGCAACAAAGGTTGTCGCAAAGTGCCGGTTATATCTATCATTAGCCCATGAAAAATATTATTATTTATATTTCAGTTGTATTAGCTTTCTCTGTCGGCTACATTATTGCAAATTGTAATAAACCAAAAGTTACGGCTCAAACGACGGTAACGACATACTATGAAAAGTTTGGTTTTCCATACTCATTTAAATTTAAAATTTATGGGCTTCAATCAGTAAGTATTCAAGCTGAACAGTTAAACGAGTTTAATGTAACAGGAAGATACTGGTTGCTTAGGCGTAATAGTATTTTTTGGTTAATAGCAACATTAATAATTATTATTTTACTTAAATTCAAATTTTTAAATCAAAAGCCCTCAGTGGGCTGACAAGTCAATGCAGTGGCCACTTTTAAGTCATCGCATTTACGCAACAAAACAAAATAAATATTCAGCCCACTCTACAGGATGGTTCTTGTGGAGTGGTGGTGATCACAGTCTTTAGACCATAGAAAAGAAAATTCATGAAACCGAATATCGTCTATATCCTAGCAGATGACATGGGGTACGGTGACCTGTCATGCCTCAACGAATCCTCGAAGATTCGCACAAGTCATCTAGACAAAATGGCTCAGGCTGGCATGGTCTTTGAGGATGCCCACGCAACCTCTGCCGTCTGCACTCCATCTCGGTACAGCATTCTTACAGGACGCTACAACTGGCGCTCACGCCTGAAGAGTGGGGTGTTGGGCGGATACTCCACGCACTTGATTGAACCAGGTCGCATGACAGTTCCTTCCTTCCTCAAAACATATGGTTATCATACGGCAATGATAGGAAAGTGGCACCTCGGTTGGGACTGGGCCACCATAGATGGTAATCCCGCAAGTGCAGATGGTGAAAATGTAGATTTTACAGGTCCTGTTGCCAATGGTCCTGACGCATGCGGATTCGATTACTACTTCGGACATTGCGGATCACTGGATATGCCTCCTTATGTCTATGTCGAGGACGGTAAAGCGACCGCTCAACCAGATCGAGTTACAGAGGACACAGGCAAGTTCACATGGTGGCGAAAAGGACCCACTGCGTCAGATTTCCAACATGAAGACGTTCTGCCAAACTTCACACAGCGCAGTGTAAGATACATTGAAGAGCGTGCGGCAAGTGACGAACCATTTTTCCTGTACTTTCCATTGCCGGCACCACACACACCGATTCTTCCCACATCTGAATTTAGGGGGAAGAGCGGAACAAACGCATATGGCGACTTTTGTCTACAGGTGGATGACGTTGTTGGTTGCATCGTGGATGCATTGAATCGTTCTGGTGTAATCGATAATACAATACTAATATTCACATCCGATAACGGGTGCTCCCCACAAGCAGATCTTGACGAGCTTGCCGGTCTCGGCCATCACCCTAGTTATGTTTTCAGGGGGCACAAGGCGGACATATATGAAGGTGGTCACCGCGTACCATTGATTGTACAATGGCCAGAAGAAATTCATGCGGGATTGATTTCCGCCGAGACGGTCTGTCTAAGTGATCTCCTAGCGACTTGTGCAGATATTCTTTCAACCGACCTTCCCGACGATGCTGGTGAGGATAGCGTCAGCAATCTACCTGTATGGCGGGGTAAGTTTCTGGACAACTCGCTTCGTGAAGCCACAATCCATCATTCCATTGATGGTTCATTTTCTATTCGTAGGGATAAATGGAAGCTTGAAATGTGTGCTGGTTCGGGAGGCTGGAGCCACCCTCGCCCTGGGGAAGAGAGTGAAGGACTACCGCCTGTTCAGCTCTACAACCTTGATGCCGATATCGGCGAGAAACTGAATATATACGACAAGCACCCCGATGTTGTTAAAGAACTGAAAGCCCTGCTTACGCAATACGTAGTAAATGGCAGAAGTACTTCAGGCGAGAAACAGGGAAACACCGGTCCTGTTGAATGGGAGCAACTGTGGTGGATGCTAACCCAAACACCGAAACCTCATGCAGCGGAATCCGAAGAAAATAAATAATAAGCCGATGTAATCAAACCCATTTAAATCATTAAAATAAAACTCATCATCAGCCCACTCTACAGGATGGTTCTTGTGGGTGGAGATAAAACAATTATTAAAATTTATGAATAATTTAATCGTTGAGGCTGAAGGAAAACTCTTTTTTATAAAAATAGGATTTTTCTACAACCTCGTTATGCAAAGGAAATGAATATGACCGAAGAACAGTTTTGGGAACTTATCGAAAAGTGCAAGGATTCAGAAGAGCCAGAGGTTGGAGTTAAAGAACTATTAATGAAACTTCAGCCTGAGGAAATTGAGTCATATCAAACTAATTTTGATGAAAAGTTTGATAAAGCATACATATGGGATTTGTGGGCAGTTGCATATATTGTAGGTGAAGGTTGCTCAGATGATGGTTTTACAGATTTCAGGTATGGGTTAATTTCAAAAGGAAAAGAAATTTATCAAACAGGAGTAACAAGCCCAGATAGCTTGGCTGATTTTGAATTAGGAGATATTGAAAATGAATCCTTTGGGTATGTAGCTCAAGAAGTATATGAAGAAAAGACAAGTCAAGAACTTCCAAGAGGTGAAAGTCAGCATCCAGCTGATCCAATTGGAGATGATTGGGATTTTGATGATGAAGATGAATGTTTAAAAAGAATGCCGAAAATTTCAAAAAAGCTTTTAGATTAAATTTACATAACAGCTTTTTGTCCTTATTGCCAACAGTAAAACCAACCCTCTACACCCACTACTGTCTTGCTTTGTTGATTTTGGGGTGTGGGATATAATCATTGTGCTGATTTTAATCGCTAGTCTACTATAGGAATTAATAATGAATAATTTCAGAACTATAGCTCTAACAATAACCTTCATATGTTTTGTTTCTGTAAATCACAGTGACGAGTTAGATGGACACTTTTCAACTTGGGAAGATGTACCAGCAATCATCAACTCTTTAACTGCTACAGAGTATCTTGAACAACTCCGCCAATTGCATAAGCTTACCCGAATAAAATTGGGTTTTCCACAGGTATCACTAGGTTTGAATAAAGAAGAACACAAGAAGTATATGCTTCAAACCAAAGAAAATTGGAAACGGTGGTGGGAATCAACAGGTAAACCAATTTCCAAACAAAAAAAACAAGGTGCTAAAGTTGATCGCCAAGCATTTAATTTAGCTTGGGAGTTCCTTGGTATAAAGGAATTTGCGCCTATCTATATTTTGCCTGTCTGGATTATTGATAGACAACCTAAAAGTGCAAGCTTAACCAAACTTAGGGGTGATTATAGTAAAAAAGGTAAAGGGTGGGGTCAGTGGCGTGTAGCCCTGTCTGAGCAAATAGACTTTTCAATTGAAAGAGCCGATCAAATTCTTAAATCGTTATGTTACCTACATCGCTATGCACCTCCCATCAATTCAAAAGTGCCTAAAAATACATTAGGCGGTTATTATCCTCATGCCAGTATGTATTTAAGAGATAGTAAAAATCGAATTTTATGGAATACTCATGGTTATGAATTCAGTAAAACTCGCGCTCAGTTTGGGGATGGTGAAACTGGGCGGAGCTATTATTTTCTAAAAACCGTTTTCTCAGATAAAAACAAATGGAAAGATGTAATAAACCCAACATCTACTTTACTCTCACCTTATCGAAGACTTCTGGCCTTTAGCAAGCCTTATTTTAGTTCAAATGCATCTGACATCATTCAGCTCTTTGGTCAAAAGGGGATGAATCTTGAAAAACTAGCAATGTTAGATTGGGCTAAGAAACAACAAACTTCTACTAAACCCAACATAAGTTGGCAGGTACGCAGTAATTATTTTAGTACCGGTGCAAAAGTAAATGTGATTAATTCCACACGATATGCAATACAAAAGACCCAGAAAGAAATTAAACGATTAGGAGCACGTCTTCAAGGTGAACAGAAAACTTCTCAAGATAATGAGGTCAAAAAATTGGATTTATATATTGCGAATATGCTTATACTTGAGAAAAAAGAAATAAAGGCGAAATCACAAAAAATTAAAAAATAATAGTCATAACAAACAACACTCCCCTAAACCTTATTGATAGTAATCCTCAGGACTAGCCTTAGTCCCGCTATCGATTATTTGTGGTGGTTTAAACATAAATGATCCACAGTTTCCTAATCTTACTCCCTGATCTAATTCATCTCCAATTTGTTTATAGTGACCGCCGTATTCGTTTTTGAAGTAGAGTATTGCGGCGTTGATGTAAGTACAATAAATTCAGCTGAGACCTTATGGTCGCAGCTGAATTAATCCAAATCTTTCTTCGGTAGATCCTTCTCCCGTACGCCAATTTCTTTGGCAATTTTCTTTCTACCCATCCCCTTCTTTAATAATCTATAATAAGCTTGTCGCACTTTATTACGGCATTTATCGTGAGCTGTTTTGTCAGATCTAGCATTTGTAGTTTCCATTGTTTGATGGCATATTTTGCTAAATAAACATAGAGCATGTCTGGCAAAATGTAATATCTAACTAGATATTGGAGCAGGAATCTTTTCTAGATTTACGACTTTGTCTATGAAGCAAAATAAATCACTATCACTATCTATTTCGATACTCTTTAAGCTATCATTAAATTCATCGATTTCATTTTGGCTAATTATTGGTTGCTTAATATGTCGCATACATGTTGAAGGATAATTCAAAGCTATTTC
>NVWA01000065.1 GCA_002746535.1 Planctomycetota bacterium
TCCAGAGTTTCCAAGTACAGTAGCTGATGCGCCATTTAAATAATTGTTAGCATCGGTTGGTACGCTTCCTCCCGTATTCGTGTTGCCGTTATAAGTTACTGTGTAGGTCGGTAGTGCCGTCCATTTCGCAAATAAGGTGATATTTGAAGATCCCATAGTAAGTGATGAAGCTGCTGCATAAGAAGTGCCAGAACCGTTTGCTGCAGTGTTCCATCCATTAAATGAAAAGCCCGTTTTGACAAGTGATCCAGAATTCCCAAGTACAGTAGCTGTTGCGCCATTTAAATAATTATTGGCGTCCGTTGGTGAACTACCTCCAGTATTTGCGTTTCCATTATAAGTTACTGTGTAAGTCGGTAGAGCTGTCCATTTTGCATATAGTGTGACATTTGAAGATCCCATAGTTAGCGAAGAAGAAGCGGCGTATGAAGAGCCAGATCCATTAGCTGCCGTGTTCCATCCATTGAATGAAAATCCCGTTTTGACAAGCGTGCCAGAGTTACTTAGGACAGTAACGGTAGCGCCATTCAAATAGTTATTGCCATCCGTTGGTGCACTACCGCCAGTATTTGTGTTACCATTATAAGTTACAGAGTAAGTCGGTAGAGCTGACCATTTTGCATACAGTGTGACGTTTGAAGATCCCATAGTGAGAGAAGAAGATGTTGCGTATGAAGTGCCAGATCCATTAGAAGCAGTGTTCCATCCATTAAAAGAATAACCAGTTTTGACAAGTGATCCAGAATTCCCAAGCACAGTTGCCGTTGCGCCATTTAAATAATTGTTAGCGTCAGTTGGTACACTGCCGCCTGTATTGGTGTTACCGCTGTATGTTACAGTATAAGTAGGTAGTGCTGACCATTTTGCGTAAAGTGTTACATTTGAAGACCCCATAGTTAGCGAAGACGATGCTGCGTATGAAGTTCCTGATCCGTTAGAAGCCGTGTTCCAACCGTTAAATGAATAGCCCGTTTTGACAAGTGATCCAGAGTTTCCAAGAACCGTGGCTGTAGCACCATTTAAATAATTGTTAGCGTCAGTTGGTACATTGCCGCCTGTATTAGTATTGCCGCTGTATGTTACCGTATAAGTAGGTAATGCTGACCATTTAGCGTATAGGGTAACGTTTGAAGATCCCATAGTAAGTGAAGAAGATGCTGCATAAGAAGAACCCGATCCGTTGGATGCTGTATTCCATCCATTAAAAGAATAGCCAGTTTTGACAAGTGTTCCAGAATTACCAAGAACTGTGACTGTTGCGCCATTTAAGTAATTGTTTCCGTCAGTTGGTACGCTTCCGCCTGTATTTGTGTTTCCATTATAAGTTACTGTGTATGTAGGCAGTGCTGTCCATTTTGCGTATAAAGTAACATTTGAAGATCCCATAGTAAGTGAAGAAGATGCTGCGTAAGAAGCACCTGAACCGTTTGCTGCAGTGTTCCATCCATTAAACGAATAGCCCGTTTTGACAAGTGTTCCAGAATTACCAAGAACTGTGACTGTTGCACCATTTAAATAATTATTAGCATCGGTTGGTACACTTCCGCCTGTATTTGTGTTTCCATTATAAGTTACTGTGTAAGTAGGAAGTGCATTAAATGTTGCGTGTATTGTGTGATTTGCAGTTACATTAGTAAATGTATAGTTTGTAACAGCACCAACTGAAGAGCCATCTACTGAGACATCATCGACTTGATATCCGCTATCAGGTGAAAGAGTAAAGGTTTGATTATTGCCATTTGAAACAATCACGGTTCCTAAGGGGTTAATGCTACCTTTTGAACCATTGCTTGCTACGATGGAATGAGTGCCGGATGAAGTAATGTTTAAAGTGACAGTGGCTGGGTTACTTGTTATGGAGCCATCATCGACTTCAAAAGTAAAGCTGTCGCCACCCGTATAATTTGTGTCAGGCGTGTAGGTAATGTTTGATCCAGTGCCGGATAAAGTTCCATCTGATGGGCCGCTTACAATTGTATAGGTAAGGGTTGAATCTTCAGGGTCTAATCCAACTAGTGTCAATGCTTTGGGTGAATTCTTTATTACAGTTGCTTCTTGTTTTGCAGCAAAAGGCTCTAGGTTAACAAGAGCTCTAGATACTGCTCCACGGCCTTCCCCATTTATCCAAGCGTTGTATGCAAGTGCTCCTTTTTTGTTTATACTATATTGATACGGTGAAATTTGATATTCGGAAGATATCAGAGGTAGCAATGCTTTCATTCCTACAACAGGTCTCCATAGAGTATAAACATAGCTTTTTGATGCCGAGTCTGATGGCCCTACATAAAAATTAACATCACTTGCAGCTTCATAATAAGCCATGGCTCCACCTAGAGTTCCGATATCATTTATCCCATCATCAAAGGTTCCTGAGAATACTCTTTGATTTCCAAGGGCATTTTTGTTAGATCCGATTATATTATTATAAGAGCTTATGTAATAAGCAGTACCAACCGTTTCGTTTGCGATTGGCGTATGACCTAATGTTCCTAAACTTCTCATTCCATTTGTCTGGTCCCAATCAAATGCCATAGTGGCATTGATAGCATTTTTTGAACTGCCAACTACGATACCGTTATTGTTGATAGAATTTGCTATTGTGTATTCAGTTGACCCTCCTAGGTTTCCAAGGTTAATTAAACCTGTGCTTGAAGACCAAAAAAAGGATCTGTATTCTCCCGATCCTAAGTAACTAATACCGATTACTTGTCCTAAATCGTTTATGTCTTGTGGAGATGCACTAGTTGCTCCTGGTAATAATCCAATATCAATCATTCCAGATGCTTTCGACCAAAAGTAAGGTTTTGTAATACCGCTTCCATCTTGTGATGTACCTATTATTTGTCCGGCACTATTTATTTTAGTTGCTTGAGTATTTGATCCACCTAGGTTGCCTAAATCTGTTGTTCCGTCTGTTTCATTCCAATAGAAAGCACTGCCAACCCATGAAGCATCATAGAAATGTCCTGCAACTTCTCTAGCATCATTCACAGACCTTGCTTCACCTCCATTGGCACTTGATCCTATCTTAATAGTTGTTTCTGTATCACTTTTCCAAAAGTAGGGGTGATTGATGCCGCCGGCATCTTTTGCTCTACCAACAACATCATTTAAATTATTTAAAGCATTTACACTGGTATAGTTTCCACCTGGGAGTGGTTCAATAATTGTCATCCCATACTCACCAATTTTTAAGGCAAAATCAATATTGCTTTTGTTGGGAGGTACAGACACGGACTGCTTTTCAGATATTACATAACCACCAGCTTTACCAGCCCATACATCAATTGTTTGTGAAGATCCAATAATTAGATTAATTGTATAATCCCCATTTACATCTGAGGTAGCATTTTTTGTTCCTAGATAATTGTAAAAAACTTTTGCTTCATCTATAGGAAGAGTCGTGATGAAATCAGTTACATTTCCGCTAATGGTATTATTTGTAAAGGCAAAATCTTGATTTGTATAAACGGCTGACATGGTTATTGAGCGAGTAGTTGATCCAACGCCACTATGATTTGCTTGTAGGGTATAACTTCCATCTGGCAAAGCGGAAATTACATAAGTGCCATCGGCAGCTGTTGTAACACTTCCATTGGATGCACCTGAATGATAAACGGTGCAGTTAGGTAGTGGATTCCCATCTAAGGTAACGGTTCCGGTGATTTTGCCTATATCTGCTATCCAGTTTTTTCCGTTTTGATTTGGCCCAACAGCAACGGGGTTGCTAAATCCATCTTTTGAAATGCCATAACCAACTTTGTATGCATAAATGCTAGTGGATTTAGTAGCTAAGTTTGTGAATTGGTAATTGCCATTGCTATCTGTGTAGGTTACTAGATTGTTCCATTTTAATAATACACCTTCGACGGGATTGCTTGAGGAGTCTAATACCGTGCCGCTGATTTTGAATGTTGTTGGTGTGCCAATGGTTATTAATATTGTTTGAGTCGATACGCCACCCTTGCAATCGCTGACGATACAGCGAACTAAGTATTCGCCATCTGTTGAAAAAGACCTTGTCTGAGAACTGGCATTGTCGAATGAAATATTGCCATCACCAAAATTCCAATAGAAGGCAAGAGTATCACCATCAGCATCAATGGCTGACGTCGCATTAAAAGTAATGTTTACTCCTGTGGAAGCACTTGTGGCACTTGCCGTTAAAGTATATGTAGGTGAATTGTTAGCTGGAAATGGACCGATATTGACAACGACATCCATTGATTCTGGAGTTGTTCCGCCTTTGCCTATGGGTGTTACGTGTATATTATTTAATTCATCTGTAAATGTTCTTCCTATTGTTAAAGCCGAATCACTTGTTCCAGAACTACTACCTGTGCCAGGTGTGGAGTCTAGTAATTGGCATTGAGTACCGTCTTGCCAGTGCAAACCGATACCATTCTTTTGATATATATTTGAATTAAATCGTTGACGAAATCCAAGGAAGTATTTTTTGTCACGATAGGCAAGACCTTCAATAGGGATCATAATGCCGCCTTTCATAACAGAAATATCTTCTTTATCGTGGGCAACAATTCTATAGGTACCATTAGTTGTTACTTGATGTACATCGCTATCAGTTAAATAGTCTAGCTGGTGTTTGAAGGCTGCCGAGAAATGATGTGTTTCACTCGTTGATGAGCTACCCATGACGTCATATGGATTCTTATATTCTTTGTTTGTGCCTGCACCAATAATAGTGCCTTTGCCGGTTGTTTCCCAATAGTTGGCATGAAGTAGACCGAAGTTATGTCCTAATTCATGTGCTGTAACTCGAAAATCATAATAGCCATTTAATGCTGCGTACTTACCATTTACATAGGCTTTGCCTGCCCAACCACCACTATAAGTGCTTCTAAAGGCAACAACAATTTTATCATAATCGTCTGAGTCGTATCCATCAGCCAATGCCAATGCTCTAGCTTGGGAGTGGAGAGTCCATTCGGAAATCCCCGCAGAGTAATCGGCTTGTGTGCTGGGAGCCCTATAGGTTGGCGTGATGGTACCTACAAGTGATGACATCTTTCCATATGAGTTGGCAAAGTAGAAATTATTACACCTAACATTTAACATATTATCTATATATGAAAATGATTTTGGATCCCCAACGTTATCTGAAAAATCCATTCTTATATAAAGAATCTTTTTATCACCTTCAGAATTCGTGTTTGACATTACTAATGAAGAAGAGTTAGAGCTTCCACCCAAATCAAGGACTAAATGATGTTCATCATTTTCAATATGATTTTGTGTTGATTCGAAATATACTTTTCCCCCAGTGTAAATAGCAATATCCTCATTTATATTGGATGGAATACTACAGGCGCAATATTGTTGATCGTTTGAAGTAACACTGTCTTTTAATGATTCGAAATCTGTGGGGTCATTTTTCTTAAACAACTGTGGCTTTAAAAGCTTTAATTTTGTTATTTCAGCGCCTCGAATTATTTCGGATGATTTTTCTTTCATGGCCATTTTGTTGTCAATGGATATTCCACGAACGGATGTCCTTAATTTGCTAGGGGCATCAAGACCTTTGCCAAAGGGGTATACGTCATATGTTAGATTATTTGTGACGAAGTATCGTTCTGTCATGGTATTATATTTGCCCGGTAGCGGCGTTGAGATGATGAATTGGTATTCACCCATCTCATTGATATGCGTTTCCATTTGTTCTTTAATAGATAGGGGTAAGTCTTTTTGATCCCATTCGCTCATCGATAGTTCAATAGCCTTTTTTGGATCGTTTTGAATTATTTTTCTCAAATAGAGGCGACGTTCTTTGACTAATTGAAGTCCTATTTCTTCTGTTTTATTTTTTGCTGTTTGATTTAATTTTTTATATTCTTGAAACCATTGATTGAATTGTTCTATTTCCTTAGGTGTATTTTCAGCTGGAATGAAATTTGTTGTATTACTAACTTCTTCTTTAACTTTGATGCTATCGTTATTTTTTTTAATTTGGCTACTATCATCTGCTTTCTTAATTTTTTTCGGTTTTGATTTTTTCGCTAGATGTTGGTTTATTTTTTTGAGTATATTACTTTTTTTAATTGTTTGAGTTGGATTTTGTTTTTTCGTTTTAGTAGGTGCTTTATCCAAAACGTCTTTATTTGTTAAATAATCTTTTTGTAGATTATTAACTACTAGTATGCATGTTATTATTATTAGTGATAAGCTGATTATTATTTTTTGTTTCATTTTTTATCCCACGAATAATTACTTTTTTCTTATATATCAGGGGATAGATTTATTTATAACGCCAAAACGTAATATATTTTTCCATTTTCTTTGTTTGTATAAAAGTTTTAATTTTTGAAACATTTCTTGAAGGAGATTTGGATCGTCTGTGCACGAGAGCTAATTTATTAAGTAAATCGTTATTATTTATGTCGTTATTGGTATTCATGAAAGTCAATAATTTCAATATGAAAGCTGATATTTAGATTTTTCAATCTTTTTTTTATTTTTTAAATATTAATCGTTATTTTTTAGAATGGATGAAGATAGGGTTATGATACTAGTTCTTGTGGATGATTTGGAGATTGCATGACAAATTGGGATAAAGAGTTTGAGGAAATATTAGGGACATGTCAAAGTCATATCCGCGCCTATGTTGCTGGATTTGGGGTGCCTTTTTATCATACGGATGATATTGCTCAGGATGTCTTCATCCATTATTTTAAAGAATTTAGTAAAAAACCAGATGATGTTGAGCCAATTCGTTGGTTAAAAGGAATCGCAAAAAATTATTGTCTTCGATATTTTGATGATTTGAAAAAAGAAAAAAGCAAAAATGAGAAATTGAAATTAATCGCTAGTTTGATGGAAGGTGCTAAAAGCGATTTTCAAGAAGAAGGTGAAACTAAAAAGGTCGCTCTGTTAAAAGTTTGCCTTAGTAAATTATCGGATAAAAATTTGCAATTGATCAAAATGAAATATGAAGATGGTCATTCTTATCAAAAGTTATCTAATATTTTTGATTTGAGTTCACAAGCTGTTGGGATGTTGCTATTGAGAATTAGGAATTCTTTGAAGAAATGTATAAAAGGGGGCGCTCTTTTATGAATTCTGATTCACTAATATATAAGTACTTAGAAGATAAAGAATCCATGAGTGAAGTTGAAATGGATGAGTTGATATTATTGTTCAAAGATCCTGAGAAATTAATAAGTGTAAAAGAGAATTTGATACTTGATGAATATTTATCACGTCATTTTTCTGTAGATCGCCAAAACTTTGAAAATCAAGTTTTGCAAAGAGTATATGATGAAGTTAATGAAAGTAGTAAAATTCTAACATTGGATGAGATCAAAGGAGCTTCGAGAAATGTTAGCATTACTGAATCTGGTAGATATCGCAATCGGCCTATTAAAAAACCCCATGTTAGTTCAAGGAAAAGAGTAGCAAGTTCTAGAAAACAAAAACCAGATCATACAGGTTACATTGTTGTTGCTGCTTTGATCTGCATTGCATTTGTTTTATTTATTATTAATAACAATAAGCCGGATACTATTATTGACCCTAAATTACCGCCAAAAATAGTAAACAGTTCAATTGATAATTTTCCTGTTTTATCTAATTTAAAAGGCAACGTGTACCTCAACAACGTTGCAATTAATATTCTTAAGAAAAATAAGATTAATTTAAAAGCCGGTGACACGATATTCTGTGGGGCCGGTGGTTCTTTTGACTTTATCTATGACGAAGAGACTTCTAAGCTTAACATTTCTGAAGCTACAGAAATAAGAGTAATTGGTCGTAAAAGTTTCTTTTTAAATCATGGTCAAATTGATGGGGATATTGCTAAGCAAAAAAGCAAGGATAATTTTCAAATCATAAATCCAAACTCAAAGATACAGGTTTTGGGAACCAAGTTTTCTTATTGTTATTCAAGAGCTAAAGAGAATTCCCCCATTTTTTCTGAATTAAAAGTTGACACGGGTTTGGTTGAGATAGAGCGACATTCTGATGGTAAAATAATTAAAGTTCCTGGGGGATCATTTGCGGTTGTTTCTAGTAATGTAGCCTTGCGAAGTAAGGTATTGCCAACTAAAAAAGAAGAGTGGCGATTTAATGGAAAAAAATCTGACTTTTTTAATGGTTTTAAAAGCTCCAATGTTCAAATGATAAATGGTCAATTGGAATTTAAGAAAAAAGGGGCAGTGGCTTTATTCTTATTTCCTGTTCAAAACTGGTCGTTGCCTTTGAAACTTCAATATAAAATTAAAGTAGGGGAACATAAGAAAATAAATCAAAGATCAGGTATTGGTTTTATTAGTAATTGGGCCGTGGCGAAAGATGTTTTAATCATTGATGACAATGTGGATTTGACGATTAAACAGGGTGAATGGATGGTAGTAAATACTTATTTAACTGATTCTTATATTTATAATTTTCATTATATGGAGGATAATCCTATTAGTTGTTATTCGTATCGTTTTGCCACTTCTAAACGGGTTAATAATTCTTCATATGAACTTAGAATTTATGGCTATGGCTTTATTGACAATGTAAGCATAAAAGAAATAAAAGACTCAGAATTACCCGATATGAGTATTGGCATCAAGGCGTTTAATAGCATTCCAAAAGATTTTAAAGAGCCTATATTTTATTTGGATGATTATAAGATTTTCCTTAAAGGTAAATATGTGAATACTAAAGCTAAAGTTTATTTCCATATTGGCCTGGATAAGTCTACGACGAATCTTTTTAAAAATCTAAAATAAGTACTCTTCGTTATCTAACGATTAAACCTGCCTTAAATTTTCTAATAGAAATTAATAGCCTCAATTGTTGGTCCTTAACCACTAAGGCAGATGTATAATTTCATATTGGAAATTATATGGCATTTATAAACATATTTTTTAAATACCTTTGAACCATAAATAATGATAGGCGTAGTTGGTAGTACTTAATAATTGATCTTTAAAACTTTATTTAATTATAGCTACACAAAGGAGAGAGAAATGCCAAGACCCGAAGATGAGTATAACGACGAAGAAGACCAATTCGAAGATGATGAGGAATTCCTTGATGAAGAAGAGGAAAACAGCAAAAGTGCGGCAGCCGCACCTGCATGGATAATTTCAATTTTGGTTCATGCCATTTTGATTAGTTCATTACTATATATGTTAATGCCACGCGATGATAAAATAAAAGACGCTATTATTCAAACAACTCCAATTCCTCCTGAAGAAGAAGAAGAAGAAGAAAAGGAAATTGATGTTGTTAAAGAAAAAGCCGAAGTCGAAGTCGAAGTTGAAGTTGAAACTCCTCCAATTGTTACAGAAGAAGAAGTAGAAGATCACAACGAAACAGAAAATGAAATGGAAACTGAATCKGCCGAAGGTGTTTCAGAAGCGATTTCAGATATGCCCTTAGTTGGCTCTGGTGTTATGGGTAACATCGGTGGTGGTGGYGGAGGCGGTGGTGCCTTTGGTTCACGAACTGGTGGTGGCCGTAAACGAGCCGTAATGCGCGGTGGTGGATCCAAAAAAACAGAATCAGCCGTAGACTGGGGTCTATATTGGTTAGCTCATCATCAAGAACCTGATGGTCATTGGGATACAGGTAAATACGAGGGTGCTGGTACTCCGGAATCGGATTCAGCTTGTACTGCTGCAGCATTGTTAGCATTTTTAGGTGCTGGTCATACTGACAGAGTCGGTAAATGGAAAAAGAATGTAAAGGTTGCCATTAAATGGTTGGTTGCAGCACAAAGACCAAATGGCGCCTTTGATGCCCGAAACTATTCAAACGGAATGTGTACTATGGCCATAGCTGAAGCGGCTGGTATGGGTGCTGGTGGGTCTGAAGCGAAAAGATCGGCTGAGCTTGCCGTTGATTATTTGATCAAAGAACAAAATGCCTCCGGTGGATATAATTATACAGGACCGTCAGCTAGAGATGATATGTCTGTAACGGGTTGGTGTGTTATGGGGTTGAAATCAGCCATGGTTTCAGGTATCAGAGAGAACGCTATTAAAGATGTATTCAAAAAAGTTGGTGAAATAATGGATCATAATGATAATGCTAATTCAACTGCAGATAATACATCAACAACCAAAGGTCTATCTTGGTATACTTCGGGAAAAGGAGGCAGAAATGCTGCTTCTGCTTGCGGAGCTATTGCAATGTTGGTACGGCAATATTTAGGTTGGCAAAGAGGTGAGCCATGGTTAGAAGCAGCATCAGCTGGTCAAGTTGCAAAATTACCAAAAAGTTATGATAGTATGAATGTTTACAGAGTTTATTATGCCTACTTGACTTTATTCCAACAAGGTGGTGCTAAGTGGAAAGCTTGGAACAAACCAGTTAGTGATATTATCGTAAAAGCACAAAGAATGGATGGAGACTTTAAAGGTTCTTGGGATCCAAATGGCAAGAGCCACATGACAAAAGGTGGCCGCGTTTTATTCACGGCTTTTTTAGTTCTTAGTTTAGAAGTTTATTATCGATACAAATCAGTTATGGGTGGTGGTCACTAGTCACCCATAATTTCGTACGGATGCCCATCTGTGGGCATCCATTTTTTCTTACTTTGCAAATCAAAATATTTACCTCATAAATACCTTCAAAATTAACTTATTTACCACTTATTGAAGATAGTACCATCAATAGAACGAACCAGTGTTTCTATAGTGTAAATAACAGAAAAAATGCAAAATGTTTGCCCTTCAATTTGACTGTAGTTGTTTGAGTTTTTAAATTTAATCATTATCACATCTAAATCGAATTAATTTAGCATAGTTAAAACAATTGAGGGAATCTTTATGGCAAAATATGAAGATGATGAATATGACGATGAGTACGATGAGGAAGAGGAGGATCAGTATGACGATGAAGATGAAGAGTTTCTTGATGACGAAGAAGAAAATAGAAGTAAGGGTGCCGCTGCTGCTCCTGCTTGGATAATATCAATTTTAGTTCACGCAATTTTAATTGGTTCTCTTCTATACATATTAATGGACCGCGAAGACAAAATAAAAGATGCCATAATTACAACGACTCCAATACCTCCTGAAGAAGAGGAAGAAGAAGAAAAAGAAATTGACGTTGTTAAAGAAAAA
>NVWA01000031.1 GCA_002746535.1 Planctomycetota bacterium
TTCTTCGTTTCGATGTATGTTTCATTGTCTTCAGGTACGCCATCATCTTTCATGCGCTTCAGAATAATATCAAGTTCTCGAATAAGGCTTAGCCCTGGCTTAGGGGCGTCTTTCAGTACGGTCACTTTTTTATACTTTTCAAGATCTTCGCCTACAGACTTAACTCTGCCAACTCCTGAGGCCAGAGCAGAACTTTGACGATAATCTAGTTTCACTATTTTTGAGAGTCTTTCTGCTTCTGCTTTATTTTTGGCAACGGCCGCCGCAACTGACGGATCATCCAGTTTCTTTTTTAAAGCATCAAGTCTCTTTCGTGCATCAATAACTTTAGCATGATTGGTTGCTGTAAATTTAGAATACCTTGTTTCCAATGCCTTGATGTTGCCAGTAAGTTGATCAACTTTGGTAGGATCAACTGTTTTAAAATTAACCGCATACCGATCATAATCTTTTTCAAAAAACATTAGTGCGCGTTTATTCATATAATCTAAAGGTGCAGAAGCATCAGCAGGTTTAGCAGTTGTTTTTGCAGTAGGCTTACTAGTGCCCGCAGACTTATATTTATTCACATAATTATTAAACCACTTCTCTAATGCGGCAACATATTTTTTTGACTGAACAGCATATGGAAGAGTTGGGTCTTTATAACTATTAACAAGTTTATTTAATGTTACAAAACGAGCTTGATATTTTGAGACTGTGGCAGCATTTGCATAGTCTGGGCCTCTGAGTGGTTTTAGTTCATTTCGCAATGCATTATAATCAGCATTATATTTTTTAGCAATTTCAGGATCAGTCATATTGCTACTGCCTTTTTTCTGAACGTCTTTAACCTTTGCCGCAGGAGCCTTTTTTCCGTCTTTCAATGCCGCTAAAGTTGCTATTAAAACCTCGAGTCTCTTATTAGTTTGAACCCATGATGGATCTGTTTTGTTTTTAGATGATGCAAGTCGACCTTTAATCATTGGTAAAAATCGAGTGATACGATTGACTGAATTTTTATTGCCAGGTGCAATGCCTTTTGCTTGTTTTTCATATTTAGCTAGATCATTTTGAGCGGCTTTAATCATTCCGTCAGCTGGTTTTAAAACAACTTCATCTGCTGACACACAAACGTTTAAACACATAAGTAGAGAACAAAGGTAAATAAATTTTTTCATGGAAGTCCTATTCGGTAACAGTTCAAATGAAGTGTGGCTCCGATTATAGGACTTAGAAAATGAAATGTAAACCAGATTTCATGAATGCCCCTCTCTATTAAAAAGTGCTTTAAGACAAAATAGAGAAAATTAACTATTGTAGAAAAATTGATTGATTATTGAGATTGTTTTGAGCATGAATATAAAATGGCAAGTTATCCTGCAAAGAAATAATATTACAATAATTCCTCAAATGATTAAGGATTTATTTTCATTTTTACTTATTTTTTTTCGTGACGATCTTCTTGTCTAATGCATAGATAGCTTTTTTCAATTTATCCAAAAGTTTCCTATCGCTATTCCTATTAAAAGATAATCCCCAATATAACTGCGTTTCAGTTTTATCAATAGCGGTAACGTTTAAAAATGTTTTCCAGTATGGTAGAATTAAAATTTGTGGTAAAACCGCTTGATTAACGGTACCAATTTTTTGAATTTGAAGCCACAATATGAAACCTTTATTAGCAGGTCCTTCTTTCATATAGCTTTTTTTACTATACTCTCCTGTCATTGTTCCATTGTGAACCATGAATTTTCGTGATAAGTATTTTACTGTTAAAGTTGTTTTTTCATTCGAATATTCGAACACAGGTTTTGGCTTAAGGCCTTTTAGTGCAATGCGAAGACTTGATTCCGCTTTTAGTAAGGCCGTTTCTTGTTTTGCATCTTTATCTTTGGCATTAATAGAGACTATAAATAATAAAATTGAAAAAAATAGAATTGAGAATATTTTGATTGGATTAACCTCTTGCTATTATGTGTCGACTAATTAAATGCACTCAGATCTTAATGATACAGCCGTATTAATAAATTATTAGTAACAATTAATATGTAAAAAAAATGTAAAATACCTTCAGATCAACTTATTTAAATTACAGAATTTACCAATCTTAAAATTCTATTCAACATGCTAATTAAAACAGAGATTCGAGAATACTATTTGGTAAATCATTTGGGTTGTGGTGTAGAGAGACTATAGCTGTATTGATTTCTCTTATGAAGTTATTAGTATTCAAAAATATATTATTCAAAGTGAGACATAAAAAATGGTGGATAAAAATAAAATATTCGATGGGTTGGTGAAATACTTAATAGGTGAGTCTATTTTAGATTTAAAAATTAGTGATATAACTTTAGAAACAGATATTAGAGAAGATATGGGGTTTGATTCACTTCAATTAAATACAATGATATTAGATTTAGAAGATCAATATAATATTGAATTTAATGATGAGGTTTCTCAATTAAAAACTGTTGGAGAAGTTGTTGAATTGATTGTAGAAAAAGTTGGATTTTGGTTTCGTTAGAGTTCAAAAGTTAAATAGCCATTAGGTTAAAATATTAATCAAATCATTTTTTTGATAAAAAAAATCATTTCAAGGCACAAAGGACAATCGTTAGCTTTTTTTAGTATAGCTCATTCTTGATTGCTCAACAATATGATTAGTATTTAAAGATTTCTGTTTTGTTTATCGCAGTATCAATACTAATTTTAAACATATATATGGTATAACATTTGCCAATTTAAGTCTAAAAACACATTATGTAGTAGCTTGTTCTGAGCTAAAACAGTAAAATGTCTACTTTTGTGTTTTAGCTAGGATAATCTTCCATGGGATCAAAATATCTTTTAACAGCTCAAGAACTCGCTTCCATCTCTGGTGCGAATCTTTCAAAAATCAAAAACTACTTTGGTTTTGAAAATCAAAAGAATCCAAAATTATCTTCAGCGCAGGTTCATGAATTCATGAAGAAAAGTGGCTTTAAATATACTTGTCGTTCATTGGCCTTTATTAATTTAAAAGGTGGGGTAGGTAAGACAACGGCGGCAATCACATTAGCATCAAGAGCCGTTCAGTTTGGTTTTAAAACGTGTATACTTGATTTAGATGCACAAGGATCAGCGACGCTAGCCCTTGACTATACACTTGAAGAAGACGATCAAATATTTCATAATATCTGGCAAACACCTAAAGAGATAAATAATGCATTAATAGAAATGGAAGAGAACTTTTTTCTGTTACCTTCTGATTTAGAGAATTCGTTACTTGATGTCAGTTTAAATAATCCGGCTTCCCAAAAGAAAGCTGTGAAAGGTATAATCAATGAATTAAAGAATCTGAAATTTGATTTGATTCTGATCGATTGCCCACCATCTTTAGGGGCGGCGGTTATTTCGTCAATATGTGCAGTAGATGAAATTATTATCCCTGTTGCTAATGATGCTTTTTCTTTTAAAGGTATAGAACTAACTATTGAAGAAGTAGGTGAAATACGATCTACTTTTGGATTATCTCGCAGTAAAACAAAAATACTCTCTAATATGGTTGATAAACGATTAAATCTTGCCAAAGAATATGAACAAAAATTAAAGAAAAAATTTGGAAAATATCTCATGCCTTGTTGTATTCGCACTAGCTCCGATTTTTCCAAGGCATTAGAGAAAAGGGAGACAGTTTTTGCTAACAATCGAAAATCTAATGGTAAAATGGACTATGATTTAGTTGCTAGAACTATTTTTGGTTTGGGCAAAAAATAATACACTTCAAGGACATACAATGCCAAGTAGCCCAAAAAAACCAGGTGGCCGAAAAAGAAAAAGAATGTATCAAAGTGCCGACGAAAAAGAAGTAAAGGTCGAAAAGAAAGCTCCTGTTAAAAAGAAAACGGCAACTCAAAAGAGTAAGGCAAAAAAAGTTGAGCCGAAAAAAAAGCAACCAACTAAAAACAAGACTACCAAAAAAGAAAAGAATGTGGAAATGGAATCAGAGCCGGATATATATATTGAAGTACCTTCAGATAAAGTTGTTATTGAAATTGTTTCAGAATTAAGATATAAAGGCAGTGTCCTCTCAGAATCTGAACATGAGCGATTAGAAAAAGTTTTGAAAAATAATCTTTATTTATCAATGGGAACTAGCCTTATTCCTGTTCCTTTTCTTGATGCATTTGTTGTGTCTTCGGTACAAATAAAAATGATATTAGAGATTTCTCGAGTTTATGGTGTCCCTGTAAAGAAGGAACTTGTTAAAAGCTATATAGCTTCCTTATTGGGAATGTTTGGATATGGAGTGGGCAATCAAATGTTTAAATCAGTATTGAAAATGATACCTGTCGTAAACATGGTTGCATTCTTATCTTCACCAGTTATGGCCGCAGGAACTACATATGCTCTTGCAAAAGTATTCGTATATCATTATGAATTGGGTGGGAATCTACTTGATTTCAAACCAGAAAAAGTACGCGCTTATTTCGCCGATCAATTTGAAAACGGCAAATCTGTGATGAATAAAATGAAAACAGAATTCAACACTATGAACCAGTTGTAGTTGAAGCTATCTATAGTTTAGGCTAATTCAGAATCAATTATTTTCGCGATGGATTCCCATTCCTGATGAATGAAAAAATGACTACCGTTGTATTCATAAAAATCCATAGGCAAATCTGTTTCTGATTGCCAGCCCATTGCGTCATCTTTAGAAAAATGATCACCCGATCCGTGAAACAGTACGATTTTAATATTTAAGGGTTGTACTTTTTCATAGGTATAGGTTTCAATAGATTCGAAATCAGCTCTTAAAATTGGCTCAAACAATTCCATTAATTCAGCATTATCCAGTACTTCTTTGGGGCAACCACCAAGACTTTCTAGTTCTTTCCTGAATTCCGCTGTTGGAAGGTTGTGTCTTTCACCAATACCCGTATTCAAAGAGGGAGCTTTTCTGCCAGATAAAAACAGCATTTCTGGCAAACGTAATCCAGCATCCCTAATTTTTAAGGTAGTTAAATAGGCTATCATGGCTCCCATACTATGCCCATAAAAAGCATAAGGTTTTACCATATCTGACTTAACTATATCTAATCCATTTTCTGCCATTTCATGAATTCGATGAAGAAGAGGCTCTCCAAAAAGTTTACCCCGACCTGGTAAATTTTGTGTCTCTAATGTATGATTGCTAAGATGTGGTTGTAGATCTCGATAACAATAGGAGTCACCACCAGCATGCGGAAAAGCGAATATTTTCAAATTTTTCTACCAATAAAAAAAGCCCCTCGAAAGGGGCTTGCAAACTTCAAAGAAAATTATGCATCTTTTTCTTTTTTAACTTCGTCAACTGTACCTTTAACTTCTGCATGACCTTCAGCATATAAATTTTTAAAATGCTCGTTCAATTTTTCAGGATTAAAGTCTAATAAAGTTCCACCAGTTTCAAAGTGAGAGATGAATACTTTACCAACAGCATAAGTCGCTGCACCAGCAATAGTAGGCTGAACAACAGCACCAACAAGGCCACCAATAACTGGAATTGATTTAACTAAACTTGCAATCCCTGATCTTGCGATAATAGGAGTTCCAATACCACCGATTAATGAACCAATGGCTGATTTACCAATGTTTTCTGAAAAAGGAATGTCATAGATTTTTGTAAGTGTGTGAATCATTTTTAATTGAATTCCAGCTATAGCCGCGATATCAAGTAAAGGTGCAGGAATAAATCCAGCTGCTATTGAATAATAAATATGCTTCTTTAATTCAGCATTCGCTTTATCACCATTTGATAAAACTACTTCTGTACATGTTTCTTCTTCTTCTGTTGAGGCAGAATCTGTCATTTTTGACTCCTTAAATATATTATGGTTAAGTTAGTTAATTCATTTTTTGGAGGGGGTATTATCTACATAATGTTTTAAATGCAATCAAATGTGGAATGAATATGCTGAACTTTTTAGATCAATTTCAGGTGAAAACAGCGGTAAATCGTACTTCAAACTGATTTTAGATTTAAAATACGTTTGTAACAAATTGTTATATTGCTAATTATAGGATAACAAAGGTGAATTTTATAATCATTATCGATTTCTTTTATTTCTTCAACTAACCACATCTTGTTATTATATTTAATTTTTTGCTCATTAAACTCTATATCTTGTATTGGACCAACAATCCCATCTCCATTTGCTTTTGTGACAGCTTCAATAGTAGTCCAATATTGATAGAATGAAATTAAGGGTGATTCAGACTGAATGATTTTTTCCCAAATATGGGTGGAAAAGACTGATTTGAAATCTTCTATTTCGATTTTTTCAATTTTCTCTACATCTATTCCAATTTCTAAACCTTGAGAGATTGCACATAAGCTTAAATTCTTGGAATAACTTAGGCTAAAGTTGAAATCAGGGTAATTTTCAAGATAAGGCTTTTTAAATTCACTCAAGGCGATGTTTTCAAGTTCTTTTGTCGGTATTTTATGATCTTCTAAGGCAGATTTTAAGAGGGTATATCCCAAAAATCGTTTTTGCTGGTCTGAAGTTTGTTTGAATTTTAAGCAGTGCTGTTGTATTGATGATGGTAATTCTGCAAGTAGCTTTTTCCAGTGATGTTGAAAATTATCACCAGAAGTGTATCCGTAATAGACATTAATAGCGTTGTTATTCAGATCAAACCTTTTTCTTTTCTGGTTTCCTAGGATCAGAAGCGAGTACCAGAAAAAAACCTATTATGGGAGTGAATAATAGTGAGGAGAATAAATAGCCCCAAAACCCAAACCGTTTTTTTCTACCGATAAATGCCATTAGTAAACTGAAACCACAATACATTAATATTCTTTGGTCCATATCTCAATCTCCAACTCTTATAAATTCGCCGTTTTTCATTTCTTTTATGAATATTACTTTTTGCTCAATATCACCATCGTTTGAAAATGATATTTTACCACTTGCTCCGATAAAATCATCAAATGCTCTTAATGTGGAACTAACAAGTAATGGTGATGTTGATCGTGCTCTTACAAATGCCTGCGCTAAAACAAAAAGTGCTTCAAAACCTTGCGCAGCATCATAATCTGGCTCAATGCCATATTTTAATTTATACTCTTTTCTGAGATCAAAATTAACTTTCTTGTCGTTACCTTTAACGTCTTTATCTAATGCGTCATGACTGAAAACAGAAGCCACAAAAGTATTATTTGATGCCTCATTAGGTATTTCGCTTAATAAGGCAGAATCTAGACCATCTCCACCAATAATAGGAACATTAATGTCAAATCGACGAAGTTGCTTAATCAATTCCCCAGCTTTATTTGATAACAAGCCAGCGATAAAAATACAGTCATAATCATAGGGAGATAATTCGGATACTAAGTGTAAAAAATCATGACTCTCAGGTGAGTAAGATTTTTGGACGACAATTTGTAATTTATTTTTAGGAGTAGCGGAATTATTCGTCACTTCGGTAATTGCTTTTACTTTTGGGTCGTCATCTTTTTTTGTCATAACTTTTTGAAGATCACCCAGATCCTGTTCATCTTCGATGTTAAATCCGGCAGCAATTTCAACAAAAATATCGGAGAAGTTTGTGCCGTAGGTACCTCTACTATAAAGTACAGCGATTTTTTTCAAGCCTCTTTTATTGCAAAAATTGAATAAGGCTTTTGCAAAATCAGTATCTCTAGGTGCGTTTCGAAAAACGTACGTGAATTTGTGCTGAGTCAAAACATTGCTGGTTGCGACTGGTGACATATATACGATGCCGTTATATTGGTATGAGATCGATGCCGGTATTGCCGTGGTTGAGCGATCGTGACCAATAACAGCTGCAATCGTTTTATCTTCTGCAATTAATTTGGCGCTTTCCTGACCCTGTTTTTTACTTCCCTCTGGATAGTATATAATATTAATTTTACGATTTATTTTTTCATTTTTATCGGTTGTGTACTCAATGCTGAAATTATTTTTTGCATTTATAAGATCTTTAGCTAATTCAACTCCTTTTATAAATGTGGTATCTTTATAATCTGGCCAAACTACAGCAATATTAATGTCGTTATGATGTTCTTTTAAATACTTTTCTCTTATATGTGTGACTTTCTCATAATTAGCATAAAAAATATGATATGTGTAAAAGGTCAGGGCGCTAATTATAAAGAGACCTATGTAGATTTGTAATTTAGTTATCAATGTCCGCCCGCATTCATAATCACTGGAAGCCCTTTTGGTCCATTTCCGATCAATATTACTTTCGTATTATTTGACTCAGAGAGCTTTTCCGTAGCCTTGATGCCTTCCCATTGAATTATATTTGCATTTAATGTCTTTGAAATAATTTCGTGATATTTATTATAACCTTCGGCTTCAATTATTTTTCTTTTCTTTTCCTGCTCTTCTCTCAATAACTTATATACATAAGCTTCCGCAATATGTTTTTGTGCTAATTTATCTTCAATGGCTTTTCTAATGTTTTCCGGCAAAATAATATCTCTAATAACGACATCTTGCACTTTGACATAATTCCTGACAACTTGTTCAACGGAATCATTTATGATCTGTTTTGGAATCATGTGTTTTGTAGTGTAAAGCTCATCGGCTGTGAACTTACTAACTGTTTCACGGACTACAGCCTCTACTTCAGGTATAACAACTTTGTGAAGGTACTCGGGGCCAACTTCTTTATGCAATACGCCTACAAGGTCAGCTTCTGGCTGAAACCTTATGGAGATTTTCAGCCCAATTTTCAAGCCTTCTTTTGAAAGAACATTTATTTGTATTTTTTCTTCTTGAACTCGAATATTGTAAATGAATAAATCATCCCATGGGTATATATATGCCATTCCTTCACCATATACTTTATCAGTTACGGTACCGCCAAAAAACTTTTTGTAATGTACACCAGCTTCCCCGGAACGAATGACAATAAATATATCATTCCAGCAGTAAATTAGAATGAAACAGATTGTAAGTAATACAACGGTAATGTGGGCCGTATTTTCTTTTAATTTTCTTTTTAAAGTTTTAAAAATCATTGTTCACACCTTAAAATCGTTTCTATCTTTTATTTCCTGAACAGTTCCATAGTCCAGCTTAATAATTCTGTCAGCATGATGAAAATAATGATCATCGTGAGTTACTGCAAGGATAGTCTTGCCATCACTTTTTAACTGTTTTAATATTGTCTCGTAAAAATGTTTTCTGAAATGAGGATCCTGATCGGCCGCCCATTCATCAAAAATATAGACAGGCTTATCTTCCATTAAAGCAATAATTAAGGCTAGTCGTTTCTTTTGACCCGTTGATAAATGAGTATTGGTGAATCGGCCATCTTTAAAAGAAGTTTTTCCGGTTAAATCCATTTCATCGATAAGACGATTGATTTTTTCTTCATCGACATCTTTAATTCCATAGATTTTATCAAACAAGTGGAAGTCAGTAAATATGGTGGAAAATAGGTTTCTAAAAGGAGTAAGACTATGATTATTGATAATCTGATTGTCTATACTAAGCGATCCATTATCTCTGTTATAAAGCCCAAGTAAAACTTTCAGTACCGTTGATTTACCACTACCATTTCCACCGATAATAAAAATAGTATCGCCTCTTTTAATATTGAAATCAAACGGCCCAACGGAAAAAAGGGACTCTCCTAAATTGTCTCGATAGCTAAAAGATACCTCTTTAAAATCTATTTCCTTGAAATCAAAATATTTTTCTAATGTGGCTGGATTTGGTTCATCTTCTATGGGTAGGTTTTTGTCTAATATTTTTTCTAATTTAAATAAATTATTTAAAGCTAAATTTGACCTTGTCATTACTGGAATACAAGCCACGATCATTTCTAAAGGCCCAACAATAAATAAAAGGGCGGCTGTAAGTTTTAGAACCACATCATTGTAAGTTGGTACAAATTGAGGTAATAAAAAAACAATCACGGCAATTAAAAAATAAAAGAACACATGTGAAAACATGATATCTGTAGCAATTTTAACATTTATATTAATTTTGCTGTCTTCGGTAGCTAAAGTTTTTTGAGTAAAGGTTTTAAAAACATCATCACTTTTGTTACTATTAATTCTAACTTCTTTAAATCCATCAATTAAATGACTTAGTGAATCAAGCAATTGACCTTCCTGATTTGTAAGTTCATTCATATCCTCTTCTAAGCCTTTTTGATGAATAAAATAGATATAAATTGCAATTGCCATTGAGCCAATCGTTACAAAAAATGCCGCAAATGAAAGAAATGCAATATACAGCAGACAGAAACAAAGCATGATGCTTTCTTGGCAGGCATTGGCAATTAAAATGGAAGATTGAGAAATCTGATTCGTTTCTTGAGATACTTTTGTGAAGACTTCACCTTTTCCAAGGTTTTCCACGATCTGCAATTCAGATTTTCGAATTTTATCAGCAAATCTTATTCTTAGATCTCTTAGAATATTTTCAATTAATTTTGTCGATTGGGTTAAAGACCATTTTTTGGCAACAATAAAAATACCCATAGCTATAGTAAAAAGAACCAACAAAAGTCCTTTAGATTCATCATTTGAAGCTGCGGAAGATCCGTTGTTGATAATTGCTAATAAAGCACCATTTGCAATACCTGATGCAATCGCCATGAATAATATTTTACGCCAATTCTTTGGCGCTTCTTTTTTAAGTAATTTTAATAACAGCATAGTGGCATTAGGGCTTTGATTCCTGAATAAAAAGCCACGAATTATCTTTATTCAGCTACCTAATAGCAAGTAAAATTAGCTAACTGCCCTAATACTATATGCACATACTGCTACGAATATTTCGTAATTACTAAGGAATAAATTAACTTCACCACTTGTATTACTTTGATGAATACATCATAGTGTTATGCTTAATATTTATAATACTAAATACAGTATGTGGTTTTTAGATGGTAATGTGTTATTACGAATAATAAGGCTATATGAGAATGATTCCGATTCGAAGTCTTAAATATTACGATTAATGGAAAATGGTATTTCATGTCTCGAATACATGTACTTTAATTGGTTTTTTTTTTGAAAATCAAACCCATTTGAAGAGTCTAGATATGTAGCAATATTTTTGAGTAAGCTTCTTTAAAAAAAAGAATACTTACTTACAATGCTGTGCCTTTCACGAAGTAGTACCGTATTTTATTATGTAATTTTAGATAAAAATAAATTAGGAGGCTGTATGACTATCAAGAAATCATTGATTTCAATTTTTCTTTTAGGGCTGATTTCTTTTGGTCTGTTTTCTTGCAATGATGAGGATACTAATAAAAGTGTTCGATCAGGTAAGTTAGCGCAAAAAGTTTCAGGACTGACCGTTATCTCTGGCAGTACTGTAGGTGAATCTTCAAACACGGGTGCTTTCTTTTACGAAGAAGGTGAGTTAGTTGATATTTGGGTGGGTGAATTAAAACTTGGTAATGGCGTTCAGGGTTCCCTTTCACTTAATTTAGATTCGTTGTTCACTGATGGAGTTAATGATCATCGTTTTAAAAAGGCTGTGCAAATTCTAAGCGTTTTAGATGATAATTTAGATATTACTGATGGGATACAAATTCTATCCTCAACGGTAATTTCAGTTAATAGTGATCTCAAAAATATTAACTTAGCTTCAAGTGATGCTGATTTTGATTCACAGTATAGTACTTTAGTCAATAGTTTAAAATCAGTAAATAGCTCAACTACTAAGTTAGAGGGTAGTGCCGCTTTAATAAGTTTTCAAAAATGGGAAATTGGAACCTATATCGATAGTCAGATTTTAGCAAAAAAACTACCTGGAGTAAGTTTATCTATTGAGTTACCAAATGGCGAAACATACAACCTTTATAAAGGTTTAGCTAATATTGCTGCAAATGAAGCAATAACAGCAGACCATCAATACAGAATTGGTAGTGCTACAAAATCATTTGTAGGTATGGCTATAATGCAGTTGGTCGGCGAAGGTAAATTAAGCCTAGATGACACCGTCGAAAAATATTTTCCTGGAAAGTTTCCTAACGGTAGTTCAATTACAGTTAAAAACTTGATAAGACATACAGCTGGGATATTTAGTTTCACGAGTGAATCACCAGGATACTATGAGGCCTTTGATTTAGATATTACTAAATCTTTTGATGATCTATGGTTTATTAAATATATCGTAACACCTTCAAACACCTATACAAATGATGAGCTGATTGATATAGGTAGTGTTGTGGCTAATACATTTGTTCCTACTGTAACTAAAACTTATTTTATTAATGAACCTGGTAAAGCATGGAATTATTCAAATACACATTATGTTATGTTAGGTGACATCATCGAACAAATCACAGGGAATACTTGGGAACAAGAAGTAACTTCCCGATTTATTGTCACATTAGGCTTAAACAATACAAAAGTACCGCTTTCTGGTGAATCTACCATGACAGGAACATTTGCTTCAGGTTATGTGAATTGGGTAAATAATCTTGGTGCTGATGGGGCTTCTTTAGGTTTTACTGATACTGATATTGACCGTTCAACAACTGATCCATCTTTCACAGGTAGTTCGGGAACAATGATATCGACTTCAGAAGATATGCTTAAATGGTCAAATGCTGTGATGGAAGGGCAACTGTTAGATACAACGACACAGGCTTTGATGATGGAAGGCTTCGATTTTTCAGCATTTAGTACAAATGGTGAAATGCTTCATGGGGTAGTTCATGATAAGGATAATAAATTATTTGGCCATAGAGGTCAAATTGTAGGCTACGATGCTTCATGGCAATATCGATACGAAGATGTAAATGATATCGTTGGTACGGGTACAGCAATGGCGGTTTTAATTAATCGAACAATGTTGATTGAAGGTGGGCATGTATCAAATGCAAATGAAATTATTTTGTTAGGCGTACTGGATATTTTATATGGAGCTAATGCGACTTCTTCTAAAAAAGGAATGAAACAATCCAATAAAAAGAATAAAGTTAATTTACCCGGAGTACAAGGCCATTTAAACGAGTATTGAAGTTATTAATCGACTTTTGAATTGTTGAAATTTTAATTAAATTTATGAGAAACTAAAATGTTTATAAAATATATTGTTGTACTATCGATTTGTTTTTTTTCAGTAAGCTTATACGCTCAAGATGCTGCTAAAACTAAAGACGAAAAAACTAAAAAATCTGAAACTAAGAAGGTTTTACCTGGAAAAAAGGGTTCAGAAGAAAAAATAAAAAAAGAAGCTAAAGTGGCTAAGAAGCCTTCTAAAGGCAAAAGAAAGTCACCTTGGTGGAATGAAAGCAGCCAAATTCAAAAATATTCTGATTGGAAATTTCATTTTGAATCTGAATTTAAATATACATATAAATCAGGTACAATTGAATCAGACCTTTTAGAAGTTACAAGTCTTGTGGCTGTTCGAAAAGACAGATTTACAAACTTCTTATTTTTAGATTTTGGCTGGATAGATGAATCTCAAAACTTTGCTATTTATAGTGAATCTTCTGATGGGATTACACAGCAAAAACTATCGGCTGGTATTAATGCTAAAAAAATAACTGCTGTCGATGTATTTAGATATGATATTTCAGATCGTTATTTTATTGATTTAGGCTATGAAATCTTTCGTGATGATTTAACCTATATTTATCGACGAGATACTTTTTTTGTTGGTTTTGGCGCACATTTTAATTTGCATAAAAATCACTCTGTTACAATTACTTCTGGATTCGGCAGTGAAACAAATGAATTTACAAGCCGATCAGTTCTAGCAAGAAGAGGGGTACCAAAATTTGTTTATATTGAAGATACGCCTGACTCCGAAGCCTTTTATTATAATTTAAAATTCTCTTCAAAAATAAGAAAAAACATATCAATTGAGTCGAATTTCTTTCATGGCATTTATTTTAAAACGGAGAGAAAATCTCGTTGGGATGCGAATGTCAAACTAATATCTAGATTGAGTGAAAAGTTAGCCTTTATATTAGTATTAGAAGTAACATTTAATGATAATGGCGTTGTAAACACTCTAGGTGGCGATAGTTTAAATTCTGAAATAGTAGCTGGCATCAAATTAAGCTTTTAATTCTTAAGATAATATTCATCGATTAGGTGTATTTTGGTCGAAAATATTAAAATTTAACCTCTACTTGTGAATTATTTTTTTCCCTTCTTATTGCAAACATTTTTGAATAAAAATAAGATTAACGATGGTTGATTATAAGTTTTGGAAGGATCTGTTTTTATAGTGTTCCTTGTGCGTTCTAAACCACAAAATATAGTATGTTCTTCAATTCTAATGACATAAAAATATCAATAGTAAAAAATTGTTTTCATCTTCATAATTTATAAAAATGAAATATGGCAAATCATTTTTTTGAACTACTCATATGCAGCATTAGAGTAAAGTAGAAATTCGATTATCTTTGCCTTTAACTGCCACAAATCTATAATACCCCACCCATTTTTTAGGGGTAGTACTGTACTACCTTTGAATGAAATTTCAGATGAGAAAAAAATGTTAGAAACGAATGAATTAAAAAATAACTTCACATTAATGCTCAAACAAAAATTAGTTTCTTCAGACATAATAAGAGACTTTTCTTTTTATGAAATTGAAGATCAACAGAAAAGTCTACTAGGAATTGTCCTTGCAGATGATGCCCATCCTCAGGAATTTATTGAGTTATTATCCCAATTTAAAATTTCGGTGCAGGATGCAAATACTTTAGAGTTTATATTTGTTAGTCATCTACCATATGACCAGAATGGGCATGTGTCTTGGGAACATCTAGTAAACTTATCCTATATATCATTGAACGATTTGAAACATATCGATTTAGAAAACAAGGAAGTTTTTGATTGTTCAAGATCATTAACCATTGTTCAGCAGCATCTTCTTAAATCTCCTTTAATCAAATTAGATGAAATCATAAAATCGCCACTCCCTTTTTATAAAAATCATGAACAGCACAAAATTGATACCAAATCCATTTCAACAAATAGTGCAAAGAACGAGGCTATTATTCATGGCCAGAAAATCGAAGACAACTTTCTGACGGCACAAACGCTACAGGATTGTTTAGATCAAGCTAAATCAGATAAGTCAAAAGGTGTGAAATATATCGATCTCGATGGAAGCCTTGAATCCATTTCTTATGCAGAACTAAAAGAAGATGCTTTAATAATTCTAAAGGGTCTACAAAATAGTGGGTTGAAAAAAGGTGAATTTCTAATTTTTCAATTTAATAATTCAATCTCATACTTAAAAACTTTTTGGGCTTGTGTCTATGGTGGTTTCATTCCAGCACCCGTTGCAATGCCAGATCATTATGAAGATCGAAGCTCTGCTCTTGAAAAATTAATCAAAGTCAAGGAATTGTTAACCGATGCTTATGTAGTGACCGATCGCTATTATGACTTATTTACTTTTTATCAAAAAGAAAACTGGAAACATGGTCCGTTAAACTTCGAAGAATTAATACAACAGAATCAAAAAGGAGAGATAACCAGCTTGTCTCCACAGGATGGCGCTTTAATACTATTCACTTCTGGCAGTACAGGTATTCCTAAAGGTGTTCTATTAAGTCATCAGAATATATTATCGATGTCTGCGGGAACCATCCAAATTAACAAACTGACTTCAAGTGACGTTACTTTAAACTGGATGCCTCTTGATCATGTTGGTGCAATTGTTTTTTTAAGTTGCTTGGCTGTTGACCTTGGTACAAATCAAATTCATGTACCCACAGATTATATTCTAGAAGAGCCATTACGTTGGCTGGATTTAATTCAAGAACATAGAGCGACAATGTCATGGGCTCCTAACTTTGCTTTTGCATTGATCAATGATCGCCAAGAAGAGATTCAACAAAAAGAGTGGGATTTAAGTTCCATGCATTTTCTCGTAAATGCCGGAGAACAAATTTCTTCAAAATCTGCGCGAAACTTTCTTGAAGTCCTTGCTATGCATCAATTGCCAAGTGATGCCATTGTGCCTGCTTTCGGAATGTCTGAAACATGTTCTGGAATAAGTTGGTCTTTGAAGTTTAGTGCGGAAGGTGGTGATATTGATAATTTTGTTTCACTTGGCCCACCTATACCTGGATCATCATTTCGTATTGTAGATGATCAAAAAAATATTCTTTCAGAAGGTAGCATTGGTAACTTCGAATTAAAAGGACCATCTCTTTTTGCTGGCTATTACAAACGTGATGACCTTAATAAGCAGGTCTTTCTAGATGATGGTTGGTTTCATACAGGAGACCTTGGTTTTTTAAAGGATGGTAATTTATACCTGACTGGTCGTAACAAAGATGACATTATCATTAATGGAGTTAATTTTTTCAGTCATGAGATCGAACAAGTATTAGAAGAAATACCAGAAATCGAAGTCTCATATGTCGCTGCCTGCCCCGTGAAACTGATCAATGATGAAAGTGAAAAGTTAGCTATCTTTCTTCATCCATCGAAAGGACAGTTCTCAACATTACTTCAAAGAAAAGTGCAGGCACATCTATTAGATAAGTTAGGACTAATTTCTGATTTTGTTGTTTCTCTTGCAAAAGAGGATTTCCCTAAAACAGGTATAGGTAAAATTCAAAAATCAAAACTAAGAGCAAAATTTGAAAAAGGTGATTATGTTGAAATTTTGAAACGACAAGGGCACTCCATAGATTTTCCAAATATTATCGAAAAAGAATATTTTCATCCTGGTTGGGTAAAAAGAAGATTGCCTGAAACCAATGATATCACAACAACTCACAAAACAGTTTTTCTGTTTCATCTTTTTGAAAACCAATTAATCAATACTGAATTTGAAAAAGTTAATTTAATTCATTGTCTCGAGGGTAATGAATTTAAACAATCATCAAGTGATACTTATAGAATCGACTTTTCAAAAGAGGATCAGTTAAGAGAGTTGTTTAAATTAAAACACCAAAAGTCTTTATCGTCAGAAATAGTTTTCAATGTAGAAGGGGTTTCAAACTTTATATTAGATTCATTTTTTGATAAGCTATTTATATCCGCAAACCTTATTAAAAATAAAATTCAGGGAATTAGATTTGTCGGGCAAAAAGGAAATATCCCAACCAATTTATTAAGCATGACATATCTTAAGAAGTTTGAAGCTTTAACTGGTAAATCACTTGTGCAAGTTTTACAATTATCAGATCAATACCATTGCAAAGATCTTGATTTAGATTTAGAATTTTCTTCTAAAATAGTTTGTCCAAATGTTTCTTATTCTTCAAAGGGGCGTCAAGAATTATTATTAAAGCCCTATCAGGAACTATCTGCGATACAGTTTTCATCACCATTCTTTACCAGTACATTTAGAATCAATCAATTGGAAAATACCGTTGTTATATTATCGGGTAATGAAACAGGACTCATAAATACTTTTTCTGCCTATTTAAAAAATAATTTAAACCTGATAGTTGTTTATTGTGATTTGCATAAAAATGGATCCTCAATCAATAAAAAATACATAGACATCTTTATAAATAGTGAGTCTGATTGGGATCAATATAAAATTGAAAATGAAAATAAGTTTCACCAATTTGAAATTTATCATTGTGAAGAAATAAAAGCGTGGAATCCAACACCTATAGAAGGTTCAAAAATTTATCAAATATATTCTTATGATATGTTGTGTGGGCATTCATCCTTGCATCAATATAATGCGGAAAATAGTTATCAATTATTTATTGATACAAAGTTTGAGATTGATACGCTTGATCGAGATCTCGCCGAAGTTATTTATTTTTTAGAGCAAGAAGAACATCATCTTGTCAGCACCTCTATTAATAATGCATGTAAATTTGGAGTATTTGCTCATCCTGTGAGAACTAGCTTTCGATTAAAATCATATTTACAATCTGACAAAATCGAATCTTTAGATGACTTCATTCGTAAATCAATAGTTGGTCATAGCCTTTCAATAACAGCGGAGATCATTAAAGATTATCCTGTCGATTACAAAGGTTCCATAGATTTTAAAAGTTTGGCAAAAGGAAAGCTAAATAGAAAATCAGCTTCTTTAGGTGCTTCGGCCATTGCAAAAAAAGTTGAAAAAGTTTGGATAAGTGTTTTGAATATCGAAGAAGCTGCTCACGATGAGACCTTTTTTGATTTAGGTGGTCATTCACTATTGATCGCTAAAACTCAAGGCTTATTAGAAAAAGAATTAGATCGAAAAATAACTATTTTAGAATTATTTAAATTTCCAACGATAGGGGAATTCTCAAAGTATATCCAAGAGTCGTCGGAAGATAGAATTGGTAGTCACAGTTACGGTCTCTCAAGAGCAAAAGTTAGAAATGAAATACATCAGAAAATTGCTTTGACAGATATTGCTGTAGTAGGAATGGCTTGCCGTTTCCCTGGAGCTAATGATGTCGAAACTTTCTGGGAGAATTTAAAAGAAGGTAAAGAATCTATCAGCTTCTTTACTGAAGAAGAGGCGAAAGAAGCGGGCGTAAATCCTGAATGGTACGGTAAAGATCAATATGTATTTGCTGCACCTGTTATTGAAGATGTCGACATGTTTGATCCTGAATTTTTTGGAATTACAGGACGTGATGCCGACTTGATGGATCCGCAACAACGAGTCGCTATTGAAGTTGCTTGGGAAACACTCGAACGGGCCGGTTATAATCCAAAAAGCTATGATGGCTCAATTGGTGTATATGCTGGTGCAGGTATGAACACCTATTTAATCAATAATATTCTTCCCAATAAAAATAATCTGACGACTAAGAATTCATTGGATGTCTATAATTTAGATTCCCTTGGTGGTTTTCAAATCATGATCACTAATGACAAAGATTATATCTCAACTCGAATATCTTATTGCTTAGATTTAAAAGGCCCTAGCGTCAATGTTCAAACAGCATGTTCGACTTCACTAGTAGCGGTACATATGGCCAGTCAAAGTATCATCAGTGGTGAAAGTGATATGGCTCTTGCTGGTGGAGTATCTGTAAAGGTTCCTCAGAAATCGGGTTACTCTCACTCTGAAGGAATGATTGTTGCTGCCGATGGGCACTGTAAAGCTTTCGATGAAAAAGCTGACGGTACTATTTTTGGTAGCGGTTGTGGATTTGTTCTATTGAAAAGATTAGATAAAGCTCTTGAAGATGGTGATCATATACACACGATAATTAAAGGTACGTCATTTAATAATGACGGCGGATCAAAAATAGGGTTTGCCGCCCCAAGTGAATTTGGTGAATCATCAGCAATTGCTGAAGCGATCACCATTGCAGGGGTACCGGCAGATACAATCGGTTATGTTGAAACACATGGAACAGGAACTGAACTAGGGGATCCTATAGAAGTATCTTCTCTAACATCTGCATTTCGTGAAACAACGAATAAAAAAGGTTATTGTCCGATTGGGTCAGTTAAATCTAATGTGGGACATTTACAAATTGCCTCGGGTATTGTTGGATTTATCAAAACAGCTCTTTCGGTTGAAAATGGATTAGTGCCACCAAGTTTGCATTTTAATACGCCCAATCCAAAAATTCAATTTTCATCTAGTCCCTTTTATGTGAACACGAAATTATCAAAATGGAACTTGTCAGGTCCAAGACGTGCCGGTGTTAATTCTTTAGGTATAGGTGGAGCAAATACTCATGCGATTCTTGAAGAAGCCGATTGTCATTTGAAACAATTTCAAAGAAAAACATCCAATGAAGAGTTTGGATTATTAACTATTTCTGCCAGAAATGAAAAAGCATTAAAAGAATTAGTTCAAAACTATATAAACTTTTTGAGTAACACCAAAGAGGATTTCAGAGATATCTGTTTTACCTCAAATGTCGGTCGTGTTCATTTTGATTTTCGCATTGCTCTTTTAGGTAAAAGCAAAGAGGAAATAATTACTCAATTAAAAGATCATATTGTTAAAAAAGATGTACGCAAAATTAAAAAAATAGCATTTGTTTTTTCTGGACAAGGTTCTCAATATGTTGCCATGGCAAAATCCCTTTATTTATCGGATGTTAGTTTTCAATCTGATTTTGATTTATGCGATCGGTTTTGTTTACCTTATCTAAAACGATCAATGAAAGAATTGTTATTAGAAGGCACTGAAATAGATTTAGCTGAAACATCAATTACACAACCAATATTATTTTCATTAGAAGTTTGTTTGGCAAAATACTGGATACGCTTAGGTATTGAACCACAATATTTAATGGGACATAGTTTGGGTGAGTACTCAGCTGCGTGTATCGCCAATGTTTTTTCACTTGAAGACGGCCTAAAATTAGTATTGATGAGAAGCCAATTGATGAGCTCACTTCCATCAGGTGGTGGAATGCTTGCCGTCGCTACTGATGAAAAGGCATTGAGTGAAATCATCGACTTCAATAAGGTTAGCATTGCTGCCGTAAATAGTAAAAACTCTTTAGTGCTATCGGGTGATTTGAATACGTTAAAAACTCTCTCTGAAAAAATTAAAGCCAATCAAATAAAGTGTACCTTCTTGGAAGTGTCACATGCTTTCCATTCAAAATTAATGGATCCTATTCTTGGTGAGTATCGCGACTTTTTAGATGAAATTGATTTCAATTTACCAAGATATGAACTGATTTCAAATGTAACTGGTAAACCTGAAGTTGATGCTTTCGCTGATCGACAATATTGGGTTGACCATATTTCCGAAAGTGTCTTGTTTTCAAAAAGTGTTGAGCAATTAATTGAAGAAAAAATGGATGCGATTATTGAAATTGGCCCGCAAGCTACTTTGCTTGGGTTAATCAAAAGTAATTTATCCGACAATATGAATTCAAATTTATTATTGGTCTCTTCATTACGAAAGAATTCTGATAGTCATGAGCATATCTTAAATACTTTGGGTAGTCTCTATGAAGCTGGACAAGATTTTAATTGGGTTGAACTGCATATTAATCATATTCGCAAAAGAGTGATCTTACCAACGTATGCTTTCCAAAAAAGTAGTCATTGGATTGATGCCCCGAAACCAAGTGATCTTTCAAATAATCATTTGGTAGACTTGAATCTGCCTGAATCCAAAAGAATTCTGGGGCGAAGAACAGATTCACCCGTTTTAAAAAGTTCGATTTATAATATTGACTTAAGTGTTAAGACTCTTTCTTACGTGAAAGAGCATAAAGTATTTGATGCCATAGTCGTGCCAGGTGCAGGTCATATTTCGATGCTATTGGAAATATGTAAAGACCAATTTGGCAACGGTGCGTATTGTTTAGAGGATGTGATTTTTAATGCGGTGCTCATTGTTGACCCGAAAAAGAATACAGAGATTCAATTATCTTTAAACAAATCAGATGAGAATCAGTTTTCATTTGAATTGATTAGTGATTTAGACCAAGAGAACTTCAGATCTCATTGTTTTGGTAAATTAAAACAATCCAATCAGCAAACTCCTAAAGCCGTGAATTTGTTAAAGCTGAAAGAATTAATTAATAAACCCATTAGCCGTGATGATTTTTATGCTGGATTCGATAAACGAAAAATTGAATTGGGCTCAACTTTTAGATGGGTCAATGAGCTTTGGGCAAATGAAAAAGAATCGTTAGCCAAAATGAAAGTGCCTTCCAGTTATGATGCCGAACAACAATGGATGATTCATCCTGGATTACTTGATTCTTCTATACAAATATTAATGGCAAGCATAGATCTTAATTTTGATGAAACATTGATTCCATTTAGTATTGATTCGTATGAATATTTTGGAGCAAATTACACCACCGAAATTTACAGTCATTTTGAGAAAACTGCTGAATCAACTGATGGCATGATTACGGGTGATATCACAATGCTGAATGGCAATGGTGATGTAATAGCTAAGGTTAGTGGTTTTAAAGTACGAAAAATAAATCAAGAAATTGTTTCAAAAGAAATCAATAAACACAAAACTATTTCGGCCTATACGTTTGATTCTAAAATAATTGAACTCAAAAACTTAAAAGTAGCTAAAAAAGAAAATGTCAGAGCATTAATCATTTCTGACAAAAGCGATAATGATTTGAGAGCATTTTATGATTCTGAAATCAATGAAGTGACATATCTTTTACCATCGGATGTATCAGCACATGACTTTTCAACAAATCAATTTGATGAAGCGATTTTTTATCCTACATCTGAGATTAAAAGTTTAGAAGATCTATATCAATCCATCGATCAAATACGAACAACAATACAGATAATTCTTAAGAAAGAATGCCTAACTGCTGGCGCAACTATTTCCTTCATCATTGATCACAATGATACCAACGAATTATCAGAACCTCTAGCCAAAATGATTGAAGCTTTTGCGAGAGTAATTCAATTAGAGCATCCGGCATTAAAGACTAAGTGTTTAACCTTGAATGACTTAATGGGGACAGCAAGCCAAAGAACGCTTAATAAACTGATGCCTTTATCGATTGATCAAGTGCCATCAAAAGTTTTTGACCCTAAAGGAATTTATTTGATTACAGGTGCTTTTGGCGGATTAGGTCAAAAGACCATTGAAGCTCTTGTCGAAGAAGGGGTGAGTGAATTTATTTTAATTTCTAGAAGTAAGCATACTATTGAAAGCTTAGATAATTATGAGCAGTATATCTCAAATGGTATTACATTTAAGATATTAACTGTTGATGTTGCGGATAAAAATTCATTAACTACAGGCTTAAATACTGATCTAACCAAGATCAAAGGAATCTTTCATTGTGCTGGTATAGTAGAAGATTCTTTGATTACAGAATCAGACTGGAAATCATTTGAAAATGTATATCAAAGCAAGATCGCTGGAACCTATAACCTACATCACATAAGTCAGCAAATTAGTTCTCTCAATTATTTTGTGACATACTCATCTATCTCTTCAATTTTCGGAGCAGTTAGTCAGGCAGCTTATGGTTCAGCAAATGCCTTTATGGATAATTTAATGAAACTTCGTTCGCAAAAAGGCCTACCAGGTTTATCAATTAATTGGGGCCCATGGGCTGAAATAGGGATGGCGGCAAAATTGAGTGATAGCGAACAATTATTCTGGCAAAATAAAGGCTTTAAGTTTTTAGATGCTGAAGTCTGCAAAAAGTCACTTGTTTCGTTGTTACACAAATCATCGGAACATTTACCGTCACAAGTATTATTAGCAGAAGTGAACTGGTCGCAATTAGCTAAGAGCATGGATAGTTCTCTATTCAAAGATTTAATTACCGAATCCATTGAAGAAAATGATTTTGATATTTGTCAGGCGATTGAATCAGCCGACATTGTAGATCGCTATGAGCTATTGAATAATTATATTCAAGGCATTGTTGCTACAGTTCTTGGTATTAAGAATCCTAAAGATATTGACAGCACTAAAGGTTTAAGTGACCTTGGTTTAGATTCCTTAGCATCAGTTGAGTTAAAAGGGCGTTTAGAAGCAGGCTTAAAAGTTGCTCTGAAAGTTACTCTCGTATTTGACTACCCAACCTTAGATAAATTGATCGCTCACATAGCATCAGATATCTTATCCTATGAATTTGACGAAGCGGAAAATGATATTTCTGTTGTAGATGAATCTGAAGAAGAACTAGAAGAAGAAGATATTGCTAGTGCTCTTGAAAGACAACTAGCTGAACTGGAAGATGAGGATGAAGATTGATTAACAAAAACACAAAAAACCATGAAGCGCTAATGACCAAGGCTTTAATTGAAATTAAAAAATTAAAGAAAAAGGTTAATGAACAAGAACGGAAATCTTCTGAACCGTTAGCAATAGTTGGTATGGCTTGCCGATTCCCTGGACATGCCAATAGTATTGACGCCTATTGGGATTTATTATCTAATGGTGTTGATGCCATTTCTGATGTTCCTGCTGATCGATGGGATGTTGAAACTTTTTACGATAAAGACCCACACGCTAAAGGAAAAATGTACACAACCAAAGGTGGATTTATCGATCAGGTAGATAGTTTTGATTATTCTTTTTTTGGGATTACTCCTGTTGAAGCGAAAAGTATGGATCCTCAGCAAAGATTACTGATGGAACTAAGCTGGGAAGCTCTTGAGAACGCTTTTTTAAAGCCAAGTGAACTTGCTGGCTCAAAAACAGGTGTGTTTGTTGGAATGAGTGCAAATGATTATCTTCAATTGCAATCAAGACAAGAAAGTTATGAAAGTATTAATCCATACACGACAACAGGTTGGACACATAGTGTTGCCTCTGGTCGTTTATCATATTTTTATGGATTCGAAGGACCAAGTATGGCCATTGATACGGCCTGTTCTTCTTCATTGGTTTCGATTGATTTAGCGATTCAAAGTTTAAGAAAAGGTGATTGCAATATGGCCTTAGCTTGTGGTGTTAGCTTGATGTTATCACCAGAAGTAACCATTAATTTTTCTAAAGCAAAAATGTTAGCAACAGATGGAAAATGTAAAACCTTTGATCAGTCAGCTAATGGATATGTGCGGGGTGAAGGTGGTGGCGTTGTTGTTTTAAAACGTTTATCCGATGCTATTGAAAATAATGATGAAATATTCGCTGTTATTAAAGGCAGTGCTGTTAATCAAGATGGCCGAAGCGGAGGCTTGACAGTACCAAATGGACCTGCGCAAGAACGCGTAATCAAAAGTGCCTTAAAAAACGCGAAATTAAAACCAATAGATATTTCTTATATTGAAGCTCATGGTACTGGTACATCTTTGGGTGACCCCATTGAGGCAAATGCATTAGGCCGAGTACTTGGTCAAAACAGGAAGGGCGTATTTCATGTCGGTTCTGTCAAAACTAATTTTGGTCACTTAGAAGCTGCTGCTGGTATGGCTAGTATTATCAAAACAGCTTTATGCTTGAAAAATAAAAAGTTTGTTCCTAGTCTTCATTTCACAAAGATAAATCCACACATATCACTTGATGAAGTTCCAATGAAAGTTGTAACATCATTTAAGGATTGGCCCTTAAATAGTGAAAGTGATAAAAATGGACGTTATGCAGGGGTTAGTTCTTTTGGATTTAGCGGTACAAATGTACATGTTGTTTTAGGGGAAAATATCACTGAAGAAAAAGAGACTATAGCGCAAATTCAAATGCCCTCTTCTTATTTATTTAATTTTTCTTCCACATCAACTAAAGGACTTGAAGATTTATGTACAGCTTTTTGCAATGAATTGATCAACGGTTCTAATAAATCTATCTTAGATTTAGCGTTTTCACTAAATGCCTTTAGAGATAACCTCAAAGTTAAAAAATCTTTTATTGTTAATGATATTGATTCACTTACGAAGCAACTCTCAGAATTCAAGACTGATGCCATTGAAAAAGCATCTTCTAAAAATAAATTAGCCTTTTTATTTACTGGTCAAGGCTCTCAATATGTTGGTATGGGCCAAGAGCTTTACCAATCACAACCAGTCTTTAAAGATTCTTTCGATCATTGCGATAAATTATTTAGTAATTATATCGATAAAAAACTAGTTGATCTATTATATGCAGACAATGCCTCAGATGAAATACTCAAAGAAACATTGTTCACTCAACCTATTTTATTTTCGATTGAGTATGCATTAGCACAAATGTGGTTAGCTTGGGAAGCAAAACCTAATTATGTGTTAGGTCATAGTATTGGTGAATATGTCGCGGCAACAATCGCTGGCGTATTCTCTCTGGAAGATGCCGTTAAAATGGTGAGTGCTCGTGCAAGGCTCATTAATGAACTACCAGAAAAGGGTGGCATGCTGGCCATCATGGCTTCAGAAGAAGAAGTTTTATCATTGATTAAGAAGTACGATCGTCTATCGATTGCAGCAGTAAACGCCAAGCAAAGCATTGTCGTCTCTGGTGCTACGGATCAATTGTTGAAAATGAAAGACCTTTGTAAAGAGGCCGGATTCAAGAACAAAGAACTATCAGTATCTCATGCCTTTCACTCCACATTATTAAATAGTATGACGGCTAAATACAAGAATGAAATAAGTGATATTGAATTCCAGGAACCAAAGATTAAATTCATTTCAAATATCAGTGGTAAGCTTATCAGTAAAAATGAAATCACTAACCCAGATTATTGGACAAATCATCTAACGGCGCCAGTACGGTTTTATGATTCATTAGTTTCATTAGATGAAGAAGGTTGCGAAATATTTTTAGAAATAGGCGCGCAGAAAATATTAACTGATTTAGCACGTCGCTCAATGAGCAAAGAAGGTAAGACATTTATTTCTTCAATATGCAAAGGTCAATCTGACTGGAAACAAATAAATCTATGTTTAAAAGAATTCTATAAAGATCAGTATAAAATTGATTGGTCTGAGATTTATCGTTTTTATCAGCCCTCAAAGACAACCGTAGTCAACAACCCCTTTGTCAGAGAGAAAGTATGGTTTAATAATCGTACGCTACCGACTTCGACTTCATCGACCTCAAAAAAAGTTCTTAAAGCTGTTGAGAATGATTTAAATAATCTATCTACTGAAATTCAATCATTTGAACATTGTCATGAAAAGGTTGATGAGTATTGTGCCTACAAGTTGTGGCATGTTTTGAGCCCTTACTTGAAAGATTCTCAAAATACCGCTGAATTAAAAGTGTTATTAAATGTAATTCCGAAGTTTGAAAGATTATTTGAAACACTTCTAATCATCTTAGTCAACGAAGGCTTTATTAAATGTGAAAATAACATAATCATTTTTAATTCCATTGTTTCTAAAGAATCCTTTAAAATCAAATTAGAAAATATTTCTGAGTGGGAAGATCAAATTGCGAAAGATCATACAGATTCTCGCTACATGTTTAATCTTCTTGATTCTACCGTTGGTGGTCTACTCAAAGTATTAAGTGGTGAAATTAAATACGTCGAAGCATTGTTTCCGAATGGTTCAATGCATCTAGTAGAAGATGTTTATAAGAACAATGTGATTCTATTAGAATATTCCAAGAAACTTGCCGTTGCCGTTCGAGAAATTGTAGCCTCATCAAATACAACTATTCGCATTCTCGAAATTGGTTCTGGTACCGGTGGCACTAGTGATTTCGTTTTTAAAGAACTTAAAGATTTAGAACAAAAGGTTAAGTACACCTATACAGATATTTCAGGAAGTTTTTTGCAATATGGTAAAAAGACCTATGGCATCAATTATGATTACATTGATTTTAAACTTCTGGATATCGAAAAAGATCCGGCTCCACAAGGTTATCGATATGGAGACTACGATATCATTTTTGCTTCGAATGTGATTCATGCTACGAGTGACATCCCCAATACAATTGGCAATATTAAAAAATTATTAAGTGCTCAAGGAGTCTTAATCCTAAATGAAACAACACGAGTATTAAACTTCACGTCTTTAACATTCGGTTTGGCCGATGGGTGGTGGTTATACAAAGATGAAGAAAACCGCTTACCTTATTCGCCGTTATTAACACCTGAGAGCTGGAGCAATGTTCAAACCAAAATTGGTTTAAAAGATTTCAAAGCCGTTACAGCTAAAATGCCAGAAATAGATACACCATTACAGCATTTAATGTTTGCCTGGTCAGATGGTACTATTCAGTCTCAAGGAGCTGTATCAACAGAAGTCATTCCAACAACTAAAGTAAAACTTATTAATCAATCAGCAATTAGTTCTGATCAAACACTACAAAAAGTAATCAACATTACTAAAGAAGCTTCTGGTCTATTGGATGATCAACTAGATCCTACGGTTAATATTTTTGAACTTGGCTTAGATTCTTTAATGTTAATGAGCATTAAAGAGGGCATTCAAAAAGAATTTTCAGTCGATATTGATACAGGTTTATTTTATGAGAGTGCCGACACTCTTTCAAAAATCACTTCTATAATTGTAGCTGAAGGTGGTATTTCAGAAGATACTACGAATGATGTTAATCAAGCCGTTGATCTACCAATTTATGCAGATTTACCAGATAGCATAAATGGTTTTTTAAAAAATCAGAAACAGGCTTTAAATAAATTTTTAAAGAATCAATCCAATGCTTTAGATTTGTTAATAAATAAAGAAAACAACTCTAAACTAAAAGGAAATAATAGTGGCGATTCAATAAAAAAGGAAAAGCCTCATTTACAAGGACTCCAATTAAAGAATGAAGACTTAACACCAACACAAAAGAATTTCATAGAAGACTTTATTAAACGCTATACTAAAAGGTCACCTTCATCAAAAGAGTTAGCCGCCAATACAAAAATGGAATATGCTGATTGGATCAATTCTCTTGGCTTTCGTAAATCATTAAAAGAAATTATATATCCACTTGTCATGAAAAGTTCTCATGGCACCAAATTCACCGATATTGATGAAAATGAATACTTGGATATTGCTATGGGCTACGGTGTCTCCTTATTTGGAAACAATGTAGGCTTTATCAAAGACGCTATCCAAGAACAATTAGATAATGGCATAGCACTTGGTCCACAAAATCATTTGGCAGGAAAAGTATCAAAAATAATTAGTGAAATGACAGGTGTTGATCGGGTTTCATTTTGTAATTCAGGTACAGAAGCTGTCATGGTAGCTTTACGGTTAGCAAGAACAGTTACTAAAAGAGAAAAAATAGTTCTCTTTGCTGGATCTTATCATGGCACATTTGATGGTGTTTTAGCACACCCAGGCCAAGGCGAACAATTATCAGAACGTCAGGTTGTTGGTACTCCTGAATCAATGATGGAAGATGTTATTGTTTTAAACTATGGAGATCCAAAAAGTTTAGAAATCATCAAAGAAATGGGTCATGAGTTAGCAGGCGTTTTGGTTGAACCGGTTCAAAGTCGAAATCCAAGTTTGCAGCCTAAAGCATTTCTAAAGGAATTGAGAGAAATTACTTCCGAGAATGGTATCACATTAATTTTTGATGAAGTATTGCTAGGCTTTAGAATATCTCAAGGCGGAGCTCAAGAATATTTTGATATTAAAGCTGATATCGTTACTTACGGTAAAGTTGTTGGTGGTGGTATGCCCTTGGGGATTGTCGCTGGTAAAAAAGAATTCATGGATAGCGTCGATGGTGGCTTTTGGAATTTTGGTGATGATAGTTACCCCTATGCCGAAACAACCGTCTTTCAAGGAACCTTTTGTAAACACCCATTAGCGATGGCTGCTTCCTATGCCGTATTGAAACACATGCAAGAAGCAGGACCAGAATTACAACAAAGAGTTAATGCCTTAACAGACTTATTAGCTAAAAAGTTGAATGCTGTTTTTGAAGCAGAAGAATTGCCCATTAAGTTAGCACATTTTGGATCCGTATTTAAGTTTGACACTTATGGTAAATTGAATCCATTATTGCAACCAATCGAAATGGATTTATTTTATAATCTATTACTAGAAAAAGGTCTTTATACCTGGGAAAAACGAATATGTTTTATTTCTGTTTATCATACTGAAGAAGATGTGAAGTTTATTGTTTCTAAGATCAAAGAAGTAATTGCAGCAATGAAGCAAGGGGGGTTCTTTAAATTCTCCCTTAATCCTTCTGAGTCTTATGCGGCATCAAATGTTCAAAAACGCTTATACTTTTTAAAGTCATTGGACAAAGACAAAAGCCCTTATCAATTGACAGCGGCTTTTGATATCAAAGGCATATTCAATAAAGATAAATTTAAAGAAGCTCTAGGGAAAGTTTACGAAAAAAATTCAATATTACGTAGTACCTTCTCTATAAATGATGATGGTGAGTTGAGATTAACTCAGCATGATTTTAAATCCTCTTTTATAAAAGATATCTCCAGTAATGGTAAAGAAAAAGATCAGTGCATAAATGAAACTGAAAAATCATTGGACTTAGAAAATGGTCCGCCATTTTTAGTTCATCTGTATAACGACCTCAATTTTGTTGTCATTACCACTCATCATTGTGTCATCGATGGAATCTCATGGGATCTTTTCATGCAGGATTTATTATTGGCCTATGAAGATCAACCATTGAGTCAATCCATCGAATATAAAGAATACATTCAATGGCAAAAGGAATATCTGAAAAGTAATGAGTATGACAATAGCGTATCTTATTGGAAAGAAATTTTTTCTGGTGATATCCCCGTATTAGAATTACCAACAGATATACAACGGCCATCTCGTAAAACTAGTGCTGGTGGAATCAGTTTTGGTTCATTAGATAAAAAAGAAGTAAGCGCTCTTAAAGATTGTGCTCGTAAAAACTCTTGTACTATGAACATGTTGTTATTTGCCATCTATGATTTATTCCTTTACAAAATTACAGGTCAAAGGGAACGAGTCATTGGACTTCCAATCAGTGGTCGTCCTAAAAAAGAATTTGAAAATGTTATAGGGATGTTTGCTAACACTATAGCTGTTAAAACATCCATGAATTCTTCGGACTTATTTTCAGAACATTTGCAACAGGTTAAAACAAAACTATTAAAATCATATCAACATCAAAATTATCCTTTTGAAAGTCTAGTGGAGAGTCTTGATCTTGAAAAAGACTTCTCACGCAATCCTCTATTCGATACCATGTTTGTATTTGAAAATGGTCAAGATCGATTCTTCAAAACAAATGAATTAGCACTAAATGAATATCCTATTAAAAAAGATCTATCAGCCTACGACCTCGTTGTAGAAATGATTGAAAAAGATGGGCTAATGAGTCTGAACTTTGAATACAGTAGTGATTTGTTTAAACCAGAGACAATCTCAAAATGGCAGGAATATTTCATTCATCTATTACACCAGGTAACTAGCGAATTTAATAAACCAATCACGACCTATGAACTTTGGGATCACAATAAGCAAAAGCAGTTTTTAAAAAATATTAATAAAGAATTTATCACATATGATTATCCTCTAAACTTGATTCATTTTTTTGAGAAAAAGGTTACTGAAAAGCCAAAATCAATAATTGCTCTAGGACAAGAAAAGTCTTATACTTACGAAGATGTGTCTAAGATATCAAATGGTATAGCTCAAAAGCTAAAAACAAAGTTAACTTCTTCCAAAAAAGTAATTGTTTTTATCAGCCGTTCCGAAAATTATATTCCTTTAATTATTGGAATAATGAAATCTGGTGCATGCTTTGTTCCTGTTGATGGAAAATTTTCTGAAGAACGATTGAGATTAATCGCTGAAGATTGTGAACCAGATTGGATTATACATGATTCCGATACCGCGGATAAAATCCCAAAAAAGTATCAAGAGAAATCTATTCATGCAACTGAATTAATCTCCTTAGAAAACGAATGGTACATTAATGAGAGTGAAGATAAATCAACGGCCTATATCATTTATACTTCTGGATCAACTGGCAAACCTAAAGGTGTTTTAGTGGCTCATGCTAGTGCATGCGAAACAATGATATGGCGACAAAATTATTATAATATTAATTTCAATGATGCTGTATTGCAGTTGCCCTCTTTTTCATTTGATAGTTCGGTAGCTGAAATATTGGGATCGATTATTTCTGGTTCAACATTAGTCTTCTTCAAAGAAGAATACCGCCTGGACATTGATTATCTAGTTAGTGCTATTGCAAAGCATCATGTAACTTATTTGCTTTTAACACCTGGATTTTATAACTCTTTTCTTTCTTACTGTGTCGAAAATAATCAAATTGATAAAATTAAATCTCTTCGCTTTGTAACCCTAGCGGGTGAAGAAGTTCTGGATGCATTGATCACAAAACATTTCGACTTATTAAGTCATGTGAAATTGTTTAATGAGTATGGTCCGACTGAAGATTCCGTTTGCTCTTCCTGTTATGAGTTTAATGCTAATGATAAAATCCCTTATATTGGAAAACCAATTACTAATCATCATCTCTATTTGTTGGATAAAGATTTAAATGTATGTCCACCAGGAATAAATGGTCAGATTGTATTAGCTGGTAAAGGTTTGACGAAAGGTTATTTAAATAACGAGACCTTAACATCACAAGTTTTTACTTCTTTAGATTTATTAGGTAAAAAACAGCGTACTTATTTAACCGGTGACTTAGGTGTTTGGAATAATAGTGGTCAGTTACTATTTAAAGGCCGTGTTGATGATCAAGTGAAAATACGAGGTTTTCGTATTGAATTAAATGAAATCAATACTCATCTGAAAAATCAAAATAATATTCAAGATTCCGTAGTGTTACCATATGGTTCAAAAGGCGATCAGGTATTAGTAGCTTATTATATTTCTCTAGACAATAAAAAAATAGATGAAGATAACACCAAGAAAAATTTACTATCTATATTACCGCAATACATGGTCCCAGATCATTTTGTATTGTTAGATGAATTTCCGAAAAATAATAGTGGGAAAATTAATAAGAAGAAATTCCCAGCTCCTGATTTTAACCAAAAAGAAATTGTTTCTGTAAGAACAGAGATGACTGAAAAAGAACAAATCATCGCAACTGTCTGGTCTGAAGTATTAAGAAAAGATAATATTTCATTAAATGATAATTATTTTAAACTTGGTGGCGACTCCATTAAAGGAATTCAAGTCATATCAAGAATCGCAAAAGCTGGTTATCAAATTAAAGTACCGGATTTATTTGAACATCCAACGATAGAAGAGTTGGCTCCCTATTTAAAAGAAAAAAATAGATCAATTGACGAAGGTAAAATTGAAGGTAGTTTTGATTTAAGTCCTATTCAATCTTGGTATTTTGATAGTTTAAAACCTGGTCATTTCAATCAATCAGTTTTACTTGAAACAACTTCAAATATTTCTAAAGAAACTTATATCGAAATTCTGTCCAAAATAGTTCAACAGCATGATCTACTTCGATCTAATTTTAATAACAACCAAGGAAATATTTCATCCTATGAAAATTTTGATGTAGCATCTTACTTCATAGAAGAAGAGGCTTCATCTGAAGATGAACTAAAAAGTATTTTAGACAAATACCAGGAATCGCTAACTACAGAAAAGAATTCTCTTTGGAAATTTATATCAATTCAATTCAATGACAAAAAGCTAATCTTTTGGGTGATGAATCATCTAGTCATAGATTTTGTTTCTTGGCAAATATTATTGGAAGATTTCTCCCACTTATTAGAAAATAATAATACCTTAGATTCCAAATCTAGCTCTTATCAATTCTGGACAAAATCCATAAAAGAATTCAGCCAATCAAAAGAATTGCTCGATCAGAAAGACTACTGGAAAAAAGCCTTGAAGGCTAATAATCTGCAGCCAATACTTTTTTCTGAAAAATACAATAGTTCAGGTCGCAGCACAAGTATTATAAAACTTGATCGAGAGATAACACTTAAGCTAACTCAAAAAGCTAATGAATTATATAGCACAGAGACAAATGAACTTTTGATTGCCGTACTCGGTAAATCAATTAAAAAATATTTCATAGATCGAGATTTGAATTCCCTAACCATAACATTAGAAGGTCATGGTCGCGAACAATGGCCAGACGCTAAATTTGATTTATCCAAAACTGTTGGCTGGTTCACATCGCTATTTCCAGTTAAGGTTGATTTAGAATCAAGTGAAGATTTAAAACACTTTATTGTGAATGTAAAAGAAGAGATACGAAATGTTCCTTTGAAAGGAATTGGATACGGCATTTTGAAATATAGTAGCAAGGCCTTTTCAAGCGAAGAATCTAGTAAAGATCCTGAAGTAGCCTTTAATTATTTAGGCGAAATAGATAGCTCCTTCGAAATGAATCATCTCAAAATGCTTGATAAAGATTTTAGTTCAGATGTTAGCTTGAAAAGAGAGTTAGATCAAAAATTAGAATTTGAAGTCTTTATCAAAGAAGGCCAGTTGACAGTTTTTCTACATTACCGTAATACTGTTTTGACCTATACCGAAGCTGAAAGTCTACTTAAAGATTATAAAAATGAATTAATAAAAATCATTGATTTTTGCTTGGGGCAAGAGGAAACGATACTTACCCCATCGGACCTAACAATAAGTGATATGAGCATGGATGACTTAGAAGGCGTTTTTGACGATGATGAATAAGAAGAATCTAAAAGATATTTACACCTTATCTCCAATGCAGGCAGGGATGCTTTTCCATACTTCCCTTGATAAGAACACTTCTGCTTATATTGAACAGTCAGAAGTATTATTAGAGGGATCATTTGATCCTGAGATTTTCAAGAATAGTTGGCGAAAAATAATTGAACGTCATGATGCTTTTCGAAGTGTTTTTGTCCTTAAGAAAACAGCTCGTCCTATTCAAGTAGTCTTGAAAGAAGTTTCTTACGATGAATATTATCAAGATGTAAGTGATGATTCTGAAGATGAAATATTTCGTTGCATTGAAGATTTTAAAGCACAAGATATCAAAAAAGGATTCGATGTCACAAAGGGTCCGTTATTTCGTTTAGCCGTCTTTAAATTAGACAATAATCAGCACAAAGTTATCTGGACATTCCATCATATCATTATGGATGGTTGGAGTCTTGGGTTGATATTAGACGAGTTATTTAACATTTATGCTTCTTTAAAAGATCAAAAACAAATTACATTGAAAACACCTGTTGCCTATGGCAACTTTATTAAATTCTTAGAATCAAAAAATAATGATGAAGGAATGTCTTTTTGGAAAGAAAACTTAAAAACTCTTGAACAACAAACCTTACTTCCCCAATTAAAAAACCAACAAAAGAACTATGATTTGAAAATAATGCCGATCGCATTAGATAAGAATATTTTTGATAAAATAAATGATTTCACAAAAGAACAAGGCATCACGCTGAATAATTACGTGTTAGGTATTTGGGCCTTATGTTTGAATCTATACACGGGTCAAAATGATTTAGTTTTTGGCAAAACAGTTTCGGGCAGATCAGCCGATCTACCCCAATCCGAAGACATAGTAGGACTTTTTATCAATACGATTCCAGTACATATTGAATTACAAAAAGATGAGAGTTTTCTATCTCTGTTAAAACGAATTCAAAAAGAATCTTTTGCCTCAGATGAATATGATTGGTGCTCTTTAGCAAATATACAAAATGAATCGACTTTAAAATCTAATTTGATTAACCATATCATTGTTTTTGAAAATTATCCATTGGATGAAAACAATAATGAATGGGATGCTTTAAACTTAGGATTTAAAATCAAAGAAGTTAAAGGAGCCGAACATACTAATTACGATTTTGAAATTGTTGCTATGCCTGGTGAATCATTGATGTTTGATGTGAAATACAATCAATCAAAATACGATAAGGAAATGATTGCTGAGTTAATGAATACCTTCCTGAGACTTTGTGAGAAGGGCATTACATCACCTGAATCAAATTGCTTTGATCTAAATAAAATTGAAAATACCGATTATTTCTTAAATGAAGTTAATAACAATTGGCCATCTACAGAAGCTGAGATAAAAGTTGAAAGCGTACTAACTCAATTTAAAAAGCAGGTACAATTAAATCCGACGAATATCGCACTCAAAATCAATAAAAAAGAAATATCTTACCAAGAGCTTGATGATCGTTCAAACAAGTTTGCCTCTTTTTTAATTAATGTACATAATGTTCAGCCAGGTCAATTGGTGGCAGCTATGATTGATCGGAATGAAAAAGCGATCATTAGTTTTTTCGGAATAATGAAAGCAGGTGCGGCCTATATTCCTTTAGATCCTACATACCCTCAAGAAAAAATTGATTTTATGCTAGAAGATAGTGGTGTAGACATCTTAATTTTAGATGACGCATTTCAAGAGCGCACCTTTGATTCTTTTGATGGCAAACGATTATTATTTGAAGATGTTTCATCAAAGAGTGATTTGCCTACAGTGGAAATCAGCATTGAAGATTGTGCCTATATTATTTATACGTCTGGTTCAACGGGGATCCCAAAGGGATGTATGATTTCTCATAAGAACTTAGGTTCATTGATTCAAGGTTCTAAATTTAGTTTTGATTTTAATAATAATGATAGGTGGGTCATTGCACATTCATTATGTTTTGATTTTTCTGTATGGGAAATGTATGGCGCACTTTGTTTTGGTGGCACTTTATACATTCCAACAAAAGAGGTCGTCTCAGACACCAAAAGTTTCTATTCTTTTTTAGCAGAAAATAAAATTACGGTATTAAATCAGACACCAGCTGCTTTTTATCAAATTATTCAAGAAGATGCCTTACAGAATGATAATGCCTTGTCAGCAATTCGTACCGTTTGTTTTGGTGGTGATCGATTAGATTTGAAACCAATTCGTGAATGGGCTAACAAATATCCATTAGATAAAACTAAACTCGTTAATATGTTCGGTATCACAGAAACAACGGTACATGTAAGCTATAAGCATATCACCAATCAAGATCTGGAAGAAAACCAAGGTGAGAGCCCCATTGGTATTCCGATCCCATATGTTTCAATGATTATTTTAGATTCTCATCAACGAATTGTCCCAATAAATGTTACTGGCGAAATCTATGTTGGTGGTGCAGGTGTTTCATTAGGTTATTTAAATAGAGAATCATTAACTAGTGAACGGTTTATCCAAAACCCATATGATGAAACTGAAACTTTATACAGATCTGGTGATTTAGGATATCGAAATGAGCAAGGTGAAATAATTTATTTAGGCCGTAATGATTTTCAAGTTCAAATTCGTGGGTTCCGAGTTGAATTGGGTGAAATATCTTTTCGTTTACAAGAAATTAAGAATGTTAAAGATGCTGTCATTTTGGCTAAAAAAGATGGTGATCGTGATGATCGGTTAATCGCTTTTTATACCTCAGAAAATAAACAAGAACTCGATCCAGAAACCATCAAATCAGAGTTGCGTCATCATTTAGCTGAATACATGGTTCCGCCACAAATATATTTCTTACAAGAATTCCCTTTAACATCAAATAATAAAATTGATCGGAAAGCACTCTTATCTCTAGAAGAAGATGTTCTTTCGAAAGGATTGGCCGAAAGTTATGTTGCGCCTCGTAACGATCTTGAAAAAGAAATGATTGATATTTGGCAGGAAATTCTTGGATTAGATAAAATTGGTGTTGAGGATGATTTTTTTGAAATTGGTGGTCATAGTATAAAAGCAACATTGTTGATGACTAAATTATCCAAGTCTCTATCAGTAGATTTCTCTTTGAAGGAAATATTTGAATCAAGAACAATTGCAAATCTAGCTCACATTGCCCAATTCAAGAAACCAAGCTTATTTGCTGAAATTACTAAAGCTCCCACTCAAGAATATCATGAACTTAGTTATGCTCAAAAAAGACTTTGGACATTAGATAAAATTCAAGGTGGCTCAATCGCTTACAATTTACATGGGGCATTTCATTTAACTGGTTCATTAGATCTGAATTTAGTTGAGAAGGCCTTTTTGTATATAGTTGGTCGTCATGAATCTTTGAGATTGCAATTCATTGAAATTGATGGGGTACCTTATCAGAAATCTAATCAAGAAAACATCTTCAAAATTTTATCAGACGAAGTCAGTTCTTTGGATGAAGCTAACTCAAAATGTTTAGAAGAAATTGAATGGGCCTTTGATTTATCTAAAGGTAATTTATTTCGAGTGAAAGTCTTAAAAATTAGTGATCAAAAATCCGTCTTATCCATTTGTATTCATCATATTGTTTGCGATGGTTGGTCCATTGGGATCTTGTTAAAAGAATTCACATCAATCTACAATTCATTTGAAGATCATAATTTAGAAGAATTGAATATCCAATATACCGATTTTACTCATTGGCAAAATGATGCGATTCGCTCATCATCAATGTTATCCCAAAGAGAATACTGGTTAAATACGTTAAAAGGGGAAGTACCCGTTTTAGAATTACCTACGGATTATACACGCCCATCAGAAAAAAGTTTCAATGGATCTTTATTACACTTTGATTTGCCAGAAGATCTTTTTCAAAGTTTAAAATCATTTAACGAATCCAATAAGCTGACTTTATTTATGGGTTTGATTGGATTTTATAATTTATTATTACACAAATACACCCATCAAAAAGAAATTATTATTGGTATCCCTATTTCTGGTCGTTATCACTCAGATCTAAATAACCAAGTTGGTTACTATTTAAATACATTACCCATTAAAATTACAATTGATCCTAATGAGAGCTTAGCAAGTTATTATAAAAAATTAAAAAATAATGTGAAAAATGCTTTTGAAAATCAAGTGTATCCATTTGATGAATTAATGGATGAATTAGAACTTGAAAATAATCCTAGCAGATCCGGTCTATATGATGTTATGTTCGGTTTACAAAACTTTGATCAAGGTGAAATCGGTTTAACAAATATTAAAAGTGAAGTCCTAGATATTGATTCGCCAACAAGTAAATTCGATTTGACGATGGTATGCGAAGAAAAGAATAATAAGCTTAGTATAAACCTCGAATTCGCAACCGACTTATTCAAAACAGAAACCATCGAACAGTTGAAAACACATTTCATTCAATTGGTGAATGCTTCTTTAAGTTCTGCAGATGAAAAGATAAAGGACATAAACCTTTTATCAGAAATTGAATCAATTAATATAATCGAAAAATTTAATGAAGGGGCGAAAGTAGACCCTTCAACCAGTTCAAATAAAGGTATCATCGATTACTTTAATGAGATGGTTGACAAATATCCTGATAATATTGCCATATCAACAAGCCATGAAAAGTTATCCTATACTGAATTAAATAACTTATCGAATCAAATCGCCCACCTTATCCTTAGTGCTATCGACTTTAACCCTGAAGACAAAATTGGTATTTATGCTACTCGTAGCCCATGGATGATTGCCTGTATTTTAGGAATTCTAAAAACAGGAGCAGCTTATGTGCCTGTAGACACTAAAAATCCAATTGAAAGAAGTTTGTTTCTTTTTAAAGATAGTCAAAGTAAATTAATCTTGACTGAGAAATCATTTAAAGATGAGTTAATAGAAACAGCATTGCCTTTGATCATTGAAGATGATATTCAAAATACATCATCTGAGAAATTATTAGTTTCTCATAACCCAAATCATCTTGTTTACGTCATGTACACATCAGGTTCTTCCGGAACACCAAAGGGTGTCTTAGTAGAACAAAAGTCAGTGATCGCTCTAGTTAAAAATACTAATTATACGTCGATTAAACCAACTGATCATATCCTTCAGTTATCGAATTATTCTTTTGATGGTTGCGTATTTGATATTTTTGGCGCTTTGTTACACGGAGCATCGCTTCAATTAATCAATCATGACATGCTATTATCACCAAATCTTTTATGTGACTTCATCAAAGAACAAAATATTAACATAACCTTTATTACAACGGCGTTAATCAACACCTTGGTGGATATTGATCCAGAGATTATCCGTCAGTTTGATAAGATCTATTTTGGTGGCCAAGAAGCTTCGCTTAAACATATTCAAAAAGCATTAGAATATAGAAAAAACAAAGATTCTATTGTACATGTATATGGACCAACGGAAACAACGACATTTGCTTCCTATTATGTCATTGACTCTATTGATGAAAAAACAGGCAATATCCCCATTGGCTCTGCCTTGTCACAAGATCAACTATACTTATTAGATGACCACATGAATCCTGTGCCTGTTGGGGTAACAGGGGAAATTTTCATTAGTGGTGCTGGGGTTGCTAGATCTTATTTGAATAGACCTGAAGAAACGGCAAAGGTCTTCTTGGAAAACCCTTTTGATGATAATTACCATCTCTACAAAACAAATGATATAGGTCGCTGGACAAGCGAAGGACAAATTGAGTTTTTGGGTCGAAAAGATCTTCAAGTTAAAATTAGAGGTTTCAGAGTTGAAATTGGTGAAGTTGAAAATGCCATTTTGAGAAATGAAGCGATTGAAAAAGTATTTGTTATGGCGTGGTCTGAATACAAAGGCGCTAACAAACAATTGGTGGCTTATTTTGTAACCAAGAAAGAGTTAAATAAAAACGATCTCAGGAAATGGCTATCTAGTTTTTTACCAGATTACATGATTCCTGCCCATATGATTGCAATGGAAGAACTTCCTCTAAATGCCAATGGTAAAGTAGAACGTAAAAAATTACCTTCACCTGCGGATGAGTCACATGAAGCAGATGAACAATATATTGCCCCAAAAAGTAAATCTGAAGAAATATTAGAATCTGTTTGGTGTAAATTACTAGGCCGTAAAAAAATCAGCGTCCAAGATAACTATTTTTCACTAGGCGGTGATTCAATCAAAGCCATTCAGATGATTGCTGCTTTAAGAAATCAGCATCTGAAAATGGAAATAAAAGACTTATATAGTTTTCCAACAATTGAAGGTTTATCTCAGTGCTTAGTTCTTAGTGATACTCATAAAACTGAAAAACGAGAAGTTTGTGAGTTTCCTCTATTACCTATTCAATCATGGTTTCTTAAAGAGAAGAAGGGTTCTTTAGATCACTTCAATCAGGATATTCTCATTAAATGGAATGGGAGTTTAGACGAGACCATTTTAGAAAATTCAATCAATGCTATTATAGATCATCATGATCTTTTCAGAGCTTCGTTGACTGATAACAAGACATTAGACGTAAAAGATAACGCGAATGTTCCTATTCAAAAAATTAAACTTGCTAGCAATGATGAAGAAGAACTTTTAACGACAACGTTAGCTATTAACCTTGAAATGAATCTACATCAAGGACCATTGATAAAAGTAGCTTTGATAAATACTCCTGATGGCAGTGATTACTTATATATTGTGATTCATCATATGATAGTTGACGGTGTCTCTTGGCGAATCTTATTAGAAGATTTAGAAAACTCATATAAACTGAATTCAAAAAACAATGAATTCAAACGTTCTAGTTCATCGAAATCATGGGCCGAGTTTCTCTTAAACACAGACCAATTTAATGTAGAAATAGATTACTGGATGAATCTAACGATGGCGAAAGATTCACAGTTACCCTTAGAAACGTTGGATCAATATGAAGTGAAGATAGAAGACCGAACTCTTGATGCAGAACTAACCAAAAAGTTTTTGACTAATGCACATGAGTCTTTTAATACGGAAACGAACGATTTACTACTCATGGCACTTTCTTTAAGCTTTCAGAAAATTCATGGACAAAAAAGTTCTTTAATTTACCTAGAAGGTCATGGGAGAGAAGAGTTAAGCGATACAATTGACTTGAGCCATACCATCGGCTGGTTCACGTCAATGTTCCCGGTAGCCATTGCTTGTGATGAAAATGAAGACCTAGCAACTCAAGTTAAACGTTTCAAGGAATCATTACGTACAACACCTCATAAAGGTTTGGGATATGGTGTGCTGAAATATCTACAGAATGCGATTAATGTAGAATATTATCCTAGTGCCAGTTTCAATTATTTAGGACAATTTGAAAGTGGTCCTGATGAAGGTTTGTTTACGGTATCATCTTTAAAAACCGGCAAAACAAATGCTGATCATTTAGCGCTGACGTGTCCAATAGATATTGTTGCTTATGTTGAGTCAAATCAATTGAAAGTATCTGTATCTTATGCCCATTCATCAAAGAATCAAAGCCTTGTAAATTCCTTATTAGATAGTTATGTCGATGAGTTAAGTAAAATCATTAACTTCTGTTGCGAAACGGATGACTCTGGGATTACACCTAGTGATATTGATATCGATGGGTTTGACGTGGATATGCTTGACAATGTACTTGATAACTTATGACCTGGGAGCGCCGGCAGCTTGCCGGCTTAAAGTTCTCACTTATTATGCGATAAAAAATAAAGAAGGATTAAAAAGATATATAAAACTTTGAACTTATCATAAAAGAAGCTTTTGAGGTTAAGCCGGCAAGCTGCCGGCGCTCCCAGCATTAAGTTTAAACATAAAGAATAAAAGAAAGTTAAAAGATACATTGATAGTAAATAAAAACAATAAACCCAAAAACACCTTTTACGCTAAGCTGGCAAGCTGCCGGCGCTCCCAGCAATGGTAGATAAAAAGAATATTAAAAATATTTACGCCTTAAGTCCCATGCAAGAAGGGATGTTGCTACATTCTGTTTACGACGATAAGTTAGCTTATTTCGAACAAGTTCGTTATCACATTAAAGGCCAACTAAACATAGAAGCTTTCAATAAAAGCTGGAATTCTATTATTTCGCGCCATGATATTTTCAGAACCATTTTTGTTCATGAAAAAGTTCCTCAGCCAATTCAAATTGTGTTTAAAAAGCGAGAGCTTGATATTCCATTCGAAGATATCTCATCATCTAGCCTGGATGAGCAAGAAAGTATTTTATTAAATAAGGTTGAGGCCGATAGGGCGATCCCATTCAACTTGAGCAAAGATATGCTGATGCGTATTTCTTTATTCAAATTAGCTGATGATTCATTTGAAATTATTTGGAGTTTTCATCATATCTTAATGGATGGTTGGAGCCTAGGTTTAATTCAAGAAGAATTCTTTCAAACTTATGCGGCATTCTCTAAAAATACACAACCAGTATTACAGCCGGTCATGCCCTTTGCTGAATACATCAAATACTTAAAAGAAGTTGATCAAACTAAATCAATAGAATTCTGGACGGATTATTTAAAGGATTTTAAAAGGCAGTCTTCCGTACCCGTATCCGCCAATGATAATGATGGCGCTTATCAACCGGGGGAATATTTCTTTGAGTTATCTAAAGACGATACAAAATCACTTGAAAAACTGGCTCAGGATCATCAAGTTACCACCGGGGTATTATTCCAATGTCTTTGGGCAGTTTATTTAAATTCATTTAATACGCAAAACAATGGAAAATTAGATGTTGTTTATGGGGTTACTGTATCTGGGCGTCCTCCAGAAATTAGAAATGTAGAAAGTATTATTGGTCTTTTTATTAACACCGTACCTCAAAGATTCACAGCAAATCTTAATGATTCTTTTGTTGATTACTTACAAAACTCACAAAAAAACTTGGCTGAGTCGAAATCCTTTCATTTTACATCGCTATCAGAGATCCAAGCTTTAAGTGAATTAAAACAACACTTATTCGATCATGTTTTTGTTTTTGAGAATTACCCTTTTGAAGAAACTAGTGAAGAAGACATGCAATCTATTGGAATCGCTATCGATCATTTTGAGCATTTTGATTTCACCAACTATAATTTCACTTTCCAGATGGTTCCTTCTGATCAATTTGGTTTTAAGTTTCTCTATAATAAAAATAATTACTCCAACGATTTTTTCAAATGGTTAGAACGATCTATTCGGTTTTCTATAAAAAAAATATTAAATGATACAAATATTTCTCTCAATAAGTTAATTTTACAATCTCCTAAATCTGAGGCACAGTTGATACCCTTGAATTCTAGTGATGAGTTTGGGGTTATTTTAGATGAAGATCAGAATCTAAGCCCTGTAGGAGTGTTAGGTGATTTATATACCTGTAACGGCGAAAACAATTTAGACAAGATTCAACCCAAAGGGCTCAAAGCCATTTCAGTAGGTAATAGTATTCAAACCTTTGACTCTGTAATTGATTACGAAAAGACACTTGAAGACAAAGGGTATTTAGTTCAGCCTAAACTAGCATTAAAATCTATCTTAATTACAGCTAGTTTTACGGTTGACCTTCTTAGCACTAGTTTAGACTGGTGGATGAAAACATTTTCACTTCCATATACAACAAACTTATCATCCTATAATCAAATTTTTCAGCAACTGTCTGATAGCAACTCAGAATTAAATAATAATAGTAATAATAATGATATTAATCTTATCATGATTCGCTTGCATGATTGGTTACGTGATAGCCCAGAGGCAAGTATTGAAGAACAAAAGCTACTAATACTTAAAAACAAAGAATACTTGATTTCATTGTTGCAAGGATATCAAAATGCAGCGAAGTTATTTATCTCATTTCTACCTTATAATTCCTCAGAGATACCAACAGAATTAAATAGATTTTTAAAAGAAAATACCGTTGCTCTCTCAAAAGATATTAATGAAATACCCGGGATATCCCTCTTGAATCTTGAGAATGCTTTTGGTGACTATGGATTGACAACAGGTTTTGATGAAAAACAAAATAATTTAGGGCATATCCCATATTCAGAAAATGGTTTCAACTGTATTGGTGCTAAAACTAGTAGATCCATTTGCTCTTATTTACTGCCAGCCTTTAAAGTGATTGTACTTGATTGCGATAACACGCTTTGGCAAGGGGTCGTTGGCGAGGATGGTGTTCAAGGAATTAAAATTACCGAGAACTATAAGTTGTTCCAAGAGTTTATTCTAAATAAATATCATTCAGGTTTTTTATTAGCCATTGCTAGTAAGAATAATGAGGAGAATGTCTGGGAAGCTTTTGAAAAGAACTCCGATATGATTCTAAAGAAAGAACATTTTGCATCAGCAAAGATTAATTGGAATGTGAAATCTGACAACATTAAGGATATTGCCAAAGATTTAAACCTAGGATTGAGTAGTTTTATTTTCTTAGATGATTCAGCTATGGAATGTTCAGAAGTAATGCAAGCTTGTCCTGAAGTTTTGACAATTAAATTTCCCGAAAAGGCTCAAAATATTGCGGACTATTGTGATCAACTATGGGCTTTTGATCAATTTCGTGTAACGGATGAAGATCGTAAACGAAACGAAATGGTGAAGGCTGATGTGATCAGAAATGATTCTGAAAAACAGTCTACCTCTCCAAATGATTTTACGGAGAACCTAAATTTATCCGTTGAAATATGCTCCTTGCAAAAAGATTCGCCAAAAGAAAGTTGGGAAAGAGCTTCTCAATTAACCTATCGAACAAATCAGTTTAACTTAAGTACCATTAGACGTACTGAAAAAGAAATGATAGAGTTATTGAATGATGGCTATCAAGTATGGCTTGTAAAAGCATCCGATCGTTTTGGTCAATATGGATGGGTGGGTGTTGTTATCTTTAAGGTAAATGATACTGAACTCGTGATAGATTCTTATATGTTATCCTGTCGTGTTTTAGCCAGAAAAGTTGAGCATGCCATCTTTTCAGCCTTAAAAAACCAATCGAGTAACTTGAATGTTACTTCTATTGCTTGCACCTATCTTCCAACGGATAAAAACCTACCAATGAAAAAATTCTTGGCCGAATTTAACTGGGATGAAAACAAGGCCGAATGCTTAAAAATTTCTATTGACAGAATACCTGACATAGAAGCCTATATAACCTTGAACTATTTAGATGCCTATCCTATTGTTAAAAAGGAAATGGTGGAAACGGTAAATATCACAGAATCATCTGTGAGTGATATTAGTGCCAAACACAAAATCTATTTCTCTTTGACAAATGAAAGCAAACTTAATCACCATGCTTACTATAAAGCGTTGTTTGCTTCTAATATTAAATCTTTGGCTGACTTGCCTTATCAAGAAATTGTATCTCGAGAACTAGAAAGTGAATATGTTTCTCCTGAAACAAAAACAGAAATAAGTTTAAGTATATTCTGGCAAGAATTATTAAAAATTGATCGCGTTGGAGTAATTGATAATTTCTTTCAATTAGGTGGTCATAGTCTATTAGCAACGAGATTGTTATCGCGCGTTTACAAAGATTTCGAAGTCAATATTAGCTTAAAAGACTTTTTTGATAACGCAACTATTCGAAAATTTGCCGAGCTCATTCATAGTAAACAATCGAATTATGAAACGATACAAAGAGTTGAAAGACAAACTCACTATGAATTATCCTATGCCCAAAGAAGATTATGGGCCGTCCAGAATATGGATGAAGAATCATTTGCCTATAACACACCTAGTAATTATTTAATTAAAGGTGAATTAAATATTAAACATTTAAGAGAATCCTTTTTAGCTATTTTCGAAAAACAGAGTTCATTAAGAACTCGCTTTGAATTGGTCGATGGTACTCCTCGTCAGTTTATAATTGATGATGTGGCCTCCGCTTTTGAAGTTATTCATTACGATGATCTTGGTATAGATGATTTAAAAAGATATTTATCGGAACAAGGTGAAATTGTTTTTGATCTTTCCAAGGGACCATTGATTAGATTTCTTTTGATTGAGATCAACTCTAAGGAATTTGTTTTACATATTAATATGCACCATATTATCAGTGATGGCTGGTCCATGGAACTTCTTGAAAGTGAATTCCTTACTATTTATGATGCCTTGAAGTCGGGGAAGTCTGATTTTAAACCAGAGCCTCTAACTTTGGAATATATTGATTATGCCAATTGGCATAATTCTAAAATTCATAATAGTGATAATGTACTAAGAGATTACTGGCATCACAAATTAGAAGGGGAGTTGCCAATCCTTAATTACCCTCTCGATAAAAAAAGACCCATCATCCAAACCCATAGAGGCCAGATAAATTCATATCAATTTGATAAATCATTCTTAGCAAATCTCCAGAAGGTAGCAAAAACATTAAAGGTGAGTCGGTTTGCCGTTTTAAATACTATCGTAAAATTATATCTATACAAAATGACCGGACAAAAAGACTTAGTTATAGGTGTGCCTGTTTCTGGAAGATCACATCCAGATTTTCAAAATCAAATTGGTTTCTTTGTTAATACAATTGTTCTTCGTGATCAGCTTGATACGAATGAATCATGTGAATTTTTAATGAATCAGGTGCAAGATACATTAACAAGTGCCTATGATCATCAAGATTATCCATTAAATCTTTTAGTCGACGAACTAGGACTTGATCGTGATTTAAGTCGATCACCTATTATTGATATCTTTTTAAGTTATCAAAAACTTGAGCAAGATATAGCTGAGATTGAACAAAAGCATCAACTACAAATAACTGATTATAAAGTCAATGCTGAAATTAGTCGCTTTGACCTCACGTTTCATTTTCAAGAATCGGAGGATTCTTTAGAACTATTCATTACTTATAATACGGATCTATTTTTAAATTCATCAATTGACTTTGCTTTTAATTCATTGCAGCAACTTGGGCGAGTAGTATTAGAAAAACCAACATTAGCACTACGAGAAGTTTCTATTCTTTCTCATGAAGATAAAAATCAGTTATTAACAATCGGAAATCATTTTGATTCTACCGAGCAAGTAAGCACTGAGAATCATATCTTTAGTGTGTTTCAAGATATAACGCAAAAGAATGAAGATCGTATTGCTGTCAAATATAAGTCCAAAGAGATTTCATACGGTGAGCTAATGGATACTGTTAACCGCATGGCATTTCAGCTATCATCAGTTCATCAAATCAAAAAAGGGGATGTCGTCGCTGTTCTTATGCCTAAAAGTGACAACTCGATCATCGCACTTCTAAGTTTAATAAAGTTAGGGGCTATTTATTTACCCATAGATGCTAAATATCCTGCTAAGAGGATAGAGTATATATTAGAGAACAGTAAGGCTTCTATATGCTTAGTATCAGAGAGTTCAAAAAAGGATCAACTAAAAACTATTTCAAATAATAGTCTCTTACTCATTGATATGGATAGTTTTGATCTTAATCAAGATGACCAATATGAATATATTAAGAATGTCTTTAATGGGGAAGACTCAGCCTATTTAATTTATACCTCAGGATCAACCGGTAACCCAAAAGGTGTCTTGTTAAAACATCATGGTTTTGTGAATATGTGTATGGATCAAATTGAAACATTTTCTGTTGAAGCAGGTGATCAAGTCATATGGTTTGCTTCGGCAGCATTTGATGCTTCCTTGTCAGAGATATTCATGACATTGTTAAAAGGGGCTAGTCTTTGTATTCCTAGTGAAGATGATATTCAAGATATTTCTAAATTTGAAACCTTTATTGATACCCATAAAATAAATATCATGACGCTACCGCCTGTATACCTTCATCAATTAGATAAGAATATATTGTCGAATGTGAAGACGTTAATCACGGCTGGTGAATCACCCATCCTAGAAGATGTCAAAAATCTTTATAAACAATTGAATTACTTTAATGCTTATGGACCCACAGAAACATCTGTTTGCGCTACAATGAATAAAATAGAAACAATTAGTGACGATTTACCTATTTCCATAGGAAAACCAATCAAAGGTTTATCCATTTACATTCTAGATCAAGATAGGGAGCTTGTTCCCAATGGCGTAACAGGGGAGATTGCTATCAGTGGCATTGGTTTAGCAAAAGCCTATTTAAACGAAATAGAAATGACTTCGTCAAAATTTTTGAACGTCGCTGCGCTAGGTAATCAAAAGGTTTATTTGACAGGTGATATCGGCTACTGGGATATTAACGAAGAGTTAGTCTTTGTATCACGTAAAGATAATCAAGTCAAGATTAGAGGGCATCGAATTGAATTAAATGAAATCAACAATGCTTTTTTAGATTTAAAGTTTACGACGGAAGCCGAAACGTTAGTCATTAAAACTACAGGGGATGCTCGCCTAGTTACCTTTATTTTAAATGATTCCGATATTCAAACGAAAGATAGTTCTGACTATAAATTAGAATTATCAGATTATTTACCTGCCTATATGGTACCTCACCAGATTTACACCATAAAAGAATTTCCGATGACGAGTAACGGGAAACTTGACACTGCAGAATTACAAACTTACGCATTAAAATACTTTGATGCTAATAAACTGGTCAAGCCAATCTCTAAAATGGAGATTCTTTTATTCTCACTAGTCAAAGAGGTCTTACGCTTGGAGCAATTTTCAATCGATGAATCATTTTTTGATTTGGGCGGTGATTCGATAAAAGCGATACAACTTGTTTCTAAAATAAGATCACAGGGTTATCAATTGAGTAGTAAAGATATTTTTATTCATCCTACCATAGAATCCTTGTCTACTTATCTAGAAAAAAGACAAAAAAGCCTTGGAGGAGATGTTTCATGTGATGATGCTGGAGGTAATGTATTATTGAGTCCGATACAAAGCTGGTTTTTTAATACATTCAAATCAGAAGCGCATCATTTTAATCATTCAGAATTATTTTTTGCTGAGAAGAAACTTGATATAGAAGCACTTAAGCATGCAATGAAATATTTAGTGGATATGCATGTCCTATTAACTGCAAAAGTTATTTATAACAATGAACTGCCCGAACTATTTATTTCCAAAGAAGCATTTGAATTACCATTGATGATAAAAAATGTTGATGCTACGACTTTTAATCAAGAACTTTTGAATGATCAATCAAGTTTAAATTTATCTACGGGCCCTTTATGGCAGATTGTATTGTATCATTGTGATGATGGAGATCGTTTATTGATGTGTTTTCATCATTTAATTATCGATGGGGTTTCTTGGCGAATGATATTAGAAGATTTCAACAGTTCCTATCAAAAATCTATACAGAAACAAAGGTTAAGCGTTGTCTCAAATCAAGGATTCAAAAACTGGACAAAAGCACTACATACTTATAGTCAATCAGAAGCAATATTAAAAGAGATCCCATATTGGAATCAATTATCTGATCAAAATTATAGTTATTTAAAAGTTGACCATGAAACATCACAGCAACAAGTTAAATATATCAAATCTGTTAATATTAAATTATCAAAACAGAATACTTCTTTGATTGTTAATAATTTATTACCCGAATTAAAAGCGACTATAAATGAGTTATTAATATCGTGCCTTGCCATCGCTCTGTGTGAATATCGACATCAGTCGGAAACATTAATTATGATGGAAGGACATGGTCGTGATGAAGATTTAGAAGGCACCCATGATTTAAGTCATGTTGTGGGATGGTTCACAAATGCCTATCCTTTATTAATAACAAGTAAGGGCGAGTCGTTAAATGAAATCATTACTCATAACAGAACTACATTAGAAAACACGCCTAGAAATGGCATTGGATATAATATACTAAAATATATCACCAGTCTCTATCAAGACATAAAACATTTAAATGAATACAAGCCTACCATTAGTTTTAATTACTTAGGAAATTACGAAGAAGATTCATTATTTGATTTTATGCAGGTAGATAAGAATTCTCCAGATTATAGCGTAAGTAAGGAGTCCTTAATTCTTCACAAATTAAACATCAATGGCTTTATCAGAAATGGAACTTTAGAATTTTATTTTGCCTACAATAGCAAAGAGTTTAACGAAGAAACAATAGCCCTAATCGCAAATAGATTTCTAAATGAATTAACTAATAGCTCCATACAAAATGAGTATAAATCTTAGAATATCGTTAAATTGGTTACCTCTACGGTATCTTTCCTTAACGGTATGATAAAACCTTCTATATGGCCTTATTTCATAACTTCATTCGAGATAGCTAAGGGAAAAAGAAACTGTTAAGAGCTATGCTTTGCTAAAGTGAAATAATGCGTTCGTGTTGAAGCAGAAGGTTTAATCTTTATGATAAAATCTTCTTCACAAAGGAACTTCAAATCTAAGCCGGCTGTTTTTAATGATACTTCTAGCATCTTAGATGCTTCTGAACGTGTTAAAGATTTATATTCTTGAAAAAAATTGCGTAATTTTTCTAGACGCCTGAAAGGTGATTTGCCACTAGATAAAAAAGGACGGAAGTCTATTTTCGATTGCGCCACGGCTAATTTGACTTCAGGAATTAGGGGCTCAGCAGGTAATGCTCCTCGATCTTTTTCGAGTATTTTATTTGTTTTTTCTTTTCCTAACAGAGTGCAATCAATTGCTTCGTAATATAGCTTTTCAGAATTCATCAATCTCATTCTTTCGATTTCACTTTTCAATTGTCGAATATTACCTGGCCATGAATGATTTATAAATACCTCCTGTAATTCAGGGGATAATTGAGGTATCTGACCATCGCTACGTCCATCGCAAAGGAAGAGCTCCGCAAGTGTTAATATATCTTTAGGACGTTCTCTTAATGGTGGAAGATTAATTTCTAATCGCTTAAGCCGATAAAGCAAATCCATGCGAAACAGATCTTCATCTACTAACTTTTCAAGAACAGCATTGGTAGCAGCAAGAATCCTGCAATGATATGGTTTTGCCTTAGTGCTGCCTATTGGGCGAATTTCTTTTGCTTCTAGAACTCGCAATAAAGCTATTTGTAATTTATGACTAATCGCCCCTATTTCGTCAAGAAAAACGGTGCCTTTACCTGCAGCTTCAAATATTCCCATATGGTTTTTTGAAGCACCTGTAAAAGAGCCAGACATGTGGCCAAATAATTCTGATTGCAAAAGAGGTTCTGAAATGGCACCACAATTAATGGCTAAAAATGGCTCGTCTTTATGATTTGATTCTTCATGTATTGCACGTGAGACAACTTCTTTTCCAACTCCTGTTTCACCTGTTATTAGAATAGGTACATCAAATTTAGCATATTTTTTTATTGAATCTTTAATTTCTATTAAGGAGACACTATTTCCTATAAGACGCTCTACCCCTTTATTAGAGTTTAATAATATATTGGCATTTGGCTTGTCGCTGTGTTTAAGTTGTTCCTTCTTTTCAAATTCTTTAATTTTATTTTTGGATAATGACATTGCCGCCTCTGTTAAGAAGCGAACATCAGAAGAGCTCAATTCTAAAGCTAAATCCAGTTCAAAATCAAGTCTACCTTGAGCTCCATAGTATTGACATGCTTTATAAACTTTGGCAAAGTGGAGAGCTGCCTTATCACGATTGCCATTCAATAATTCTATTCTGGCAAAAAAGAAGTCATCTAGGTAGTGAGTCATGTTTTCCCGGTTGGTGTTTAAGAGTCTCAACGCGGCTTCTGCTCTGTTGTTTGCTAATTCTGCACGAATTAGTGTATATGACAAAAAGCCACTAACGGTATGAATGAGGCCTTTATGAGATTTTCTAGCCCATGACAATGATTCTTTTAAGTCTCCTTCTAAAAGATAATGATTAGCTTGCAAAGCATTATAGTCTGTTTGAACCATTAAATCATCAGGGAATGCCATGTGATTTACTTCAACTTGTTTATTGAATAGTTGTAAAATATCGAAAAAAAGATTTATCTGTAAATTAATTAATTTGTGTGTTATTTTGATTTTTTTTAATTTTATATATAGGAAAGAAGCTTTCTTGATGTCTCCTGTTTCAATCGAATTTAAAAATTGATACCTTAATAAACTTTGTTCATCCAAAATTAACAACTTATTTTTTGATGAATTATCAAAAAAATCTTCTAAATCTTTTCCCATACCACTTTGGGCTATAGTAAGTATGTATGATTCGTAAAGAGATGACCATCTTGGCAAATCAGTATTTTTATTTAAAATTTTTTTAAAATAACAGATTCGTTTATTTCTATTGGGATAAAAGCTTAGATTACATTGAGCTTTTAAAACTGGTGGAGTATCTTTATCAAATAGATCAATCGCCTTCCTAGATAAATAATTAATAAACTCTTTGTTGTTGCTGTTATAATGCTTCTCTGCTCCGATCCAAGTCAGGAAAAACAATACAGCAAGTGATGGATCAACCGATTTGAGATCTAATGTGAGTGCTTTGCCAGAAGCTATTTCTATTAGGCTATTATTATTCTTAGATTGTTTTAGCAAAAGCATACATTCTAGTGTGGGTTCAAGAGGTTTGTTTTCTGAAGTTAAAAGTTCGGTCACGGGCACATTTGACTCAACATATCTTTTTATAAATGGGTGCATTAACTGACTTCTCATTCTTTATTAATGTTCATTTGAAATTCTTTAATGATTACTTTTAATGTAATATGCATGTAATATGAGAATTCAAAACAATTATAGGAATGTGCACAATTATGACCAAAATTTATGTATCTAGGTAAGTCCTTTATTTATAATAATTTAGGACTATGCGTGATGAAATACTTAATGAAACATTTTCCATATTTAAACTGATCATTGTGGCATTCATAATGCTTTTGATAAATCATCTGAACAACCTGTTTCTTATAATGAATTCTCATGATAAAAAAGACTATCCTACTCTCGCTTGCAGTTTTACTATTCCTTTGTAGTTTGCTTCAAGCAGACAATAAAAGAAGTGTACTCACTGTTAACTCAGAATTATATTCTTTTGTCAAACTTACATTTCAGCATTCACCATTTTAAGAGTATACCATACCATGAAAATCAATAATTTATTTCTACTAATTGCATTATTAATTAGCACAAAAGTTTTATCTGCATTTTCTGATTCAGATGCGAAACGATTTATAAAAAGTATAAATCGTAGTAAGGGAATGGCTATAGTTCTCAACGATTATAATTGTGCATTAACATTTGCAAAAAATTCTAATTTTTATATTCATTTAGTTACAGGTAAGGGTGGTAACTCTCAAAAGAAAAGGTTTGAGATAGGTAAACTTAAATTAGAATGTCAAATTTCCATTGTTGAAAATGAGACACCTAAATTACTGCCGTATACAGATAATCTTGTAAACGTAATTTTTATTTTAAATAATTCAAGCACCAAATTATCGGGGTCTGAGATCTATAGGGTTTGTTCGCCTGGTGGCTACATAGTTATTGCTAAAAATAATATTGCTCTTATAGAGGAATTAAATGCTCTTGAAAGTAATGTGACTTCTCTAGGATCAAATAAAATTTTTAAAAAGAAAGTGCCAGAAAGTTTTGATGAATGGAATCATATAAAAGGAGCTGCTAATCAATCTTTTGTTATCGATGACTCGGAGGTAGGTCCCTGGAAGGAAACTCGTTGGATCGGGGATCCCAAGTGGGGGTCGCTTTATACAAGCTATAGTGGATTTGTCACTGGTGGTGGCAGGATCTATTATAAGGAATTTGTTGATACTCATAATGGGGGACGTTGGTTTATAATATGTAGAGACGCCTATAATGGTGTTGAGCTTTGGCGCTCTGAGGCAGGTTCTCGTGAAAGATATATACGTACACCAGATTACACAATCTGTTGCGATAAAAATAATCTTTATTACAGAGATGGTTTGAATCTGATATCAAAACATGGTCAATCAGGAAAAATGATCAATAAATATAAAACGAAATCACCCCCTATATTTGCGATGTCTATTCAAAATATTTTAATAGTGGCTGACAGGGGGCTTATGACTGCTTTCAATAAGAAATCTGCTAAAAAACTGTGGCAAACCAAAATAAGTTCTTTTCCTGCTGCAGAGGGACGCATGGTCTTTTATCAAGAAGGGAAAAATATGTATGCCTTATATATTAATTCTGGCAAGAAAAAGTGGGAGTTTGATTTAAGTAATGTGTTAAAAACTTTAAGAGATAAAATGCGAATTTTTGCAAAAGGAGACATGGTGTATGCGATGTCATACCAGAAATATTCTTCTGCAAAAATTCTATTGGCCATAGATGGAATTTCAGGCAAAGAAAAGTGGAGAGAGACAGGTAAATGGGGATATGCTACAATTCCATATAATGATGAAGTTTGGATGATAGATAGAAACAACAAATTAAAAAAAGAATCACTAAAAATTAAATTGATAAACAGTAAAAATGGTAAGGTTAAAGATGAATACAGGGTGCCAGGTCATGTTTATGGAAAATGCTTTACAACTAAAGCTACAGCGAATTACTTCTTATATAGTAATGGTTGGTACTACAATAAAAAATTAAAAAAAGGGTATGAAAATAATTCTACAAGATCACCTTGTCGTATTGGTCAGCACCCTGGAAATGGTATGACATATTTTTTACCTCACCATTGTGCTTGTCAAGTTACCTTTAGAGGCTTTTTAGCACTAGCGAAGAGAAGTCAAATTCCCTGGAAAGCTAACATAAAAGATAATAATTCCTTGAAAATTGGTACGGGTAAAGGAGTTGAGTTAAAAGATTTAAAAAGCGATTGGCCGATGTATAAAAAAGACCATAAGAGGAGTAATTTTACGAAAAGTATTATTGCTGGAAAATTAATTAAATCATGGACTAAGAAAGTAGCTTCTAGCAAATTATCGCAAGCAACTACAAGTTATAATAAAGTATTTGTAAGTGATGAAAGGGGTGACAAAATTATTGCGTTAGACCAAAAAACAGGCAATATTAAATGGGAATTTTTTACAACGGGAACGCCACGAAATTCACCTACTCTTTACAAAGGATATTGTTTGATTGGTACGGGTGGCGGATATGTGCATTGCTTAAATGCAAAAACAGGTAAAGAAATTTGGACCAGAAGGGTAGCTCCTTGTCAAAAGTACATTGGCGATAGAGGTAAATTTGATTCAGAATGGCCTGTGGCAGGAAGTGTTTTAATAAAAGAGAATTCAGCCTTCATATCTGTTGGCCGATCTGCCAAACAACTTCACGGTTTAAACAATTATGCGTTAAATATAAAAACGGGCAAAATTAAATGGCATTATCAGGAAAAAGGACATTTTAGTGCAGACATGTTTCTGTCTGATAAAATTAGTTTAGTCTTTAATGGCCTTAGATATGACTTCAATAGTGGTAAAAGAGTGTATGGAAAAGCTAAATCGGTTTCTTTAAAAGGAATTTTAAAAACCACACGGTATTTAACTCCAGTTTCTATTGTGGACTATTCAAATTCCATAAAACCAGCTCAAACTGATAAAAGACATGAGTACCTCTCAGATGGTATTCAGCAGGGAGATATTTTAGCTTCTACGCCAGACACCAGTATCTGTGCAGGTAGATATTCTAATGGTTATGGTAAAACTGAATGGCGAAAGATTCATGGTCGATTATTTTTAAAGGCAAAAGGTAAGTATAATTGGGCGTTAAAAAATATGGACATGCAAATATATGGGTTGGCTACAGCTGTTGACAAAATTTATGCTATAGGTATTTCAAAAGAAATAGAATCAAAAAACAAATCAGAACTTCGTGTATATCAATTAAATGATGGGAAAATGATTCAAAAGATCGAGATCGATGGTACTCCAATTTATGATTCTCTATCAATTGCAAATGGTAGGTTATATGTAACAACAACTAATGGGATAATTTTGTGTTATTCAGGGTCGTAAGTTCAGTGTCTATTGTTATTTGGTTCTACATTGCTTAAACGTAAAAATTACACTGTCATTTTAGATTTTATTGTTGAACCTTTTTTATATTAATACGTAGAACCGTATTGTAGATTGTTTTTTGTGAAGTAAGGACTTTTTATGCTATGCTATCAAAGCAAATATTTATTTGTTATATTATTAACTTTTTCAATTACTATGGTTAAAGCAAATGACCTTGAAATTATTAATTCTTTAGAAAAGAGAATAAAGAATGGCTTAAAAATTAAACTGAAACCGGCTGTCCAATTCTCTTGTGCAGTCTCACCAACAAATAACGAAGATTTCCTTGAAAAATATTTAATTAGTAACGATACAATAAGTTCTTTAAAAGCTCTGAAAATTTTACTTCAAATAAACTCCCCTCGATCTGTAAATGATCAATATAAAGTATTTAAAAAATATGAAAAAAGTTTTATGACTAATGAGGGTATAAAATTGGCTAAGCTAAAATTTCATAAGGATTATATTACTCGAAAATTACAAATTAAAATTCCAGGAGAGAAATATGGCTCATTAAATCCTGAATTAGCTTGGTCTATTCGAGCAATAGGAGCTATGAGAATCGAATCTCTTATTCCTAAATTATTAACGTTATCCAAAACAGGTCATTTGCACACTTACCTTGTCGCTGAAAAATCGATAGAATCTTTTTCTGGTAAAAAAGCTGAAGATGCTTTAATAGAAGTAATTAAGCTTTGGAAGTACAACGCATTTATACATGCTGGTAATGCAATGCTTAGAAGAAATCCAAAAAGGCTATCGGACTTCCTTGAAAAATTTGAACCACCTAATACAGTCTATCAATATGCAATTATGTTGGCTAAATGTGGGAACCCAAAATCAGTACCATTCCTGTGTAAAACAGTAAAAAATGTATCTTTGGTAGATAGTAAAATGTTTGACTTTATTTGGAAATTAGGAAGGGAGATTGATAGAAAGATCATTGAAGAACTTCCTAAAAAAGTAAGACCAAATCAAAAGAAAAAAGCTGAAGTTTGTGTAAGGAATTATAAGTTAAAATTTTTATTAACTAAAAAAGCCACAAAGTGAAATTAATTGGCTTCATTTCTTTAATTTTACTTTGCTCACTCCTCTATTTATTCTTCACAGGCTTCCAATCTATAGAAACAGGTGATAAAGAAAAAAATACGCCTAAAGTGAAAAATATTGGATCTCATAATATTTCTGATAATGATCAACAACTCAACATCAATAAAATAAAACAAGAAAATATTTCTGATACTACTTCAGCACAAAATAGAATTATATTCAAAATTCCATCAAGTGTTTTATCAGAGAAAGGCACTAAGGAAATAATTGCTAAAGAAGAGAAATGGGTGCCACTTTATAAAAATGCTATCTCAAGAAGCACATCAAAAGCTTATTTCCAGATTCTTGATGCTAGAGGGAAACCGCTTGAAAAATACCAAGCCAATAGAATGCAAGTTCGTCTCTGGAGGCAAATCAACAAAAATCAATGGATAGAAAAAAGAATTAAGTTTGATGCTGCGAAAAATATTATTGTCTGTGAAGGCCAGCAGAAACAAGGACTAGAGCCTGGTTTTTATTCCTTGGAATTAGATGGTAAAGGATATGGGCAACTAAAATTTAATTTTAATCTTTCAAAAAACCGTGACTTGCATGGCACCTATTTTTTACCAAACTTTCGAAAAATCATAACTATTCATTTTATTGATTACAATGGTAACAATATATTGTTTACTGACAATGTCCCTAGCTATTCATTTAATGAGGTCAAAAACCCTTTTAAATCTCATTGGCATAAAAAAAGAATGTTTTTAAAAGAACCCACTTATGATAATAGTCGAAGGGGTGGTTCAGGTCGTTTTGTAACATATAAACATCACACTAAATCATACACCAAATCATACACTAATTACATCTGTAAGACAGATGAGGGAAAATATTACATACGAGTTTTTGTGGGTCAAGAAGGTTCTCTGAATTACAAATTCAGTCCTCTGGAAAATATAGCTAAAAAATTTGAAATAAAAAGTAAGTTTGAAAATGACAGGAATAATGAATTTATAATTGAAATGAATGCTGTTAAGTATGATCCTAAAAAAACAACTATACGACTGAAAAAAGATGCTGGGAGAAAAAGCTTACTGAAAAATCAATTGACTGCAAAAGAACCCCAATCATCAGAGGTGAAGTTTAATTACAATGCTACTGGAATAAGCTACCATCTGGATAATTTAATTCCTAAACTTCATTTAGAATATAAAGGAATGCGAGGCTCGGTTTTTATAAAACGAAAAGACAATGTGTTTGAACGAAATTTTCACTCTATGCCTTATAATAATGACATCTTAATTAGATGGACAGACAAAGAACTATTTCAGACCAATTGGGAAGTTATTCCTCTTGACGAAAATCTAGTTACCTATCGCTATGACAAACTAGATCTTATACAATTTAGAGTCAATTTATTGCTTTCACCGACATTTAATAAAATGTTAATGGGTATGTATGCCGTCACAGCCTTAGAAAAGCAAAAAGCACAACTATTTGTTAAAAATAACCAGCTTTATTTTACCTCGTATATTCTAAAAAATGAAAATAAAATTAAGACAGAACTCTCAAATCTTCATCTTGACTTTAAGGGCTTTTATTATGAGAAGAGATCTGAATTTAGGAACTATTCCTACGATCGACCTTTTCATCGTAGATATCTTCTAATTAATAACTACAAAAATTTAAATTTGAAAATACCGCTAGCGGTTGATCGGAAAAAAATATTAAAAAACAAGGATCATGAAATTACTCTAAAGCCATTATCAAGTGTTTTGATTCTCAGACTCATTGATGAAGTAGGTGTTGGTTTACCTTGGGTCGAAAGTAGTTTAGTCTGTCATGACCATATTAATACAGCAATAGGCTTGAAAAGAATCATCGAAAACTCAACAGAAAAAGTTTTTTTTCACAATTTTAAACCCACTTGGAATTCAGAAAAAAAACATTCGGATGATAAAAATATTTCAGAACAAGATTTAAAATTAATGGGAAAACTAAAGAGCTTAATTCAAAATAAAAAAGCATTGAAATACATTTTAAAAAACAAAACCTGGTATAATATTTACCTTAAAGGATTGTCAGATGCTAAGGGATATATGACCATAAGATCTGATGAAATTATTCCTGGGAAAAAATATACTTTATTCCTATGGTCGAATTCAAAAGATCATTTAAAACCGGATAAAGAAATAACTTTTACTGCTAAAAAAGGGATTACAGATTTAGGAGCACTGAAGATTTAAAATTTACTTCTTAAAGAAAATAAAAATTTGTCCCTTAAATCTTACTTAACCTGTCCCGATCATTTTCAACGAGCTTATTGTTGATACTTAATGGGATCAATGTGTTTGCTGTGTCTTAGAACATTACTATAATCGTTAAAAAAATCGTCAAAAAAAACTGTTTAATATTTAGCTATATTAAAGGGAGATAAAAGCATGAAGAATGGGTATAGCATAAAAAGTTGGTTGATAATCAATTTAATTGTGGGTTGTCTACTTTCATTAATAAGTCCTATTAATGCACAGGATATTGTTGATCCATATGAGCACTATATCAAAAATAGTAAAGATTTTAAAAAAGTAAAACAGGATAAAGACTGGGCTTGGAAAGCATGGCCTGGTTGGTATCACATGCCTTGGTACGGTGGAAAAGGCAAACGCTTTAAGGTAGGTTTTAATGAAAAGGGTGCAGAATTTTCATTAAAGAATGGCTATAACGGTGGCATGGTGGATTGGGGTGATGTTTCCTATTTAAGTTGGCTTGAAAAAAATAATATAAGATTTAGCTCAGATCATGCCGCCGGCAAAGGAGATTTGCATATTACTCCTCCAAAAGATAAAGCTGGAAAAGCAAAATTTAGTAAGCGAATTTCTTCTACTGGGTTTCGAGGAGGACCAAAGGGAGATGTCCTTTTGAATAAAGCCACAATGAATAAACTTAAAATTTCTCTTAAGAAAAAAATTGATAGAATGAAAGGTAGTCCATTACGCTCTGCATACGGCCTTGATGATGAAATTAGTTGGGGTAGTTTTGTTAAGCCCTGTATGTGGCAATTAACATCAAGTAAGAAGCATTATAAAAAATGGCTTGAAGAAATTTATGGTAAGGGAAAGGCGCCTAGTCGAAAGGGGTGGTTTACTTACTCAAGAATTTACCCTCATCTGCCTAAGTGGACAATAAAAGAATTTGATGCCAGCTCTTTGATGGATCAGTTAACATTTAACGATTCATACTGGTGCAATTTTCTTCAGGAGCTGGTTGAGTATGGTAACTCTTTAGATCCTGATACACCGATTGGATTTGTAGGTGGCCAGTCACCAAATGCATTTGGTGGATTTGATTATGCAAAACTAATGCGAAAGATTCAATTTATTGAGGCGTATAATCTAGGTAGCTCTCAGGCTGTCATCCGGTCATTCAACCCAAGAAATGCCCTGCCGGCAATAACAACAATTTTTGCTAAAAATGTAGATGATACTATTTGGCAAAACTGGTATTACATGAGTCATGGAAACAGAGGCTTTGCAGCTTGGATAGTGCCTACTCAGAGTGAGGAAAAGCCTTATGGTTGGTTTAAAAAAGATGACAATAGCCCAGCTGACTGGCACAAAAAAGTTGCCAAGGATCAACTTGAAGTGGCAGGGAAAATCTCTAAATTAATGTACAAAGCCGAATGGATAGAAGACAAGGTCGGAATTTATTATAGCCACGCTTCCATTCAGATGGCTTGGATACTAGATGCAGAACCTCACAAAAGTACTTGGAAAAAAAGAAATAGAGATCATCTTTTAGGCGGCTCACATTTAGTACGCCACGCCTGGCAAAATATGTTAAGAGATGAAGGTTTGCAGTATAATTTTATTAGCTACGTAGATGTTATTCAAAAAGGTTTCCCGAAAGACCTTAAAGTTTTAATTCTTCCTGCTGTATTTTGTTTGTCAGATGCGGAAGCTCGCATGATACAATTATTTTGTAAAAATGGTGGGACTGTAATTGCAGACTATATGCCTGGCCTCTGGGATCAACATGGTAAAGGTAGGGCAAAGGGTGGTGTTCTGGATAGTATGTTTAATGTTAAGCATAGCCCTGACCTAAAAGGCTCTGATATATTTCAGGAAAAATATTGGTGTGAAGTAAATCAAGACACAAACTACACATGGTTTAAAGCGGGAAAAGGGCACGAAGCTAGCTATAAATACTTCCTTACGAATAAGAATACATGTATCAAAGAAAAAGGCTACCACAAGGCTGTTAGAAAAATGGCGATTGAAACGGTGAATGTCTATGGAAAAGGAAAAGCGGTTTTAATGAATCTTTCACCACAGTGGTATAGTGCCTACCGAACAAAAGCTAATTTTGCGATATCTGATCATGCAGAGGCAAAATCAAAACGTAATTTATTTATGAAGCAAGTGCGTTCAGGCGGTGCTACGCGCTGGATTGATATAAAAAATGCAGGAACTAAAGAATTTGGATATGAAATTACTTATTTTGAAAAAGGCGACAGAACGATAGTATTTCTAGTTCAAAATGCTGAGATATTTGGAAATAGTTTGGGTGGCGGAAATACAGCTGACCTTAAAAAATCTACTATTCCGGTAACTCTAAAATTTACCTTTACAGCTAAAGATGTCATTAATGAAAGAAGCGGCAAAAAGCTAGGAGATGGAAAATCCTTTGATTTCCAATGGCAACAAAATACTTGTGTTGTTCTTTCCTTTAAGGGGCATCCGTATAAGTAAAGGAGAATAGTAACATCACTTTATTATCGTTTGCATTCCGAAAGCAGATTAGATATAAATTATCAAATTGGCTTATATTTGATCTAGATACATTTGCCAAAACAGTATCCAAGGGTCTAAGTGGTAGGTGTCTCCTAGGTCGTTAACAACAAAAGTGAAGTGGCTGTGTTCATGCGTGCCAACCCATATGCCAGCTGCTTCTGCATAATGCGTACCTTTTTTTAGCGGAGTGTATTCCGGAATCAATAGTTTGCTCATATGTGCAGAAAGTATCACCCAGTCAGAACCACTATCCCAACGGCGAAATCCTCTCCAAGAATTATTAACAGCACCATCAATAACACTTCGTGCTAAAAACTGATTGTCGAGATCAAAAGGTGTATGAAGTGGAGTGCCTTTAGGATGATTGAGGTCTAGACCTCCATGGGCAGAAGCACCATCAAAGGCTCCCATCCAGCAATCTTCACCTTGATAACAGTTTTCTATTTTTATACCTTCTTCTGGCAGAGGACACCATGGATGTAATTTTTCAGGACAAATTCTTGAATTCACATCTTGAAGAACTAAGCGTGCTTGTTTTCGTGGTGGAAGCCTATGAGCAAAAGATGGATTTAATCTGCAAGGGCCATGGGTTTCCTGCATAAACTCAAATATGGCATCTACAGCATCAAACCATAAGCGCAGACCATTAAAGACCCAAGGTTCATAAAAGCTTTTTTGAGTTCCAACTTCACGTAATAAGCGTGTTTCTTTTCCATTGATAATGAAATCTCCCCAAAACCGATAGGTAGTTTTGCCATAAGGTTCTTCTTGGCCTATTTTCTTTAAGCTTGTTTCCATGACTTCTGCGCCAGTATTCAAAAGCTCTATTCTAGCTATAGAATCGGATAAGGTAAATTTTATAGTGTCTCCATGAAACATTTCAATTGGCGTTAATGTGCTTCTAGCTGTTCTATTGATAATCATTTTATTGAACCCCATATGGTAAATAGATATATTACCAACTTTTGTATTATTTTGAAACAACCGGCTTATCTGTATTTAACAGAAGGTTTAATCCGAAAAAAATAAATACAGAACCAGTTACTGAATTCATCACTTTATTGAATGCAGAGGACTTTAAGACATCTTTAATATTATTAAGTAGAATAATAATTATGGATTGCCAAATAAGTGCTATTGTGAAATGTATTCCGGCTAAAAGTAATGATTGAATCACTACAGATTCATTAAAGTTAATGAACTGAGGAAAAAACGCCATGTAAAATATTAATACTTTCGGGTTAAGAACATTTGAAACTAATCCTTCATAGAACGATTTAAACTTAGAAACTCTAATTTCATTTTCTGATTCTAAATTAAAATTAGTCTTAGGCTTTTTGAAAACAGAAAAAATACTATTTGTTCCCAACCAAATTAAATAAAGTGCTCCCAATATTTTAATTAAACCAAAAAGCCAAGCCGTTTGGATAAATATTAACGATAAACCTAATGAAGATATTAACGCATGAATAAATAACCCTGAGCAAATCCCAAGGTTACTCATGCTCCCATCTTTAATGCCACCTCTATTCGTATTTCTAATTACCAAAAGAGTATCAATCCCGGGTGTGATTGTCACTATAGCAATTGTTATTAGGAAGCTTAATAAAATTTCGTTCTGCATAATTACGACTTGAATTGTGTGATTATTTTTTTGTATTTTAGTTGTTAATATTAACCGCTCAATAGAAAAATAAAATTAATATAATCAATAAATAACTATAATTCTGCAATTGCTTGTTTTCTTTATTTGAAACTGAAGTAAGACATGTGGGTTTATTTTATTTATTGAAAGAACATGGAGCTTTATTTAAAAATGGAAAAAAAATAGATGAAGGATATTATTGATTGCTGCATTCCACTTCCACTACAGATAGTAATTGATGATGTTGGCTGGTGGTCAGGTGAAGACGGATCTAAAAAACACGAGCCATATCGAACAGGCTTTATAAGGGATCATGTTCCAGCTGATTACCAAGCAATTGCTGACCTTGGTTCAAAGCTTGGCATGCGACCGCAAGCTGCTATGATTTTGGGAGAGTGGGCTGAGACAAAAGATATAAGCTCAATCCCTTCGTGTTCAAAATCAGGAAAAGGTTGGAACCCAGAGAATTGCAATAAAATACTATTAGAAAAAACCTCTAATATTATCCAATCCAATCAAGCCAATATTGAGATCACTCTACATGGTATCAGTCATGAGTATTGGAAAGAAGATACTTTCACGCGTGGTGAATGGTATGATCAAAATGGTAAGATTAGACCAATAGATGAGTGCCTACAAAGGTTGGAATTATTTAAAAAAATCATGTATGACAACTTATTGGGTTTATTCCCAGAATCTTATGTGCCAACGGCTTTTGTTGATAATTTTTCCCCCAATAAAGAAAATTTTCTCGAACTATTTAAAAAATATGGGATTAAATATATTTCCACGCCATTCTCAACAATGTTAAATGCTAAAGAAGTTAAAAACAAATATTATGGTATCGACAATGGCATTATTACAATCGATCGTGGTCAAGATTTAATGCAATGGAATAAATTCAATGTACCTATCGAAGGTGAAGTATCTGGTCCAATTTGCGGTATGCACTGGCCGAATATTTTACATGAAGATCCTGCGAGAAATAATGAAACTGTCGATTTGTGGGTGAATCATTTAAAAAAGTATCAACTGAAACTGGATAGAATGCTTTCTAAAAACACGAAAGAAATGTGTTCTCAATTAGTTTATCACCAGCAAACGTTATTATCTTTGAATTCAAATACTGTGGACATTGAAAGCTCTAAAATACCTGAGGATTTAATTCGAATAATTAATAATTCCTTTTTCATTAAAATCGATACAGATATGAATGCTTCTTTTGAGGGCCGGAATTTAGAAATAGTATCTCAAGAATATACACATGAAGGCGGACATCATGTACTAGAAGTCATCCCTCATGAAGATCAATGTGCCCTAATCATTAAATGAATTCAGCTTCAATTCAAAGGTAAGTTTTCATTAGTCATTTACAGTATAAGGCTACTTTATATATCTGCATAATATCAACATCTATATGGCTTTATTTCATAACTTACTTTTAAATAGCTATTTATGCTCAAAAGTGGTGTTTTGAAAGCCTCAGTAAGCGAGTTTGGTGAAATTCAAATCATCGCAAATCACATCAAAAAACATAAGATGGAACAAGATAAGGACCAGTTTTGGACCCAGAAATTTTAGTTAAAATCTTGCTTAAGATGAAGGCTTATTAGCAATTCCAAAAGGAATGTGGACCATAGGAACATTTCCTGCAACTGACTTTAAATGATCCAATTGATCATCAAAAAAAATATGAGGTTTAAATATTTCTAGAATATTATGCTTTTTGATACCATCTAGAAAAAAGGTTTCATCAGCACTTACACCCCAATCTGAGAGAGTCGTAACAACTCTTTCATGTGAAGGTGCACCTCGTGCTGTTATAATTGCAGTTCTAATTCTTCTGCGGTAGCTTTTATCTTGTAATTCTTTTTTTAGTTCTAGCTTTTGAATAAAAGCCAACTTTCTGAATAAATTACCCAAGGGTCCCGGCTTATGAGGTAAATGCACATTTTTCATTTCATGTTTATTAAAGGCTTCTATATCTTTAGTTTCTTTGTAGATCGTTTCAGATTCATCATCTGCAATTACGCCATCAAAATCAAAAGCGATTCTTAACTCCGGATCACTGTCATCTTCAATTTTTGAAGGCATGACTGTGCCAGCAGGATATCCAGCTTCAATTGCTTTCAATACATCATTTGGGTTTTTAGATAAGAATAAGGATATATTAAATGCTGGAATGTATTGGTAAGGGCTTTTTCCTGTTGTGAAAGCAGCTCTTGTGATGGTTAATTCGTATTTTTTAATTGAACGAAATACTCGAAGTCCTGTTTCGGGGTCATTTTTAGATAACAAGACAACTTCAACTGGCTGTAATTCGTCAAAGATATTATTAAGATGTAAAACCCTTTTAATGAAAGGAAAGGCAACTCCAATTTGTAATGTATTATCAATATTTTCTCGTTGGTACTCTCTATATTTGTCTTCGCCATGTTCTCTAAATACCTTATCCGATTCTGATAAGTCGAACAGTGCACTTGAAGATATTCCTACAACTAATTTATCTTCGATTGACTTTGCCATTAATTACCAAGTTTATTTTTGAATCATGAGCATGCTAGCATTATAAGCATTTCTTAATTACGATATATTAAAATAACGTGAAGGTTCACATTAAACCAAATCTAGCTGATCTCATAAGGGGTATTATTTACCTGTATGTAAGCGAGTTAGGTGATGTCAAAATAATCCCAAATCACATCAAATAAGGTGTGATCGAACAAGATCAGGACCCGCTTTGGCCCCAATAATATCACAAAATTTTCGTGTTTTGTGAGTATTTTATCTCATCAAAAATAATTTCAACGGGTTGCATACTTATTCTATAATTGTTACTTGAGTTAAAAAAATTATTAGCATTGAAAGGTCATACATATGCCAAATAAAAATAGAAAGTATAACAATTAAAAGTGATCCCAAAAAGATCCTTTTTTTAAAATTTGAACATGTACTTTTATTCTTAAGTCAGATGAAATATTATGTAATAATTCAATCATATACTTCCAAAAAAGCGCCTAGAACATAGGATACCGTACGTACTCTTTTATCTAACCCCATATATAGCAGTATTTTACGTATAACTACTTTCAAAATAAAGACTTAAATAAGCATTGGTACTTGTCAATGTTTGTCGTCATTAACCATTAATTGTCATAGGCCAAGGACACTCCAAGGACACTTTTCGTGTTTTTTGAATTTATTCTGAATTATGGAGGGGTAACTTGAATGAGGCTGAATTCGAGAAATTTTTAATAATAAGTCATCCAAAAGAAGATTGATAAGACCGATTACCCTTGGTACATCTATATACGAACCAAAAACAATATAGGATTACCATTCAGACTACAGATGCACGTACCAAATAATGAGTATTATGTTGTTAAAAGCACCTGATGTTTTCAAGCAGAAACTATTTTGATATAATTTAAAATTATTTATTATTTGTGTCACTTTATTCACTCTTAATTGCCATCCTGCTATTGAGATAAAATATATTTGGAACGGTTATGACTAAAATTAATAACGCGAAGTTTGAAAAGGAGGTATATAAAAAATTTTACTCACTTGTTTATTCAACTTGCATCAGAAAGTTACATCATAAAGAATCTATTGACGATGCGGTTCAATCAACCTTTCTTCTTTATATCAAAGATCAAGACAAGATTAAATCTAATCTTAGCTCATGGTTTTATTGGGCTTCTAAAAATACTTGTACTTTTATGAATCGGGTAGCATCGAAGAATGAGACATCCTCAAGTTTTGATGAAGAAATAGTAAAAGATGAGAAAAGTCAGAATAACATCTGTCTCGATAAATTGATTTCCTCATTATCAAAGAAGAAAAGAGAAATGCTTCTAATGAAGTATTATGACAATATGAGTAATAAGGAAATTGCTGAAAAAACACAAAGCAAAGAGTCCAGTATTAAAAAGACGATCGAAAGAACAATATCTCTCTTACAATCTAAATTTAAAAAGAAAGATGTTTTGGTTACAGCCTTACTTGCTCAGTTGTTTTATGTAAACAAAGCATCAGCATCGACATTAAATTCCAGTAGTTTTATCCTTCACAATAGTTTAATTCAACAATCAATTGTTAAAGGAGTTTTAAAGATGTATTTAATTTCAAAATTAAAATTAGGTATGGTATTATTAACAGCTATTACTTTGAGTGCTTATGGTTTAAGCCAGGAATTGAGAGTTGATAATCAAGCGAAAAATGTAAAAGAAAAAAATATAGCGACTGAGATTAATCAGCTCGTTTTATTAGAAGATTCAGCCAGATATTCCTATTTGAGTAATGAAATTCCAATTTATAATAAAATTGCTAATCATTTAAATGAAATAAGTGAAACAAAAGTTTATAAAATAATTCCAGTCAATAGGTTTTATCAGAAAAGAGCAGGAAACATTGCAAAAAGAATACCTAACTGGCATGCAAAATACTTGGCAATACTTGACCGTAAGCAATCGTTTAATTGGAAAAATGTTACCTTAAATCAAGCTTTGAATGAAATTAGAAACTCAAATCCAAATTTACTGACGGCTTACTATAAAGTTAAAAATGCTTTAAAAATGAATATAAGTTTAAATGCCGATAAGCTAAAATTAGGAACCATTTTAAACTTATTGTTAACACAATGTTCATTAACTTATGTTTTAAAGAATGAATCTCTTGTGGTCTGTAGCAAAAGTGGTGTCGAGGAAGAGTTATCATTAGAAAAATATAATCTTCAGGTTTTAATTGATAATGGTACATCTATGCGCACTATAATGGAATTAGTAAGAGACTTTATTAATCCTGAAATCTGGCATAAACAAAGTTCATACACAATTAAAATTAAAGATAATCAATTGCATATAGTTGCTGATTCAGAGGTGCATATTGCCATTGATGAAATGTTCCTTAGGCTAACTAGGCCGTACCAAAATAGAATTGTAAAGAATCATGGGATAGACCAAATAAGTTTGCTAATCAAATTTAGTCAGAATGAGTTTGGAAAAACCGGAAAAATGGCAGATAAAAGTGTTTATGTAGAGTTGAATAAGCTGACTGAAAAATTTGTTAAACCCAAATTAGTTAATATTAAAAAAATTAATTTTATAATGCCAAAATGGAAACGCTCGTTGTCAGATAAGTTGGAAAAACCTATTAGTTTCAATATTAATAGCATTGGCTTTAGAGAAGGGCTTCTTAAAATTGGATTGATGTCGGGCATTACAATCGCTTTTGATCGTTCGATATTTGCTGGTAATAAAGTCTCTTTTGATACGCCAGTTGATTTTATTTCTGAAAATTCATCCCTAAGTAAAACATTGAAGCGAATTCTTTCAAAATATAATTTAGATTATACTCTATATAGTTCAGCCGTTTTTATAAAGGATGCTGAAAAAATAATTAATAATAGATTCTTGAGAGTTTATCCTTTGAGTAGTTATATTGCACCTAGCTGGACATTAAAAAAGTTGGGTTTAGGTTCACCTTCAAGTGGTGACGAAAGGATTAGAAGTTACCAAAAAATTACATCTAATATGATTATTGAATTTATTAAGTTAAACGTATTCAAAAATATTTGGCGTAGGGATAATGGTGTTGCTATCCAAATTATTGGAGATCAATTGGTTGTTCTGCATACGAATGATGCACATAAACAAATTCAGGAATTATTAATAAAATTAAGTAAGAATGCGACTCGTCTGAATTTTCTTGAAACCAAGTGAAATTTCCTATGACTCTCAAAGTAATAAAGTCATATAATTATGTAACTGGAATTTGATACTAAGACTATTTCTCATTATAACTCACCAGCAAACCTTGGTATAATGCTTACTAATCCTTTTAGAGAGTAGCCTTGGTTAAGGATTTGTTACGGACTAAAGAGGGCTTTTTGCTATGAAAAATAAAATGCGTAAAGTAAAGTTTTTTTTTAGAGGGGCTTTTGCAGGATTTGTCTTTTCTATAATTTTTTATATGTTTAATTCGGGATCAAATAGTAGTGATACCTCTGATGGCTTAATAGTTTATGCAATGATTATTTTTTTTACCCCATTATTCATGTTGATAGGGGGAATAATTTTGGTTGTGATTTCAATATTTACTACTCCACCTGAAAGCAAAAGAAGTTTTAAAAGACGTAAGAAGAAAAAGAATGATGATGCGGAAGAATTATAAAAAGTTCAAGCGTTGCCTTGGTCTTTGTGGGTGGTAAATTAAAAAATCTGAATTGATTAATGAAAGGTAACCATGAAGGTCGAAGATTATCAGAAGAGAGAAAATAATCTTATTAAAGCCTTTTTTTTAGGCTGTGCGATTGGGCTTTCGGTCTCATTAATTATTGGGAAATTAGGATTTCCAGATAAAACTAGTGATGGCGGTGACGGTTACTTTATGTCAGTTATGTTGGTTTTAGTTCCTTCTCTTACGATAATATTTGGAATAGTTTCAGTTATAATAACTTTATTTATCTCTAAACCTAAGGATAAGGGTCATAGAAAAGGTCGTCGTCGTTTGTAGTAATTCCCCTAACCACAAATCCAAACCTTGGTATAATCCTCACTAATCCTTTTAGAGAGTCGACTTGGTTAAGAAATTATTGAATCCGTTAGTTGTGTCTGCTTTTATTAAATAGTAAATCAAAGCCATACAGATTATTTTCATAGAAAAAACTTGGCAAACTCCGAAATTATGATGTAAATGGCAAATTTGAAAGTAGAATTTTTTAGATTGTAGTTATAAATTAAAGCGTATAGAGTTTGCGCAATTCTTTATCAGGTAAAAATATGGAGTGTCAATTAGCATTTTGTAATGTTCCTTTAACAGAGGGTGAGGCTGATTCTGTTGACTATAATTATACTAATCCAACTGAGATTCCAAAAGTTGAAGGAGAGATTTGTTATTTCCGTGACATTGTGGAGAGAAGGGTTGTTTCTAAAGACAGCATAAAAACAATAGTCCAGTTACTTTATAAATGTGGCAAAGTCTCTCCAAAATAATTTCTAATTAATCTAATTATAAATCTCAAGTCATACTATCATAACGAATGACCACCTACCAAATATTCCAATCTATCATAGTGGGAAGCTTGATATAATGCTTTCTTTGCTTTTAGAGAGTAGCCTTGGTTAAGAAATTATTAAATCCATTAGTTGTGTCTGCTTTCATATTTGTATTGCTTCTTGGCTCTGTTGCTCATCTGATGTATGGGAGCTGTCAGAGTAGTAAGTGGCATTACATTGTACAGAATTATTATACACCTTCCTGGGTTCCGTTTAGGGATGAATACACTTTTGAGGTTATGGCAGAAACTAATATAGGGGGATTGATTTTTATAGAAGATTTTACAGGTATTTGGAAGAAATGGGATAAGCAAGGGCGAAAAATATCACTAAATACTTATATAAATAGCATTGAGAGTGGTAAACAATTTGAATGGTATAAAAGTGGTGCAATTTCTATTAAGAAGATGTGTAACAATGGTTTGTTAATTTCAATAGAAAAACGGAACGAAGATGGTACTCTAAATCTAAAAGAATACTACGACCCCAAAGGCAAATTCTTGAAGAGAGAGCTGTTTGAAAAAGGGAAGTTGGTTAAGACTGAGACTGAGGAATAGTTCTTCTGATTTTTGTTTGGCGTGGTAGAATTAGAAACACTCTATATGTGGAAGTGATATGAAATATAAGTGTCAATCATGTAACTTTAAGGCTGATGATAACGTCATTGTTTGTCCTGATTGTGGAGGAAAAATTAAACGTGTTCCTGTTAGACTCAAAAATATTTTAATTCTGCTTATATTGTTTACCATTTTAATGATCATCTTTGGAATTATTGAGGTGATAATGATTTCTAAAAATAGTGAGAATTTAAAAAATTGGAGGAAGGAAAACATATCCAAGGAAAATGTTATTCCTTTAGAATTAAGTAATAGTAAGAGATCCAAAGTTTTAGATAAAAATAATTTTGTTATCAAATCTTCAGATTCAATCAGGTATGATACTGCAGGTGCAACTGCGCTAGATGAGATGATTCTTGATCATGCTGAGCCAGCCAATAGTATTGAATCAAAGTAAGTCGCATCTTTCTGACGTTAAATGAAAACCCTCCTAAGCCCACTAATCATATCAGCCTTCATAGTAACCATGCTCCTTGGTAGTATTGCTCATCTGATGTATGGGAGTTGTCAGAGCACCAAATATCATTATAGTCTATTGTCTTTTTTGATCTCACGCATATAATTTATTAACAAAATTTACTTATCAAAGATTAATACCAAGGGACTTATATGAATAATAAAACGCTTTTTGCTATTTCCATAATATTTAATTTTTTGTTTGTCATAATATTGTCAGCGGATGAGAGTAATGCAAAGGTATTGAGCAAAAAAGACAAGAAGGCTTGTAGTCGGGTTTTTGATAGTCTTCTTATACCGGG